>NZ_CP152019.1:2195174-2927848 GCF_038622445.1 Sporosarcina sp. FSL K6-1522
TGATTATGCTAGCAATGGTGTTAACCTCCGTCAATATGCCGCTCGAAGGAATTGCGTTGATTGCCGGAATCGACCGAGTTTTGGATATGATGCGCACAAGCGTGAATGTTGTCGGAGATGCATCTGCTGCAGTTGTTGTTGCGGGTACTGAGAAAGATCGAATTGAGATTGAAGTCGTTCCGACAGATTAATGTAAATGAAAAACGGCTTACGCAAATGGGAAAGCGTAAGCCGTTTTTTGTGTCAAATCGTTGTATACTAGTGGTGTACAGTACATAGAGAAAGGAGGAACAATTTTGACAGTTATTCGAGTAGAGCAACCGCGAGATTTTGCGGTTATAAAAGAAGTGAATGATCTTGCTTTTGGGCAAGAAGGGGAGTCGGAGCTCATTGCTAACCTTCGAGGATCCGATGCCTTTATTCCAGAACTATCGTTGGTAGCTGAAAGCGACAAGCGGGAAATCATCGGCCATATTCTTTTTAGTGTCATTCATATTGAAACAACGGTAGGGGCTGTGCAGTCATTGGCACTGGCACCAATGGCAGTGAAACCGGATTTTCAACACAAAGGCATAGGTTCATTGTTAATCAAAGAGGGTTTGAAACGCAGTCAGGAGCTTGGCTACGCATCTGTTGTTGTGTTAGGGCATAGCGATTATTATCCGAAATTCGGTTTTACGCTAGCGAGTGGCAAGGGCATCAAAGCACCATTCGATGTGCCGGATGAAGCATTTATGGTCATGGAACTGCAACATGGTGCGCTGGACAATGCGCAGGGGACAGTCCAGTACCCAGAAGCATTTATGGGGGTATAAAAACGAGATTCCGCTTACGTGGAATCTCGTTTTTATATAAATTATGATTTCAGCTTATCGTTTAAGATACCGTCCTCTAGGACAGAGAATTTATCTCCATATACCTTTGTAATATGAACGTCTCCCCATGCACATAGCGCTTCTAATATACTTTCTAAACTTAAACCGTATTCACTTAGTTCATATTCTACTTTTGGTGGTACTTGGTTATAAGAAATCCGATTAATGACGCCATCTGCCTCTAGCTCTCGTAATTGTTGCGTGAGCATTTTTTGTGTAATGTCGGGCATGAGGCGTTTCAATTCACTTGTCCGTTTTTTTCCGTGTGTTAAGTGGCATAGAATGACACATTTCCACTTCCCACCGATTACTTCTAATGTCGCTTCGACGGATATGTTGTACTTCTTTTTTGTCATCGTTATCCTCCTCGTTTATAGGAACTTGAAAGTACCTATATCACTTTTGGGTGCCTATCGTACTTTAAAGTGCGTACTTTTCTTTTTAATCCCCGTGATTCATACTAACATTTGCCGGTAGAATTATACGATATTCAGCTCTTTGTAACTTACATCATACAGCGAAGAAAAGACAGGATGTGAAAAGATGATTGGAGATAAAAAGCGAAGTATGTTGGCGCTACTTGCATTGGCTATCAGTGCATTTGCGATTGGGACAACAGAATTTGTTAGTGTCGGACTGTTGCCGGTGATAGCCCAAGACTTAATGATATCAATGACAACAGCAGGACTAACGGTTTCTTTGTATGCATTGGGTGTCATGGTAGGCGCGCCGGTTTTAACATCACTTACTTCTAGGAGGCCACGGAAGTCCTTATTGTTATGGATTATGGTAATCTTTATAGGAGGGAACGTGATTGCGGCAGGTGCGACGAGCGTCAGCGTGTTATTGATCGGCCGTGTTATTGCTGCTTTTGCCCATGGTGTCTTTATGTCCATTGGTTCGACGATTGCTGCGGATTTAGTTCCTGAAAATCGTAGAGCAAGCGCAATTTCGATTATGTTTACAGGACTAACGGTTGCGACGATTACGGGGGTTCCATTTGGCACATTTATTGGTCAACAGTTTGGTTGGCGCTTTGCCTTTGTGGCCATTGTTGTCATCGGAATTGTCGGGTTTATCGCGAACAGTTTGCTTATCCCATCTGATTTACGACAAAGCCCTCCGACAACGATTCGGGATCAGGTTAAGCTTGTGACAAATGGTCGAATATTATTGGTATTGGGCATTACGGCGCTCGGGTATGGAGGAACGTTCGTTGTCTTCACTTACTTATCGCCATTACTTCAGACGATTACGGGATTTACACAAGGGGCAATTGTGATGATCTTACTCGTTTATGGGATTGCGATTGCCATTGGGAATATGATTGGTGGCAAGCTGTCGAATAACAACCCGATTCGTTCACTGTTCTATATGTTTATTGCACAAGCGATTGTGCTGTTAGTATTAACATTTACGGCACCCTTTAAAATGACTGGTTTAGTGACCATACTTTTCATGGGCTTGTTTGCTTTTATGAACGTGCCGGGACTGCAAGTGTATGTCGTCATGTTAGCTGAACGATTTGTCCCGAGTGCAGTGGACGTCGCTTCAGCTATGAACATAGCTGCCTTTAATGCGGGCATTGCGATGGGCGCATATGTAGGAGGAGTCATAGCTGATTCACTAGGGCTCATTCATACGGCTTGGATTGGTGCGCTAATGGTCGGGATGGCTGCAATATTAACAGGGGTCAGCCGAATGCTAGAAAGAAAAGATCAGCAGCGATTGAAGCTGTCTTAAATTTGAAAATGGAGGTAGCTAAAAATGAAAAACTTACAATCGACAACAACATTGCATAATGGTGTGGAAATGCCTTGGTTCGGTCTTGGTGTTTTTAAAGTGGAAGAAGGGCAAGAACTCGTAGATGCGGTAAAAACAGCGATCCAACATGGTTATCGCAGTATTGATACGGCAACGATTTACGGTAATGAAGTCGGGGTTGGACAAGGGATACGCGAAGCGGGTATTGCGAGGGAAGATGTGTTTATCACGTCGAAAGTTTGGAATGCGGAGCAAGGGTATGAAACGACCATTGCAGCTTACGAAGAGAGTTTGAAGAAGTTAGGCGTAGAGTATTTGGATTTATACCTCATTCACTGGCCTGTGGTGGGGAAATATAAAGAGACATGGCGGGCACTTGAAACGCTTTATAAAGAAGGGCGAGTGAAGGCTATTGGCGTCAGTAACTTCCAAATTCATCATCTTGAAGATCTATTGAAAGATGCGGAAATTAAACCAATGGTTAACCAAGTGGAATACCATCCGCATTTGACACAACAAGAATTGCATGCTTTTTGTCAAGAGCAAGGTATTCAGTTGGAAGCGTGGTCCCCGCTGATGGCAGGTCAATTGCTCGATAACCAAGATCTTCAAGAAATTGCAGATAAGTACGGGAAGTCTGTGGCTCAAATCATTTTGCGCTGGGATTTACAAAATGGCGTTGTTACGATTCCAAAATCGACAAAAGCACATCGCATTGCTGAAAATGCAACAATTTTTGATTTCGAATTAACAGCGGAAGATATGGAACGTATTCATAACTTGAATCAGAATCACCGAGTAGGTCCAGATCCGGATAACTTTGATTTTTAATTATTCAAAAGCAATAGCTTTGTATGTTTGACGGCATACAAAGCTATTGTTATAGACATAGCAGTTGTAATCTCATGGAAGCTATGGCATAATTCCAAGTAACAAGAAAAGGGGGGCTGTTTTCATGTATTATGTTCGTATTTGGTAAGTTGGCAATAAAAAGCAGATTTTTTCCACACGATACGTGGGCTTTTTTGTCATACTTATTATTTACGAATACATAGATGAAGATGGCTTAGGCGGGATGTGCCTAGCCCTTATTAACTTGACTCGGCAGGACTACAAACTTCCTGTCGAGCTAAGTTAAATCTCTAGTGGATGTCAGAAATTTTGACTTGTGCTGGAGTGTCAATCATATATGTACTTCTTCTTTTAAGTATGCAGACTAAAGCGCATTGTGCGGATTTTAGCCTGTATTTTTTATTGCCTAAATCACTAGATTACCAATAAAAATATAGGAGAAGATCACAATGAATAATAACAACTGGCAACGGAATTTCTTTACAATTTGGACAGGGCAAGCGATTTCGCTAATTACAAGTGCTGTGTTACAAATGGCGATTATTTGGTATTTAACAGATACAACAGGCTCAGCTGCTGTACTGTCGATTGCAGCAATAGTCGGCTTTTTGCCACAAGCTTTATTTGGCTCTTTCATCGGGGTATTAGTGGATCGATGGAACCGAAAATTTGTGATGATTGGAGCAGACTTGATTATTGCGGCGGCAGGTGGACTATTGGCCTTTCTCGTCTTGACAATGGAGTTACCGGTCTGGCTTGTCATGGTGATTTTATTTGTGCGCAGTGTAGGTACAGCTTTCCACACACCAGCGCTTGGTGCGATTACACCACTTTTAGTGCCAGAAGAACAACTAACTAAATGTGCGGGGTATACACAATCGCTTCAATCGGTGAGTTTTATTTTAAGTCCTGCAATAGCGGCATTTATGTATGCAGCATGGGATTTAACAGCAGTGATTTATCTCGATATTGTTGGGGCTATTATTGCCAGCATAACAGTTGTCTTTATAATGATTCCAAAGCATGAGCGTGTTGTGAGTGCGACGACAAGTGTGTTAGGTGAGATGAAGGCGGGCTATGCAATACTCAAAAGCCATCAAGCCTTATTTGCCTTGCTATGGATTGGAGCGATGTATTCGTTTATCTACATGCCAATCAATGCATTATTTCCATTGATGAGTATGGAATACTTTGGAGGGACAACGAAGCACGCTGCGATTGTTGAAATTTTGTTTGCAGTAGGAATGTTGAGCGGCGGAGTTGTCCTCGGTGTGACAGGTGGCTTTAAAAATCGGGCGATGAGCATTGTGGCTTCGTTATTTTTAATGGGGGCGGCATTGACCATTTCAGGCTTACTGTCTGTCAATGGTTTCATCGCATTTGCGGTGATGTGTATGCTAATGGGGGTATCAGCGCCTTTTTTCAATGGGGTATTTACAGCGCTCATTCAAGAAAAGATAGCACCTGAATATTTGGGACGTGTATTTGGTTTACTTGGTAGTCTTTTTTCGCTGGCGATGCCGGGAGGTTTAATTTTATCGGCTTTGTTTGCAGATCGGCTAGGTGTGCATAATTGGTTTACCATCTCGGGAGTTGCGGTACTGTTGTTATCCGTCTTCTGTGCAATGATTCCTGCCATTCGAAAGTTGGAACAATCGCGGTGATACAATAAAAATGGAGTGATCTTCGATTGTGAAGATCACTCCATTTTATTTTCCGTAGGATTTCAAAATCTGATCAGATTGTTGCATAATTTTTAAGGTGTTATCGATTGATTGCTGTGTTTGATTGGTCCGGTTCTTTTCTTTCATTGTTTTTGAGTTATACAAGATTGCTGGCAATTTAGCGCTGGGTGCAACATAGAGCGTGTTATCGTTGATGAACGAACTACCTGGCAAATGGTAGCGCATGCCGAGCAAATTATGTTTGTACTGAAACAAATTATGGCCAATCATCTGCGCATTATGCTCAATACTGAGTAAGTTCAATAAGGTTGGCATTAAGTCGATTTGTCCACCTAAATGGCTAATGGTTTCTCCTGTGAAAAGCCCACCACCTGTGAAAATCACTGGAATGGTAAAGCGATCTTGTAAGTTGTACGGATGGTCGAGTATATCTGAAAGAATGGCCTCATCATTTTTCGTGACCGGTGCCCCATGAATACCTGAATGATCTCCGTAAATTAAAATCAATGAGTCATCATACAGCCCTTCTTTTTTTAGCGTCTCTATGAATTCTCCGATTTGTTCATCTACATAACGGACGGATTGCAAGTAATTGCCGACATAGGTGCCCTCGTAATTCTCAGGCAAAGAGAGGTATTCAAGATGCTCAGGCATTTCAAATGGTGTATGGCTTGTCAGTGTAACAATGTTGGCGTATATTTTTTCATGCGCTTTTAGTTGAGCAGGGAGTTGGTCAGAAACGAAATTGAACAATACTTCATCTGCCGGTCCGAAGCCGATTTCCTGCTCAGCTGGAATTTCTTGATCTGTATATGTGTACTCAAAGCCAAGTGCTGGATAGAGTTTTTCGCGGCTCCAATAGGTAATATCATCTGCATGGTAGGTCGCAGTGCCATAACCGTGCTCTTGCAACGTACGTGGCAAGGAGGGAACAGGCTCGCCGCTAATGACGTTGACTGTTGGATCCATTCCTTCTGGATAAATGGACGTATGCATCAGCCATTCTGCGTCAGATGTATTGCCTGCCCCGATTTGCTGATAGACGTTATCGAAGTATGTACTTTCCTTTAATAACGCATTTAGATACGGTGTGATCTCCTGGTTATTCACTTTTTTATTGAGCACAAAGCCTTGTAGCGACTCCACTTGAATGACAAATACATGCCGATCTTTGGCGATGCCATAGGATTTATGTTCGGTGGATGGAACATAATCATTGCCCTTTAACTTTTCAATGTCTTGTTCGGATAAATTACTATCAGAGGCAAGTGCAGTCCCGAAACTACGTGTGAAAACTTGCACGGCTTGCGATTGTAAATAGCCGTTCTCTTTTGCAAAATAGGAAACGTCAATAAGTGGCTGCCTGAATGCAAGGAGTGTTGTGACTAGACCGATGCAGCCAAATAGCACGGCTAATCGTTTACTCAACTGCACAGAAAGTTTCGCTTTTTTTGATTTGAAATAAAATGCAATTGGAATGATCAGCAACACGTCGAATAAAAATAGGAAATCATACGGTTTGCTTAGCAAGCCAATCGTTCCACCTACCGAATTCGATTGATACAGTTGTTGTAAATCGTAATAAGATGGAATCGTTGAAAAGTAGCGTGTGTAATAAATAATCGCAATAAAAAGGACGGATAATAGGGCGTTAAATAGGAAGATGCTCGTCCAAGCACGTTTCTTCGCGAATAGAATCACAAGTGATAGCATAAATGCCCAAAGTGGGAATTCGATGAGTGCAATATGAATAACTGATTTATTATGAAAAACGGCTAAGCGGAAGGCGATAATTTTAATGAATAGTAGGATTAAAATGATGGTATTCGGATGTATAAGAATGGACTTCACGTTACGGTTCAACCATTTCACCTTAAGCACCTCCTAGTAAATGTCTACAAATCTTAGTGTAACAAAACATGTATAGAAAATCGAAAAAAATGTGTGTGTTGAACGCTTTCTCTCACAATTATTACTGTATGTCATTCCTATTTAAAAATTGACAGAACAAACGACGATAATGATTCCCGAAAGTGAAAAAATTAAAGGCTCCCTTAATAGACGAGCTGAAGCCGAAAAGGATCTCTTATTTAGGTTGAAATGATAAAGGCTCCAATAAAAAATATGATAGTATGCTATCACAATAAATTCATTAGTCTATCTGGGACGTTTTAAGAACTCGAACAAAAAAGGCATCTGTATGCTTTACAACGAGCAGTTGACGAACTTGGACAAACCCTGTAATTTTTTCGTATTGTTTATGAAATGGCGGAGGATTCTTGATGAGTATGATAAAGTAAGGAAGATTAGGGATTTCCAGATGGGGAGTGGGAGCTATGAATCAGATGTTTCGGATGGAAAGTGTCGTACCGATATTACGTATTTTCGATATCGAGAAGGCGAAAGCATTCTACGTGGATTATTTGGGTTTTATAATAGATTGGGAGCATCGATTTGAAGAGAATTTTCCACGATATTTGCAAATATCACGTGGGCATTGTGCGATTCACTTAACGGAGCATCACGGAGATTGTAGTCCGGGAGCTGCGATTAGGGTGAGCGTTAGTCATATACAAGCATTTACTGCAACCCTTCATGCGAAAGATTATAATTTTGCACGTCCTTGTCTTGAACTTACGCCATGGGGAATGCAAGAACTAACCGTTATGGATCCATTCAATAATCGGATTATTTTCTTTGAGAATTGTTCATAAAAAACAGGTACTCCATCACTGGGGTACCTGTTTTTGCCTTATTTCATCTTTGCTTTGCGAAATCCTGTATAGCTATCTAGCAGACTCGTTACAATGACAGCGAGCACAATAATTCCATAAATCCAGTTGAGTGAGGAGGATAAATTGTCTTGGGAATTGTCTAGTAGTTGTGAGAAGAAGGTGACGAATTCTGGATTGAGTACATTAGGATTGCTAGCGATGAAAATAAAGGCCATGATACCGATAAGGTGAATGATTGCATTACTCGTTGCCAATTTGAATGTCCATTGACGTATTTTCGCTTTATAGGCGAGTAAAAATAGTTCGAGCAGCAGAAGTAAGGAGACGATAGGCCAATAGGAAAGAAGAACATCATGCTGAAAAACAGGCATAAGAAAATCTAACCCCTTTTGACCTTCTGTCGACGTATAGACGCCAATTAGATTGATGGCTTTAAAGTAAACGGCAGCCCAAATGATGAGCCAGAAGAAACCGAAGCCAATTTCGCTCTTGGTGATGGCTTTTTTCAATGGAACGTTCGGAATACCTTTCAAGTCATCTGGTTTCCAAGGGGTACCAGCCAGTGTTAAAGGAACATGAACGTTGGGGGATATTGTGCGTTCTAAAATGATGAAAACAATGGTCACCCAAAAGAAGTTTTGGATAGCTGCTTCGAGCACAATCCATATCGCTTCGCCAATTACACTTGAGATGGTGAGTAAGGACCATGATTCCACGCTTGAAAGGGCTGCAATTTTTTGCAGGAGAAATAATGATAGCACGACGATAGAAACAATGGTCAATGTCAATTTCAGAATGGCGATATAGGCATCGTAAAACTTTGGCCCAATAAGGTGCATAGGGCGATCTCGGTATTGGGCGGCCAGAGAAGCTGGATTGCCAAGCTTCTCAAGTGCTTGCTTGACATGCACTTCTGCATAATTGTCCGGAAGCATATCTTCAATAGTCGAGCGTAGCTCCAATGCGATATCATCACGCATTTTTTCGGGTAATCGCCGCGTTACTTCTTGTATATAGACCTCAATCAGTTCCATTGGTTTCATCTCCCTCTAATAGGCGTGTTAATTCCTTTGTCGTTTTTTTCCACTCTGCTTGTAGCTGTTCAAAAACGTCCATACCGATATCACTTATTTTGTAATATTTTCGCGGTCTACTTTCGGTTGTATCCCAACTGCTAGACAGCAGTTCTTGCTTTTCCAGACGTCGTAGCAGAGGATAGAGCGTACTTTGGTCGATTTCGATGCCGGATTTCTCAAGAAGCTGGACGAGTGAATAGCCATACTGTGGCGTTTTTAGCTGACTAAGAACAGCCAACGTCAATGTCCCCCTTCGTAATTCAGTCGTTAAGGAAGTCAATAAATCACTCATCAAAGCACCTCTTTCTATACTGTATATCATACACCATTGTATAACTCGTATCAATTGAAAAAGAATCTGACATAGATGTTAACGGAACAACGGAACATGAAAAAATAGCTCACTCAGGATTGTACATCCTTTGAGTGAGCTATTTTTGAAAGAGAAATCTGTGGGATAGAGCATCATATCGCATCTTTGTTTTAGATTAGCACTTGTTAATACGGTTCCGCCTCATGTCCTTTATCCACAGCTTCCTCAGGCGCTTTGTCCCCATCTCGACTACCAAGAGGCTTCTGGCTAGAGCCTCCTTTTGCAGCTTGGGCTAGGCCTTCGCGTAAACGGCGGCCGTATTCTTCGTCAGCTTCCTCGGCAAGTGCTACCATCTTGTCTTGAATGCGTGGGTCACAATTGGCGAGATCCGCGACTAGGTTTGAAATTAAGTCTTGGCGTTCCCATTCCTCGAATTTACGGTACGTTTCACCAGCTTGTTTGGTGTTGCTTTGGCGGCTGATGGACTCCCGTACGAGGTGCCCTTCAAGATAAGGTGTATGTTCTTTGCCGTGTTGTGTTGCCTCTTGTAGGCCACCTAACATCGAAGGCTCATAATTAATATGAGGGTTTTGCCCAGGGGCACGGTCGACTTTGAACTGCATTTGCCCACCGCTTTGGTTTGTTGCAACATGTTTTTTCGGTGCGTTGATGGGTAGTTGCAAATAGTTGGCACCCACGCGGTGACGCTGCGTATCTGAGTAGGAAAACGTCCTACCTTGCAGCATTTTATCATCTGAAAAATCGAGACCATCGACGAGGACACCTGTACCAAAGGCGGCTTGTTCGACTTCTGTGAAATAGTCTTCTGGATTTTTATTCAATATCATTTTACCGACAGGCAGCCAAGGGAATTGGTCTTCTGGCCACAACTTCGTGTCATCAAGTGGATCGAAGTCGAGCTCTGGATGATCATCGTCGCTCATTACTTGTACGAGCAACTCCCATTCTGGATAGTCACCGCGTTCGATAGCGTCATATAAGTCTTGTGTTGCGTGATTGAAGCTGGCTCCTTGAATTTCACTGGCTTCCTGTTGCGTTAAGTTTTTAATGCCTTGTTTAGGCTCCCAATGGTATTTGACGAGCACGGCAACGCCTTCTTCATTCACCCATTTGTACGTATTGACACCTGAGCCTTGCATCATACGGTAGTTGGCGGGAATGCCCCATGGTGAATAAACAAATGTTACCATATGAAATGATTCGGGCGAGCTGGCGCAAAAGTCGAAAAAACGTTCGCTATCTTGAATATTTGTTACGGGATCTGGTTTAAAGGCATGAATCATATCCGGAAACTTCATGGCATCTCGGATAAAAAAGATTTTTAAATTATTGCCGACGAGATCCCAGTTGCCGTCTTCTGTATAAAATTTCACCGCAAATCCACGGGGATCACGCAAGGTTTCGGGAGAGTGTCCCCCATGAATCACGGATGAAAAGCGCACAAATACGGGCGTTTGTTTACCTTTGTCTTGAAAAAGTTTTGCACGTGTATATGTGGAAACGGGTTCGTCGCCAGCTGTACCATAAGCTTCAAAATAGCCATGTGCACCTGCACCGCGTGCATGAACGACACGTTCTGGAACACGTTCACGATCGAAGTGGCTGATTTTTTCTAGAAAATCATAGTTTTCTAAAACGGCCGGCCCTCGATTGCCAACGGTCCGTATGTTTTGGTTGTTTGTTACCGGGTGACCTTGCCGGTTGGTTAGTAGGTCTTTTTGTTCCTCATTTGCTTTGGTTGGATCTTTCGACAAGTGATTGCCTCCTTCATTTCATCGTCGCTTCTTTACTCTGCTCTATTTATGAGGAAATAATGCCCTTTTTATACAAATTCAAAAGGAATCTCTTTTCTTCTTGAATTTGCAGTTACTAAAACCCGTAAAAGTATCAATAATATTGGTTATAACGACAGCAAGCACGATACTATAGCCAATAAAATAAAGGATGGCTGTCGCTGTTGTTAGTGAATAATTGTAGGTTCTTGCGATAGTCGGGGCAAATTCGGGATTGAAGAGATTCGGATTACTCACCATAACAAGCAGAAGTGTAACCCAAGAAAAATTAACAATGAGGTTACATACGGCAAGTGTCCTCGTCCATTGAACATCATCGGATCGACAAGCTGTTAAGATGATTTCAAGTGTGAATAATAAGATGATTGCTGGGAAATACAGCAATAATGTGTCAGTGTTGAACATACTTCATCAGGCCTTTCTCAATCATATTGAACGAATAAGCAGTATTGCCCAATAGACAGAGAAAAATAACAGTGAATTCAGTGAAGCGTGATGTAGGACTTCGAGATTTTGGTGTTCATAGAAGTCATAGAAATTTTTGTCGAATCCAGTTCGATGAAAACGAATAATTGCGACTAATAGGGATTTACGCTTCAAAGACTGGCTAACTAGTGATAAGATAATAGTGATTGAAACCTACTAAAGTCTCACAGTGATTAAAT
The DNA here is from genome assembly GCF_038622445.1 of Sporosarcina sp. FSL K6-1522. Classification (GTDB taxonomy): domain Bacteria; phylum Bacillota; class Bacilli; order Bacillales_A; family Planococcaceae; genus Sporosarcina. Next base: position 2,206,954 of record NZ_CP152019.1, read on the forward strand.
AGACATTTTGTATAAAATGAAGGATATTAGTGTTTTGAAAATTGTAAAAAGGATATAGTTACTAGGAGGGGGTGGGAGAATGAAGGCGACAGCTCAATATATTACTGAAGTAAATGATTTTTGTCGGAAAATAGGTATGAATTCCGAAAAGATTCCTACTCCAACTACCATTTTTGCAAACGAAGACATAGAAACGGCATTATCCGAATATGAGGAGATTATATTTGTAACTCGTTTCTTTGCTGAAAAAATTATTCAACAGTTAGCTGGTGTTTCGTTACTCATTACCATCACCGATCAGAATGGTACTATTCTTGAAATGGTCGGTAACGCCTTAATGAAGCGAGAGGCGCAAGGATTAGGCTTTGTAAGGGGACTCCAGTTTACGGTAAAAGATATGGGAACGAATGTTATTAATCTAGCACTTGAACACCCTCTAGGAGCTATTGAGATAGTTGGGGATGCGCATTATCATCGCTATTTACATAAGTCAGCTTGCTACGGTATGGTATTCAAAAATCCCATAACACAAGAAGTGTTAGGGACAATCTCAATCATGACGGATATTGGGAACCAGCATCCAATGATTACAACGATGTTGTCGACCGTTGTAGACGCCATTGAGAGGGAATTAGTATTACAAGAACAAAATAAGAAATTGCATGTTTTGCATCAAGTGATGATGGACAATAACCATTATGGTGTGTTGACGACAGATTTAGATGGCATTGTTTTAGAATATAATATTCGAGCAGAAATTCTTCTCGGTAAAAAATGTAGGCAGGTTTTGGGGAAACCTGTTAGCGAATTAGAGTTAATTGGGAGTCGTGTGAACGAGGTTCTTACTGAAAAGAAGCGCTTTGATGGTATTCAGATTATGGTAGGACAAGAACAAGAGCAGCCACAACAGGTCCTTCTCTTCGATGCGTTTCCGATTTATGACGACAGTTCTGGGGTTATAGGTGTCTTTGCCCAATTTCGCGATATAACGGACATCTATGATATGCAAAAGCGCTTTCAATATTTGGTTAGCCATGATGAACAGACGGAATTGCCAAACCGAAGGCATTTAATAGAAAAATTAACGGTTTTTCTTGAACAGGGGAGATCCTTTGCTGTTATTCATATGAACTTGGATCGTTTTAAGCTAGTCAATGATACGGTTGGTCACGTCAAGGGAGATGTGATATTAAAGAAATTTGGACAAAGGTTAGCAAAAGGTTTAGGGGCTTCCGATTTGATCGCGCGAGGTGGAGGAGACGAATTCATTATGCTTATCGCCTGTGAAAGCCGAGCGGATGCACAACGAATTGGGGAATGCTTGCTTAAGAGTTTTCGAGAGCCTTTTAGGATGCAGGGCTATGATTTTCACATTACCGCAAGTATCGGAATTGCCATCTCGGTAGAAAACGGAACGACTGCAGATGAACTTTTGATTAACTCCAATACGGCAATGTCTTATGCGAAAAAGAATGGGAAAAATCAATTTGTTTTATACGCGGATAAAATGAATCCGCAAGCGCATGCCAAGATTTTACTTGAAGCCTCTTTACGCAAAGCGATTGATAAAGATGAGATTGTCCTTTATTATCAGCCGAAAGTGGATATTAAAACAGGTGCGATTATCGGGGTAGAAGCGCTTGTAAGATGGAAGCATCCTGAAAAGGGGATAATTTCACCAGATGAATTCATTCCACTTGCAGAAGAGACTGGACTCATTGCTCAATTAGATGAGTGGGTATTATGGACTGTTTGTAAACAGAAAAAGAAGTGGCAAGATATGGGGATGCCTTCTTTTAATGTAGCCATTAACTTATCTTCTAATCAGTTTGCAAGTGATACATTACCAGACTTAGTGCAAAGCATTTTACAGACTACGGGATTAGCACCTGAATATGTGGAGCTAGAGATTACGGAAACGATGACGATGGATGTAGAGCATGCGATTCCGACACTAAAGAAACTGAGTGCGCTTGGGGTTAAAATTAGTATCGATGATTTTGGAACTGGCTATAGCTCCATGAATTATTTAACGAAATTTGCGATAGATCGACTAAAGATTGACCAATCATTCATCTCGAATATCGAAAAAAGTAAAAGCGACTCCGACATCGTTGTGACGATTATTCGAATGGCGCATAGTTTAGGGCTAAAAGTAATTGCGGAAGGTGTGGAGAATGAAAAACAACTTCAGTTTCTGCATGAGCATGGATGTGATGAGGTACAAGGCTATTTCTTCAGCAAGCCGATTGCTGCAGAGGAGTTGGAAACGAGATTTTTGCAGCTTCAACAAGAGATAAATGATAAGAAATAAGAAAGCAGTCCTAAGCGTCGGAAAACGACTTTTAGGGCTGTTTTTTCAGACTTTTACTGCGCTTTAATTGCATTATACATCTAGATGCAAGTGAGCCTCTCCGTTGTTTTAGTTCCGAATAATATTCAACCATTCAGAAAATACGGTATACTAAGTCTATTGAATTTCGATAGAAAGAGTGGGGATTGTATGACAACTGTAAAAGCAACAACGACATTAGGGAATCCCGTCTATCCAATCATGTTTGCGATAGGCGGATGTCATCTACTAAATGACACGCTTCAAGCTGTAATTCCGGCGATGTTTCCAGTTCTTGAAAAGGAAAGGGGACTGAGCTTTACACAACTTGGATTTATCTTTTTTGCATTAAATATGGTGGCGTCCATTTTACAGCCGGTTGTTGGCTACTTTAGTGATCGTAAGCCGAGACCTTATGCGTTGCCATTTGGAATGGTTTTTTCATTGGTCGGAATAGGAGGTCTCGCCTTTGCACCCGAGTATTGGATGATCCTCGTTTCCGTCATGTTACTTGGCTTCGGATCTGCTGTTTTTCATCCGGAAGGGTCGCGTGTATCGTTTATGGCGGCGGGGCCGAAGAGGGGGCTTGCACAATCAATCTTTCAGGTTGGCGGGAATTCAGGACAAGCACTTGCACCATTAATTGGTGCGTTTATTTTAGTACCGTTAGGGCAAAAAGGGGCGGCACTTTTTATGATTGTTGCAGCTCTGGCCATCTTTATTTTGATGAAAATTTCGGCATGGTATAAAGGACAATTGGAACAGGAGAAGTTGGACAAGCGGAAGAAAGTGTTGTTATCTTCGATTGGCAAGTTAACAACTAAGCAAGTAGGTGTTGCGTTGACATTGCTGTTACTCATTATTTTTGCGCGTTCCTTTTATGTCACGAACATTACAAGTTTTTATGTTTTTCATTTGGTGGAACGTTACGGCTTGGCTGTTGAAGATGGTTTGCTATACATATTCTTATTTCTCGCACTTGGAGCAGTTGGCACCTTTTTCGGGGGACCTTTGGCAGATAGAATGGGCAGGAGAAATGTCATTGTCCTCTCGCTTGTCGTACCGATGCCATTATGCTTAATGTTACCGTATGCACCGTTATGGGCGGTCATTGTGCTACTGATGCTCATTGGTTTTTTCATTATGCTCAGTTTTTCGGTGACGGTTGTGTATGCACAGGAGCTTGTGCCAAGTAAAATCGGGACGATGGCAGGGCTGACAGTTGGACTAGCGTTTGGGATGGGGGCGATTGGTTCAGTTGTTATCGGGATGTTAATGGACCAGATTGGTATTTATCCAACGATGATTGTTGTGTCATTTTTGCCGATTATTGGGCTTGTTGGATTGGGTCTTCCGCGTGATCGCAAAATAACTGCTGCTGCGTAAAGAAAGTGAAAAATACCGTATGAATTATTGGCATAATCCTTCAATTTTTATTATAATGAATAGCTGTCGAAATTTTGACAAGGTGTTTGGAAAGAAGGATGAAAAAATGACACGAGATCAAAAGAAGAAAATGCTCATATTGATGATCAATATGTTTATTGCCATAGGAAGTTTTGGTATTATTATTCCGATTTTGCCTAAGTATCTATTGTCAATTGGACAAGCGGGGACTGCAGCGGGTCTGATGATTGCCATTTTTGCGGGGGCGCAGCTCATTATGTCGCCGATTGCAGGGAAATGGGCGGATCAGTATGGCCGCAGAGTAATGATTATTTCAGGGCTAAGTGGATTGGCTTTGTCGATGTTCGTCTTTTACTTTTCGGATTCAATTGCTGTGCTTTATTTGTCACGCGTTATCGGTGGTGTAGGAGCTGCATTATTGATTCCAGCGATATTTGCTTATGTTGCTGATATTACGACGATGGATCAGCGTGCAAAAGGGAACAGTTATATTTCTGCATCGATGTCACTTGGAATTGTCATTGGTCCGGGAATTGGTGGGTTTTTAGCAGATTTTGGTTTGAAAATGCCGCTGCTGGTTTCGGCTATTGTCGGCGTAGTTGCAGTTATTTTTTCCGCAGTGATGTTGAAGGAAAGTCTGGGGACGAAAGTCGATATGCCGGATGTGAAATCAGAGCCGATGGTGAAGGAGATCGCACAGTCGTTCAGTAAACCGTACTTTATTCCATTAGTAATCACGCTTGTAATGAGCTTTGGCTTAATGGCGTATGAGTCGGTGTTAGGGTTGTTCGTCGATAATGAATTCGGAGCGTCTCCGAAAGATATCGCGATTATGGTAACATCGACAGGAATTATTAGTGTTATCATTCAATTATTCGCTGTCGATCGAGTTGTCCGACGTTTTGGTGAAGCGGCTGTCTTGAAAATTTTCCTTGGTGTCGCGGCAGTTGGCTTTTTACTGTCGATATTGGCACCAAGTTACATTATGTTTTTTGGTGTGACGATGATTATCTTCTTAGCAACGTCTATACTAAGACCAGTTCTGACAACACTAATCTCTAAATTAGCAGGTAGTGAACAAGGATTCGCGATGGGTATGAACAATGCTTATATGAGTATTGGAAATGTTCTTGGTCCGTTGCTTGCGGGACTACTCTATGATGTGCATATTTTGTATCCCTTCATTCTTGGATTGGTCGTACTTGTATTGACAATGTTTGTGTCGATGAAGTGGAAGGGTCCAAAGGATCATACAGTATGAGTAACAGGCAATCCCTTGTGTGGGTGTTGCCTGTTTTTTGAATTCTAAATCTTTACAAACTTCGGCAGTCGAAGTATACTGTGACGATTGAGTAATGTGGAGTGCAAGGGGGAAAAGTTCAGTGAAGAAAGAACCGATTTGGACAAAATCATTCATTAGTTTGTTCTGTACGAACTTTGCCGTTTTTACAGTGTTTTATGGACTGGTGTCCACATTGCCATTGTATGCGAAGGGGATATTGAGCCGAACAGACGAAGAGGCTGGCTTGTTGATGACGGTATTCTTGCTATCGGCGATTATCGTTCGCCCCTTTACGGGCAAGGTATTGGATATTGTCGGCAAGCGCAAAATGTTATGGATTAGTTTATTATTCTATTTAATTTGTACGGTATTTTATTATTTCATTCAACCGTTTATGGGGTTGTTGGTGTTGCGGTTTGTGCAGGGGATTTGGTTTAGTATTGCGACGACGGCGAGTGGGTCGCTGGCGGCGGATAATGTGCCGGTGAAACGGCGCGGGGCTGGGCTTGGGTACTATACAATGTCTACAAATTTAGCTGTTGTTCTTGGACCGTTTATCGCATTATTTATCATTCAATCGTATTCATTTGATGTGCTCTTTATTGTGATGAGTGTATTGATGGTCGTTGGGGTATTAACGTCCTTGTTGATTCCAGCTGGCAATGTCCCGGTTAACAAAAGTGCGAAAACCAAGTTAGCGCTTGGCGATTTGTTTGAAAAGAAGGCGATGCCCGTTGCATTTTTAGGCAGTCTCATTGCATTTTCCTACGCAAGTGTCCTGTCCTACTTATCGATTTTTGCGCAAGAAAAAAATGTCTTGGCTTTTGCGAGTACATTCTTTTTTGTGTTCGCAGCAGTTATGCTGTTGACGCGTCCATTTACGGGCAAAATATTTGATGAAAAAGGGCCGCAGTACATATTAATACCCGGGATGATATTGTTCATTATCGGGCTTGTCCTTTTGGCGTTTATGAATTCAGCTGTGCTCTTTTTAGTAGCTGCTGCCTTTATTGGCTTAGGCTATGGTGCGCTTGTTCCAAGTTTACAAACACTAGCTGTTCAGTCGACGACCCATGAGAGAAGTGGTTACGCAACCGCTACGTTTTTTACTTTGTTTGATACGGGGCTTGCGGTTGGGTCGTATGTGCTGGGGTTAATTGCTATCCATTATGGTTATCAGAATGTCTATTTGACTTCAGCCACCCTGATTTTCCTTGTGTTTATAGGGTATTTATTGATTAAGCGGAAGCAGCTCCGAGAAACAGCCCAATAGAAAGATGCCAGCCTCGATTTCAAGGCTGGCATCTTTTCATTTTTCATAGATTCGCTTCAGTGCTTCCTTAAAGGGAGGCTTTACATTGATAGAAGGACGGATTTCAGTGGCTTGTTGTTCTGCTTCATCTACAGAATTTGCAAGGCCTAATTCTAAAAGGGTAGCTGTTGCAATGGTGCCCGCTCGTCCACGTCCGGTATTGCAGTGAAAGTAGACATTCTTTCCAGCCTTGTAGGCGTCGACGACTTCGGAGACAGCGGCTTGGATGGACTGATCTTGGTGTTCCGTGTCGTCGACAATCGGTTGGTGGATACTGATTCTACTAGGTAGCGCACCTTTTACTTCCGCGCGTAAATCATAGATAACATCGATTTTTTCGTTTGAGAGCAAATCGTCAATGGCATTTACACCACCGATGAAAATACGATTGGGGATGAGTGCTTCATAGTTTTTGGGCATGGTTAATCACCTCATTATGTAGTTGTAGCTAGTATAGCATTTTATGAAATAAAAGACGTTCATTTTAATGGGTAGATATGTCAAGAATGATTTTTTGAATATACTGCATAGTCTTTTGTTCGGCTGTTTGTAGATCATAATTTAATCTGTTATTCAAAATATTTGTTAACATTCCTTGCCAAAGTAAATTCGTCATTTCATTGATATGATCTGCTTGTTCGTCATCAATTTGCTGCTCTTCGACAGCAGTTTGTAGCAAGGATTGTCCACGTTTGGAGATACTGCGTTCAAACAGGACTGGTTTTAATTCGTCTGGAATGTGTATCAAATCTGCGGGATACATATCGTAGTAATGTTCTATTAATTTTTCTGGCTGATCTCCCAAATCCATAATAAATACCGCATGGAAAATGGAAGGCTGTTTAAATGAGTGTTTACAAAAACATTCCCACGCTAATGTGTATTTTTCCAATGGGGAATTCCCTTTTTGGATTGTTAACGGTACGTCATCTGTATACGTTTTTAGTAATTTCATGGAGGCGAAAAAAATAAGATGTGATACTTCGGAAAAATAATTATAGATGGTTGCGCTATTGTATCCGGCACGAGCCGCAACTTTCCGAATCGTTACTTGTTCGATTCCTTCCTCTTCGATAATTTCGACCGTTGCTTCAATAAAATACTTCCACATTCTAGCCATTTGAATTTTGCGATTGCTCACAACTACCACCTCTTTCAGAAAATTGATTCCTCGGATATAAGTATACGTTATTTTTCGATTTTTTTATTTATTCCCTATTGTTCTCCGAAAAGACCTATGTTATTATAACCAATATCAGAATATAATCATGATTATTATATTCTAATTGATTAAATTATTCAAACCTGAGATAGGTAAAGTAATTAGGGAGGGGTAGGGTGAATTATTTTTAAGTATAGGTTGAAAGCGTTATCAACTAGAAAAATACTTTTGAATTACACAAAGCAGTTAGGGGTGTTAATGGTATGAAGAAAGTAAAATTGGATTCATTTATTTTTTGGACATCATTGTTTACGATCGCAATCGTTACAGTTTTATTGGTAATGAATCGTGCGACGGCAGAGCCTTATTTGGATGGTTTGATGTCTGCGATTACGTTTAAAATGGACTGGGCATTCCAGTTTTTAACGATTGGCTTGTTTATCATTTTAATTTGGCTGGTGTTTAGTAGATACGGAAATATTAGATTAGGGGAAGGGAAACCAGAGTTCTCTACATTTAGTTGGGGGACGATGCTGTTCACTGCGGGTATGGGAACGAGCATTATGTATTGGTCTATGATTGAACCAATATTCTATTTTTCGGGACCACCGTTTGGAATAGAAGCGGGTAGTCAAGAAGCGGCAGAGTGGGCACTGACATATGGCTTGTTTCATTGGGGAATTTCAGCATGGTCCCTTTACGCGTTACCGACAGTTGTGATTGCATATTCCTATTTTATTAAGAAGCGCCCGTCCTTGAAAATGAGTGTAGCATTAAGCGGCGCGCTTGGAAAATATGCAGATGGATGGCTAGGAAAGCTGATTGATATTTTGGTGATTTGGAGTTTAGTTGGTGGACTTGGTACATCACTAGGGTTAGGTGTACCAATGGTATCGGCAGTTGTAGCAAGCATTATTGGTATTGAGCAAACACTGACACTAGATGCGATTATTGTTATTTCTATTACAATTATTTACTCAGCAAGTGCTTATATGGGCTTGCATAAAGGGATTCGTCGTCTAAGCGACTTGAATGTGTATTTGGCTTTGGCACTTGCGATTTTTGTGTTCGTTGCAGGTCCTAGTTTATTTATGCTTACCTATTTTTCGAACAGTTTTGGTATGATGATTCAAAATTTCGTCATGATGAGTTTCCATACGGATCCAATTGGACAAGGGGGATTCCCACAAGGTTGGACAGTTTTTTATTGGGCTTGGTTTGCGGCTACAGCACCATTTATGGGCCTTTTTGTTGCACGTATTTCAAGAGGACGGACGATTCGTGAATTGATCGTTCATATGTTGTTATGGGGATCTATTGGTGGCTGGGTTTACTTCGGTGTATTCGGCGGTTATGCCATGAATCTACAACTAAGTGATATTTTGCCTGTTGTTGATATTTTGAACGCTAGTGGTGGACCAGCAACGGTTGTAGAAATTTTAAAAACGTTGCCGTTAAGTGCGATTGTGTTACCATTCTTCGTTTTCTTAGCGCTAATATTCTTGTCTACATCACTTGATTCAGCTACGTATATCTTATCTGCCATTGCTACGAAAGAATTGAAAGAAGGACAAGAACCAGCAAGATGGCATCGTATGGTTTGGGGCGCTGTCTTGGCTGTGATTGCATTGTCATTACTACTTATTGGTGGCTTACGGGTTATTCAAACATCGGCGGTTGTTGTATCGGTGCCGATTTATATTTTCTATATACTACTAATCATTTCACTTCTGAGATGGCTGAAACAAGACTTTCCGAAGCAATAAATATGAAATAACATCATGAGGAGAGGGTAAACATGGTTTTTAACGTTCGTGAAACAGATCGGACGATACGGACAAATTTTCCTAGAAAAGTGAAAGAGATTGAACATATTTGGATTCCAATGTCTGATGGTACGAGATTATCTGCACGAATATGGTTACCGGAAGATGCTGAACAAAATCCAGTGCCAGCAATTCTTGAGTACATCCCATATCGAAAAAATGATTTTACGGCATTGCGTGATTCTCTTCGTCATCCGTATTTTGCGGGTCATGGCTATGCGAGTATTCGTGTTGACTTGAGGGGATCTGGAGATTCTGAAGGAATTATGTATGATGAATATCTGAAACAAGAGCAGGATGACGCTTTGGAAGTTTTGACATGGATCTCTAAACAACCTTGGTTTACTGGCGGCATTGGAATGATTGGAAAATCATGGGGCGGTTTTAATGGTCTACAAGTCGCTGCTAGACGTCATCCGCATCTAAAAGCTGTGATTACACTTTGTTCGACAGATGATCGTTATGCGGATGATGTGCATTATAAAGGGGGAGCGATGCTTGCATCCGATATGCTTTGGTGGGCTTCGACAATGCTAGCTTATAACGCTCGTCCGGCAGATCCGACCGTTGTAGGAGAATCGTGGAAAGAAAATTGGTTGGAACGATTAGAGAAAACGCCGCCATTTGTTGAAGAGTGGGTTCGTCATCAGCGTAGGGATAGTTATTGGCAACATGGCTCTGTCTGTGAAGATTATCAAGATATTGATATCCCTGTGTATGCAGTCGGAGGATGGGCGGACGGCTATACCAATGCAATACCTCGCTTATTAGAGGGATTGAAAGGGCCACGAAAAGGTTTAATTGGACCATGGGCACACGAGTATCCAGAAATGGCTATTCCGGGACCGCAAATTGGTTTTTTACAGGAATGTCTGCGTTGGTATGATCATTGGTTAAAAGGAATTGACACGGGCATAATGGAAGAGCCGATGCTGAGGGCTTGGATGCAAGATAGTGTGCCACCACAAACAAGCTATACCGTTCGTCCAGGGTATTGGGTAGCAGAAGAACAATGGCCATCACCTACCGTTCAAGCCAAGCATTATTATTTGCATAACTCAAAGTTAGTGAATGAGCCTAGCAATTTAGCGCCGATTCAAGTGGAAAGTGTGCAACAACATGGCTTGTATGCAGGGGTATTTTGCCCATTTGGTCAACCGGGGGATTTGCCAGGTGATCAAAGAAACGAAAATGGCTTTGCAGTTATTTTTGAATCAGAACCTGTTGAAAAGAAAGTACCCATTCTCGGGCATCCGACGTTCACTGTGGAATGCTCATCTAATCAGCCGAATGCGTTGTTGACAGTACGGTTAAATGATGTAGCGCCAGATGGTTCATCGACTCGTGTCACATGGGGGATACTGAATTTGACGCATAGAAATAGCCACGAATTCCCTGAAGCGCTTGAAGTTGGAGAAAAATATGAAGTGACGGTTGAAATGAATGCAATTGGTCATGTGTTGGCTCCAGGCCATCGTTGGCAATTGGCTGTTTCACCAACTTATTGGCCACATGCTTGGCCTTCGCCGAAACCAGTGACATTATCCGTTTATCCATCCGAAAAAACCTATTTGTCATTGCCAATTCGTGAAAATCAGTCAATTGATTTGACGTTACAACCGTTCAAACAACCAGAAACAGCTCCTGTTCTTGACAAAGAGATATTAAGAGAAGCAAATCGAACGAGAGAAATTGTATACGATGTCGTTTCAAATGTCTGGACGTTAGATGATTTTTCCGATGAAGGAGCAAGAAAGCTCTATATAAATGGGATTGAATATGGTAGCACAAATCGTAATCGGTATACGATTGAGGAAGGAAACCCACTGTCTGCCAAAGTGCAATGCGATTGGACGTTAACGCTTGGTCGTGGCGAATGGCAAACGAGTCTTGAAACGACAAGTACGATGACAGCTGATGAGAATACCTTCTATTTAATGAATGAACTAACTGCTTATGAAGGGGAAGTAGAGGTTTTTCATAGAGTTTGGACAGAAGAAATACCGAGAGATCATATGTGATAGGTAGAAGGGGAGAGGAATCATTTCACTCTCCCCGCTTCCATCTGTAAAGAATTAACGGGGGTATTTATATGAAAACGCGCCAAAGAATGGAGCATTTGCGGCAGTATATGGATGAACGAGACATTCACTTGTCTATTATTTGGAATCCAGACAATCAGTACTATGTAACGGATTTTCGAGCGATATCGTATTCTAGGGCAATACTAACAGTAATTGACCAGCAAGAAGTACAGTTAATCATCCCAAAGCTAGAAGAATCGCATGCGACAGAACGAGCAGAAGTGGATAGGATACATGTTTACTATGAGCAATATGAACATCGTCATTTAACGTTATCGTATGTGGACTTTTTATCAAATATTTTGAGTAAACTACCTAAATCGGCGAATATAGGGGTAGAAATGGCATTATTGCCTGCAGATGTGTTTCAATATTTGCAACAAAGCGGCTTTACATTAACGGATATTGGAAATCGATTGGTTCAAATGCGCTCTATAAAAGATGATTACGAGATTGGGTGTTTGAAAGTTGCAGGAGCGTTATCAGATATTGCAATAAAGGAATCACTTTCTAATGTTCGTATAGGATTAAGTGAATTGGAGTTTGATTCATATGGAGATCGAGCTTTGCTTGAAGTTGCGTCACAGCAATATGCCGATGAATTGATTGGTTATGAAGATTGGACATGCTCGGGTATTGAACGAAGTGAAATGCCGCATCTGTATTCAAGTACCCGAAAATTTATGGATGGGGATGTCGTTGTACATAGTAGGCAAGTTTGGTATAACAACTACCGTGCGGAAAACGAACGAACATTTTTAATCGGAAATGTTACGGAACAACAGAAAGATTTGCTGAGGCTTGCGATTGAGGCTCAGCAAGTTGGGATGGAAATGATTCGTCCAGGTATTGCGGCTAAAGAAGTGGATATTGCAACCTTTAATGTTTTTAAACGGGCAGGCTATGCAGATTTTGTTCAGCATAGAGTAGGCCATGGATTGGGATTATCAGAACATGAAGAACCTTATTTACGTTTTGATAATGAATTAATTTTGGAGAAAGGGATGGTGTACACAATTGAGCCTGGTTTGTATGTGCCAGGTGTTGGTGGATTTCGCCATTCAGATACAGTGATTTTAACAGAACGAGGTAGTATGTCGATTACAGAGCATCCAAGGGCATTTGATGACATGCATTTTGTTTTTTCCTAATATTTTTTCATAACACTTTTATGAGAATATTTAATATTACTATAGAGTAGGGGAAACGAACAACCATGATTTTAACTATCATTGGCATTAACTTAGTTTACGTTTCTTTATTTACATTGCGTGTGTTATTCACATTTAAAGGGATGCGTATTATAGCGTCTTTTGTATCAATGGCAGAGGTGTTTATTTATTTAATGGGATTGACCTTAGTGCTTGATAATCTTGATAATCCTATTAATATTGCAGCCTATTGTTTTGGCTGGGGATTAGGTGTCTATGTTGGAAGTCGCATTGAGAAGAAATTAGCATTAGGCTATACTGTGTTTGAAGTTGTTGTAAATGATCTAGATACCGAGATTTGTCGTTATTTGAGGGAAAAGAATTACGGAGTTACCTCATGGCTTGCGGATGGAAAAGATGGGAAGCGCCTTGTAATGAAAGTGTTAGCAAAACGGAAAGACGAACAAAAACTGCGACGCACTATTTTGGAAACTGCACCAAAAGCTTTTATTATTTCTTATGAACCGACTACTTTCAATGGCGGATTTTTAGCGAAGCATTTGCGATAATGTTGCTCTATTAGGCTGTTGATGTAATGGATATGTAGGTTGGTAATGGTAATATAGAGAATAGCTGAAAAGCCAGTTGCCGAAGCCGTATTAGAGGTTTCGGTAACTGGCTTATTGGTGCCATTAAGTAAATGCCATCATCCGATCAAGCGGACCATTGGGTTCAATAATATCTGCGAGGTCCAAGATCGGGATCGGGAAATACGGGAACCCGGATGAATAAGGAGAAATTTCATAAAGCTGAAAGTAGATGACGAGGGAGGTATCGGCGATATAAAAATCTTGATCGCTACGGATTTCTTTGAAAGGGGGATCAAGTAAGACGACATCCCAATCTTTAATGCGCTGGCGAATGATATTCGATATCTTCTTCTCGTAGTCACTCCCCGTTTTGAATAACTCTTTCAAGGTGTACTGTTTGCCGGTTTTTGTATCAAATGTTAGCGAGTTAATGCTTGTCATACCGTGTGCTCCGCCAGTAAATGAATAGACAATCAGGTTTAAACTGAGCAGACCCCGTTGGTTGGTCTTTAATTCATAATAAGCGATGAGTTCAACGAGGCCTGGTTCGTAGTAATCACGTTCAATTAGTAGCTTATTTAGTGTTGTGACAATGGCATGGTTGATGGTGCTTTGCACATGGGCATTTGGTAAATGGACAACGACGGGATAATAGACCGTTACCTTTGGTGAGGCATGAGGTAATTTCTTTGTCACGATGGACACAGGAAGCTCGAACATTAACATCCTTTCATTCTTGGTGGTGTCATTGATTTTATGTACATAGCGGTGAAAAAAGAAGGGAATGGATGTGACAATGAATGACATTATCTGTCGTTCCATGTAAAATTGAGATACCGAGTATTTAGGGAGGCCATCAGATGAAAAACAAACAACAGGATTATGAAAATAAATTAAAGAATTTCGATCCAGATTCTACTATACATGAGACGGACGATCATTATTCAGATGAGAAATTTTGGGACAAGGTCAAAAAATACGGTAAGCAAGTAGGTAAGCAAACGGTTTACTACAGTTTGCTCCTATTTTATACAGCGAAAAGTCCAACGGTACCGAAATCATCCAAAATGATTGTTGTAGGTGCATTAAGTTACCTCATTTTCCCGGTCGATCTCATACCGGACTTTATCCCAGCAGTTGGTTTAGTCGACGATGCGAGCGTCATTGCGGCTGCCGTTTTTAAAATCGTTCAGCATATTGATGATGATGTGAAACAACAAGCAAAGCAACAATTGGTGAAGCTGTTTGGAGATGATGGTGGTTATGACGATATTGATGAGAAGTTGATGAGCTAAATTCATCGAAGGTTAGATGGATTTAGTTAAGCAGGTGAGACGCTATGGAAGATAGCGTCTCATTTTTCATCTCATTCATAAACAATTCTAGGTGCTTTGCGAATTGTCACTTCCCAATTGGTCCCCGTACCGACTCGATAAGCATCTGCGAATGAGCCTTGGTTAATGGCGATGCCGATGTTGTCGAGGGAATTTACATAGATAAGCGGTTCGCCGATGTGTAAATCTGCAAAGGATCGGCCGAATGTCATGATGTTATTGTAGATTGTGCGGCCATCTGTCGTGATGGCTACCTCGAAGGAATCCCCATGCTGCTGTGCGATTTCTTTAAACTGGGTTCGGCTAATATTCGTCCACAGATTGCCGAAAGGTCGGTCGATAATGTCGACTGTGCCTGTGATTACTTCATCAACAATTTTTGAGAGCTTCAATGGCAATGTAATGACCTTCGCTGTATCTAGAATGGGGCCGACTTCTTCAAATTGGATCACATCGGCAGCAAGTCGTGCACCTGTATAGGCGAAAATATCGCGTCCGTGGAATGTATGCGATTCTCCAGAGTTCGGAAGGCGGTTGACAGACTCATCAATTTCACGGACTTCGCAAATGCCGATGAATTGTGCCACATGTGTTAACGTACCATTGTCCGGTGTAATGATATAGTGGTCGTTGACGGTTTTCGCAACAATGCCACGTCGCTCCGAACCTACACCTGGATCGACAATGGAAACAAAAACCGTGTCCTTTGGCCAGTAACCAATGGCTTGCAATAGACGATAAGAAGCTTCCCAAATATTATATTGAGGAATCTGATGGGTAATTTCATAAATAGGAATTCCACGTTGAACAGAGTTTGCTACCCCGTGCATCGCACTAACTGCCCCGTCACTCTTCCCAAAATCCGATTGAAACACTAATAAACCTGTTGTCATCTTAAATCCACTCCTCATTTGTTTATAGTATGAAATTAAACACAAAAAATCCCGTCCATTTCAATCATTTATCGATTGAAAAGGACGAGATCTATTCTCGTGTTACCACCTTTATTCGTCGCTTATTCGCATAAGCAACCTCAACAAGTACAAAACCCGATCGTGATAGGTTTTAAACTGTGGTTCTGGTAACGGGTACCAACTCCCGCTGCGTATCTACTGATGTACAATTACGTACACGTTCAAGGCAGAGCTCAGAGGCCATTGTTCAAGTGGAGTCTTTCTGCTTCTTTTCAGCTACCGAAGCTTTCTGTGAGAAATCCTATGCACTTTACTTTTCTCTTCATCGCTTTTATATGTTAGTGAGTACTTTACATGAAGCTGAAAGAAAGGTCAATGTTTTTAGGAAATTAAGTTGGTTAAAAGCCAATCCAACTGAAGCGTTTCTTCGCATTTCGTGAAGTTTTGTGGTAGGATTTAAGTTCACAATAGTAGAGGACGTGAAGTTGAAATGATTAACATTACAGTACCAAATCCAGATATTACAATCGTACAACGTAAACAGGAAATGGGTCCAGGTGTTGCGCCGATTAAACCGATTTATGGCTTTATTGATTTACATGAAATTCCACGTGATAAAGGCGGCATCATTCTGTTTTATAACAATAAAGATGAGTTGCTATTTGCAGGGAAAGCGCGTAAATTACGCCAACGTGTGAAAAAGCATTTTGAAGATACGGTGTCACCAATTAAAGATCATCGTAATGAAGTAAAGCAAATTTCTGTGATCATTGTTGAAGACCCAATGGAACGTGAAATTTATGAAACGTATATCATTAATACACAACGTGCGAAATATAACGTTGATAAAGTATTTTTCGAGTGAACACGAACCCTGTTTCGTCCTTGATGGATGTCTTGATAAGGTGTAACAGGTTGAAAAGAGCTGACTGCTATGTGCAATCGGCTCTTCTTTTTGACTACATACAAAGAAAAGGGTGGGCGTAATGGACGAACGGTTACAAAAGATTGTCGATGAAGCACAAGTGGAATTTGGTTTGGATGCTTATGATTTGGAGAGGCATTCCATTACTAAACAGCGGGATGTAAAAGGTGAAGTGTATTATCTGTTTACTATGGAGTGGTTTCCGAAGGAATTGACTGAGCCTGTGGAAGAAGATATGAATCCAGAAGGCACGGCATGCATTGACTATCATATTCAAGCGCGGCGTTTTGACAGTGTTATTTTTGTGCAAGGGCAGTCATTTTCAACGAAAACACAATTTGTCGAAAAAACGCCTGAAGAAGTGGCGGCTTGGGTTGAAAAGCAGACGGGTTTAACGTATGGCAGCGATTTTAGACTAGCGCAAGCGACTGACGATGGGTTCCGCTATGAGAGGGATGTGGAGGGGATTCGAATGACACCAGGTCTGATGATTGATGTGGAATTTGATGAAGAAGGTAAATTGACTTCCTATTCTCGATACGGGATAGCTCCACGCCAAGAGGATATTCAAAAAGCGGCATTCACGTTAACGCTAGAAGAAATCGAGCCACTTGTTAAACAACAGTTGCAGCTTATACAGTTTCCATCTGAAGCGGAAAATCGATTCATTCCGGCTTATGCAATGGAAGAGGTTTTTGTGACGGTGGACGGGCAACGAGTGATTCCATTTTTCGAACATGAACGTACCGCTGTAAAAATAGAGGAAATAGTGAAATGGGATAGTCCACAGGAACTAATAATTGAGAGGCAAGAACTATTCTTTCGTTCTGAAGCGACTGCCGAAGAAGCATTTGGTCATGTTGGTGTCAGTGAACAACTAACCTTAACTGAAGCACAAATTGAGCGGAGTAAAGAACTCACCCGTGATGTTTTGAGGTCAGAATACCCGCTTGAATCGGGGAAATGGCAGTTGGCAGAACTGCGGCCTCAAGAGCACTTTATCGAAGCACATTGTGAAATTATGACGGAGCAACGCACGATTTTTAAGCGTAAAGTTGTTGTGTTTATCGAACCGGAAAATATGGCTGTCTTGAATTTCGTTGATAACGGGGCGATGATGGAGATCTTTGATACTTTTGAGCCAGCGGAACAGGTAGTTGTGACACATGACGAGGCGTTTGAAAAGATGGTTTCGTATATTACACTTGACCCCACATATATTTACGATAAGTTAACAGGGAAGTATATACTTTGTGGCTTGCTGGATGCTGCGGAAGCGGTGGATGCGGTGACGGGAGAAGTTATTTCATTGAGTGATCTATAAAGTGAGTAGAATCGACAAATGAGGATGCCGTGAAAATCGGTATCCTCATTTTCAGTATACATAGATTAGGAAATTCTAACGTTTCGTAGCGCGGACAAGTTGTAAAGTGTAGATTTTTCAGCTAGTACCGCCTACTGCCATTCAATAGGACTTCCCATTTGTCGACTAGTTTTCCGTAGTAACAAAACTAATTCAAAATTTTTTCTTTACATTTCATCTTGAATCTTTTATCATAAAGACAGAAAGTTTCCCTTAGGAAAGAACGCTGGAGTTTATTTTTTTGCCCATAAAGTTTCCCTTGGGCAAAAAAAATTTACGGTATAAGTTGCCTTAGGGAAACTATTGCATATAGATAAATGTATGGGGGTGTCTGGAAATGAAAAACGCAATTACTGTTTCGAATTTACATGTATCGTATTACGGAAAAGAAGTGTTACATGATATAGGATTTACAATTCCCCAGGGGAGGTCTGTTGGAATTATCGGTCCGAATGGGGCAGGGAAATCGACTTTGTTGAAAGCGATGTTGAACTTGATTCCAAAAGACTCGGGTGAAATCGGTATACTTGGTTCGACGTTGAAAGAAGTGCGTAAACGGATTGCTTACGTTCCACAACGGAGTGCGATTGACTGGGATTTTCCAATTAGGGTGAAAGAAACTGTGCTGATTGGTACGTATCCATCTGTTAGTCTACTGAAAAGACCGGGGAGGAAAGAAAAAGAATGGGCGCTGAAATGTCTGGAGAAGGTAGATATGTTGGACTATCAAGATAGACAAATTGGCGAATTATCAGGGGGGCAGCAACAAAGGGTTTTCTTAGCCCGAGCACTCGCCCAGCGAACGGATATATTTCTTCTGGATGAACCGTTTGTTGGTATTGATGTGGCAAGTGAAGAAGTGATTGTGAGGATTTTAAAAGAGCTACGGGATGAAGGGAAGACAATCATTGTTGTTCACCATGATTTGAGCAAAGCGGAAAAATATTTTGATGAGTTACTGCTGTTAAATAAGGAACTCATATCAAGTGGCGCTGTGAAAGACGTGTTTACTCCGCGAAATATTGCTAAAGCGTATGGCGGACAATTATCATTTTTAGAAGAAATGGTGATGCCGACATGATTAATTTTATAAACGCAGTTATGGAGTATGGTTTTTTACAAAAAGCTTTGCTTACATCTGTGATGGTCGGCGTGATTTGTGGCATAATTGGTTGTTTTATCATATTACGTGGAATGGCATTGATGGGAGATGCTATTTCTCATGCCGTGTTACCAGGTGTGGCGATTTCGTATATGTTAGGCATTAACTTTTTCATAGGGGCGGTAATGACAGGGCTTTTGACTGCTATCGGGATAGGTTTCATAAGTCAAAATAGCCGGGTGAAAAACGATTCTTCAATTGGAATTGTTTTTACGGCAGCTTTTGCTTTGGGAATACTCCTGATTACAGCATTGAAAAGCAGTTCCGACTTATATCATATTTTGTTTGGAAATGTATTGGCGGTAAGGCCTTCAGATATGTGGACGACACTCATTATAGGCATCATCGTCTTGATTAGTGTGTATCTGTTCTATAAAGAATTGTTAGTCAGTTCTTTTGATCCGATTATGGCAGAAGCTTATGGCTTGCCGACCAAGCTGATTCATTACTTTCTCATGACGTTGTTGACGCTTGTGACAGTGGCATCGTTACAGACGGTCGGTATTATCCTCGTTGTTGCAATGCTCATCACACCAGCTTCAACGGCATACTTACTGACAGATCGGTTATCAATCATGATTGGCTTGTCAGCATTATTTGGAGTGATTTCTGCAATAGGTGGGTTGTATTTAAGCTTCACTTATAATCTTGCATCAGGTGCAACTATCGTTCTCGTGGCGACAACGTTGTTTATCCTATCATTATTACTTTCACCGAAACAAGGGATTTTACTGCGAATGATTCGACAGAAAAAGAAAAAAGCTGTTACTGTTTAAAATAATTGGAATGAAAGGGAGAGTATTGATGAGGAAATTGATGTTACTGTTTACAGCAATGGTTATCGCGGTTTTGGTATCTGCGTGTAGCCAAGAGGGGAATTCTCCAAAAGAGCAAGATGACAAAGTGAAAATTGTTACAACGTATTCAATCGTCTATGACATGATAAAAAATGTTGGGGGAGATCATGTGGAGGTGCATAGTTTAGCGCCAATCGGATCAGATCCTCATAACTATGACCCGCTTCCTGGCGACCTTGTGTTGACAACTGATGCAGATATAATATTTTATAATGGATTGAACTTGGAAGAAGGAAATGCTTGGTTTAACGAACTGGTTGAAACGGCTGGGAAATCAGTTGGAGATGACAATGTGGTTCGTGTGAGTGAAGGGGTTGAGCCGATGCTTCTTAACTCGGATGAACATAAGAATGAAGAGGATCCACATGCTTGGCTCGACGTTCAGAATGGCATCACATATGTTAAAAATATTCGTGATGCATTGAAGGAAATCGATGCTGCGAATGCGGATGACTATGATAAAAACGCTGAAAAATATATTGCGGAGCTGGAGACTCTTCATGAAGAGATTATTGACATGATGCATGCGATTCCAGAAGACAAACGCATACTTGTCACGAGCGAAGGTGCATTCAAATATTTCTCGGCAGCTTATGACTTCCAAGCCGCTTACATTTGGGAAATCAATTCACATAGTGAAGGGACTCCAGAGCAACTGAAGAGCATTATTCGTATCATCAAAGATGGCGGCGTTCCATCTTTGTTCTTGGAATCTAGTGTTGATCCACGAAGCATGGAGATGGTATCAAGAGAAACGGGTGTACCTATCCATGGGAAAATATTTACGGACTCATTAGGAGAAGCTGGTAGCGATGGGGACACCTATATCAAGATGGTGAAGTGGAATGCTGAAATGATTGCCGATGGGTTGGGAAAATAAAAAATGAACGAGTCATGTATCATCTTCTTTTAGATGATGCATGACTCGCTTTTTTAGGAAGAGCATACTTAAAGTGTGTTCATTTGGAACGGGACACTTTGCAAAGTTCTTATTTCATATTGACAAAAATTCCATCCAAGTTCGCCTCTTTTGTCAATAAACCGGTTTCTTTCATCCAATCGGCTGTCAGTTGCCATGTTTCTTCATCCTGTTCCCCAAACGTACCAGCGGCCCTCATTTTCGGTAGAAGGATAGATAGTGACTCTCTTTCGACCTCCTCGACGAGAGGGAAGTTGGCCTCATCTTGGTGTTTCAGTAAAATGGCTAGCGCTTCTTCTGGGTCTTTGTCCATGTCGTCAAAAGCTTTACTGATTGCACGCCAAAAGGCTTCGATGTTTTGTTGTTCTTCCTTCCAAGTGTCATCACTTGTTACAACGAGCAGTTCATAGAAAGAAGGGGTGCCATAATCTGTCGGGTCAATGTAGCCTGTAGGAAACCCTTCATACTCCAGGAGTGGTACTTCGTGATTAATGTAGGCACCGATAACAGCGTCCGCTTTCTTTGATACTAAGGAGGAATTCAATTCGAAACCAACATCGACCATTTTCACTTTATTAAAATCGGCGCCATCCGCTTCCATCATCGTTTCAAGAATGGCTTCGTTTAAAGGAATGCCTGAATAGCCGACCGTTTTTCCTTCTAAATCCTTCGGTGATTCAATGCCGCTTTCCTTCAAAAAAGCAACGTGATTCAATGGTGAACGAACGAGGACGCCGACGGATTTCACGTCGATATCTTGTTCGGAACGTGCGATGATGACGTCCGGCTGATAGGTAATGCCCATTGTCACTTTTCCTGCAGCGGCAAGATTGATGGGATCAGTCGGATTGGCTGGGAATTGGATATCTAGTTCGATCCCCTCTTCTTCAAAATAGCCCTTTTCCTCCGCGACATAAAGGAAGCTATGTACAGCATTTGGATACCAATCGAGCATGATGCTGACTTTGTTCGTTTCTTCTTTATTGCACGCGCTGAGCAATAAAATAAGTGCAATACTCGTTAAGGATAATGTGATTTTCTTCAACTTTTTGACCTCCATTTTAATAAACGATTTTCCAGATAGCTAACGATGAGGAATAGGATGATTCCGACGGCAGTGAGCACGACAATCGGCGCAAAGACGGCGGCGCCATCGAACTGTGTCATCATGCGGCGACTAAAGTAACCGAGCCCTGCCTGTGCACCGAGCCATTCTCCGATGGCAGCCCCAATGACGCTCAGTGTGACGGCGACCTTTAAGCCCGAAAAGAAATGGGGGAGTGCGGCAGGGATCGAATATTTTAAGAAAATATCTTTTTTCGTAGCGCCCATCGTTAACAACAATTCATACATGTCTTTTTTGCCGGCAGACAACCCGTCAAACGTATTGACGGTAATCGGGAAAAAGGTAATGAGTACAGTGACGGCAACTTTGCTCCAGATGGTATAGCCGAACCATAAGACAAAAATCGGCGCTAGCGCAATGATTGGAACCATTTGAGAGGCAATTAAAATCGGATACAGTGCCTTGCGAACGCTAGAATTGGCGGACATCCAGACAGCGATGGCAACACCTGAACCAATGGAAATAATCAGTCCAATGATGATGGTTAGCAAGGTGATGGGTAAATGTTCTAGTAATAGTACATCCTTCAGTTCCCAAAATCGCACAGCAATTTGAGTGGGAGAAGGTAGGATGAATGCTTTATTGAACAGCCGTGCAACGAGCTCCCAGGCGACGGCAAATAAAATCATGATAACGAGAGAAGAGGCATTTTTCATATGTGAACCTCACTTCGTAGCTGATGAAGCAATTGCTCTTTCAACGCAATCATTTCAGGATGATGAATGGCTTTTCTTGTTCGCCGCTTTGCCAGTGGAATTTCGATTTCTTCAATGGCGGTGACGGGTTTATTTTTCAATAAAAAAATACGGTCAGATAGCAATAAGGCTTCTTCGACATCGTGGGTAATGAATAACACGGTCGCTTGTCGCTTTTTCCATTGGTCAATTAGCCACTCCTGCATAGAAAGTCGTGTGATTGCATCGAGTGCTGAAAATGGTTCATCTAGCAACAGGAGAGAGTTGCCGGAAAGGACAGCGCGTAAAAAAGCAACGCGCTGTTTCATACCACCTGACAGTTCACCAGGATAACGATTTTCCGTTCCGGCAAGTCCGAATTCATCCAATAGAGCTAGCACTTGTTCCCGTGCGGATGGCTTATCGATACCTGCTAGTTCGAGGGGCAAGCAGGCATTTTCCAAAACGGTGCGCCATGGCAACAGCAAATCTTGTTGGGGCATATAGCCCACTTTGGCAAGTCGTTGTCCATTTTGCTCCCCGGCAAGTGAAATAGAGCCAGTGTTGGGCTCGTCTAACCCTGTCACAAGGCGGAAAATGGTGCTTTTTCCAGATCCGCTAACACCGACAATCGATATGAACTCTCCAGGCTGAATCGTGAACGACAGCTCGTCGAGGATCATACTACCAGATGGGTAGGTGAATGAAGCCTTATCAAACGTTAGCATGCGTGATTTCAGCCCCAGGCCACATCTGCTTGTCATTCGCCATATCCCAAAACATGTATTCAAAGCGTGTCGTATTGAGGAAGATTTCTTCAAGTTTCAGCAGCTCGTTTTCCGGTTTACCTGTCGCCGCTTTGTCCATCAACTCGATACACCAACCGGCAAGTTCTCCGAATTCCTCGGAGGAATACATGCGCACCCAATCTCCGTATAATGGGTGATCCGCCGCACCTGGAATGGCGTTCAGTTCTTTCCCAATTTCCCAATAACTCCAGGCACAAGGTAGCAATGCTGCAATCACTTCAGCTACCGTCCCGTTTTGACAAACATGCAACATATAATGTGTATAGGCCAATACAATTGGCGAAGGCTTTGCCGTTTCTAATTCTTGTTCGGAAATCCCAAAGCGTGCAGCATAGCTGCGATGGAGCGCCATCTCTGTATTAAGCGTGCCGTCAAGCAGCGTTGCAAATTTGCCCATCGTTTCTAAGTCGTCTGCTTTAACAGCGCCAATCGCAAACACTTTCGCATAATCAATCAAATACAAATAGTCTTGTACCATGTAAAAACGGAATTTATCGGGGTCGAGCGTACCATCGCCAATACCTTGTACAAACGGGTGGCTATGATTCTGTCTCCAAATGGGTAGGGTCTTTTCGAGTAAGCGATCAGTGAATTTCATTGTTCCAACACTCCTTTTGATTTTGCCCAATAGACTATGCCACTAGAGGTTTTACCGTTATTTAGCCGCAAATGACTGTTGCTGAACGACATAAAAACCCACTCCTTGAAGAAGTGGGTTGTAGACAGTTAGAGTCATCCGGCCAAACAGACTGGCAGAATATCTTGTCAGCACCTCTTCCTTACGCTGGTATTAACCAGTTCAAGTTATAAGGGTCAAGGCACCTGCCTCTCTCAGCTCTGTTCGAGCACCCCTAGCGGTGAAACTTATGCAATTGGACTTGCCCTCATTATAAGCATAGTGAAAATAGAAGGTCAACCTTAACTTTGGAAATAGGAGGAAAGGAATGTCTGTTTCATTTTTGGGAGTCTTTCCTGTAAAGTAGTAGAAAAGAGCGGTGAGAGGGGAAATGACAGTGAAGTTTTTTCATACAGCGGACTGGCATTTAGGTAAGCTTGTGCAAGGTGTCTATATGACGGACGGTCAACGTTATGTATTGGAGCAATTCATAGAGGCGATTCAAGCAGAACAGCCGGATGCGGTCATTATCGCAGGGGATTTGTATGACCGAGCTGTTCCGCCAACGGAAGCAGTCGCTTTGTTGGACGAAGTGCTTGGTAAAATTGTTATGGAGTTAGGTATTCCGGTATTAGCGATTGGTGGAAACCATGATAGTCCCAGTCGTCTGCAATTTGGTAGCGGACTGATGCAACGAAACGGTTATTTCATCGCAGGGCAATTGACTAAAGACATTGAACCGATTGTGTTGAATGATGTGTTTGGTGAAGTCCACTTTCATCTTGTGCCGTTTGCCGATCCTTCTGTTGTCAAGCATTTGTATGAGGATGAAACGATTTCCAATCATCAAGAGGCGATGAGGAAAGTAACAGATGGGATTCGTGCCAATATGCAGGAAGATGTGCGCCATGTCTTTGTTGGCCATGCGTTTGTTACTTCGCACGGAGAAAGCGAAGCCAACACGAGTGATTCAGAACGTCCACTAGCGATAGGTGGTGCAGAATATGTATCTGCGCATCTCTTTGAACCGTTCCACTACACCGCGTTGGGACATTTACACCAAGCGCATCATGTGTTGAATGAAACAATCCGATACGCAGGTTCACCGATGAAATATTCTATTTCTGAACAATATCATAACAAAGGCTATTTCATCGTTGAGCTAGATGGAGAAGGACAAGTGACAGTTGAAAAACGTTCTTTGACACCGAAGTATGATATGCGGACGGTGGAAGGAATGATGGAAGAAATCTTAACGCACCCAGTGAGTGAGGATTATGTCTTTGTCAAACTGTTGGATCAGACACCGATTTTATTTCCAATGGAAAAAATTCGGTCGGTTTATCCGAATGCTATGCATGTGGAACGCAAAACGATTGTCGTGACACGTCGAGAGGAAAAGGAGCACCGCATCGAACGTGGCAAACAGGATGATGTAGCGCTGTTTAAAGCCTTTTATGAAGAGACGAAAGGTGAAGCGGCGGATGCAGAAACGGAAGCATTATTTGCACAAGTCCTTCATGAAGTATTGCATAAGGAGGGGCTGGAATCATGAGACCCATTCAACTAACGATGACGGCATTTGGTCCATATAAAGGGACAGAAACCGTCGATTTTAGAGAGCTCAAAGACAATCAGTTATTTGTTATTTCGGGCGCAACAGGTGCTGGCAAGACAACGATTTTTGATGGAATTTGTTTTGCCTTGTACGGACAAGCAAGTGGAGAAGACCGTACAGATAGTGGGGCTATGCGCAGTGACTTTGCTGACGATACAGTACCGACGACGGTTGAGTTGACGTTTGCTATTCATAATCGTACATATCGTATTCTTCGTCAGATTCCTTATATTAAAGAAGGCAATAAAACCAAAACAGCTGCCCGTTATGAATTGTATGAGGTAACGGCTGACGGAGAAGTGCCAGTTGTAGACCGGCAAATCGTTTCGGAAATTGATAAAAAAGTAACCGAATTGCTTGGCTTTACACAAGCGCAATTCAGTCAAATTGTCATGCTGCCGCAAGGAGAATTTCGGAAGTTTTTAACATCTGATACGGAGAATAAAGAAGCGATTATGCGCAAAATCTTTAAGACCGAGCCTTATCGCGCAATAGTTGAGAAACTCAAAGGGAAAAAGGATGGAGCACAAGTTGCACTCGTGAATGAACAACGGCAAAAAGATGGGCTGATTAAGCAAATTCCATCGCGATTACCACGGCGTGAAGCGGCGATTTTTGCCGTATTGGCAACAGAAAATTTTAATGATAACCAAGTGATGAGCGCGCTGGCAATCGAGCAACAGTTTTATAAAGAGAAAATCGTTGTGGATAAGGAACGATACGAGACGGCTATCCAAAAGCATGCCGCGATGCTTGAAAAGTATCATATAGCGAAAGGCGTCAATGAGCGCTTCGATGAGTTAGCAAAAAGGCAGGTCATTTATACCGAGTTGGCGAATAAAGTACCGTTTTTAGAGCAACAAGCGAAGCGACTTGGAAATGCAGAACGTGCAGCAGCGATTGAACAATTGGAACTGCAATTTGTTGAGTTAACGAGAGAAGTGGGTGCTAAAAAAGCGCATCTTGAAAAGACGGCTCATACGGTTCAGGTCATTGCACAAGAAGTGAAAGCTATCGAAGCGCAGTATAGGGCAGAAGAAAGTAAGAAGTCTGAACGTGAGCAATTGACAGAGAACTTAATCCGTTTGCAGGATGCCTTGCCTAAAGTGTCAGCGCTGGCAACTCAAAAAGAAGTGCTGACTAGATTGGAAAATGAATTGCGTACGCGACAGTCAACCTTGCAGGCAATCACTGAAAAATCCGTACTAGAAGTAGAAAAAGTAAATGTCTTCAAAAAACAGTTGGATGCATTAGAACAAAAGCTTAGCGTTTTTGATGAACAAGTTGAATTATTAGCGGCTATGACTGAAAAATGCCGAGTGGTCGATGAGTTTATTCGATTGCAAGCGCAAATGGTGCAATGTGAGAATGAGCGCAACAAACAGGAAGTTGTCTACGCAAATAGCCGCAAAGAATATGAGCAGTTAGCCGAAGATTGGTTGATGAATGAAGCCGCAACGTTAGCCGCAACACTTCATGATGGAGTGGCTTGTCCGGTCTGTGGAAGTATTGAACATCCAGAGAAAGCACATCGCGGCGAGACGGAGGTTACCAAGGAAGAGCTTGATAAAGCGAACAAGCAACTTGCACGCATTGAAAGCGATTATCGGACTGCCGCAGCGAATTTTGAAAGTGCATTCCAACAAGTGATGATGAAAAAGGAAGAACTCGAAAGAATGAATATTGATGATAACGAGGCGGAAATAGAAAGTAGTAAATGGAATGCGACGAAAAAACAGCTGGAAGAAGAAGTTGCTAGCCTGCGCTCAGCCCGACAGCAATGGAGTCAATTGAAAGAGGGGTGGATTCAACAAAGTAAAATAGCAGACGAGCTGACGGAAAATAAGGTGGTCATCGAACGGGCTGTATTTGAAGGAAGTGCCTCGTATGAAAAAGAACAAGCACTTTTTGAGCAAACACTGTATACCATTCCTGAAGATGTTCGAGAGCTACATGTGCTCGAACAACGTATTGCTACATTTACGCAACGAAAAAGGGACTTGGATCGGGCATGGGAAATGATTCAGCAACGTCGTGAAGAAGGAAGAGAGCGTTTCACGACGAGTCAATCAGCTGAAATTCATGCGAAAACGTCGTTCATTGAAATGGAGGATAAGCAGGGGGTAGCAGAGAAACGGTTTATGGAAGCGTTGCAAAAATCAGAGTTCCCGACCGAGCAAGCTTATCACGATTCCAAAATGGATGAAACGTCACGTACTTCATTGAAAGCAGAAATTGAGCATTTTAAACAACAATTTTATGCTGCACGTGAAGCCATGAAAGAACTTTCGGCATTGTTGGAAGGAAAAGAAAAAGTAGATGTCAGCGGAGTAGAGCAAGCTCTCGTTGAATTGCAGACCACATATGAAACGGCTTTAACTGCTTATAATCGCTCGCAGGAATTTGCGGAAACCACGGTAGAACTACAAGAAAAAATCAGCGAGTCTATGAAAAGTGTTGCTGCGCTTGAAACAACATTTGGCAAAGTGACGGATCTTTATGATGTGGTGAGAGGGCATAATGGCTTACGCCTATCATTTGAGCGTTATATTCAGATCGAATACTTGGAGCAAATTATTCAGTCTGCCAATGAGCGATTGAAAGAGATGTCGAGTGGACAGTTTGAATTGATACGCAGTGACCGTCAAGAAGTTCGGGGCAGGCAGAGTGGGCTAGGGCTCGATGTATACGATGCGTATACAGGGCAAACGCGTGATGTGAAGACATTGTCGGGGGGCGAGAAATTCAATGCCTCTCTTTGTTTAGCGCTTGGTATGGCAGATGTCATTCAAAGTTACCAAGGTGCTGTGTCGATTGATACGATGTTTATCGATGAAGGATTTGGTTCGCTTGATGAAGAGTCGTTGACGAAAGCAATTGATACGCTCATTGATTTGCAAAAGTCTGGGCGAATGATTGGCGTTATTTCGCATGTGGAAGAACTGAAAGCGGCATTCCCAGCTATTTTGGAAGTGAAAAAATCGAGAGATGGACATAGTCGAACGCAGTTTGTTATTAAATAGGTACTATATAATGGAACTTATGATTTTCACTATTCTCCAGCGAAGGTGCTTTACAAGTGGTCGCGGAAGGCATCCCCAAGCGCCGAGCAGTGTATAGGAAGGTTCTTTTGTTCAACCTATAGTAGTCAAGCCCGTTTACGCGTAGAAGGTAAACGGGTATTTTATCGAATAAATAGAATATTAAAATAAAGACAAAAAATGTTATGAGATTTCAAAATGCTGGATTTGAAAGGGGAATCCACAATTTTTTAGCGCTGTGAACTAAATATTATTTTCAGTAATATATTGCATTTTATAAATAAAAAGAGTATTATTATCTCACTGATATATCACACAATTTAGTATTTTACATCGAAGGGGGAACGGGAACTATGCAAAAGAAATTACCATTTTCATCATACCTTGTAATTGGCGTTATGTTATTCGCTTTATTTTTTGGAGCAGGAAACTTAATTTTCCCTGCGCAGCTTGGACAATATGCTGGAACAAACCTATGGCCAGCGATTATTGGCTTTCTCATTACGGGTGTGGGACTACCGTTTCTTGGGATTTTAGCCATTGGCTTTTCAGGAAGCCGGAATTTGCAGGATCTTGCAAGTCGTATACATCCATTGTATGCAGTGATTTTTACAGCGCTTCTCTATTTAACAATTGGACCGTTTTTCGCAGCGCCTCGTACAGGAGCTGTTGCGTTTGATATTGGAATTGCTCCTTTTATAGGTGAAGGAAATCTGCAAGTTGCGTCTATCATTTTCACGTTGATTTTCTTCGGTGTTACATTGTGGCTATCGTTGAACCCTGCGAAAATTGTTGACCGCGTTGGTAAGATTCTTTCACCGGGCATTATCATTTTACTCCTTGCTTTACTGGTCATGGTTGTTGTCAAACCGATGGGTGCGATGGAATCTCCACAGGAGGCTTATGCCAGTGGAGCCTTCATGAAAGGATTTACGGAAGGCTATAATACGATGGATGCGTTGGCGTCACTCGTGTTTGGGATTATCGTTATCAATGTTATTCAATCAATGGGGGTCACGAGTAAGCGTGGTATTTTAGCGGCAACCGCAAAAACAGGTGCAGTTGCGACCGCATTCCTTGCGATTATCTATGTTGGCATTGCTTATTTGGGTGCTACGAGTACGAGAATGTTGGGGCTTTTTGATACGGGAGGACCCGTTTTAAGCGAAGCTTCGACGTATTACTTTGGCACATTTGGACTGGTCATGTTGGCAGTCGTTATTATCCTTGCGTGTTTGACGACGAGTATTGGCTTAATGACAGCTTGTGGAGAGTATTTCCACATGTTGATGCCTAAAATTAGTTACAAAATGTTTGTTACATTTTTCACGACGTTCTGTTTTGTTGTTGCGAATTTTGGACTGGCGAATATTATTACCTATTCAATTCCAGTGTTAATGTTCCTTTACCCGTTAGCAGTCTCATTAATGTTGCTAACATTTGCGTCACCTCTGTTTCATCATTCACGTCTAGTTTATGTCTCGGCAACAGTTGTGACCTTTATGATTAGTACAATTGATGGGTTGAAAACACTTTGTGATTCACTGAAAATCGATTATTTTGGTTGGATGTCACCGATTGTTTCGTTCTATGAGCGTGCATTACCTTTCTACAGTCAAGGTCTAGGATGGCTACTGCCGGTTCTGGCAATCATGTTAGTTACAGGCATCGTGGCACGTTTACAAGGACCTATTATTGTAAAGGCAAAGGCAAAGGCATAATTGAATAATTACTTTTGGCACATCATCACGCTTCATCCTATATGAAGCATGATGATGTGCTTTTTTACGAATAATTTTTTTGATATATTATTTCTATATGGAGGAGGAAGCATAGATGGTGACATTTTTGTAGCTTTAATCATACTTTTCGCCGGCTATGCTGTATATTCGAAGGTCGTTGAAAAAGTATTTGGAGCGAATGATGAGAGGGAAACACCCGCATACACGGTAAATGATGGTATGGATTATGTGCCGATGAGCTGGTGGAAAGGTTGGGTGATCCAATTATTAAACATTGCAGGATTGGGTCCAGTTTTTGGTAGTATTTTGCGGGTGGCGTACATGACTGCTTCGCGGGAATGCTGTTTTTAAAGCATGGTGGGGCATACTTCCCGACGATTGTCGGGAAGTATTTAGGGAAGTTTGCTAAGAAATCTATCATGCTGACTTCAATGGCTTTAATGATTCTTGTTGCAGCCGCATTTACCGCTGGGCCAGCCCAGTTAATTGCCCAAATTACACCGATTAGCTTTATAGCGGCACTTATACTCGTAATTTGTTATTTTATACTAGCTAAAATTTACC
Organism: Sporosarcina sp. FSL K6-1522; assembly: GCF_038622445.1. Taxonomy (GTDB): domain Bacteria; phylum Bacillota; class Bacilli; order Bacillales_A; family Planococcaceae; genus Sporosarcina. The sequence goes on from NZ_CP152019.1 coordinate 2,237,764, forward strand.
TGTAAATAAGATGATTGGTAGAATTTATCCATTATTTGACGCAATCCTAATTTTCATGGCAGTTGCAATTGCTGTCGCCCTTGTTGTTGGCGAGCAGCCTATTCCGAATCTAACACTTGAGAACCTACACCCAGGTGACTTGCCGATATGGCCACTTCTTATGGTGACTGTTTCTTGTGGGGCAATATCAGGTTTTCATTCGACACAAAGCCCAATTGTTTCTCGAACGATGAAAAAAGAGTCAGATGGACGTAAAATTTTCTATGGAGGTATGATTGGGGAAGGTGTGATTGCTCTTATCTGGGCCGCGGCAGGTATGACATTTTTCGGAGGATCGGCTGGCGTTGTGAATGGAATTTCCATTTCGCTGTTAGGAACAGTTGGCAGCATCTTGGCGATTCTATCGGTCATTATCTTGCCGATTACGACGGGGGATACCGCTCTTCTCGGATGATGGTGACTGAAGCGCTTGCCAAATGGGTCAACGTGGATAACATGGTGATTGTCCTTGGTATAACATTTGCGCTTAGCATTCCGGTATTCTTCTTATCGACAATCGATTATGAGTTTTTATGGCGCTATGTTGGGGGGGACGAACCAACTTTCCGCAACGATTATGTTGTGGACGGCAGTGGCATTTTTAATGAAGGCAGGGAAGTCGCATTAAATTGCGGGAATACCAGCCTTATTTATGACAGGTGTTGTCTGCACATATATATTCTATGCACCTGAAGGGTTTAATTTGGATTACACGGAATCCCTAATCATTGGTGCAATTTTAACAGCGTGTGTAACTGCTTTCTATATACGGCAAATCATTAGCCATAGAAAAACAGCTACGAAATCGGTCTTATTGAAATCTTGAATGTAACTTGTAAAAAGCCGGTTCCCTCATCGACAGGGAACTGGCTTTGGCGTTTTTCTTCCCGTAGAGATTATCCTATACACCAGTAGTTACCTTGAAAAATATCGTGGCATCGAAGACGCTGATGCATCACTAATTGCTTGTTCATGATTTAACTTGGCTAGTACATATGTAGTTAGTTTATTATAACAGAAAGAATAGTCTGTATATATGATTTGTGAAGAGTTAACTATTTTATAATATTTACACTTGCATTATATATCTGATAATATATAATAATCAGTACATTATCTTGATATTAAGGGGGAAGCGTAAATGGTGACATTTTTTGCAGCTGTAATTTTACTTTTTGCCGGCTACGCCGTTTATTCGAAAGTCGTTGAAAAAGCGTTTGGGGTGAACGACGCGAGAGAAACACCGGCATATACGGTGAATGATGGCATGGATTATGTACCGATGAGCTGGTGGAAAGGTTGGCTGATCCAACTATTAAACATTGCAGGATTGGGCCCGGTTTTTGGTGCGGTGGCAGGGGCGCTCTATGGCCCCGTTGCATTTATATGGATTGTTTTGGGGTCCATTTTCGCAGGAGGAGTCCATGATTATTTCTCTGGAATGTTGTCGTTGAAACATGGTGGAGCCCAGTTCCCGAAGATTGTAGGGAAATACTTAGGGAAGTTTGCTGAGAAGTCCATTACACTTATTTCAATTGTTTTAATGATTCTTGTTGCAGCTGCATTTACGGCAGGACCGGCACAGCTAATTGCTCAAATTACACCGCTTAATTTCATGGGTGCACTCATTCTTGTATTTGGTTATTTTATAGTTGCTGCGATTTTACCAATTAATAAAGTTATCGGTAGAATTTATCCGATTTTCGGTGCGATTCTTATTTTCATGGCAGTTGCCATCGCTGTCGCACTTGTTTTTGGTAATCAGCCAATCCCAAACCTGACATTGGCGAATTTACACCCAGGTGATTTGCCGATATGGCCGCTTCTTATGGTAACCATTTCGTGCGGTGCGATTTCAGGATTTCACTCCACGCAAAGTCCAATTGTGTCCCGGACGATGAAAAAAGAGTCAGAAGGACGTAAAATTTTCTACGGTGCTATGATCGCGGAAGGTGTAATTGCTCTTATCTGGGCTGCGGCGGGCATGACATTCTTTGGTGGAACAGGTGGTTTACAAGCCGCATTGGCGGCTGGAGGACCCGCTGGTGTTGTCAATGAAATTTCCATTACATTGCTAGGGACAGTTGGAGGAATCTTAGCAATTTTAGCTGTAATTATTTTGCCAATTACGACAGGGGATACGGCTCTTCGTTCTTCGCGGATGATTGCGACTGAAACGATTTCTAAATGGGTCAATCCCGACAAAAAGATTATTGTTCTTGGAATTACGCTTGCGCTTGGCGTCCCCATGTTCTTCTTATCAACAATCGATTACACATTTTTATGGCGTTATGTCGGATGGACGAACCAACTTTCCGCAACGATTATGTTGTGGACAGCAGTGGCGTTTTTAATGAAGGCAGGGAAGTCGCATTATATTGCGGGAATACCAGCCTTATTTATGACAGGTGTTGTCTGCACATATATTTTCTATGCACCTGAAGGGTTTAATATGAACTACACGGTATCCTTAATCATTGGTGCAATTTTGACGGCTGGCGTTACTGCTTTTTATGTTCGACAGATTATTCGTCATAAAAAAATAGTCACAAAATCGGTATTACTAGAATCTTAAATCATTCATACGAAAAGCCGGTTCCCTCATTAGAAAGGGAACCGGCTTTTCGTTTTACTTAGCTTCTAATGAATGAAACTCCTCAATTGCTCGCAGCCAATTGTCGCGCATAATTGACGAAACATTGGAGGTGTCTCTTTTTTTAAGTAACTGAATGACTTGGTTATGCTCGGTAATCGATTGTTCAGTCAGGACAATCGAATTATGGAAGAATAATCGTCTGACATGTGCTTGGAGTGATGCGACCATCGAGAAAATATAGGAATTGTCGGCCATATCGACAATGATTTGATGGAATTCTTCATCAATCTTTAGTGCGGAAAAATAATCTTTTGTATAGACAGCTTCCGCAAATCGCTCATTCGTGCTTTCGAGCAATGCAAGTGTCTCTTCCGTAATATGGGGAATAGCAAGTTCGGCAGATAGTGCCTGCAAAGCGGCTAGTGGAGGCAGTAGTTCCGTAATGGAGTTCTTGTCCACTTCCGTGACTTGCGTTGCTTTCCCAGGATACATTTTTACAAAACCTTGTACTTCCAGCAGTTGCAAGGATTCACGGATAGGTGTCCGGCTAACGCCTAATGCTTGGGCGAGCTCTGAATCAATGAGCTTTTCACCAGGGTGTAGCGTCCCATCAATAATCCATTGTTGAAGCTGGTTGAATGCATTTTCCTTCGCAGTGACGCGAATCGGTTTCGCGTGATCTGTAGGTATCGGCATGATTCATCACCATCCTGTATAAGTCATTATTCACTTAGTATACAGGAAAATATAGCATGTGTGAAGATATGCAATATATTGTATGTGAAAATTATGATTTCTTAAAGGTTCGACCGATATGTGGGAAGTATTTATTCATGAAATAGTAAGTACCGTACCCAAGCATACTCCCAACTGTATTTAACCATAGATCATCAATATCGCTACTTCGTGCTTGCGTCAACTGTGTTGTTTCAATGAAAAGCGAGATACTAAATCCAATGAGGGCAACTTTCCACAAACGATTGCATTTGCTCCATAATAAAGGCACCATAAAGCCAATCGGCATGAAAATACAAATATTACCAAAAAAATTAATGATTAGTGGATGCCAAAAATGTAGCTCCGTCACGGCATAATAGGTATCATGAAAAACGTTAAATGGGACGAGATTGACAGTTGCAAATGAGCGATTCACTGCTGGCCCTGTATATAAAAAAGTCAAAATGGTTTGAGAAAATAAGGCGATCATGAACAATAGAAACAGGACAACACCTATTTCATGATACATACAGAGTTGCTTAGATTTCCGTATTTTATGATAGAAAACACGAATGAGGATAATGAAAGGAAGAGCCATTAACATAGAAGGCAGCATATCCTTGATATAGCCTAGAATTGCAGTCATCGTATTCACCTAATTTCAGTTATAGCGTACGTTTATATTTCAAAGAAATGTCTTGATCCGCTTCCGTTGTATCATACGCGAGTTCTTCATATTGAAAAATGAACCCTCTTGCTTCATAGAAAGGAATGCCGTAGTCGTTGCCCTTTGCGACAGCCACCCATTGTTCTTCTGCGCCATATATATGCTTTTGGATTTTGGTGAAGAAGTTGAGAAGGCGCGTGCCGACTCCTTTTCCACGCATTGTAGGATCCAAATAAAAGACATACACCTCCCCAGTCGTATCGTCCGTCATGCCACCTCCGATGGCCCCGATAATGGTACCGTTCATTTCCGCAAGGTAATAGCCATGCCACTCCTTGCTAGTAAAGACGATTTCCTGTTCAATTCGTTCCACATTGTAATATTGTTCGATGAGTTTTTGGATATATGTTTTGGAATAGAGCGCTTCATATGTAAACCACTGGCTCCTCGAAAGTACGTCTGCAATGGCTTTTGCATCGTTTTTATTTGCTTTTCGAATGAATACTTTGTCCAATTATCACAAACTCCTATTCTGTAATAATTCCTATTTCTTTGTAACAGGAAAGGTAAGCCGCTGTAATATTCCTGTAATAATAGACTGTTATCCTAAGTATAGACTAAATCGCAAGGGGTAGAGTAGTTGAGAAAAATTCTAGGGGTATTTATGATGATGTTTATATTATTGGTCACTGGAGCACATGAAAGCTCGGCTGCATCTTCAACATATACAGTAAAGAAAGGCGATTCACTATACGCCATTTCGCGTGCCTATAATGTGTCGGTTGCCAATTTGAAATCGTGGAACAATCTGAAGTCGAATATTATTCATCCGAATCAAAAATTAACTATTCAAGCGGGGCAGAAACCTGCAAGTAAGCCATCAACTCCTTCACGGGCGGATTCTGATAAGGTAGTGAGGGAATTCACCGTATCTGCTAGCGCATATACAGCGAATTGTAATGGTTGTTCAGGGATTACGAAAACAGGTATTAACTTGAAGCGTAATCCACATCTCAAAGTGATCGCTGTCGATCCGAAAGTGATCAAGCTTGGGACAAGGGTACATGTAGAAGGTTACGGCTATGCAATCGCTGGTGATATTGGCGGGGCTATCAAAGGAAATAAGATAGACGTCTTTATTCCGACAAAAAGTGAAGCCTATAAATGGGGCCGTAAAAACGTGAAAATAAAAATATTAGAATAATAGACGATACGCCAACTTTCTTTCGGGGAAGTTGGTTTTTGTTTTAGCTTCATTCAGCAAATCTTTTAGTACTGAAAGCGAAGCGGCAGCTACAGAAAACTCCTACTTTGACAGGTGGCGAGTGTCTTTCTCGTTTTGATATGCTACCGTTGACAGAAGGAATAGAATATATAAAGACTGAAAAGGAGAATGAAAAATGGATGTGTATATTGTAACGGGTGCGTCGAAGGGAATTGGTTATGAGCTCTTAAAGCAACTTCGGGACAAGGGGAGCAAGGCGATTGGGATTGCGCGGACAATACCCGAGGGGATGGAAGACTTTATTGCAGCGGATTTGTCGATAACGAATCGTCTTGAGGAACTATTAGCGTCGGTGATTGATGATAATCTTGCAGGGGCGACTTCGTTTACGCTCGTTAATAACGCGGGGATGGTGGATCCGATTGGTTTGATAGGATTTGTGAATGCGCAAGATATCGCAGGGGCGATTGCTCTTAATTTGACGGCACCAATGTTGCTGTCGAATGCCTTTATTGCACAGTTGAAGGATTTTGAAGGCACGAAACGCATTGTTAACATCTCATCTGGAGCGGGTCGCAATGCGTATGAAGGATGGGGAACGTATTGCACAACGAAAGCGGGGCTCGATCATTTTTCAAGAGTCGTCGCACTCGAACAGGCGAATGAGCAATTTCCAGTCGATATCGTGGCGATTGCCCCGGGTATTATTGATACAGGTATGCAAGAAACGATTCGAGCTAGTGGAGAAGAGGCGTTTCCCTTACTTGGGCAGTTTATCGGTTATAAAGAACAAGGCTTGTTAAGCACAGCGGAACAGACGGCGGAGAAATTGCTGATGTTCATGGAAAAGGAAGATTTTCAGGCAGTTGGATCGATTGCAGATATTCGTAATTTTTAATGCGAAAAGGTTGCCAGGTGATTTGCCTAGCAACCTTTTTTTTTGTCTTATTCTACTTGTTTAACTGAACTAAAGTCCTTCATCTTTTCAAGGGCAATTAAGAACGGAGGATTATTCCGCTGGTTTAACAACTCGTAGCGGATGACGTGGACGTCGGATTGGTGCAGGCTCTTCACATAATCGAGCAAGGCATCGCGTTCTTCTTGTCCACCTTCATGACCATCGTAGACGGATACAGCGATGATACCGCCTTTTTTGAGCATACCAAGCATTGTATGAATGGCTTTGATAGTCGTGTCGGGTTTTGTGACAATCGACAAGTCCTCACTATGCGGCAAGTAGCCGAGGTTAAAAACGGCGCCACCAATTTGTCCATTGACGTATTGTTCAACATTGTCGTGGCTATCGAGTATGAGCGTTACTCGTTCATTTAACTCACCGAGTCGTTCAGCTGTGGAGTCGAGTGCTGCTTGTTGAATATCAAAGGCGAAGACATGACCGTTTTCACCAACTTGTTCCGCTAAAAACTGTGTATCGTTGCCGTTACCAGCCGTGGCATCGACAACGGTTTCGCCAGTAACAACGGTTTCCCCGAGCAAGTATTTTGCAAAAGGAAGGACACGAAGGAGTTTCATGTTCACTCCACCTCCCTTACAAAATGTTTCCCTTGCCAGCTGCCACGGCGTTCGAGTTCTTTATCGATGCCGTTTAAGACTTCCCATTTCGTAACACTCCACATGGGTCCAATCATTAATTCGATAGGACCGTCGCCTGTAATGCGGTGGACAATCATTTCTGGTGGCAGGATTTCAAGTTGATCTGCCACAAGATTGATGTATTCTTCTTTTTCCAAGAACTCCAGATGTCCTTTTTCATATTGTTTGACCATTGGTGTTCCTTTTAACAGATGCAACAAATGAATTTTAATGCCTTGTACATCGAGTTTTGCCACTTCACGCGCTGTTTCCATCATCATATCGCGATCTTCAAGTGGCAGACCGTTAATAATATGTGAGCAGACGCGAATACCACGCTTGCGCAGTTTTTCAACACCTTCTACATATGTGGCAAAATCATGTGCGCGATTGACGAGCTTGGCCGTTTTTTCGTGGACAGTTTGCAGTCCTAGTTCAACCCACAAATAGGTACGCTCGTTTAGCTCTGCTAAATAATCAACGACATCATCGGGCAAACAATCTGGCCGTGTTGCGATAGACATGGCAACGACACCTTCTTGCGCCAGTGCAGCTTCGAATTTTTCTTTTAGCTTCGGAAGGGGAGCATGGGTATTCGTATACGCTTGAAAATATGCCATGTATTTGCCATCTTTCCACTTCTTATGCATTTTATCGCGAATCTCCGCGAATTGGACTTCGATTGGGTCGACGCGATCGCCGGCAAAATCTCCAGAGCCGGCCACACTACAAAACGTACAGCCGCCAAATGCGACAGTCCCATCTCGATTTGGGCAATCAAACCCCGCATCCAATGCGACTTTGAATACCTTGAAACCGAACTCATCTTTTAAATGTCTTGACCATGTATGATAGCGTTTCCCTTCAGAAGGGAACGGTAATGCACTAATTTCCATGTTGCTTATCCACTCCTCTAACAGTAGATTGTACCATGTTCACAGGGGACGTATCACCTGACCTGTGAAAGTTCTTTTGTATTTCTTGTCGAACGGCGGAGAAAAGCATACACTCGAAGTAAATTTAAATTTAATTAGGAGGTGAACAGTATGCCTAAAAAAGTATGGTTGCTCGTTATTGGGATGTTTATCAATGTCATGGGGAATTCGTTTCTATGGCCATTGAACACCATCTATATGCATGAGTATTTAGGGAAGTCGCTGTCAGTTGCGGGGCTTGTCCTAATGGCAAATGCAGGGGCTGGTGTCGTTGGGAACTTGCTAGGTGGTTATTTATTTGACCGGATTGGTGGATTTCGGTCGATTATCGGCGGTATTTTGATTTCGATACTTGCGCTTGTCGGCTTAGTGTTTCGGCATGATTGGTATCCGTACATCACATTTTTGACGCTACTTGGGTTTAGTGGAGGCATTGTGTTTCCAAGCATGTATGCAATGGTTGGCTCGGTTTGGCCTGAAGGTGGACGCAAGGCGTTTAACTCCATTTATCTTGCGCAAAACGTTGGCGTTGCCATTGGACCTGCACTTGCTGGTTTCGTCGCAGTCGCTAGCATTGACTATATTTTCTCAGCGAATTTGCTCTTTTACGTACTCTTTTTCTTTATCGCCTTCTTTGGCTATCGGAAATTTGAAATTGCACCGGATCGGCACACAACCGTTATTCGAGAGAAAAAGAAAATTAAACAAAAAGCACCGTTTTATGCACTTCTTATTGTTACGTCAGGCTATTTGCTGACATGGCTCATCTATTCACAATGGTCAACAACCATTTCGACACACGCGCTATCGCTTGGTGTGACATTAACGGAGTACAGTTTACTCTGGACGTTGAATGGGGTATTAATCGTCGCGGGACAACCGCTGATTAATCCGATTATTAAGCGATTGGAACGTAGATTGAAAGCGCAAATTATTATTGGTATTGGGATTTTTATCGTGTCATTTATTGTTGTTAGCTACGCGGGAACATTTAAAATGTTCGTTGTGTCGATGATTATCGTGACATTTGGAGAGATGTTTGCATGGCCTGCTATTCCGACCTTGGCCAATCAACTTGCGCCGAAAGGGAGAGAAGGTTTTTACCAAGGTATCGTCAATTCTACAGCGACAGTTGGCCGTATGCTTGGCCCGTTTGCGGGTGGGGTGCTCGTCGATTTGTATGGCATGCAGATGATGCTCTTCATATTGACAGGATTAGTGAGCATGGCGATTATCCCGACTTTATTCTATGATCGACCGTTGAAAAAAAGCGGGCTCTGAGCCAAGAAGCCATTAAGTGGTTTCGTAGATGCTATCATCCATTGCAAGATTGACTATAGTCTGATTTAATTGAAGAGAAGAATAATTTTGCGTGATTCAAAGGGGGATGTTTGAGAGATGAAACCGATTTATGCATCAGCAAAGGAAGCGATTGCGCAGATTGAGGATGGCGCAACGTTAATGGTTGGCGGATTTGGACTTGTAGGAATTCCAGAACAGTTAATCCTGGCACTTGTTGACAAAGGTGTGAAAGATTTAACGGTTATTTCAAATAACTGTGGCGTCGATGAGTGGGGACTTGGTTTACTGTTAAAAAATAAGCAGATTAAAAAAATGATAGGTTCTTATGTAGGGGAGAACAAAGAGTTCGAACGTCAAGTGTTATCGGGTGAAATCGAAGTGGAGTTAACGCCGCAAGGGACACTTGCTGAGAAAATTCGTGCGGGTGGGGCAGGAATCCCTGCGTTTTTCACGCCAGCCGGTGTTGGGACAACCGTTGCAGAAGGTAAGGAAATTCGTGTGTTTGATGGTAAAGAATATGTGTTGGAGGAATCACTTCGTGCAGACTTCACGCTTATTCGTGCCGCGAAGGCTGATAAATTCGGTAATCTGATTTACAACAAGACTGCGCAAAACTTTAACCCGATGATGGCGGCAGCTGGGAAATTCACGATTGCGGAAGTCGAGGAGATTGTGGAGACCGGTGATTTGGATCCTGCGACGGTTCATACACCGAGTATCTATGTACAAGGGCTACTGCAAGCGGAGCAGGAAAAGCGTATTGAACGGTTAACGACACGATAAGGGAAGGGGAAAGTTCACGATGACACAAGTGAATGTAAGGGAACGAATTGCAAGACGCGCGGAAAAAGAAATCGAAAATGGTAACTATGTCAATCTTGGGATAGGCATGCCAACGCTTGTAGCAAACTATATTGCGGCTGATAAAACAGTCGTTTTACAGTCGGAAAATGGCTTGCTTGGCATTGGCCCTTATCCGACTGCGGACGAAGTCGATCCAGATTTAATCAATGCTGGTAAGGAAACCGTGACAACGATTGCAGGATCGGCGTATTTTGATAGTGCTGAGTCATTTGCGATGATTCGCGGGGGACATGTAGATGTGGCGATTCTTGGTGGAATGGAAGTATCTGAAACGGGGGATTTAGCGAACTGGATGATTCCGGGCAAGATGATTAAAGGAATGGGCGGCGCGATGGATCTCGTTCATGGAGCAAAGAAAATCATCGTTATTATGGATCATGTTGCGAAGGATGGTTCTGCCAAGATTAAAAAGGAATGCTCGTTGCCGCTGACTGGAAAAGGTGTGGTGAATAAAATCATTACGGAACGTGCATTGATCGATGTGACTCCAGAAGGCCTCGAGTTGAAAGAAGTGTTTGAGGGATTCACGATTCAAGAAGTCATTGATTCGACAGAAGCGCCATTGATTGTGAAAGATGTAATCGAAGACGTAAACTGATGGTTGTTAAATAAATGTGTTTCGGGTAAACTAGAAGCAATAACTTTGGCATTGATGAGGAATAGTAATCTTTGCTGTCGATTTTAGAGAGCAGGCGGTTGGTGGAAGCCTGTACGACAGAGATGAACTCGCCTTGGAGCCTGCATTGGCGAATTATGTACAATAACTAACCCGTGCCGTTTTCCGCGTTAAGGAATCAAGTTGGGCGGCAATGCCGTCAATTTGGGTGGCACCGCGGGAATCATAGAACTCTCGTCCCTTAGATTTTTAAGGGACGAGAGTTTTTTTATTGACTATATAGGTTGCACTTATGATTTTCATCTATTCTCCAGCGAAGGCGCCTTACAAGCGGTAGCCGAAGCCGTAAGACTGGTAGTGGTTTACTGCCTGGCTTATGGCGGGAGGCATCCGCAAGCGCCGAGCGGTGTTAATGGAATTCTTTAGTTCAGTTTATATAGTTGGATTCCCAGGTTAGGTCGACTATGCTTGTTGTACCTAAGCAGGCCATCTATGCTTTTTTAATCATGAGGAGGAGTTTTTACATGAGTTACAATCACGGTCAAATCGAGAAGAAATGGCAACAATATTGGAAAGACAATCAAACATTCAAAATGACGGACGATCCGTCGAAGCCGAAATTTTATGCGTTAGATATGTTCCCTTACCCTTCAGGTGCGGGACTTCACGTTGGGCATCCGCTCGGCTATATCGCAACGGATATTTTGAGTTCATTCAAACGGAAGCAAGGCTATAATGTCTTGCATCCAATGGGCTGGGATGCTTTCGGTCTTCCAGCAGAGCAATATGCATTGGATACGGGAAATGACCCTGCTGAATTCACGGCGAAAAATATCGCAACGTTCAAGCGTCAAATGAATGATCTTGGTTTTTCTTATGACTGGGATCGTGAAGTCAATACGACAGACCCGTCTTATTATAAATGGACACAATGGATTTTCATCCAACTGTACAATAAAGGTTTAGCTTATGTAGACGAAGTAGCTGTGAACTGGTGTCCAGCACTTGGTACAGTGCTTGCGAATGAAGAAGTAATCGATGGCTTATCTGAGCGTGGCGGACACCCAGTTGAGCGCCGTCCGATGCGTCAATGGGTACTGCGCATTACAGAATATGCAGATCGTCTGCTAGAAGATCTTGATGAGCTGGATTGGCCAGAAAGCTTGAAAGATATGCAGCGCAACTGGATTGGGCGTTCTGAAGGGGCGCAGCTGAAGTTTGACATCGACGGAACAGACTTGTCATTCGAAGCATTCACGACACGCCCAGATACGATTTTTGGTGCGACGTATGCGGTACTTGCTCCTGAGCATAAACTCGTTGAGAAAATTACGACAGCTGAGCAACAACAAGCGGTTGACAAGTATTTGAACGAAGTGAAAATGAAAAGTGATCTTGAACGTACGGATCTTGCGAAAGAGAAAACGGGCGTATTCACAGGCGCTTACGCAATTAACCCAGCGAGTGGCGAAAAAATGCCAATTTGGATTGCAGATTATGTACTCGCTACATATGGTACCGGTGCGATCATGGCGGTTCCTGCACATGATGAGCGTGACTATGAGTTTGCACAAGAATTTGGTTTACCAATCGTTGAGGTTGTTGCGGGTGGCGATGTTTCGAAAGAAGCATACGTTGGCGATGGCGTACATGTTAACTCTGGTTTCCTTGATGGGTTAGGAAAAGAGGAAGCAATTGACAAAGCAATTGCTTGGTTTGTTGAAAAAGGCACGGGTGAGAAGAAAATTACCTTCCGTCTACGTGACTGGTTATTCTCGAGACAACGTTATTGGGGCGAGCCGATTCCGATTGTCCATTGGGAAGATGGCACAATGACGGCAGTTGACGAAGCGGATCTACCGTTGAAATTACCGGTAACAGACGATATTAAACCAAGTGGTACAGGCGAATCCCCATTGGCAAATATTACGGAATGGGTTAATGTTGTCCATCCTGAAACAGGCATGAAAGGTCGCCGTGAGACAAATACAATGCCACAATGGGCAGGTAGCTGCTGGTATTACCTTCGTTATATCGATCCGGATAACGAAGAAATGCTTATCGATCCGGAATTAGCAAAACGCTGGTTGCCAGTTGATATTTACGTTGGTGGCGCGGAACATGCAGTTCTTCACCTGCTCTACGCACGTTTCTGGCACAAAGTGTTGTATGATATTGGCGTTGTTCACACGAAAGAGCCATTCCAGAAGTTGTTCAACCAAGGAATGATTCTTGGTGAAGGTAACGAAAAAATGTCCAAATCAAAAGGTAATGTTATCAATCCGGATGATATCGTTCATTCACACGGAGCGGATTCCCTACGTCTCTATGAAATGTTCATGGGACCATTGGAAGGTTCAAAAGCATGGACAACGAACGGTCTTGACGGCGCACGTCGTTTCCTAGATCGTATATGGCGTTTGTTTGTCAATGAAGATGGGACGTTGAGTGCTAAAGTTAAAGAGGAAAACGGTGGGGAGCTTGAAAGAGTGTACCATCAAACAGTGAAAAAAGTAACGGAAGACTTTGAAGCAATGCGCAATAACACAGCAATTTCTCAGTTGATGGTGTTCATTAACGATGGCTATAAAGCCGATTCCATTCCAAAAGAATATGTTGAAGGCTTTGTTAAAATGATTTCCCCAGTTGTACCACACTTAGCTGAAGAACTATGGGAGAAGCTAGGTCACAGCGAGACGCTTACTTATGAGGAATGGCCGACGTATGATGAGACGAAGTTAGTTGACGATACAGTAGAAATGGCTGTACAAATTAACGGTAAAGTGCGTGCGAAAATCGTTGTGTCGAAAGATGTAACGAAAGATGAACTTGAAAAATTAGCGTTGGAAGATGCACATGTCAAAGAGCTTCTTGAAGGAAAAGAAGTGAAGAAAGTCATTGCAATTCCAGGCAGACTGATTAATATTGTGGCAGTAGGTTAACAACAAAAATCCGCGGAAGGTAAACTCTTCTGCGGATTTTTTGTCATGGAGCGCGTAGTGGTGATAAATAGATAAAACCATAGAAAAGGCGTCCGACAGGTCAGAAATTAGACCAGTGGGACACCTTTTTTCATGTAGTATATGGTGTTGGATTATATTGTTTGTGCGTATTCCCCAGCACTCATCCCGGCAATTCTACCAGTAACAAGTGCAGACGTAATATTATAGCCACCTGTATAGCCATGGATATCTAATATTTCACCGCAGAAGTAGAGGCCGTCTTTTTTGCGGGAGGCCATTGTCTTCGGCACGATTTCTTTCACAGAGACACCACCGCCCGTGACAAAAGCTTTTTCAATAGGTTGTGAACCATTGACATTCATTGAGAACGCTTTTAATAATTTGGCTAAGGACCGCATTTTTTCAGCGGACATTTGTGCGCCCGTTTCTGTTGGATCGATGCTAGCTCGGTCAAATAAAAAGAGTAACCAACGTTCAGGAATTAGTCCTTTTAATACATTTTTCACAGCTTTTGTCGAGTCCTCTTTTAGCATTGCATGTAGCGTTTGAAATACTTGTTCTTCATTCATCGAAGGCATTGAATCGATGCGCATTTCAACGGGCTGATTACCATTTTTCATGCGCTCTTTCACAACGAATTGGCTGCATCGTAAAATGGCAGGGCCACTCAAGCCAAAATGGGTAAATAGCATGTCCATCTGATGTGTAACAAGTGCTTTCCCTTTGGCATTGTGAACGGAAACTGCGACATCTCGCAGTGCTAAGCCTTGTAATTCTTTTGAGGCGATAAACGGTTCGTTTGATAATAATGGCACTTCAGTTGGGTACAGTTCTGTCACCGTATGCCCAGCTTTCTCTGCCCATGGATAGCCGTCTCCCGTTGAGCCCGTTTGAGGAACTGCCTTACCACCGACTGCAACGACGACTGCGTTTGCTCGGATTTCTTCACCTGAATCCAAGCGAACACCAAGAATTTGTGCATCATCCATTAACAGTTTTTTGACCCGCGTTTCCAACTTCACTTCTACGTTCAGGCGCTCCATCTCTGTAAGTAAAGCATTGACAACATCTTTTGCTTTGTTAGAAATGGGGAACATCCGCCCGTGATCTTCTTCTTTGAGCGCAACGCCAAGGTTTTCGAAGAACTGAATAATGTTTTCATTATTGAATACGGAGAAAGGACCGTATAAAAAACGGCCATTGCCGGGAATATTTTTAACGATTTCTTCTTTCGGCAAGCGATTCGTTACGTTGCAGCGACCGCCTCCTGAAATGGCAAGCTTGTTGCCGAGTTTTTTTCCTTTTTCAAGGAGGAGAACTTTCTTGCCATTTTCGGCAGCTGCGATGGAAGCCATCAATCCTGAGGGACCCCCGCCGATGATTATAACGTCATACATTATAGAAACCACACTTTCAGTTTTTCTTCATTATACACAAATGACGGATAATCATTGTGAAAAGCGTTTCATGAGGGTAAACTAGGGGAAGTAGATTTATCCCATAAAATCCACGGGGAAAGTGATCCCATGGATTGAAGTTTCACTTTAAGGAGAATGGAAGGATTAAAAACATGTCATCGAATCTTTTAAAAGGCACTGCCATACTGACGATTGGGTTATTTCTTTCAAAAGCGCTTGGTCTGTTATATGTAATTCCGTTTTATGCAATTGTCGGGAAAGAAAGTATTGGGCTCTATCAATATGCATACATACCGTACAATATCGCATTATCGATTGCGATTGCAGGGGCACCACTGGCATTTTCAAAATATGTAGCGAAATACAATGCGCTCGGTGATTATGCGACCGGGCGAAAATTAATGAAGTCCGGAATGACTATCATGGCCATTACGGGTCTTGTATCATTCCTGGCGTTGTACTTGTTAGCCGAACCAATTGCTCATCTCGTGAGGGAAAATGATGAGCAAATTTTCAGCATCGATGAAATTGCTTCCGTGATTCGTTGGGTAAGTTTTGCGTTACTCGTTGTACCAATGATGAGCCTGGTACGTGGCTTTCTGCAAGGCTATCAAAAGATGGAACCAACAGCCGTTTCACAATTAATAGAACAAATTGTTCGGATTATTTTCGTGCTTGCCGGGGCATTCATTGTTGTCAATTTTATGCATGAATCTCCAAGAACAGCGGTCAATTTTGCAGTCTTCGCTGCGTTTATCGGTGCACTTGCAGGGTTAGCGGTTCTCTACAAGTATTGGAGAGGCTTTAAACCAGAGTTTGATCATCTACTGGCAAATAGTCCGCCAGCAGATGATGTGTCGTTTAGACGTATGTATAAGGAATTGTTCGCGTACATATTTCCCTTTATTCTTGTAGGGGTCATTAACCCGCTTTATCAATTTGTCGATATGATTACATTTAATAATGCGATGGCTTCCATAGGACTTAGTAAGGTGACGGATAGTTATTTCGCGATGTTGAACTTCTTAACGCATAAAATCGTGATGATTCCCGTTATGGTTGCCACAGGTTTCTCGATGGCACTCATTCCGGTCATTACAGATTTTTACGCCAGAAAAAATCAACAAGGTATTTCCCGTTCATTGGATCAAACGTATCAAATTATGCTGTTTTTAACGATCCCGATGGTCATTGGGATGATTATTTTATCGAATGAGCTGTATTTATTCCTGTATGAACAAGAGGCAATGGGGGCGGAAATTTTAGCGAGTTATGCACCTGTTGCAGTATTATTCGGTTTGTATACGGTGACGGCTGCGATTTTACAGGGCATTGACCGACATAAATGGATCGTCTTCACATCGCTATTCGGTCTGTTATTAAAGTTAGCACTCAATATCCCGCTTATTAAGTTGTTCGAAACGAACGGTGCTATTCTTGCGACAGGAATTGGGTATACATTTGCAGTTGGTTTGAATATTGCCGTTATTGCAAAGGTGCTGCACTATAAGTCAAAAATGGTCTTCAGACGGTTAATCCTAATCAGCCTGTTGAATGTGGCCATGTTTGTAGCGGTTACGTTGACATTAAAAGGTCTACTCGTATTTGGACCAGCTGAAGGCAAAATACAGGCGTTCCTCTATATTGTAGTGTGTGCGATTGTCGGCGCAGTCGTTTATGGGTATTTGTCACTGAAAACGGGCCTTGCACAGAAATTATTTGGGGAGCGTTTGACGAAATTGACGAATAAGCTCGGATTCAGGGGGTAATTATAGAATGCGGTTAGATAAATTATTGGCTAATATGGGATTCGGCTCACGTAAAGAAGTTAAGGTGTTATTGAAAAAAGGTGCTGTTCGCGTCAATGCGCAACCAGTGAAAGATGCTGCATTGCATATTGATCCTGTGAAAGATGAAGTAACAATCCTTGGTGAGCCTGTCGTCTATAAGGAATTTATCTATGTGATGATGAATAAGCCACAAGGGGTTTTATCGGCAACGGAAGATAAGCGGGATCGAACAGTCGTCGATTTACTGGACGAAGAAAATCGTCGTTATGAGCCATTTCCGGTCGGTAGATTGGATAAAGACACAGAAGGTTTCTTGCTGTTAACGAATGATGGTAAGCTTGCACATAATTTATTGTCGCCGAAAAAAGGGGTGCCGAAAACATATTATGCACATGTAGCAGGCGTTGTGACGGAAGATGATGCGCTACGATTTTCGGAAGGTGTTACGTTGGATGATGGCTATTTGACAAAGCCAGGTCAACTTCGTATTCTGAAATCGGCCGAGGTGTCTGAAATTGAATTGACGATTACGGAAGGTAAATTCCATCAAGTGAAGCGGATGTTTGAGGCGGTTGGCAAAAAGGTCGTTTACTTGAAACGTTTGTCAATGGGGCCGCTTGTATTGGACGAAACATTGGCGCTTGGGGCTTATAGAGAGTTGACAGAAGCTGAATTGGGGCTTCTTACACAGCTGTCTGAGAACTAGGAAAAGCGTAAGGTGAACATAGTGTCTAGACTCTAGCCACTACCAAGGCACTTGCGCTTTTCTATTAACAAAAAGAGCTGAACCGCATTGAGCGGCCAGCTCTTTTTTGACGTATACAGGTCAAGAAGACAATTTCACTTTTTTTGCTGTCGTCGTCCATTTACCGCGAACCGGGCTCGTGACGAGCTCGTTGTACTCCAGGACATTTAAGTCCCGTTGGACAGTACGGTGAGTGATGCCAAATTCTTCGACCAAGTTCTCTGTTGTTACAGTACCGTTGTCAAGGATGTACAAGTAGACGTCCTTGATGCGAGTAAGCATACGATCAGTAGCAGGTTTCAAGTGTGGAATCACCCCTTCATCTTCATTTTCCAAAATAACAATGGACATGAGACTTATGAATGTTGCCTAAGCTGTTTGAAATTGTCTCCGACACTGCACATCCTTTCTAATCGATGAAGCTGCCAGATTGAATGTTCTGGCAATGCTAGTATAACGTATTTTTGTATAATTTGCATGAAGTTTGTGTAAATCTTTCAATTGAACGGATACTTCTTTATTTTCTTAGCTTTCCATGTGAAAATAGAAGTTATGTTCTTCATGCAGCAAATTATTTTGTACTGAAAGCGAAGCGTAATTGATGAGAGGGGTGCTTTGGTGTGATGGATTGGAAACAACTAGCGTTAGACAGGCAGGCACATTTGATAGCGGATTTACAGCAGTTGATTGCGATTCCTTCTGTGTTGGACGAAGAGGGGGTTACTGCAGAAATACCCTTTGGACCTGAACCTAGACGTGCACTTGACTGGTTGCTCGATGAAGGCCAGAAAGCAGGTCTTGCTGTGAAAAATGTCGACAATATGGCAGGACATATTGAAATGGGTGAAGGGGACGAGTTGCTAGGTATCCTTTGCCACGTCGATGTTGTGCCAGCGGGAGTAGGTTGGACGTACGGACCGTTTGATGGAACTGTTGAAGCGGGCAAGTTGTTTGGTCGTGGGGCGATTGATGATAAAGGACCGACGATTGCAGCTTGGCATGCAATGCAGATGGTAAAGGAGTCAGGGCTCGCCCTCAATAAGCGAGTGAGGCTAATTATCGGAACAGATGAGGAAAGTGGATTCCGTTGTGTAGACCGTTATTTTGAAAAAGAGTCTATGCCGACAATCGGATTTGCCCCGGATGCGGATTTCCCAATCATTAATGCGGAGAAGGGAATCGCTACTGTTCTCTTTAGTCAGAAAGCAGATGTCGCAGATGGGCAGTTGCTACACTTCCAGTCGGGAAAGCGGATAAATATGGTACCCGATTATGCGGAAGCGCATATACTAAAAGGGAGCGTAGCAGTGCAGCAACAATTCAAGTCCTTTTTGGACAGCCATGGTGTGACAGGCGCGATTCGCGAAGAGGGAGAGCTGACGATTCTTAGCTTAAATGGAAAGTCTGCGCATGCGGCGGAACCTAACGATGGCATCAATGCGGCGGTTTTGCTTGCGACTTTTTTGAATCAGATTTTTCAAGAGGGAGCATCTAAAAACTTTACGCAGTTTATCGTGGATGCATTTGCTCAGGATTCACGTGGGCATTTTCTTGGCTTAGCATTTGAGGATGGATCATCAGGAGAGACAACATTGAATGCAGGCATTGTGAGATTCAATCCGGCAGAGGGCGGAGAAATCCGTGTGAGCATGCGCTATTCCGTCACTTGTCCATTCGAAGAGGCAATGACAGCATGCATGGAGCGATTGAAAAATAGCGCATTCGCAGTAGATATTCAAGCGAATTCGGCACCACATTATGTCGATGCAAATGAACCACTTATCCAGACGCTGCAAAAAGTGTATACTGAACATACCGGCGAACGAGCTGAACTATTAGCAATTGGTGGAGGGACGTACGCGCGTGTCCTTAAAAAAGGCGTTGCTTTTGGCATGTTGTTTCCGGGAAGGGAAGATGTTGCGCATCAAGCGGATGAATATGTCTATTTAGAGGATCTTGTAAAGGCAACTGCAATCTATGCAGATGCCATTAGTAGACTTGTATGCGGAAAAACGGAAGGGGAATAAGGATGACAGTTTATTTTATGGACGGGCAGTTCATGGATCAGAGTGGGGTAGCAGTTTCAGTAGATGATCGCGGGTATTATTTCGGTGATGGGGTGTATGAAGTTATCAAAGTGTACGGTGGGGAATTGTACACGGCGGAAGAACATATTAGTCGATTATTTCAAAGTGCGACGAAGATTAAAATGACGATACCTTATACGGAAGCACAACTACTAGAAGTTTCACGTCAATTGATTGAGAAGAATGCAATTGGAGAAGGGCATATTTATATGCAAGTGACACGAGGAGTTGCTCCACGGGTACATCATTTCCCAGAACCGACTGTTTCGTCTGTCGTAACAGCTTATGCAGTAAACAGCCCAAGACCTGTTGCTAAAATTGAGAATGGGGTCCCTGTTAAATCAGTCGAGGACGTTCGCTGGTTGCGTTGTGACATCAAGAGTTTGAACTTGCTTGGCAATGTGTTGGCGAAACAAGAAGCACATGAGGCAGGCTGCGTGGAAGCACTTCTCCACCGCAGTGGTGTTGTTACGGAAGGTTCTTCATCCAATATGTTTGGTGTGAAGGACGGCATGCTGTATACGCATCCTGCGACAAACCTTATTTTGAACGGTATCACACGTCAAGTTTTACTTGGTCTATGTAAAGAGCTTGGCATTCCGGTGGAAGAAAAAGCGTTCACACTCGATGAAGCTTTTGAAATGGATGAGTTTTTCTTAACATCTACCACTTCTGAAGTGATGCCAGTTACGTCAATTGATGGGCGTCTGATTGGTGATGGGCAGCCTGGGGAATGGACAGTGAAATTACAACAAGCGTTCACGTTACAAACCCCGTCACTAGTTAAGGGGCAGTGATCGCAAATAGAATGTGATCGGAGTGAATAAGAGATGGCACAACTTGTCAAACTGCTCGATTACGTTTCCCGCTATGAAAATGACTTATCCCATTATCCTACACAGTATATTCGCTTAAAAAGGTATCAGTGGGATCGGCTAAAGCTTCAATGGGAAAATGGGGCCGACCATTTAATGGAGTGGCAACAAAGTGAAGAAGAGGCGGCTGAACAACCGGAAGAGGGAAAGTGGTTTTCCCCCTTTTTCCGGTTATTCGGTAGGCGAAAAGAGGCAGTTGAAGAGGAAGAGCTTGAAGAGGATAACGAAGAGGAAGTATTTGAGTTTACTCCTCATATGACGTATAGCCCATCAAGTCTTGACCAGTTACGTAAGCACTATTTAGATCAGCTGTTTCATTTTCAAATTAAATGGGCGAGTTCAACGTTACTGGACAAGTCGAAGGTTGATCCGCGTTTTTTACGCGATTCCTTATTACGCAGCTTTGCACAGCAGTTACCTGATAATTATTTGTTGTTCTATTATCCAATTTTACTATTGAAAAAAGCACCTGTTGAACTGGATATCATTATTGTAACTCCTGTAGAATGCATGTGTATTACTGTGCTTGAACAGGAGGAAGTAGCTGCGTTTGTGGGCAGTGGAGAGCGATTTTGGATGAAAAAAGTAGGAGAATCAGAATCGAAATTGCTGAATCCACTTATTTCATTGAACCGAATGAGCACGATTGTTTCTGGGCTTTTCAAAGCGCAGGACATCGATTTTCCTGTGAAGAAATATTTGATTTCCCGCAATGGCTATATCGATTATCCAGGTTCTCCGTATGATGTGAAAATTGTTGATAGGCGATCGTATGAAGAATGGTTCTCTGTACTGCAAAAATTGCCTGTACCCATGAAATCCACCCAATTTAAAGCGGCGCAAGCCTTACTTGAGGTCGGAGAAACAACTGCGATGAGTCAATTGTTTGGGCAGGATGAGGAACAAGAAGAAATAGAATAAGATAGTATGACTAGAAAAGAGTGTATGAAATGAGACTTCGCAATAAACCGTGGGCAAGGGATTTCATGGCAGAACATCCCGATGTCCTTTTAGCAGAACCTAAAAAAATGAACAATGGCTGGCATGCCCTTTTTGGCAATGATCATCCGATCCATGTGGAAGTGGGAACGGGTATGGGGCAATTCATTATCGGCATGGCACTAGCCAACCCTGATGTGAATTATATTGGTATCGAACACTTTGATAATGTGATTGTAGCTGCGCTTGAAAAAGCGATTGAAGCGGGTAAACCATCGAATTTGCGACTCTTTCGTGCAAATGGCGTAGAGCTTGTAGATATGTTCCATCCGGGAGAAATTGATCGGGTCTATTTGAATTTTTCTGATCCATGGCCGAAAACGAGACATATCAAACGTAGATTGACACATGAAACGTTTTTAAAGCTGTATGAATCGGTACTTGTTCCAGGCGGAGAAATCCATTTTAAAACGGATAATCGAGGCTTGTTTGAGTATTCATTGGTATCGATGTCCGAATATGGCATGAAACTGCGCTATGTATCGCTTGATTTGCATGCAGAGATGCCAGAAGACAATATTATGACGGAATACGAAGAGAAGTTTTCTGCAAAGGGGCAGCCGATTTACAGGCTTGAAATGCAATACGAGAATTGACACTCAATGTCTACAAGGGGAAGGGGAAGATGTTTGTGATGGATACATATACGTTTCATAATATGGAGTTAACGTGGCTAGATGGGGGCGTCAGCTATTTGGATGGAGGCACGATGTTCGGCGTTGTTCCGAAAGCGCTGTGGTCAAGGCGCTATGAAGTGGATAATGACAACTTAATCGAACTGAGGTCCGATCCGATTTTAATCCGTTATGAAGGAAAAAATATGTTGATTGATTCGGGGATTGGGAAAGATAAACTCGGTGAGAAAATGAAGCGTAACTTAGGCGTCCGAGCAGAAACACGAGTGGAAGAAAGCTTAAGGGAGCTTGACTTGACACCGGAAGATATTGATATGGTGCTAATGACGCATTTACACAATGACCATGCAGCTGGTTTGACGGAAAAGCAAGGCGATACTTTTGTTTCTGCTTTTCCAAATGCCGTCATCTATGTATCCCAAGTCGAGTGGGATGAGATGCGCAATCCGAATATTCGATCCAAAAATACGTATTGGAAAGAAAATTGGGAGCCTATCCAACAGCAAGTGCAAACGTTCGAAGAGAGTTTAACAGTTGTACCTGGCGTTGAAATGCTACACACAGGTGGGCATAGCGATGGGCATAGCGTCATTAAATTGACCCAAAATGGGGAAACGATACTTCATATGGGAGATATTATGCCAACGCAAGCGCATAGTAATCCACTATGGGTACTTGCATATGATGATTATCCAATGACTTCGATTTTTGCGAAAGAGAAGTTGATGAAAGAGGCACTTGCGGGGGGATACAAATTTATTTTTTATCATGATGCTTTTTACAGACTTGTGAAGTGGAACGCTGATGGTAAGGAACTTGTAGAATCCGTTAAACGTTCGCGATAATGCCAATAAATAAACCGTCCTTTGATGTAGTTTTTTACTAAATCAAAGGACGGTTTTGTTTATTTTTGTATGAGCTCAACGACAGTGCCTGTTTTTGCATCTGCCGCAAATTCAAATTGTTCCAGCTCGCCATTTTTAATACGAGAGATACCACCACGATAGACATCCATCGAAATGACGTTGTTTGTAAATGGTTCTGTTTTCATGACAATCCATGAACCATCGATGGGTCCTTCTTTTTTGAATGCGTCTTTAATCGAATTTAATACAGTGTCTGCTGCAATATGTTGGTTTACACGATCTAGTGCTTCATTGACGATAATGCCAGCTGCTACACCTGTTAGTACACCCGCGAGAAATTCTTTGACTTTCACAGTGACTCAACCCCTTAAAGTGGTATTTGGTTAAGTGTACCACAAATTTATAGAGGATAGCGGAAGAAACCATTTGCGAAATCACTAAATCGTTGGATACTTTAGGTTATATCGTCTACACTATTTAGTATACATATAAAGTGGGGGGACTACAGGCCATGCAAAAAGAAACGCTAGAGATGTTCAGGACATTGACGGAGCTTCCAGGGGCTCCAGGCAATGAATACGCAGTACGGCAATATATGCGTAGTGAATTAGGAAAGTATGCAGATGAATTGATTCAAGATAATCTTGGTGGGATTTTTGGTGTGCGAAAAGGGCCAGAAGATGGGCCGCGAATTATGGTTGCGGGCCATATGGATGAGGTTGGTTTCATGGTGAGCGCCATTACGGATAATGGGATGATTCGCTTTCAACCGCTCGGGGGGTGGTGGAGCCAAGTATTGCTAGCACAGCGCGTTGAAATTATAACAGACAAGGGACCTATTATCGGGGTCATTGGTTCCATTCCACCACATTTGCTAAGTGATGCAGTGCGCAATAAGCCGATGGATATGAAAAACATGCTGATTGATATTGGTGCGGATGATAAAGAAGATGCCATACGAATAGGGATTCGTCCTGGTCAACAGATTGTACCAATTTGTCCATTTACACCGATGGCGAATGATAAAAAAATTCTCGCAAAAGCATGGGATAACCGCTATGGGTGTGGGCTGGCAATTGAATTGTTAAAAGAATTGCATGGTGAAAAGCTACCGAACCATTTGTATTCGGGAGCAAATGTCATGGAAGAAGTCGGGCTACGTGGGGCACAGGCAGCGGCAACGATGATTAACCCAGACTTGTTCTTTGCATTAGACGCAAGCCCAGCAAATGATGCGTCAGGTGATAAGAATGAATTTGGTCAACTTGGTAAAGGCACATTGCTCCGTATTTTTGACCGTTCGATGGTGACACATCGTGGCATGCGTGAATTTATTTTGGATATGGCAGAAACACATAATATTCCGTATCAATATTTCATTTCACAAGGTGGTACGGATGCGGGGCGGGTTCACGTTGCAAATGAAGGTGTGCCAAGTGCGGTCATTGGGATTTGCTCACGGTATATTCATACATCTGGTTCAATTATCCACACAGACGATTACGCAGCGGCGAAAGAGCTACTCGTCAAGCTTGTGCGAGCATGCGATAAAACGACGGTGGAAACCATTAAACAGAACGTATAAGACAAGTTACGTCTAGGTATATGTAATGAAAGTGTCGCCCTTCCGTACTTATATAGCGTGAAGGGCGATTTCAATTTTGGGAAAAACAAGGGGGAATAGATAGATGGAATTTATGATCGGCTCAACAAACCCTGCAAAAGTACAAGCCGCAAAACAGGCGATTGCTATGCACTTTCCAACAGCAACGGTTTTGGAAACGACGGTTGAATCGGGTGTCTCAGTCCAGCCATTTGGCGATGAAGAGACTAGATTAGGCGCTATTAACCGTGCATTGCGGGCGGCTGGGATGGCAAGGGAAGCAGTCAGCGGGATTGGCATGGAAGGTGGCGTGCGTATGATTGAGGGACAGATGTACCTATGTAATTGGGGCGCATTAGTGCTACCGGATGGGACAAGGTTTACAGCTGGCGGCGCACAAATACCACTACCACAAGAAATCGCCAAGGAAATCACCGCAGGAAAAGAATTAGGCCCAGTCGTAGACGCATATTTTCAGGCGAATGGGATTCGACAGAAGGAAGGTGCAATGGGTATGTTTACAGCGCAGGCAGTCAGTCGTGGCGAGTTGTTTGAACATATCCTGCATCTTTTATTAGGGCAATTGAAGTATCATCTAGCTGTCATTGAGGACGATAGAACGGCTAAGTGAGTAAAATACTAGCTTATGAAAATGAACACTAAAGCCCATTTGTTGCAACTGTTAAGTAACAACATTAAAATGAGAGAAGTAATCTAATTTTAATGAATGGAGGAAGGCGAATGTTCCGAGCATGGAAATTCATATTCCTATTGACAGTATCTCTGTTGCTTCTTGCTGGATGTGGTAAGACACTTGAGGAGCGTGCAGTGGCCGGCGTTGAAGCGGCGAAAGTAGCATTTGAGTCAGATGAAAAAGAACAGACAGATGAGATTGACGGTGTCAATTTATATAAGCCTGCTGGATTTACAATCAATGATAAATCAGATAGTCAAAATATCCTCTTAACGAAGGGGAAGGAGACATTTATCCTATTTATCAACCCGAACGAACATAGCGGGAGTCCTTTATTTCATGAACTCTTGGTAGGAGATAGCAGTAAGGAAATTATCGAGAAAGCAACGTTTGAGACGGATGACGGCTTTGGTTTTGCTGCTGTGGTAAAAGGTGAAGAGGATCGGGTAGAGCTTGTTGCGAGTGTAGGTGGCGTAAAAATGACAGCAATGTCAAAGGATAAGAAGATTGAAGAAAATTTAGCAACGATGATGGAAATTGTACGTTCTATCGAACAGGATACGGAGATAAATGGAGGCAATTAAGTGAAATCACAACAACTTGTAGACGTGTTGAAAGAGCGTCTGCCATCTGAACATTTTCAATGGCAATTTGATCGGAAAACAGACAAGGTACGACTCGAACATACTATTTTGAAAAAAGGCATGGACATTTCATTGCCGGAAATTCTTGCGAAATATGAACAGAAAAAAGAGGCGGCCATCGAGGAAATCGTCTATACAATTGATGAAACATTTAAAGCGATGGAAAAAGAAAATGCTGTGGGATTTGCAGAGAGCGCGGCTGTTTACCCGGTTATCCGATCGACCTCATTCCCACAAAAATCTTCTGCTGGAAATCGTTTTCTCACAAAGGATCATACTGCTGAGACACGAATCTATTACGCATTGGATCTAGGGACAACGTATCGTCTCATCGATGAAAGTATGTTGGAAGCGATTGGTTTGTCTGAAACAGAAATTATGGAAGCAGCCCTCTTTCGTGTGCGCGCATTGCCGATTGATATGAAGAAGGACGAGGTTTCCGATAATATCTATTACTTTATCAATAATAATGATGGTTACGATGCAAGCCGCATTTTGAATAGTGCTTTTTTGAAAGAGATGGAAGAAAAAATCAAAGGCCATATGACCGTTTCTGTACCCCATCAAGATGTGCTCATTATTGGTGACATTCGGAATGACACGGGGTATGATGTGCTAGCACAGATGTCGATGCACTTCTTTACGACAGGCGCGGTTCCTGTGACATCGCTATCATTTATTTATAAAGATGGAAAACTTGAGCCGATTTTTATAATGGCCAAAAATCGTTTGGCAAGAAGGGAAGGAAGAAAGAAATGAATGCATTTTATAACTTGAATGGTGTTGGAGATGTACTGATTGTACAGCTGACACCATCACGTCCGGAAGCTGTTACAACAAAGACTACAGGTGATGTGACGCTCGTATATGATGAGTCAACAACTGAATTAGTAGGCTTTAACCTCTTTAAAGCAGCATCATATATCAAACTTGACGAGGTTGGTAGAGTGGACTTGACACCAGCAATTGTTGAACAAATTCAAGAAGCACTTCATAAAAATGAAGCTGGCATTGATTTGAATGCAGATTTGTCGCCTAAATTTGTTGTCGGTCATGTTGTCACAAAAGAGAAGCATCCAAATGCGGACAAGCTGAACATTTGTACAGTCGATGTTGGCGATGAAACCGTTCAAATTGTTTGTGGTGCAGCGAATGTAGAAGCTGGACAAAAAGTGGTTGTTGCCAAAGTTGGCGCGGTCATGCCATCTGGAATGGTGATTCGAGATGCGGAACTTCGTGGCGTTGCTTCGGCGGGGATGATTTGCTCGGCGAAGGAACTAGCTTTACCAAATGCACCTGAAGCGAAAGGAATTCTCGTCCTTGACGACAATGCTGTAGCTGGAGAAGCGTTTAGTAAATAAATGAAAGAAGTAGATAATAGATACAGAGGAAAAACGTGCTGAGAGGGCGCGTTTTTCTTTTTTTTTGGATTGATTTGATTTAGATGGGTTAGTACTGTTAAAATAGATTGATTGACACGAAAAGAGTGATAGCGTTGAGTTTCTTTAAAAAAATAGTGAATCGGCTTTTTGGCCCAGATGATGACGATAAAGTAGAAAATATCTATGAAGAACCAGAAGGAAAATATGATGAGGTTCCTGAGAATCATGATACAAAGCAAGGACCTTTATTCCGTTTTCCGATTATTTCAGATGCGGAAATCTATGGATGGGATGATGAGCCAACACCAGAGCGTGAACGTCCTAAAGCCACTGTACTTGCCGAAGAGAGTGAAGAGGATTATGAAACGATTCCACTCTATGAAAATGAGAGATGGAAAGGTGACCGTAGTGTTGGTACCATCTACAAGGCAGGTAGCGCTTTGAAGTATGGTGTAGAAACCGGACGCCAACAGTCTATATTACGAACGAGCAGTACGATAAGTGAAAAGAAACAAGTAGCACAGACAAATGAAAGTGTGCAAAAACGCTCAAACAGACCGTTTATTCCAACAACAGTGCCATCGCCGGTACATGGCTATACGCCGGTTAAAAAAGAGAAAATAGCGGAGTGGGTTGAAGAGCGGCAGGAGCAATTGCCAGAGCAAGAAGCTGTGGCTATGCCAGTAACCCCTCCAGTGGAAGAAGAACGGTTGGCGGCTACTCCACCAGTTGAATTACTGGAGGAAGAAACCGTGCTTATACCAGTGGCGGAAGAGCAATTGGCAACTACTCTACCCATTGAATCGCCAGAGCAAGAAGCGGTGTTTACGCCGATAGAACCATCAGTAGTGGAAGAGGCGCAAACAGACCATACACCAGAAGTAGCCCCACCTGTACAAGAAGAACGGATAGTTGTTTCTCCATCGGCAGACGAAGTGATTGAAGAGCAAATGATCGATAGCAGCGATGCTAAAGAGGACTTCGTAGCAGAGGGTGTGCCGCAAGCTGTCACATCGCTGGTGGATGAACTGGTTGAAGAGACACCGGAAATTTTAGGAATTACTTCACCAAATACGGAACATACTACAGACATTGAAGATCCTGTAGTTGATTCAGAGAGCCTTCCGGTAGCAAGTGAATCGGACATAGAGGACAACAAAGAGCGGATTGTGCCTTTTAATGTATTGATGTTGAAATCTGATAAGGAAAAGCTAGAGGCCAAACGGGCTTTTTTGCCACAAGTAGAGGCGCCTATAGAGAAGAAAGTTGAAGTGCCCAATACAATTAGTGTGTCAAAGCCCCTTCCAGTAGCGGCAGTGAATGAAGATGTAATTGAAGTGGAAGAAGAACCGTATTATGCATTGCCTTCTTTGGATTTATTAATCCCACCAGAAGCGCAAATTGAGGATACGGAGTGGCTGGAAACACAGTCTGAAAAATTGGAGGAAGCGTTGTCCCATTTTGCGGTTCAAGCGAATGTGATTGAAGCTGTACAAGGGCCAACGGTGACACGGTTTGAGTTGACAGTGGGGCAGGGAACGAAAGTGAGTAAGGTGCGCAATTTAACAGATGATTTAAAGTTGGCACTTGCCGCAGAGGATATTCGAATCCAGGCGCCAATTCCCGGAAGAAGTTCGATTGGGATTGAAATACCGAATCGCAAGACGCGCCCTGTTCGTATATCTGAGGTGATTGGAGCGGAAAAGTTTCAACGTTCCTCCTCGCCGCTAGAGGCAGTGTTAGGGCTTAGTTTAACAGGGGCACCTGTAACACTGGATCTCTGTAAAATGCCTCATGGTATGATTGCGGGCGCAACGGGTTCTGGAAAGTCTGTTTGCATCAATTCAATATTGGTTAGCTTATTGTATAAGGCGTCGCCGACAGATTTGAAAATGATGCTGATTGATCCGAAGATGGTTGAGCTTGCACCATTCAATGGAATCCCTCACCTCATCAGCCCAGTGATCACGGATGTAAAGGCTGCAACAGCTGCGCTGAAGTGGGCAGTAGCGGAAATGGAACGACGTTATGAGTTGCTGGCTCATGCCGGTGTTCGAGACATTGAACGCTATAACAAAGTCGTCACAGAGAGCCGTCGCTTTTCGTTGAAAATGCCGTATTTGTTAATTGTCATTGATGAGCTTGCCGACTTAATGATGATGGCGCCTGCTGATGTAGAAGTGTCCATTAGTCGTATTGCACAGAAAGCACGGGCATGTGGTATTCACTTAATCATTGCAACGCAACGTCCGTCTGTTGACGTCATTACAGGGACGATTAAAGCGAACGTACCAACGCGAATTGCTTTTTCCGTATCTTCTCAAATTGATTCTAGAACAATTATCGATTCGCCAGGAGCCGAAAGACTTCTCGGTAGAGGGGATATGCTTTATATTGGTAACGGCAAGTCGTCTGCGGTGAGGCTTCAAGGGACATTTGTCACGGATGATGAAATTGAGCGTATAATAGAACACGTTCGGAACGAAGCAACACCTACGTATTTGTTTGGCCAAGAAGATTTGCTGGCAAATGCAATTGAGGAAGAGGAGACAGATCCGCTTTTTGAGGAAGCATGTAAGTTTATTCTCGAGCAAGGAAGTGCCTCTACATCGCTATTGCAACGTAATTTCAGTATCGGTTACAATCGAGCAGCCAAACTAATTGATCGGATGGAGAAAAGTGGATTTATCTCAGGACAGCGTGGAAGTAAAGCGCGAGATGTCTACTTGACAGAAAGTGATGTTATGCAGCTTAGGGAATGACATCCGCTAAACAAAGATAAAGCGGGCATTATGCATAATTGGTGGTATAATAATGGGTAAAGCCATCGACGTATAGACGTTGAGGTATATTTGATTACAGGGGCACAGAAATGACCCCGGGAGGTTGCAATATGACAGTGTTCCATTTTGTGGGAATTAAAGGATCGGGGATGAGTTCCCTCGCGCAAATCCTTCATGATTCCGCTTATGAAGTGCAAGGTTCGGATGTAGAAAAGTATTTCTTTACGGAAGATCCCCTTCATGAAAGAAAAATAGCCGTGTTACCATTTGATGAAATAAATATTAAACCAGGGATGACAATTATTGCGGGGAATGCTTTTCCTGATAGTCACCCTGAGTTGGTGAAAGCAAACGAAATAGGATTAGAAATTATTCGTTACCATGATTTCCTGGGAAATTATATGAAGAAATTTATTTCCGTTGGGGTTACAGGTTCTCATGGTAAAACATCGACAACTGGGCTGTTAGCGCATGTTTTATCGGGGCATGCGCCTACGTCTTATTTAATTGGAGACGGGACGGGAAGAGGACCAGAGGCTAGTGAGTACTTTGTTTTTGAAGCATGCGAATATAAACGACATTTTCTCTCCTATGATCCTGACTACGCAATTATGACGAATATTGATTTTGATCATCCAGATTATTTTAAAAATCTGGAGGATGTTTTGGATGCATTTGGTGAAATGGCTCTGCGTGTAAATAAAGCTATTATTGCTTGTGGTGATGATATTCACCTGCAAAAAATTCAGGCCAATGTGCCTGTTGTTTACTATGGCTTTGATGAAATGAATGATTTTGCAGCAAAAAACATTGTTAAAACGGCCGAACATTCGACTTTTGACGTTTTTGTACGCAATGAATTCTACCATACGTTTACGATTCCTCTTGCAGGTGATCATGCAATTCTCAACGCGTTAGGCGTGATTGCGCTTTGTCATTATGAGGGCGTTTCAGCAGCTACTGTTGAGGAAAGGCTATTATCATTCCATGGCGTGAAACGACGATTTACAATTTCGGAAGTCGATGGACGGACGATTGTGGATGATTATGCTCACCATCCAACGGAAATTGCAGCGACCTTGCAATCAGCCAAACAGAAGTATCCAAATCATGAGCTAGTAGCCATTTTTCAGCCACATACATTTACACGAACTGCAGCACTTATGAAGGAATTTGCAGAAAGTTTGGCGCCTGCTGATCACGTATATTTATGTGATATATTTGGTTCGGCGCGTGAAAAAGCAGGTAACTTGACCATTGATGATTTGGTTGCCAAAATACCTGGGGCAAAGCATCTTGAATTGGATGATATTGGAGTGCTAGACGCTCATGGACACACAGTTTACTTGTTCATGGGAGCTGGCGATGTTCAAAAATATCTACATGCATTTGCGAGTTATATTGAGAAAGATGAAACAGCTTGATCCAATGGGATCAGCTGTTTTGTTTTTGGAAGCCCTTTATAATTCGGTGAACTTGATTTGGCTACGTGTTTTATACACATTATGGACATAAATTCAGTTCGTATTTCCAAATCATTTTACTATTTATGAAGGGAAATGGAGAAAGATGTCGAAGATGTTCTATAGGCATAATGTTTATTTTGCCTGAGAAAAGGGAACACAGTGTATTAGGAACAAGCAGTTGGAGGAGGCAGTATCATGGAAAATTTATTGTACATAGCAGCTATCGTCGCTGCAATCGCATTTTTGATTTTATGCGTAAGTTTGGCGATGACGTTGTTCTCTGTGAAGAAAACATTGCAAAGTGTTTCTGAAACGATGGACGGGCTTACAGTTCAACTTGAAGGGATTACGAAAGAAACAGCAGATCTTCTTCACAAGACCAATAGCCTAGCTGAAGATATTCAGCAGAAGTCGGAGAAATTGAATACGGTTGTGGATGCAGTGAAAGGCGTGGGAGAGTCAGTTTCGGGGCTTAATTCGTCCGTTCGAAGAGTATCTGAATCAATTACAACGGGTGCCGAACAAAATGCTGATAAAATTGCGCAAGCTGTTCAATGGAGCAATGTCGTTATCGACATCATGGCGAAAGTGAAAGAGCGGAAACCACAAAGTGCAAAGAGCAAGGGATGGACAGTGTATAAGCCGGGGCAGGGGCTAAAGAAATAACATCGCCCTTATGACAGCTTAATATAAAATAGAAGCCAGTTTCGACAAATGAGGAGGAATTAGAGATGAATGAAGAGCGAAATAGAAACGGTCAATATGAGAATACTTATGGCGAGCAAACCTATTTGCCAGCTAACTACAATCCTACACCGAAATCTTATACAGATGAATTTTATAGAGAGGTCCAAGGTTCGGGGGCTAGTAGCTTCTTATTTGGTGCGCTAGTTGGAGGTGTCATTGGAGCAGCAACAGCACTCTTTCTCGCGCCAAAAACAGGTAGTGAAATGCGTGGGAATTTGACGACGCAGGCTTCACAGCTGAAAAATAAAAGCATCGAAATTAGTTCGGTTGCCAAAGAGAAGGCGACAGAGTTTTCAACTGTAGCAAAAGAGAAAACAACAGAATTCACATCGGTTGCTAAAGAGAAAACGGGTGAATTAACAAAGACATTACAGGAGCAATCTGGTCAAATTATTGATAAAGTAAAGACGATGACGTCCAAAACATCTGTACCGATGGATGATGGCACGGTTTCTTCAGAGGGTGAAGAAGCGATTGAATTTATCAATGAGGTAGCCGAAAAAGTAGAAGATGTTCTTGAGCAGGAAGTGGAAGAAGTGACAGCAACAGCAGAAGCATTGCACAAGGCTGTCGAAGAGAAAATAAATGAAGAAGCAACTGTAAATGAGAAGTGAATAAACAGAAAAAGCCCATCAATTGTGATGGGTTTTTTTCTACATTAAGAAGCTGATATTGCCTTATCTCGCTACTTAATGGAACTTGATTTCAAGTGAATCGCCGCCGAAAATCGGGTCATTAAATCCGATAGGCGAACCATTGCGCAATAACTGATAGGTGCTAGAAGAACTTTCAGGTATTTGATAGTCTGTATGCACAAAGACATCACTGAACGTGATAGGAGTCGTATTCAGAGATGTGATCGTCAACTGACTATCTGCTTGGACGATGGTATCGCCATCGCTAAGTTGTCCGTTCAACATAAAAGAAAGCCGTTGTTTTTGGATGGTAATAGTTGTCCCGTTGAACGTGACGGTCATTTGATCCACCGATTTCTTACCGAGTTCTGCTGCGACTTCATTAATTGTAGGAGATGGTGGTTTTTGGATTGCTATTGCATCTTGATCTTTTAGGATATAGGAAGTGTTGACTGGTATACCTCCTACTAAAAAGGTCATTGGTCGCGCTTTTAACGCCATCGGTTTTTGATTGACGACTACGGAAAAGACATTGGTTGCCAGTTGTTCTTGGCGATTGGTTGCCGCCAATGCAGCCGCTAATGTTCTTGCTTGTGAAACATGTATTTTATCACGGTCACTAAGCTGTGTATCAAGGCTTTGTGGAATCCCGTTGACCGTAATGGAAGGCTCTAGTTTGACGGCTAGTCCATCAATCGTGACATGAATCGTCGGCACATCATCGAGCAAATCACGCACGGTTGCAACGGCGTGTTTGCCATCTTTACCAGGCAATAGTTCGATCGCATCGCCATTTTTTATGAATTCTTTTGTGCTTGTTACTTGTCCGTTCAAGTGAATGGTCGCTTGCGTGCCATGCTCGCCGGGAATAAGGATGTCTTGGTCATTCAGTTTGATGGATAGACCGAGTCCAGGCATACCATAAAGTTGTCGTGCTTTAATATTGGCTGCAAGCAGTGCATCTCCGACGGTCATTTCCTTTAACTCGAAAAGTCGAATGGTTTTGTCGTTGACGGTGACAGACATGTAGTGAATAGGTGCTCTTCTTGCTGCGATAGCAATACCGATTGGTGTCACGAGATCGGGCGATGAGATGATATTGGGCTCTAGTGTGATTCCCGTCAGTGCATCTAGTCCTCGAACGCCTACGCGGTTTGCTGGAAGATCCAGACAAGTGCTAATTTCTTGGGTTAGCCCAGGCGTCAAGCTACCGCCGCCGACAACCATAACCGCTTGTGGGGATTGTCCGCCGTTTAAACGCTTGATTTCATCCGCGATTAAACGGGCCAAGCGTTCAACGGATGGTTTGATGACATCAGCGACTTCGCTAGCTGCAATCTGCTGCTCGAAACCGAGAATGTCTGTGATGACAATGTCTTCCCCTGCCGTAATCATTCTTTTGGCATTTTCAGCGAGTGGAAAATCGAGTAAATAGTGATTGCTAAGTGCCTCTGTGATCTCATCTCCGGCTACAGGTACCATGCCATATGCCACAACCGTATTGTTATTTGTAATGGCAATATCGGATGTCCCAGCCCCTATATCGGTTAATGCGACGTTAAGTCTGCGCATCGATGGCGGAATGAGGACATTGATGGCTGCAATTGGTTCTAGTGTCAAGGCTTCCATTGCTAAGTCTGCCCTTTTGAGAGCGGCTAGGAGAGACTCCACGACGACTCGTGGGAGAAAGGTTGCAATGACCTCGACAGATGCAGAGCGTCCTGCTTGGTCGATAAGGCTACCGATTTCGTCGCCTTCTAGCTTGTAATGCAAAACGGAATAACCTACACAGTAATAATAATCGTCTTTTGTGACAGCGTCGGAAGACATGAGTTTTTGTTGGGCGTGTTGGACAGCGGCTAGTTCCAAGCGGTTAACATCTTCATGTGAAATAAGGGATTTTTCTGAGATGTCGACAGTCATGACACCTTCTGATGTTTTCAAAGAACGACCCGCCGCGGCAACACTTACTTGTTTGAGTGGTCCATGGCGTTCTTCAAGGATGTTTTTGATATCTGAAATCACGCTAGCAACACTTAAAATATTATGTATTTGTCCATCAATCATAGAGCGTTCTTTATGCTCGATGGAGACAAGATCAGCAACGTGGTAAATACCGTTGTTTTCTTGTAGGATGATTCCGACAACAGAACGTGTTCCGATGTCGAGCGCAAATAGTGTAGTAGGCAAGTTTTTCACCCTTTCTGTCGAGGAATGTCCTGAATTGAGAAAAATTTTAATAAATAACGTGACTTTTCAAATAGTATTCATTATACTAGGTCTATTCTATAAAAATGTAACATATATTCCCCTCTTCGGAAAGGGAATGATATGTAGGGGAGGAGACATACTGATGAGACAAAATGAACTAGATGAGTTACGCGGCCGTGTGAACGAGCTAAACATCAAAGTATTGGATCTTATTAATGAACGAACAGCTGTTGTCCAAGAGATTGGGAAAGTAAAAGAAAAGCAAGGTGTCAACAGGTATGATCCAATCCGTGAAAGAGAAATGCTTAATTTCCTAAAGGAATCAAACAATGGTCCATTACCGAATGGCGTTTTAGAGCAGATCTTTAAAGGCATTTTTATGTCTGCGCTTGAAATACAGGAAGATGACCAACGCAATGCATTACTCGTATCGCGTAAACGCAAAGCTGAAGATACGGTCGTTGACATCAATGGCCATAAAATTGGTGATGGTAACCCGTCATTTATCTACGGGCCATGCGCAGTCGAATCTTATGAACAAGTACTTGCTGTTGCACAATCCATCAAAGCAAAAGGTTTGACGATGATAAGAGGTGGCGCATACAAGCCGCGCACGTCACCATACGATTTCCAAGGGCTTGGTCTGGAAGGGCTAAAAATCTTGAAGCGTGTATCAGAAGAAACAGGGCTTTCAGTTGTAACGGAAATCATTACGCCGTCACATTTGGAAGAAGCGATGGATTATATCGACGTCGTGCAAATTGGTGCGCGTAACATGCAAAACTTTGAATTGCTGAAAGAAGCGGGAATGATCAATAAGCCGGTTCTTCTAAAGCGTGGACTTGCAGCGACAATCGATGAATTCATTAATGCAGCTGAATATATTATGTCAAAAGGAAATAGCCAAATTATCCTTTGTGAGCGTGGTATCCGGACATATGAACGAGCGACACGTAACACATTAGATATTTCAGCTGTTCCAATTTTGAAGCAAGAGACGCATTTACCGGTATTCGTCGATGTTACGCACTCAACAGGTAGAAAAGATTTGTTGTTGCCAACAGCGAAAGCTGCAATTGCGGTAGGCGCAGATGGCGTTATGGCGGAAGTACATCCGGATCCAGCTGTTGCGTTGTCCGACTCTGCGCAACAAATGGATCTACAACAGTTTGATGAGTTTTATGAAGCGATTCAACAATTCATGAAAACACACCACACAGTCTCATGATTTTACGCCGGACCTTTAGGGTTCCGGCGTTTTGACTTATACACT
Source organism: Sporosarcina sp. FSL K6-1522 (assembly GCF_038622445.1). Classification (GTDB taxonomy): domain Bacteria; phylum Bacillota; class Bacilli; order Bacillales_A; family Planococcaceae; genus Sporosarcina. The sequence continues at coordinate 2,274,134 of NZ_CP152019.1, forward strand.
AGGATAAAAACTTGAAGCCGTGCGGCGATTAAAATGAGACTTTTGAATTTTATTGTCCAAGCCGCCCAGCATAGCACTTATATGCTATATTAAGTAGAAGGCTGAATGTAAATAGGCTAGGGTATAAGTATATGAAGTGAATGGATGAAAGGAGTTTGGTCAATGGCTGTAACGATTTACGATGTTGCCAGGGAAGCGAGTGTTTCGATGGCAACGGTTTCCCGCGTCGTTAACGGGAATCCAAATGTAAAACCTGCAACGAGAAAAAAAGTGCTTGAATGCATTGAACGGCTTGGATATCGACCAAATGCTGTAGCAAGAGGGCTTGCAAGTAAGAAAACCACAACAATCGGTGTCATTGTGCCCGATATTTCGAAAAGTTATTACTCGGAGCTTTCGCGTGGCATCGCAGATGTAGCGACAATGTATGAATATAATATTATCCTATCCAATTCTGACGAACGTACGACGAGAGAAGTGGAGCTGCTCGAGGATCATCTTGGGAAACAAGTAGATGGACTGATTTTTATGAGTGATTCCATTTCTGAGGAAGTTCGGACTGAAATGGCGACGGCTAATGTGCCAATTGTTTTGGCTGGAACGCTCGATGTTCAAAATTTGTTACCAACTGTCAATATTGACTTTGAAGAAGCTGCATACGTTGCTGTCAATCAGTTGATTGCCAATGGGCATAAGCGAATTGTTTTACTTTCGAGTCCTTTTACAAGGGATATTAACCGTATAAGCAAACGGGCGGGGTATATTCGGGCACTTCAAGATGCGGGGCTTGCTGTGGAAGAGGAGCTTATTATCGAGACGGGAGATTCATACGATAGTGCATATGAATCATGGAAAGCGATTCGTGAATTGCGAGGGAAACCAACGGCTATATTTGCTACAAATGATACGATGGCAGTTGGCGTGTTAAATGGGATTTGTGATGAAGGTTTATCCGTACCTAGAGATTACGAAGTTATTTGTTTTGAGCATTCTATCATGGCGAGAGTCGTTAGACCGCAATTGACGACGATTGTCGTGCCACTATACGATTTAGGGGCCGTAGCGATGCGACTATTGACAAAGCTAATAAACGGCGAAGAAGTCGACCAGGAACAGGTTATTTTACCGTTCAGGTTGGAAGAACGTAATTCATTGAAATAAATAAGAAAAGCGTAAGCGTCGTTTAGATATTAAAAGTGGGGCACCCTCCTTGACTACATAGATAGTCGAGGAGGGTGCCCCCATTGTGTTTGGGCAGTTCTATAAAAGCAGTTAGTTATTCAGCCGTTCGTTTCGGATAATATGTAAAGCCCGATCGAGCATCTGCGCATTTTTTTCCGTAATTTCCTCTTTGCGAGGAATCGGTTCGTAAAGTGGATTAGGGTCTTCCCATGTCGGAATAAGCGTCACAGGAGCTTGTTCCTGCCATTCTGCCAGCCATTCAGCAGGGAGTGGACCTGTTGGAGCCGCTTCGTTTTTCATAGCGAGCCAAATGTGGGACCACGCTCTTGGAACGACGCGCCAAATATCGTAACCGCCACCACCGATAGCAATCCAGCGACCATCGCAAAATTGCTCGGCAACTTCCCGGGCGATTCGTGGAATCTCTTTGTAAAGATTCATCGTACCGTATAAATGCGTCAATGGATCGAAGTAATGTGCATCCGCCCCGTTTTGCGTCAAGATGACATCCGGTTTGAAATAAGCGGTCACTTCTCTTATAGCGGTTTCATAAATATTCAAAAAGGACTCGTCTTCAGTAAATGCATCAATTGGAAAGTTGAAAGAGGTTCCATAACCTTCTCCATTACCACGCTCCGTAATATTCCCAGTACCTGGAAACAGATAGCGACCTGTTTCATGAATGGAAAACGTACAAACTGTAGGGTCATCGTAGAAACTCCATTGAACCCCGTCACCATGATGGGCATCCGTGTCAATATAGAGGACGCGAGCCCCGTATTTTTTTTGCATATACTTAATGGCGACACTGCTATCATTGTAGACGCAAAAACCAGAAGCCCGTCCTTGGAAGCCATGATGGAGTCCGCCGCCGAGATTTAAGGCATACCGTGAGCGCCCTTCCATCACTTCATCGACCGCTGTTAGTGTGCCACCAACGAGCATAGCACTTGCTTCATGCATATTGGGAAAAATGGGGGTGTCTTCGGTTCCAATGCCATATATACTGCCTACATCTTCACGGAGTTCCCCTTTTCCCGCCTGTTTAACAATCTCGATGAATTTTGGATCATGTGCAAGCAGTAACTCATCATCCGTTGCAATACGGGGTGCTAAGATATCTGCGTCTTGAATTGCATTCATTTTACGTAGCAGATCAAGTGTCATGACAATTCGTTTTTGATTGAACGGATGTGTGTCTGAGAAAGAGTATCCAAGTTGTTCTTCAGAAAAGACAAATACGGCATCTTTTTTCATAGGTCGATTCCTGGTACATTCGGCCATAACACTTCAAATCCACTGTTTTTAAGCTCTTCGATAATTTTGAGTGGATTCATGGAATTAATCCGAATGACGAGTATTTTATTAGCTTCATTGTCTTTATCTGGATAAACGAGTACGCTTAACACATTGGTATGCAAATCATGGAACACTTTGGATACTTCAAAGAGAATGCCCGGCACATTCGGGACTCGTACTTCGAGTTGTGACCCGGGCTGATGTGCACCGGTCAATTCGATATATTTATAGAGCAAGTCTGTTTCTGTAATGATTCCGACTAACTTACCGCTGGAGACAATGGGGAGGGAGCCGATTTGGTTATCGTAAAATATGACAGCTGCTTCTTCCACAAAGTCCATCGGATGACCGACGATAGGATTTTTCGTCATAACCTCGGAGAGTGCTGTATCGTAAATGCTTGTGTCTATTATTTCTGAGATGGATGATGGAACAACTTCTTTCAAATTGCGATCCGTAATGATTCCGACGACTGTGCCTTCTGCTGATAGAATCGGAATATGCCGGATTTTTCTTTCTCGCATCGCTTGAAGTGCGTCTTTTACAGTGTGGTTTGGAGAAAGTGTTAGTACATCTTTTATCATGATCTCTTCGATTAGCATATAGAGCGCCTCACTTTCAATACAGGAATCGATTCCTAAAGCGTAAACTATCGAATCGCTGGACGGATTCTTGGTCAACCCTTGCGCCGATACGAGCCATTAGGCAGTTGGCGGGATGGGAGCAAATTTCAGGGTCATCGGTTGCGTAGTATTCTAAACCGCCTGCCTGCATCATTTTTTCCATGATCTTTCGATATTCCCAGACATTCAATTTGGTACCTTTTAAATCCCAGTGCCAGTAATATTCCGTCGTTAAAATGATGTAATCTTCCATTGCGTCATCCATCATTGAAACTTTTAGCAACGCTTTACCCACTCCGCCACCACGGAATTTTGGGATAATTTCAATCGCTCCTAATTCGATTAAGTTCTCCATATTTCCTTCCGACCAAGATTCGAGCGGGTCCGGGTATAAGTAAGTGACATACCCGACAATTTCATTTTGATCGCGTACGATTAAAATTCTTCCATCTGGCAGTGCAGCGATTTCAACAAGCGCCTTATGCTGCTGGGCAGGAGGTCTGAATGCGACAAGATCTTCATGAAAGTCCAGGCGCGCAATTTCCTCAGATGAGACAGGGCCTTCGATAATGATATCACCGTTTTTATGCTTAATTTCCATCGCATTATAGGTCTTAATATGTTCCAATAAAATCATCACCTCACAATCTAAGCAGATGATTCTAGTATACAACAAAAAATATGGAAAAAAGAAGTCTTATTGTTACAAAAGAAAAAACTATCTAAAAAATAAAATAAATTAGCAAATTCGGACTTGGATGATGTAGAATAGGAGGTGTTAACTTGATTCAGCGGGAATTGCCCATCTGATAAGTGGGGATGAATGCTAAAAGTTTTTTCAATCAGAGGGAGTTCAAAATCCCGACGCAATTACGCCTCGGCGTAATTGATTATTTTCGAAAGGGTGATTAGAGAATGGTGATGAAAATGTTGCCGGTTGTTCAAGGGAAGTTCCAGTTAGAAGATTATGATAAGACCGTCGAGAACTTTAGTTGGGCGGATGTAGAAAAAGAATTTAGTTGGTATGAAAGCGGTCTCATTAATATTGCACATGAAGCTGTTGATCGCCATGCAGATTCTTATCGAAAAAATAAAGTCGCTCTTTATTACAAAAATGAAGACCGAAAAGAAGCGTATACTTTTAATGAAATGAAAAGAATGTCAAACAAAGCTGCAAATGTATTGCGTAACCAATCATCTCTTGAAAAAGGAGACCGAATTTTTATTTTCATGCCACGTTCTCCGGAATTATATTTTTCATTGCTAGGTGCACTTAAATTGGGCGCAATTGTTGGACCGCTTTTTGAGGCGTTTATGGAAGGTGCGGTCTATGATCGACTGTTTGACAGTGAAGCAAAAGCAATCATTACGACGCCGGCACTTCTTGAACGAGTACCTGTCGACAGGCTTCCTCATCTTGAAACGATTTTCCTTGTAGGGGACGATATTGAGGAAGAAGGAAAGATTGTTGATTTCAATAAGTACTTGAAAGAGGCATCTCCGTATTACCAGGTGGAATGGATGAGTCGGGAAGATGCGACGCTACTACATTACACTTCGGGCTCTACTGGCAAACCAAAAGGTGTGCTGCATGTTCAGGAAGCGATGGTGCAACAACTTCAAACGACGCGCTGGGTACTCGATTTGAAAGATGAGGATATTTTTTGGTGTACAGCGGATCCAGGCTGGGTAACTGGGACAGCGTATGGGATTTTTGGACCGATGCTTGCAGGAGCAACAAGCCTAGTAGTAGGTGGAAGGTTCTCAACGGATAGCTGGTACGAAGCGATTCAAGATTACGGAGTGACAGTTTGGTATAGTGCGCCAACTGCGTTCAGAATGTTGATGGGTGCAGGGGAAGGACCACTAAGTAAATTCGATCTTTCCTCATTGCGTCACATCTTATCCGTTGGAGAGCCACTCAATCCGGAAGTCATTCGTTGGGGATCGGAGACGTTTAAAATGCGTATTCATGATACGTGGTGGATGACGGAAACAGGAGCGCAAACGATTTGTAATTTTGGCTGCCTACCGATTAAACCAGGTTCTATGGGGAAACCGGTTCCAGGAATCGAAGCTGCTATCGTAGATGATCGAGGTAATATCTTGCCGCCGAATCGCATGGGCAACTTGGCCATCAAAAAAGGTTGGCCGGCGATGATGCGTCAAATTTGGAATAGTCCTGAAAAATACGAGTCCTATTTCATGAACGACGAATGGTATGTGTCTGGTGATTCCGCTTATATGGATGAGGAAGGGTATTTCTTTTTCCAAGGTCGTGTAGACGATGTAATCATGACAAGTGGAGAACGTGTAGGTCCATTTGAAGTAGAAAGCAAGCTACTTGAACATCCAGCTGTTGTTGAAGCAGGTGTAATTGGAAAACCAGATCCTGTTCGTGGAGAAATTATCAAGGCGTTTGTAGCACTTCACGAGGGTTATGAACCATCTGAAGAGTTGAAGGAAGATATTCGAGCATTTGTTAAAAAAGGGCTGGCAGCACACGCAGCTCCACGTGAAATTGAGTTTAAGGATAAATTACCGAAAACACGAAGTGGGAAAATTATGCGTCGCGTGTTGAAAGCATGGGAATTGAATTTGCCGACAGGCGATTTGTCGACAATGGAAGATTGATCATCGATTAGCATAAAAAGGCTCGTCCGTTACGATAACGGACGAGCCTTTTTGGCAAAGTAAGAAAGCATATGTTTTTCTTACTTTGCTATTTTTCTAGATGTACTCGTCTAAAGGCTTAGTGTTTATAGCCCTTTAGACGAGTATTTTTTAAGTTTCACTACCTGTATCACCGTTATTTTCGGGTGGTGTAGGTGTTTCGGTGTTTCCATCGCCGTTCCCGGTATTCCCACCATTCCCGTTGCCGCCGTTCTCATTTCCGTTCCCGTTCCCGTTCCCATTCCCATTCCCATTATTACCAGGGGGAGTTACGGCCGGTGGAGGTGTAACAGGCGGAGTAGGTTCTTCGGATGGTGTTTCAGGAATTTCTTCTACAGGCGGTGGCTCGATAGTTGTTGCATTCGAGCTTTCTGAAAGCTTGCCTGTGATATCGACAGCCCTTACAGAATAGGAGCCACTTCCGACTGTGAAGGAATTCGGTGAACCGTCCTTGACTGTACCTATCCTTGTATTGCCTTGGTATACATAGTAGCCAATGACATCATTGGAAGCTGAATGTGTCCATGTTAAGGTTGAGCCATTCAGCGTAACTTGTACGGGTGCAGGTGCGACATTGTCTGCATTAAATTGTGCGCCCGAGATGATGGAAGAGGCAAATGGTGAATTTGCCGGGAATAGCTTCGATGCATCCCCTTTAAATGGTCCGAGCATTCGTTTGATGAATGCTTGGTTGACGCCAGCGCCACCAGCCGATATGAATTCGGTAGGGGTCGATGGAAGTGCAAGGTACTTCTTGCCTTTTACGGATACATAAGAACCCGATATGATGCTGTCATCCGCTTTGTTTGGCAACATCACCCTAGAGTTGAATAAATCAGATTTGACGAGCCCAGCAGACGAACAAGCTTTGGAAGGGGCAAGACCGGATATACCACAAAACGATCTGTTTACGACACCTTCTGGTCGTTGGAATTTTGCTTTGGCACCAATTAGTTCTGGACTAGTGGCATTTGCTCGATTTAATAGACGGGCAAAGAGTGCGGTTGTCCGTTCGTTCGTTGTCCCATATTTTCCGTTGCCAGTTCCTTGGAGCGACAGTTTTTCATACTTATAGCCAATCCATACCCCCATGGAGATGTTTGGATTGTAGCCTACAAGCCAAGAGTCACTATAAGAATCCGTTGTCCCTGTTTTGGCAGCAATGTCAATGCCGAAGTTAAGTCTACTTCTCATATTTGTTGCAGTTCCGTATTTCGGAACGTCGCGTAACATGTCCGTAATGATATAGGATGTTTGTGGACTGAAGACATCTACAGGCTGCACTTCGTGTTGATAAACTAAGTTGCCGTCACTATCTTCAATTCTTTCAATCATATAGGCATCTACGAATTTACCACCATTCGCAAATGTAGCAAATGCATTTGTGTTTTCTTCAACGGTTGTTCCGCTTGTTAGAGCACCTAAAGACATAGACAAGTTTTCATAGTCTCCTGGTTGTAGTCTACTAAAGCCCATTTTAGCCAGGAAATCAACAGGTCGGCGATCAACAATATCTCGATACAGACGAGCAGTTGCCAAGTTTTGTGAAGACGCGAGTGCTTGTCTTGCAGAAATGATGCCAAGTTCTTGGTTACTTAGGAAGTTAACTGGTTTCCATCTAGAATTCTGAAGTTTCACATCGACGACTGGGCTTCCGGCACCGATTACACCATATTCAATAGCAGGTGCATAGACGAGCAAGGGCTTCATAGTCGATCCATTTTGTCTAAAGGCCTGCGTCGCATGATTCAGCTCTTCTTCGGCGTGGTCACGACCGCCTACGAATGAGAGGATTTTACCAGTACTATTTTCAATAATGATGGAGCCTACTTGGACAGGGTAGTTGACGATTTTACTTTCTCCTGTGTCCTTATCTTTAATTTCATCTGAATACGTATAACCGTAACTTTGGAATTTCTTTGCTTCATCATTCATCGCATCATAGAGTTCTTTGTCGATGGTGGAATAGATACGGTAACCGTCGTTTCTCATTGAGCGCTCAGCGAGAATACTATATTTCTCTTTGAGTTTAGCTTCTTTATCGATACGATCGGGATCAATACCGTCTTTTTCGGCTAGTATTTTCGTAAGTATCTCAATTGTACGGTTTTGAATTTCTGTTGTTAAATAAGGATCCCGCGCAGTCTCTATGGACGCGGTTGTTCGGAAATCTTTTGTAATATCGTAGGCGATTGCTTCGTTATATTGCTTTTCCGTAATATAACCCGTTTCTTTCATGCGAAAGAGGACGGTCTTCATTCGATCGATACCTGGTTTTAAGTGTTCAGGCTCTTTTAATCCTCGATTACGATTGTAGAACGGCGTGTATGCGAATGGAGCTTGTGGGATCCCTGCGATATAGGCCGCTTGGGGCAAGTTCAACTCTTTTGCTGTCAGTCCAAAAATACCATCGGCAGCCGTTTCAATCCCCGCAATGTTTTGACCGGCTACATTTCGCCCATAAGGAATGATATTCAAATAGGCTTCTAAAATTTCGTCTTTGTCCATGAAATGTTCGAGTCGCATTGCGAGCAGAATCTCTTTTGCTTTTCGTTCATAGGAAACTTCGTTTGTTAATATTTGCAGTTTGATTAGCTGTTGTGTCAATGTTGATCCACCGGTTTGACTACTGGCGTTCGTCATATCTTGGAAAACACCTCGAAAAATCGCTTTCGGTACGACTCCTGTATGCGTTTCGAAATACTCGTCTTCTGTTGCTAAGACTGCATCGATGACATGTGGAGAAATGTTATCGAGTGTTGTTTCTTTCCGTTGAATGTCTGCACTCACTTTTTCAAGGTAGACGTTGTTCGCTAAATAAATTTCGGATGTTTCTTCATAGGTGAATATCTCATCTCGCATTTCTTCTTTGGAACGCAGCGGCTCTTTCGCTACAAGTGATGCAAAGTACCCTGCGCCAACTGAAGCAGCAAAGGTAGAGAGTGTTAGTCCCAAAACGATGAAAAGGAGGAAGAGGTTCCACGTAACACCGGATGTGATCCGCACTTTTTTAGCCCATTTGGTTTTCGTCATCGATTCAACTTTTTCTTCTATAAGGTCAATTCGGTTTTTTTTCTGTTCGCTCAAGTAACTATCCCTCCTAAAATCTTTCCTATTATAGCACATTTTCATACTGTCGATGGGCAAAGTTTGACAACTTGCGAATTTTGTTTAAAATAGGTATTATATCTTTAATTCACGCATTGAAAAAGTCGCAGTAGTGGCGATGGGACCGTCTAGAGAGGCAGTGGCTGGTGGAAGCTGTCCGGTACATCGTACATGAATTACAGCTTTGGAGTGTGACGCGCATGCGGCGTTAGTGCATATTGAGTGGAGAGTTTTTCTCAAGCCGGGTGGTACCGCGTTAATGATGTAATTAGCGTCCCTGCATGATTTTTGAAATCGTGCAGGGACTTTTTGTCGTGTTGCTGCGCGAAAACACAAACGCTGTTCTTACTATTAGGAGGGATTCGGATGACAAACGCATTGATGGAAGATTTGAAATGGAGAGGGCTATTATACCAACAGACCGATGAAGAAGGTTTGGAGAATTTATTGAATGAAGAAAAAATTTCGCTATACTGCGGCGTCGATCCGACTGCGGACAGTATGCATATTGGACATATTGTGCCATTACTAACACTTCGCCGTTTCCAGATGCATGGACATCGCCCGATTTTACTTGTTGGGGGAGCGACAGGGATGATTGGAGATCCATCTGGACGTTCTGATGAAAGACAACTTCAGACGACGGACCAAATTGCAAAAAACGTGGAAGGCATTAAGACACAGTTAGAACAAATTTTTGATTTTAGTGCGGAGAACGGCGCGCAAATGGTCAATAATCATGAATGGATTGGCTCGATGAGCATCATTGAGTTTTTACGCGATTACGGGAAGCTGTTAGGCGTTAACTATATGTTGGCAAAAGATAATGTGGCATCACGACTTGAAGGTGGTATTTCCTTTACCGAGTTTTCGTACATGTTAATTCAGGGAATTGACTTTAACCACCTGTTTAACCATTATGGCTGCCGCGTGCAAATCGGTGGTTCAGATCAGTGGGGCAATATTACGACAGGTCTGGAAGTAATCCGTAAGACACATGAAGATGAAGTGAAAGCATTTGGTATTACAATTCCACTTGTGACAAAAGCAGATGGCACTAAGTTTGGGAAAAGTGCGGGTGGGGCAGTATGGTTAGACGCAGCGAAAACGTCCCCATATGAGTTTTACCAGTTCTGGATTAACACGGCTGATGCTGATGTCATTAAGTATATGAAAATATTCACATTTATGGAGCGTGAAGAAATCGAGGCGCTAGAAGTTTCTGTGCAGGAAGTACCGCATTTACGGAGAGCACAATTGACGCTAGCGGAAGAAATGACACGCTTGGTTCACGGGCAAGAGGCGCTCGATCAGGCAATTCGTATTTCAAAAGCGTTATTTAGTGGTGATTTGAAAGCATTGACAGCCAGTGAAATGAAAGATGCATTTAAAGATGTACCTTCATTTGAAATGACAAAAGATGCGAAAAACATCGTGGACTTTATTGTTGAAGCAGGTGTATCAGCCTCTAAGCGCCAAGCACGTGAAGACGTGACGAACGGTGCGATTTCCTTGAACGGTGAGCGAGTAACAGATACAGCGTATGAAGTAGGCGCAACCGATCGTCTTGAAGATGCGTTTACAATCGTTCGTCGCGGGAAAAAGAATTATAAAATGGTGAAGTTTGTTTAAGTAATATGTACGATAAAAAGGCTATTTTCCTTGTTGTGAGGAAAATAGCCTTTTGGTGTTCATGCATTTGTAACCCAATCGGGCAGTTTTAAATCTGCATATATTTCGGGATGAATCATTTTTCCAAGTTTAAGTGCTCCCTCAAGTAGGCGTGGAGAAGGACGACAATATAGTTCTTCTTCCATTTTTGCTAAATGATTTTTTTTCACCGCAGCAAGTTCTGGCCAACCGGGACGTTTTAGCACGACTTCTTTTTTTACTTTATCCGAACGAACACCAACCCAAGCGAGCAGAATATAATCAGGTGCTCTCTTCAAGACATCATCCCAATCGGTTTGCACGCTTGCGAGTTCGACATCGCGAAATTCATTGAGACCACCTGCGATTGCACTGATTTCCGTCAGCCAATTAATACTACCCGGTGTGAAAATTGGCTTTGGCCACCATTCCCAGTAGAGGGAAGGGGTCACACTAACGGTTGTTGCCCGTTTTTTCATGTCGCCAATAAACGTTAAATACTCCATTTGAATGTGGAGAGCATGCTCTTCAATACCGCATGCTTGTCCGACAGTCAGTAAATCTTCTGCAATATCACCGAGGCTTTGCGGATCTAATATAATATGGGGAATGCCTCTTTTTTTCAGCTCTTCGATATTCTTCTCCATGCCAGGCACACTGAGGGAAGCTAACACAAGATCGGGCTCATATGATGCTAATTTATCCATATCAATGGATAAGTCGGGGCCGAGGCGTGGTAGTTTGGCAATGCTTGCGGGCCAATCAGAAAAATCATCGACGGCAACAAGTTGGTCAATGAGGCCAAGATAAGCAAGTAATTCGGTATTGCTTGGGCAAATTGAAATTAGTTTCATAACGTCACCTCATTCTATGTAGTATTTTTATTGTAACACGAAAAAAAAGAGCCCTGTGAAGGACTCTTTTCCAAAGACGATATTAACGGTTGTAATACTAGCAGTAAACCAAACCCCAGTCGGCAGTAGGCTCCAAGTGACTAAAATGAAAAGCGTCCCCCAAAACTTCCCCCAAACCTATAAATTCATAGCCCGATTCATAGCAGAACTGAAGGCATCTACTGATTCTTTTTCTAGTTCTTTGAACGAATGGCCATATACTTTCAAAACCATTTCTGGTGTATTTCCGAGTCGATCAGATATCGTTTTCAATGGAGTTTTTTCAGCAATAAGAATCGTTGCGTGAGTATGCCTTAGTCCATGCGGCGTAATTTTCTTCACACCCGTATCTTTTACTATACGTGTGAAACTAGCGTTTAAAGTATTGTCACCAATTGGAGTGCCTGATTGGTGGGAGATGAAAATAAAATCATCACCATCATCTTTCAGCTTCTTTCCAAAAGTAAGCAATATTTTTTTGCACCAGGTCTTATAAACTCTTAACTGCTCTAAAACAATATCGTCAATTAGGATCGTTCGGAAACTCTTCTTCGTTTTCGGTGAGCGTTCGCCATATCTATCCCGAGTTCGTTCTACTGTCAATTCTTTTTTCGAGAAGTTGATATCAGCCCATTGAAGCCCTTGCAATTCACCCTTGCGTAATCCGGTGTAAGCCAAAAGTAAAATAGCTGTATAGTTCGTTATGTTTTCCAATGATTTCGCCGCAATTAGAAATGATTTTAGTGCGGGCGCAGTTAGAAAGTTGTCTTCGGTCTTATTTTCAACGATTTTAATGTTATTGAAACGGTTTCTTTTAATGATCTCGCTATCTACGGCTGCATTGATCGCAACCTTAAACAACCGATGAAATAACTGCACAGTGCTAGGCTCATATTTTTTGAGCAAGGCGTTGATAAAAACACGCTTATAAGTGGCCTTATCTAAGTCTGCTAATTTGTATTTACCAAGCAACGGCTTCATTTGATATTTAATTGCATTCTCGCGTTGGATTCTTGACGTTATTTCCCAATCATCTTTGTTTGTCTCAAACCAAATATCCAACCAAGCTGAAACCGTCAAATTTGAGTTGTCAACACGTTTAATATTTCCGTTGATCAAATCTGTCTTAACAGCAAGCAACTCTCGGATTGCTATATTCTCCGTCATTAATCCTTGTTTTGGCTTTTCCTGGCGAATACCTAATGCATCATAGTACTTATGCCGGAACCCCCACAACTTATCACCTTTGGCATTCAGATACCAAAACACTTCTGGTTCTTTACTGGTATAATTCTTCTTCGGTTTTTTTGTCTTTTCTTTTGCAGTTGCTACCATTATATTTATCTCCCTTTAGCGTTGGCAGGCGCACGGTGGGGGATAGATATGGGCATCACCTCCTTTAAGGAATGTACGTTCTAATTATGATTAAAAGAAAAGCCCTTAATGGGGCAATTAATCTAGTGGCATATTTAACATATTTATATTTTTTTCCTTTTATATGGTCACTCAAACCACTCAATCGTCCCCAACGTGCCTTTATGCGTTATCAATGCATCAACTTTACGATTAAAAATCAATTCCAATCGGTATTGGGTGAATTCTTCCGTAACAAGAAAATGGTCTGCAATATCCGATATCATAACGGCTTCATCGTACGCTGCATCATAAACCGTGTTGATGAACTGGGCAGGCATCAAAAGATAAGCAGCCATTCTTTTTGCTTGGTTTTCAAGCTTCCCGATTTGATGCTTGTCGACAAAGACTTGTGATTTTTGATGAGCGTAGATATGACAAAATTCCTCTGCAAGAAGCAGCTTCTTTTCAATGAAATTCAAATTCTCTTTAATAAAAATCGTTCCTCGTCGATCTATCGTACCTGGAAAGGAAACTGCTTTCAGATCGTTATCCAGGTTTTCAATATAGCCGTCCATAAATGGATGGTCTAGCGGCAGAATACGGATGCCGTAGCGCCAACAGATGTCTGTGATGCTAATTTCGTCCGGGAACGTGTAGTGAAAGTGAGAGAGGACTTTTTCAGCCCGTTCCTCCCAGTAGTCTGTGTAAGTTTGTATTTGTTGCATAAAGTCACGGCCTTTTACAGATTTTAATCCTTCAATTCCCCAAACCCATCGCCATAATCCGTAGTATCTTCTTCCAGCAGCATCTTCTTCATCTCATAAAGTTTCAGCAGCTCTTTGATCTTGCGCTCTGGATCTGTTGCAAGATCATGAAAAAGGACGGGATGCTTTTTTAATTCCTCAAAAAGTTGCAGTTCTTCTATAGAAAGGTTGATTTCTTGGCCAGCAACAATGATAGTGTTCGTTCGTTCGGATATGTTAGTTCTTCCAAGAAGTTCATCAATCGTAACTCCGTAACAATCCGCTATCTTCTCTAACATCACTAAATCTGGTTCACTTCTCCCGTTTTCGTAATGCGAGTATCTAGCTCGGGATACCCCAATCAAACTCGCGATGTCTTCTTGCGTACGATTGCCTCTCAATTGTTTCATTCGATCGCCTATCAATCGTAGCCCCCCTAATATTTATCATTTTAACTTTATGTTATCTATAAGTATAGATACAATCAGTATCGAATAAAAGAAAATATACAAAATGTATCAATTATCAGTTGACGATACAAAGTGTATCGTGTTATATTGTGAATACAGATACGAAACGTATCAAGGAAGGAGGTTACTCCAGTGCGGGAAGTACTAATAGAAAAACGCCAACAAAAAGAACTCACACAACTAGAAGTTGCGGAAAAGATAGGTGTATCTGAAGTATTTGTGAGGAAAATAGAAAAGGGCGACAGAAATCCAAGTGTTGAGACGATGTTGAAATTCGAGTCGTTATATAGCACTTCTATGAGATTACTGTTTCCGGATATTTTTCAGGTATCTATTGATACGAAATGTATCAACTCGAAAGAAGTCGTTTGAAAATATGTACCTTAGAGGAGGTTAACAGCATGACGGTAGTTCAATTTCACACCGTGATTGACCAAGAACAAATCGATCAACAACTCAAAGAGCGACTGGATAAAGCGTGTCGAGAAGTACTTCTTACCTGGGACACCAACGAAATGTCAAAGCGACTTTGTATGAGTGTAAGAACAATCGAAGATGATTTTCTGAAAGATGATCGCATGAGAGCGTTGCAACGACAGAAAAAAGGTGGAAAACGTTATTGGTTTTATGAACCGAGCTTGAAGGTCATTAAACAAATCATGGATGAATGGTAATTAAAATAATAAACGCGTTGGCAGGCGCACGGCATCAGGGATTTAAGGAGTGGACATGCCAGCAATATATTCGCTGGCATGGTTGAGGATAATCGAGGAGTTTAAGAGGTTATCAGGAGTATTTTATTTATAACTTAACTATATAACGAGATTGATAGAAACCCTATTCCAATTTTGAATAAAACAGCGAATATTCATATTTGGAATATTCAAAGGGGGTGAGAACGTGGGGACGGGTCAGTTTTTAAGAGATTGCCGAAAAAGTAAAGGCTTTAGTCAAAGTGAGCTGGCAGATGTGTTGAATTTGAGCCAATCCGACATTTCAAAAATTGAGACGGATAGAAGGATTCCAGATACCCATATTTTTAGGGATTGGACAGTGGCCACACAATCAATGGATCTAGGCATTGCCTTTCTATATGGCACGGAGTTATTGACGGTGGTTCCAGACATCCTAAACACGATGTCCAGTGTAGTTGTAGGATTTATTCATTTCTTTTACTAGGAGGTTTACATACGTTGGAGAATTTACAAATAAAAAAAGCCGATTGACATGGCGGTGTCAATCAGCGGTACGAACATATTAAATTTATTATAACACATCGACGGAGCTTTGGCTCCTGTCAAAATGTCCGGGAATGCCAATCGGCAAATACACCCACCCTATCCCGGGCATTTTGATGGGATTCAATCATCAGAAAGGTAGGGATATGTAGTGAGAAATAGATTCAGAGGGTTGAGTGACAAAAAGCGTGCGGAAATGAATGTGGAGTTAGCAGTGGGCCGTGGAATGAATACGACATTAACATTAACACCTGCAGACGAGTTGAAGGCATTGACAAAAGCCAATGAAATGATTTTTAAAGAGGACGTACTATCTAGCAAAGCCTACAGACGCTTACTAGAAATGATTACGGAGAACTCTTTAGACGGGCATTACAGTTTGGAGTTCGAACTGTATTTAGACGAGGATGAACGCATTTTGGATGTGCTTGTAGGGATGCTTAAAAATGCAGGATATGTAGTCTCACGTTATGGAGATATCAAGATAAGCGTCAAATGGGCTTAGTTTTTAATCCATTGAAGGGAGGTGAATCCTCATGAAGATCAACGTGAAAGAATGGATGGCGATGGACTCGCAGAAGCGACTCAGTTCAATTGTACAAGCTGCTCGTCAGAATGAAGTTAGCCTAAAAGGGCGTAAAAAAAGCCTACTTGCACTGGCATGCGAGTAAGCGGTCGGAAAAATATTCAATAGAGATATTATCTCTAATTTCTTTGGAGAAGTCAAGTGAAGGAGGGTGTTGTTATGCAGCAATTACAGGTAGTTGAGCATAGTGATATGCGCGTGCTCACTACAGCTCAGTTGGCAGAATCGTATGGTACACAATCCAAGATCATAACGAGGAACTTCCAGCGTAATGAAAAACAATACGTTCCCGGCATCCACTACATTGCCCTGACAGGGGAGGATTTGAAGCGCTTTAAAGGTGAACGTCCGAACGACGCCTCCCTTAAATACGTTTCAAATCTATATCTTTGGACGGAACAAGGGGCGTGGATGCATGCCAAATCTTTAAAATCAGATTCAGCGTGGGAAGCCTATAGCAAATTGATTAATGGTTACTACCTTGTATCAGCAATGATGCGTGATTCTGCGGTAGACGTCAGCAAGACGCCTACCATAACACATGAACAAATCTATCAAATTGAAAGTAGGTTGGAAGCAGTGGAACAACAATTACGCGATTCGCTCACACTGCACTCAGGAGAGCAGCGCCGTTTAAGAATTGCCGTAGGCGAACGTGTGCATCAACTGGTAAGTAATAAAGGAGCCCGTCCAGCGCTCTTCCGTTCTCTATACTCATCAATACGCGAACGCTACAACGTGGATTCTTATCGGGATGTTAAGCAGCATGAACTTCAAGATGCCTTGATATTTATTTCGAGGTGGGGACAATAACAAAATTATTACTTGATGAAAAACCTTTATTGGTAATGCCATCACTTGCAACAAAAATTGGTCTGCCGGAATCTATTTTTTTACAGCAATTGCATTATTGGCTCGAACGTAGCGCGCATGTAAAAGAAAATCAAAAGTGGGTTTACAACAGCGTGCCGGAATGGCAAAAACAGTTTCCATTTTGGAGCGAGAGTACAATCGGAAGGCTTATTAGAAAGCTTGAAAAAATGGGTTTGATTGTAACAGGTAATTTTAATAAGTCAGCAATAGATAAGACTAAGTGGTATCGAATTGATTATAAAGTGTTGGATCAAATCGACAATGAAAACATCGAAGTACGAAAACGCACATCGACAGGTCAAATTGACACCATCGATGTACCAAAGTGGCACGATGGAGATGCCACTTTGACTAGACCAATACCAGAGATTACTACAGAGAGTACTTCAGAGATTAATAACAACAATGACAATGTGCGTACGCAAAAGGATTCTGCTGAAACTCCATTTTCGTTTTACCAGGAAAACGGATTCGGAATCCTTACACCTCATGTCGGTGAGAAAATCGGATCTTGGATAGATGACACGAATAATGAGCTTGTCATTCACGCCATGAAGATAGCACTTGAAAACGGTGTTGCGAAATGGAACTACACGGAAAAGATATTGAAAGACTGGCATCAGAAAAAATTTACTAGTGTTGGAGATGTATTGGCTGCTGAAAAGCAACGTGAACAACAAAAGAATGCTAGTAAGAAAAGCTATGCAGGTAGACCAGCACGTGAAGAGCATGAGCCTGCTTGGTTTAAAAAGGACAAGCAAGCAGACGAAGTGCCACCTTCAGTTACTCCCGATGCAGATTTTGATATTGAAGAAGAGCGAAGGAAATTGGCTGAAGAGCTTGGTATGTCACCGCAGAGAAAGGATGATGCTGAATGAATGTGACTGAGTTAAATGTCGGTGATGTGCTAGTGAAAGGGAATCACGAAAGGTTGTTCAGGGGTTTAACTGTTGATCGCATCATGGTTGCTTATCAATCTAAAACAGATATCAGAAGGAAAAGAGTAACAATTGTCCGTGTAGATGTTTTTGAAGAATGGCTTAATGGGGCGAAATTGAAAAGCGAGGTGACAACATGATTAATAGAGTCGTATTAGTCGGCAGGCTCACAAAAGATCCCGAGCTCAAATATACACAAACTGGAATCGCGGTCTGTCGCTTCACATTAGCAGTAAATCGGGCTTTCCAAAATGCATCAGGCGAAAGAGAAGCCGACTTTGTCAGCTGTGTAGCTTGGAGAAAACAGGCAGAAAACATTGCGAACTTTTTAAAAAAAGGAAGCCTTGCCGGAGTTGATGGCCGTATTCAGACTGGTAGCTTTCAGGGGCAAGACGGCAAGCGGGTTTATACGACTGAGGTTGTAGCCGATAGCACGCAGTTTCTTGAACCACGTAATGCATCAGCTGATAGATCTAGTTCTGGACCTGATTACGGAGCCCCAGCACCATCTTATGCTCCACAACAGAACTATCAGAATCAGCAGCCAAGTCAACAGTACCAACAGCCGAATCAGCAAAGTTATGCACGTACTGACGAAGATCCATTTGCGACAGGTGGAGGACCAATCGAGGTATCGGATGACGACCTTCCATTTTAATTAAAACTATGAAACTTTGAAAGTGAGGAGATTGATTTGTATAAAACGGTAGGACTTATAAGATTCTTTAGTTCACAAAGGAAATTGGATGCGGAAATTGTGCAAACAAAGCACCTGAGTGGACGCGATTTGCTAAGTAAAAAACGTTTGGCCTTAATGACCGAGCTAGCTGAGTTGGCGAACGAAATGCCTGAAACGTTTAAGTTTTGGTCCAACAAACCAAATAATTATGAAAAAGCTTTGGTGGAGTTAGTGGACTGTTTTCATTTCATCCTTTCAATTGGATTGGAGTTTGGAAAAATCAATGGAAAACGAGTCGAGGAGATCCGGTACAGAGCAGTTAACGCACATCAGCATTTGAAAATCGAAGATGTATTTGCCGGATTCATTGCTAGTGCAGCGCGACTGGAACCCAGCAACTACGTGGTATACGTAAATGACTTCCTCGCCTTGGTTGATACGCTTGGCTTTACGTGGGATGAGTTCAAAAATGCTTACCATGCAAAAAATGAAGTCAATCATGCTAGGCAAGCGACTGGGTATTGAGGACAAGCTATGCTCACGACACTAACCAAAAAAGTTAGTCGGCAGCAACTTTATATCCACGGACATTTTTCACGTAATGAATTGTATGAACTTCGCAAAGATGGCTGGCGTGTCGAGTGGCAAGAAAAGACACAGCCAAAGCAAAATAAAAACGGGATACCGATGTCGGCTCCAGCAAGAAGGAGGCGTGTCAGTTATGGCGAACGTAGAAGAGTTCTATGAGTATGACGCAGCGGGTCGCATGATGTATCATCCAGAATTCCACTTTTCTCATAGAATCCCATGGACAGAATCCGAATTAGAATATTTGTGCAAATACTATGAAATAGATGGTCGAGATACTATTTCTATGGCACTCGGTAAAACGGTTTCTTCCGTTGCCGATAAAATGACCTACTTAAAAAAGAGGGGCCTTGTTGAGCATTACAAACGATTGAATAAACATTGGTAGGGGGATGGAATCAATGGAGATTACAGTGAATGAGCAAGTGCAACGTTTTCACTTGGCGTTTGAAAAAGAAGGCGAGCCTAATTGGCAGCAGGCTGGAGGGCATGAAATCTGTGTGGGTCCATACCGATTCTGTGCAATCCCGCTGAGCGACCGTATCAATATTTCGGAAGTAACAACAGGCTTTAAAGTATGGGAAATCAATTTAAATACAGTAACTATGGCGATGACGGAAACCAAAGAGGATACATTGGCATTTTTCAAAGATATCATAGGTCAGGGTTTGAAACGGAAAATCGAAGGCGTGAAAAATTTTGATGAACATCTTGCAGTAATGCAAAAAAAGACCTTCGAAAGGTTTGGAGAAATGCCGCGAATTGAGAATGTTGATTTGGACGCATAAGACGAAGGGGTGTAAATAATGGCTCGTTTGAAATTCGAAATGTTTGTTGACGAATGGAGTTCTAAAAACAGAGGTGTTTCATCAACGTTTACCGATGGAAATGGCGTTGAATCTACATCTTGGTGGAGCAGTCCACCAGATAGCATCAGTCACGTTGATATTGGATATTTGAAAGGTCGATACGGCAACGTGAAAACCAAAAGACACGAAGTATTCATTAAATCGCGTTTTCGAGAAGAAATGCAACGGCTTGTCGAAAATAAGGAGATCCACATATGACCCAAAATATGCAGTAAAAAAGCACCTGGTCAAAGACCAAGCGCAATTTTGACAATAGTCATCATGACCATCATCACTACGGGAGTAATTTCAACTTCACAGTTTACTTTTATTCTCATAGTAACACCTCCCTATCAATGAATTTAGGTGAATCTAGTTCACCCTCAATTCAATTGAGTTAGGTTAGGTTGTTTGTAGATATTATAACTCATTTAAAAATTTTGTAAATACTTGGAGGGGGAACATTGCAACTAGATTTATTTCGCGAGATTATCGTCGATAACTTCGCGGGTGGTGGTGGAGCGAGTTGTGGCATGGAACTAGCGACAGGGCAATCAGTAGATGTCGCAATCAATCACGATCCAGCTGCTATTGCTATGCACAAGGCTAATCATCCTGAAACGGAACACTATAACGAAAGTGTTTGGGATGTAGACCCCGTGAAAGTGGTTAAAGGGAGAAAGGTCGGCTTGTGTTGGCTATCTCCCGACTGCACTCATTTTTCAAAAGCAAAAGGTGGACAACCGAAAAAGAAAGAGGTACGAGGGCTTGCATGGATAGCAGTTAGGTGGGCAATAGCAGTCAGACCACGAGTGATCATGCTCGAAAACGTTGAAGAGTTCAAGACTTGGGGACCGTTGGATGAAGATGGTTACCCGATTAAGGATAAGTCAGGTAAGACATTCCGTTCGTTTGTTAAAGCATTGAAAGCGCTGGGGTATGAAGTGGATTTTCGAGAGTTGAGGGCATGTGATTATGGTGCGCCGACTACTAGAAAAAGATTCTTTATGATTGCTCGGTGTGACGGGCGGCCGATCACGTGGCCAGAAGCAACTCATGCGGAACCTGGTGATATAAATGTTCAATTAGGTCTTAAAAAGCCGTACCGGACAGCAGGGGAAATCATTGATTGGTTGATTCCTGCGCCGAGTATTTTCACTCGAAAACGACCGTTAGCCAAGAATACAATGATTCGCATCAATCGCGGAATTGAAAAGTTTATCACGAGGACTAACAAGCCATATATCGTAAATGATAAGGCGTGTTTCATCCAGCATTACTACACGCATCAGGGGTCTGAGGTAAGAGGTAGTGGATTGGACGAACCTTTAGCAACAATTCCAACTGCTAACCGATTTGGCTTGGTGACGGCGTTTCTTACAAAATACTACGGACAGGGAGTCGGACAGTCGTTAAATGAGCCGTTGCATACGATCCCGACAAAAGACAGGTTCGGATTAGTCACTGTCAGCGGTCAAGACTATCGAATTACTGACATCGGAATGCGTATGCTACAGCCACATGAATTGTTTGCGGCGCAAGGCTTTCCGGAGGAATACATCATCGATAGAGACCACGAAGGAAAGCTTTATCCAAAAACTCAACAGGTGGCAAGAGTGGGAAATTCAGTTCCTCCACCGTTTGCGGAGCATCTGGTACGGGTGAACTTACCGGAGTTGTGTTCGGAAGAGTCCAAGTATCGGAGATTGGTGGCGATTTAGTCTATCTTGCAGGATGGCCATTACTTGAGGACATTAAGGTCGATATCAACCCAGCTAAGTAATAATACCGCTAATACTATTAAGGCGGTAATTATGCCAATAAATTTCATCAAAAATATCACTCCTTTAGGGAGATTGTACCATGAAAAGCAACTTTTCTTGTAGAAAAGAACTGAACATAACGACCATTAAGTGTACTAAGAAAGGGGAGCAGTAATTGATGGAACGACAATACTTTTATATTTCAGCAACTGGCATTACGGAAGAAGAAATCACGGAAGAGCTAAGTCATTTCATGACCGATTTAACCCGGAAATATGGGGAGAAATTCGGCGCAACAGTATTAGGCATGACAGAAGATGCAGCTAAACGCGTCGAGAAAATACTGAACGAATGACGGAGGTTGCGACCATTATGCGTAGTTCTATCAATCGAACGAACTTCAAGCATTTTTGCCTGTATAAACGAAAAATGCGGCTCATGGACCGATGGTGAGCCGCAAATAGAAAGGGAGGTTTTTATGGAATTTAAACATTACAAGGGCGGAACTTACTTTTTGATGAGCATTGCCGATCACACTGAAAATAATGAACGGCTTGCTATCTACAATGATTCGAAAGGAAATGTATGGGCAAGACCGTTGGAAATGTTTCAAGGGTACGTTGAGCATGAAGGTAAAAGGGTTAAACGTTTTCAGCGTATTTTTTAAAGGGGTGACAACATGGTGCAGCAACTCGACCAAATTGTGAAGGAGGAAATCAGATGATTAAGGCCTTGATAACAGATACAAGCAAAATCTATTGTGGTGAAGATGCTTTTGAAGACGGTGAAAAGGTACAAGTCACGGCATCAGTAGACAACGGTGAAGGTGGCTATGTTGAGATTTACAGCAACAAGCTAAAAAGACCTTATAGAGTTTATTCGGGTGAATATGATGCTTTCGAAGTATTCAAGGACTAAAGCGCAGTACGGCCATTTGTTTTGCGGAGGGAGTGATACTAGTGGAGCAACAACTTACTATTTTTGATGTATTACCAACACCAATCAAAGCAGCGTTTGTAGTTGAAGATCCAGTGATAGTTGTAGCTAATTTAAATGAGCAGGACGTTGAGGACTATTACTACTTGAAGGACCACGAGGGATTGAAGGGGCAAGTTGTGAAATTACTTAGCCATCAGCAGTATGAAGTTCAGTTTCCGAATCGGGAGCGAACCGGGATATTCGGACATGAAGAATTGAGGAGGATATAACATGGAGCATTCCGAAGAAATCGATCGTGACCAAATGATTTTCACCTGCAGTAGCAATATGACAACAAGTTATTCAGAAAGCTACTTGGAGTCATTAAGCGATGCAGAGCTATTGAAAATCTATGATCGAGTGATGAAAAATCAAACGTAGATTACCATAAAAAAGACAGGTTTGTTACTGTCTTTTTTGTGCATTTCAAGATTACTTTGAGGAGGCGTCAAATATGCAGATAGAATTTAATTTACCAGCCATTGATCGAGAGGAAACAAAGAAAGCCGTTGAGTCAATACTGGAAAGGTATCGAATGTATTCATTGCAAGTTAGCCTCGACCGCTTACCAACTATCACGGCCAAATATACACTGATGCCATTTTCGAATAGCTTACCAAGTTCCTCAACGGAGTCGGCAGCCATCGCTAACGTAGAGTACGAGCAAGAACGCATTAAGTTCCTAGATTGGGTTGTTCGTGCAGTGAACCGTTTAACTTATGCGGAACGTTCAATCATCATCATGCGCTATCTGTCTGATGGGGAACGGTATGACTATGATGTGTATTTGGATCTCAATATGTCAGAAAGAAACTATTATCGAATCAAGTCGCGGATCTTCTATAAGTTAGCTTTCGCATTAAAGATAGAAGTTTATGAGGAGGTGGCGAATTGAACTATGTACACCCAGTCCGTGATCCAGACCAGATTGCCGAGATGAAAAAGTATTTAATGAAAAAATCTGAACGTGATTATATGCTGTTTGTTACTGGCATCAATAGCGGTCTTCGTATTTCGGACCTGTTGCCATTAAGGGTTCGCGATGCCAAGAAGACGTATTTTGATCTACGCGAGAAGAAAACGCAGAAGCAGAAGCGCATTCAGATGACGCCGGGGCTAAGAAGGGAGCTCAAGAAATACATCGAAGGCAAGGATGATGACGAGTATCTATTTAAAAGTCGAGAAGGCCTAAACAAGCCGATTAGCCGTAGTATGGCATACAAAATATTAAGGGAAGCAGCTGACTATGTAGGCCTAGATGGAGTAGGCACACATACGCTAAGAAAGACATTCGGTTATCATTTATACAAGAAGTACAAGGATGTGGCCTTGTTGATGGAGATATTTAACCACAGCGATGAGAACATTACTTTGCGCTACATAGGAATCAATCAGGACTCAATGGATAAAGCGTTGAATG
The DNA here is from genome assembly GCF_038622445.1 of Sporosarcina sp. FSL K6-1522. Classification (GTDB taxonomy): domain Bacteria; phylum Bacillota; class Bacilli; order Bacillales_A; family Planococcaceae; genus Sporosarcina. The sequence continues at coordinate 2,298,042 of NZ_CP152019.1, forward strand.
ACTTTAAGATATGATCCATCTAACTTAATTGTTGGGTGGGTCTTTTTTATTTGTCCACTTATTCTATTGCTGTACAAGTGTCTTAGTATCTATCAGATAGCTACAAAAAACATTTGTGTAACTCAAAATAGCGAATGCGAGTTAGGACAGTGGTATCAAGGGATTCAGCGTTTCGTTGAGTTACCCAGTTTATAACTTATGGATATGTGGGGGATAAGTACGTTAGTAACTAACAAAACCGTTGATATCATTGGGTAAAGAAATAAAAGTGGCAGACTTCTGGCAGGATTGTGGCAGTAGATTGTGAGATTGGAGTGGTATTCTAGTAGTGTGGCAAATAAGCCATAGAACATTCCCTTCCCTTTTCCACTCACATACACGGGCGCATAGCAAAAGCTATGTAGTACTGCACTTGCGTGTATGTGAGTGGTTTTCTTTTACCCATAGTTTGGTATGATTGATTAAATGGAAAAGAGGGATTGACTTGAATAATCTATTTCTAAGAAAAGGCGATGGGTCACCTAAAGCTAAGATGCTAGGGCGACTTGGTTGCGGGCTTATGCTATTCATTCTACTCATGGTTATCATTATTATATTTTCGTAAGACATCCTTCATGGGTGTCTTTTTCTATTACATAAAAGGGGTGATGCATTGTTAGACCATACCAAAGCGGCTAAGAAGTTTTACAACTCCAAGGCGTGGCTACTATGCAGGCAGTCATATATCAGTAAGGTGTTCGGGCTGTGCGAGAAATGTGGAGGACCAGGTTACATACTCGACCACATCATCGAGTTGAACAGCACAAACTTAAATGATCCAGATATCACACTCAATCATGACAACCTACAGTACCTATGTACGCCGTGTCACAACGTCAAGACGTTTAGTAAGTCACAACCATTGCGAGAAGGATTTAGTTTCAATAGTGATGGAGAATTAATAAAAAATAATATTTTTTAAAAAAATAAAAAAATTTTTAAAAAAATAAAAAAAGTTCAAACCCCCCCTTTTTTTTAAAAAAGTTGAAAAAAGCCCAGACCGATTGGGGAGTTATTTTTAACGCACAGGACCTTTCCGCGTGACCCCCTACCCCAATAAATGCAGAATTGAGGTGTTATTTATGGCGACTAAAAAAGAATTGACAAAAGATGCACGAGTTAAGAAAGAAACCAATCGACTTAAACGGATCTACAAGGAACTGCCAAAAGATACCCTCATGGTCGTTGAGGGGTTAATTGTGGAAGCGGCCGACTTGCGCGTTCGATTGGAAGATGTTCGGCTGGATTTGGATTTGAATGGTTACGATGAAATGTTTTCGCAATCCCCAGATCAAGAACCATATGAACGAGAACGTCCACAAGCTAGACGATATATCGCTATGAATAAAAGCTACCAGTCGATAATGAAGCAGTTGGGCGATTATCTTCCCAAGCCTGAGCCGAAGAAAAAAGGCGAAGGGGATGACGGCTTTGAGGCCTTCGTGAATAAAAGATGAATTACTTAGCTTACAATCCAATCCTGGAATATCGGAACAAAATTGACTCAGGTGAAGAAGTTGTTAGCGATAAAATTAGACGCGTTTACAAACATATTGTTAATGACATCATTTTAAATACTGAATCCGAATGGGAATATGATGAATCTAAAGCGAGTCACGCTATTGAATTTACTGAAATGTATTGCAAACACTCAAAGGGGAATATGGGTGGAAAGCCTTTCATTTTAGAACTGTGGCAGAAGGCTTTAATGGGTGCCATGTTCGGCATAGTCCACAAGATAGATAGCACTCGGAAATACCAAGAAGTAATTTTAATTGTCGCCCGAAAAAACGGGAAATCCACTTTAGCGGCTGCCGTCGCATTATATTTAATGATTGCCGACGGTGAACTTGGTCCTGAGATTTACGCAGTGGCAACAAAGCGAGATCAAGCTAAAATAATTTGGCTTGAAGCAAAACGAATGGTGAACAAATCACCAGTATTGCGAAAGCGAATCAAGCCATTAGTTTCTGAAATGGTATCAGAATTTAATGACGGTGCATTCAAACCACTTGGCAGGGACTCAGAATCCATAGATGGACTCAACGTACACGGAGCGACGTTTGATGAAGTTCATGCTTGGAAAGACATGAATCTTTATGACGTCGTTGTGGATGGCACTTCATCGAGGGACAATCCTTTAATATTTGTCACGACAACAGCAGGTACGGTTCGCGAATCAGTTTATGACCGACTGTATGACGAGTGTGAACTTGTAATAAACGGATACGACGACCCGGAAGGATATGTTAACGAAAGGCTGCTTCCCATTGTTTACGAACTGGACGAAAGAAAAGAATGGATTGACGAAGCGGCTTGGAAAAAAGCTAATCCAGGTCTAGGGACGATTAAGAAAATTGATTCACTTGAACAAAAGGTAAATAAAGCAAAATCGAACTCAATGCTCGTTAAAAATCTAGTTTGCAAAGATTTTAACATACGGGAAACAGGTGGAGAATCTTGGCTGACATTTGAGCAATTGAACAACCAAGAGAAATTTGATATAGCTAAACTTAAACCGCGATACGGGATAGGTGGTGTGGACTTATCTTCCACAACCGACTTAACCTGTGCAACGGTTATTTTTATGGTTCCGAATGACGAAAGAATATATGTTGAGCAAATGTACTGGTTACCAGAAGAACTATTGGAAAAAAGGACAAATGAAGATCGCATTCCTTATGACAAATGGAAAGAACAAGGACATTTAAGAACGAGCGAAGGAAACAAAGTACATTATCGTGACGTGACTGCATGGTTTTTAGAAGTGCAACAAGAAAAGGATATCTATATTCCTTGGATTGGTTACGATAGCTGGTCTGCCACTTACTTTGTGGAAGAAATGCAGAATCATTTCGGAAAAGAAAGTATGGAAGCTGTAATCCAGGGCAAAAAAACCCTTTCATCTCCTATGATGTCACTGGGGGCAGATTTGGAAAGTGATAGAGTCGTTTATAACAACAACCCGATATTGAAATGGTGCTTGTCTAATGTATCGATAGAGATTGATAAAAACGGTAACATCCAGCCGATAAAAGGGACTAATCAAAAGAAACGTATTGATGGATTTGCAAGTTTGCTTGATGCTTATGTTGTGTTGGAAAGACATTATGAAGATTATCTAAACATGATATAGGAGGTGAAATCAATTTGGGTTTTTTCGATAGATTCAAAAAAGAAAATAAAGCCGTTACTGTTACCCGTTACGAAATGATGACGGATAGCGGAAACGGTTTTTACGCATGGAACGGTAAAATCTATCAGTCTGACGTTGTGAGGTCTGCTATACGCCCAAAAGCTAAGGCAGTTGGTAAAGCGATAGGCAAACACATCCGTAGGAATGAAGAAGGATTAAAGGTCAACCCAGACGCTTACATGAGGTTTCTGCTAGAAGAACCTAATCCGTATATGACAGGACAACAGATGCAGGAGAAGTTAATCACTCATTTAGAGTTGAATAACAACGCATTCGCTTATATCAACCGTGATGAAAACGGATATCCTACTGAAATTTATCCAATCACCGCAACGTCAACAGATGCGATAAAGGACAGTAGAGGTCAATTGTACTTAAAGTTCACATTGGTAAATGGTAAAGCTGTCACATTCCGATACACTGACATTATCCATTTACGAAAAGATTTCAATTCAAACGAGCTATTCGGTGATAGTCCAGCGGAATCGCTAGCACCGCTGATGGAAATAATAAATACAACGGATCAAGGGATTGTTAAAGCAATTAAGAATTCCAACATTGTAAAGTGGCTACTTAAATTTAATCAGACGCTTCGACCAGAAGATTTGAAAAAAGCGACTAAGCAATTTGTGAACGACTATTTAAACATCGAATCTGATTCAGTAGGTGCTGCTGCTACTGATGCCAAGATGGATGCTATACAGGTTGACCCAAAAGACTATGTGCCGAATGAAAAGCAAATGAACGTAACGGTGCAGCGGGTATACGCATTTTTCGCCACGAATGAAAAAATTGTTAGCAGTAGCTACTCAGAAAACGATTGGGTGAGTTATTACGAAAACGCTATCGAAAGTGACATCGTTCAATTGTCTGATGAATTTACACGGAAGTTATTCACGCGCAGAGAACGTGGTTTTGGTAACAGAATCATGTTTGAAAGTTCAAACCTTGCATTCGCTACGCTGAAAACAAAAATGGACTTCGTGAATAACGGTATTGATCGTGGTTATGTAAATGCGAATGAAGGCCGTGACGTATTCGGGCTTGCGCCTATTGAAGGCGGAGACATTTATGTAAGGCGTTTGGATATGGGAGCGATATCAGAGTCTGGCGATAAGGAAGAAAAAAAAGAGGATGAGAGGGGGTGAGAATGAATGACGAAGATACATGTCAAAGGTGCGATTGTTAGCGATGCTCACCAACGTTTTTATGATTGGATTGGGATTGATGCTACAAGTCCTAGTAAGGTATCAAATGCGTTGCCTAGCGATAAATCTAATGTGGATGTAGTAATCAATAGTGGTGGCGGTGATGTATTTGCCGGTAGCGAGATTTATACGACGTTACGAGATTACGAGGGGCAAGTTACCGTTAAAATCGTTGGACTCGCTGCTAGTGCTGCTAGTGTTATTGCAATGGCGGCAAGTCAAGGTAAGTTGTTGATTTCACCAACAGCCCAATTAATGATGCATAACGTGTCAACTTATGGCGGCGGTGACTATCGCGATTTTGAACATACTGCCGAAGTTTTGAAATCTGCTAACAAATCTATTGCGAATGCTTATAAAGCGCGTACAGGTAAATCAGATGAAGAACTGAAAGCGGTAATGGACAAGGAAACGTGGCTAAACGCTAATTCTGCAGTCGAGCAGGGGTTCGCTGATGAAATCATGTTCGCGGAAAAAGAAGAACTCTCACTCACTGCAAGTTTCGGCTCACCGATGTTAAGCGGCGACGCTATTGAAAAGATACTATCAATGATGGGTGAACCAGAAGAAGTTAAGCACGAAAATGTGTTACTAGCGGAAGCGAACTTCCGACTACTTAAATTAAAGGGGATTAATTAATATGACAAAAGAACAATATTTGAAGCTACGCAACGAAATGATGGAGTCAATCACGGCGATGATTGGTGAATCTAAAGTAGACGAAGCTAACGCAAAGATGAAAGAAGTGGAAGAGTTAGACGCTAAGTTTGAAACTATCACGCTTGCGAATGCTAACTTGAAAGCATTGCAAGATAACAAAATCGTTACTGACCTTGAAAATAAGGGTGTAAGCATTGACGGAGGTGTGCAAGTGGCGACAATCGAACCTACCAACGCTTTAACAGAAGAAAAGATTTACGAAAATGCTTGGGCAAAGCAGATGATGGGGCAGAAAATTGAAGGTGACGAATTAGAAGTATTCGATGCAGTCAATAAGAAGTTCGACAATGCTTACACGCACACAACAGGCAACACAGGTGTGCTAATCCCAGAAACAGTTGTCGCTGGTATTTGGTCCCGTGCGGAAGAAATGTATCCACTCTTTGCAGATGCTCAGAAATTCAATGTTCGTGGGACGCTGAAAATTGCTAAACATTCTTCCATTGATGAAGGTGACGCAGCTTGGTACCCGGAAGATACGGAAACAGCTGACGAAAAGAATACATTCGGTGAATTAATTCTCGATGGACATGAACTTTCTAAGGCGGTAACAGTATCTTGGAAGTTAAAAGCAATGGCTGTTACTGACTTCATTCCATACATCATCAATGAACTTGGCGAGCGCGTAGGTGTAGCACTTGGTAAAGCGGCAGCAAGTGGTAATGGTACAACAGGTCCACACGGTGTAGAAACGGCACTACTTGCAGAATCGTTGAAGCCACAAGTTGTAACGTATGACCCTAGTAAAGCGGCCGATCCAGTGCCATTGACTTTCAAAATGATTACGGAAGCTATTTCAAAAGTGCACTCTAGCTATCTACCAGGTGCGAAGTTCTACACGAACAATGCCACTATCTGGACGGTGCTTGCTAACTTAGTGGATACTACCGGACGTCCATACTTTATCCCAGACCCAACAGGGCAAACGGTTGGACGTATGCTTGGATTCCAAGTTGAAGCTGACGCAGGAATCACGGCTGGCCACATCGTATTCGGTAATGCAAACAAAGGTTTAATCTTCAATACTAATGAGCCATTCAGTGTTGTGACAGAAGACCACGCAAAGGCGCGTACTACTGATTATGTGGCATATGCAGTTGTTGATGGCGACGTTCTTGATACTAAGGCATTCGCGTTGATTCAAGATATTAAAACTCCATAATTGAAAGGATGATTTAATTGAAAGTGAAACGAGATTTTAACGAGCGTTTTCAAGGTATGAAATCTTATAAAAAAGGTGATGAATATACGTTTGATAATAAAGAACGTGTAGACTACCTTGTAGAAAACGGCTACCTTGAAGGACCTAAAAAGGAAACCAAAAAGAAAAGCGGTGAATAAATATGCTGCTAAATTCAGTTAAGAACGCAATGCGGATTGATGGAACATATCATGACGAAGAACTAACAGAACTCATTGATACTGCTAAACTTCTGTTAAAAGAAGTCGGTGTACTAGAGGTTAAAATCATTGATGAAGATCCGTTGATTCGCAAAGCGGTTATTACCTACTGTAAGGCGAATTTTGGCATTGACGCGAGTGGAGGGGAGAAGTTTGCTGGGGCGTTTGAAGAAATGAAAAAGCTACTCTCTCTATTAAGTTCGTACACGGAACCGGAGGCGATTGCGTGAAAAATGACATGCCCCATCGTGTGGATATATTCGGCAACGTTAAGTATAAAAATGAACTTGGAGAAACAGCCTATAAGTTTATGAAAGTTATGGATTTATGGGCATCTGTTGTTCCTCAGACAGGTAGCTTGCAGAATCAACAAGCGGAAACAATACTGACGAATGTTACGCACAAGGTGATTGTCCGTTATTCATCGGGTATGACGATTACAAAAGATATGCAGGTTCATTTCAGAGGTCATAGATTTGAAATTAAATATATCCTCAATCCTTATTTTGCAAATGAAAGCCTAGAAATCTTTTGTCAGGAGTTGATAGAATGATGGATTTCGACATAAGTGGTCTGACTGAGTTGCAACGTGATTTATTGGATGTGACACAAAATAGACTTCCTCGTGAAAGCTATAAAATCATGCGGAAAGTTGGTAGCAAAGCCCGAACAGTGGTAGCCAAGGAAGCCCGCAGTAGGGTGAAAAAGAAATCAGGGAACTACCACAAGCGATTCAAGCGAGGGAAAGCATTTAAAGATCCAGATGGTCAGTTTGTTGTGCGGGTAATTAATAGCGCGCCCCACGCCCACTTGATTGAACACGGATACAGGTTGGTAAGAGGTGGCGTAGAAGTTGGTTTTGTTCCCGGAAAAAATGTAATGGAACAGGGGATACAGAAATTCGGGAATAGTGGACAATATGAAAAAATGATTGCGGATTGGTTGGATGATCTGTTAAGGGATGGAAAGCTATGATCACATACAAAGATATTAAAATTGCAGTCAACCGTCAACTCAAGAAGACGGGCATTGAAATCAATAGTAGTGATGTGGAAGAAGGCTTTAATAGACCTTCTTTTTTTGTGCAACTAGATAATGCGAATAGAGCGGGGAATGAATCGCAAGTCGAAAAATCCCTGACCGTACGCATTTATTACTTCCCATCGGATCGCTATGAATACGCCATTGAAGTATTGGAAATGCAGGAAACATTAGAAGAGTTGTTTGATTTAAAGCTAGGAGTAAAAGATCGCTATTTAAATGTGGACGAACTCACAACGTTTATGAATGACGGCGTGTTGAATTGTTCGTTCGACATGGAATTTTCTACGGCTCGTGATTTGGAATGGGTGACTGAAGACCAGAAGGACTTCTTGGATAAACACCCGACAGAACTAATGGAAGAACTAGATTTTGAAAAGGAGTGATTTAGTTTGGGGCTACCAAAAATCAATATTAATTTCTTCGGAAAATTAAAAGGTAAACCAAAACGTTCGTCTGCAGGAATTGTTGCGTTGATTTTAAAGGATGACACGCAAACCGGAGATACGTTTGTTTATAAGCCTGATGAAAAAATTGAGGGCTGGACGACCGATAACGTAAATTCCATTACACAATCGTTGGCAGGTGGAGCTAGCAAGGTAATTGTTGAGCGTGTCGGAACAACGCCCGCAGATTACAAGGAAGCACTTGGAAGATTAAGGAATAAACGCTTCGATTATCTAGCAATTCCAGGCATTCAAGATGCGGAAACGCAGGAAATTGTTGAGTGGATTAAAGCGAGACGCAAAAAAGACAGGAAGAGATTTAAAGCGGTGTTACCGAATACGGCAGCCAATCACGAATCAATTATTGATTTTACTGCGGAAGAAATAAAAATTGGAGATAAAGACTACACAACAGCTGCATACACGGCGCGAATTGCAGGAGTGTTAGCTGGATTGCCATTTAACCGTTCGTCCACTTATTTTGTGCTTGACGAAGTGACGGCCGTCAAAGAAATTGACGATCCAGATGCAGCAGTAGATAACGGTGAATTGATTCTTATTAATGACGGGGAAAAAATAAAAATCGGTCGTGGCGTGAACAGCCTTAAAACGATTACACCAGAAGACGAGAAAAACGAAGAATTTAAGTCAATCCGTGTGGTCGAAATTCTGGATATGATTCACGACGAAATCTATGACAATTTCAATGACAACTATATCGGTAAAGTGCCGAACATCTATGATAATCAAGTGCTGTTCTTGAATGAAATCAATCGGGGCTTCACCGAATTGGAAGGATTGGAATTGCTCGATCCCAACGCCGAAAATGCGGCATGGGTTGATGTCGATTCGCAACGTGTGGCATGGGATTCAGCAGGCGTGGATATAAGTGACTGGGACGATGACAAAGTAAAAGAAAGTGCGTTTAAACGTCATGTGTTCCTAGCAGGCAAGGTCCGTGTGGTTGACACCATTGAGGATCTTGACTTTAATATCGAAATTTAAGGAGGTTACGTGAATGAGTAAAATTCGTGCGAATAAGCAGGTCAATGGAACTTTTGGAGCTGTATGGGTAAATAATGACAAATGGCTCGACATTGAAGAGTTTGAAGCGAAAGTGAACGTGGACTACGAAGATGTCAACATGGCAGAAGACTTGGCCACTCACAAGAAGATGATAGGGTGGAATGGCGAGGGCTCTATGACTGTAAAGAAAGTATATAGTCGTGGTGCTGCACTTTTAGCAGAAGCGATTAAAAAGGGTATCGTCCCCGAAATTAGCATTGTGGGAAAGCTCGCTGATCCAGACGCTTTTGGCTCGGAACGTGTGGCTCTCAATGAAGTCACATTTAATGAAGCTACGTTGATGAAATTTGAACAAAAAACGACTATGACGGAAGAGTTATCATTTAACTTTGCCGATTACGACATGATTGATTTAATCACACCATAAAGGGGATATTACGCATGAAAAAAAAATTAACTTTGACCGATTTGATTAAAGATAAAGAAAAGATTCAACCAAAAGAAAATGTTACAAAAGAACTTCTTGTAGATCGTTTAGGTTCTACGATTACCATTCGTCGCGCTGAACGATCGCTAGTGATGGATACTATCGAGTTATCGACTGATGCCAGTTTCGAAGGGAATCCGGATGAGTATTTTATTTATAACATCATTACTGAACCGAACCTAAGAGACGCTGATTTGCAAAAAGCATATGGCTGTGTAGAACCCACCGATATCATTTCGAAGATTCTAGAAATCGGTGAAATTACTAGTATCGCTCAAGAAGGTATGCTTCTTGCGGGATATAACGCAAAAGTCACCCCGGTGGATGATTTAAAAAACTAATCAAAAGTGATGATGATTTTTATTTTCTTCATCACTACATTCATAAAGGACATTCAATGGATTATCTATTGGATTTACCGATTGTCGAAAAGATGTTCATGCAAGCAAGCATGGATTTACACTTTGAAGAAGAGAAGGCTAAATGGGATTCTACCCAATAGCTTTCTCTTTTTTGTATGAAGGCGGTGAGAAATGAATGGCTGGAAATCGTGTCATATCCGCTGTATTAAGGCTAAATAGTAGCAACTTCAATAGCGGGATGTCCGATGTAGAGCGGAACATCCGACGAACGGGCAATCAAATTGGTCGATTTAAAAATTCCGCTGTTTCAAACTTCTCATCTGTTGCCAAAGGGGTTGTAGGAATGGCGGCGGCTTTCATGGGGGTCAACGCAATTAAGGATCTTGGTGTAAGCATGGTTGAAAGTGCAGCATCAGCCCAGGCGATGTCAGCGCAGTTTGAACAAGTATTCGAAGGCATGGAATCAGCAGCGGAAAGTAGTTTAGCTAAAGTATCGAATGAAACGAACATGCTATCCGATAGATTGAAAGGTAGTTTCTTAGGAATGGCGGCGTTTGCTAAAACGACAGGAATGGACACGGCCGGAGCATTAGAGTTGACTGAACGAGCAACGTTGGCCGCAGCAGATAGTTCGGCATTTTATGACAGGTCCATTGAGGATGTATCCGAGAGTTTGCAATCGTTTTTAAAGGGGAATTACGCAAACGATGCGGCATTGGGTATTTCGGCCACTGAAACAACCAGGAATGCAACGGCAAATAAATTGTACGGTAAATCATTCAAGAAGCTGAGTGAAGAACAAAAGCAATTAACACTATTGCAAATGGTTGAGGATGGAAACAAGTTGTCCGGCGCGTTGGGACAAGCGGCGCGCGAAGGTGATGGATTCGAGAACGTGATGGGAAACTTGCGTTCTTCGTGGGATACATTAAAAGGGAATCTAGGTGTACCAATACTCGGTCCAGTCGTAAAAGGAATGCAAAGCCTAACGAAGTGGATTGGAAATGTCGATGCGGATAAAATTACTGGCGGATTCAGTCGATTTGGAAATATTGCAAAAGGTGCATTTGACTCTATTAAACCTGGACTTGCTTGGGTGAAGGATACCGCTCTACCCGGTGTCAGGAATAAAGTAGTAGAGATGTATACAGCAGCACAACCAGGACTTAATTGGATGAAAGATGTTGCATTCCCCGGCATTGTGGAGGGCATCGGATTTGCCGTTGATAAAGCTACGGAAATGTATAACTTCATCAAAGACAACTGGTCATTAATTGGACCAGTTGTCGCTGGAGTAGCCGCAACAATAGCAGCATTTAAGATTGGGATAGTTGCTGTAACTGCTGCGACAACAATTTGGAAAGGTGTAACCGTGGGTGTGCAGATTGCCACAGCATTACTAAATGGCACACTGCTCATATCTCCACTCGGTTGGGTAGCGCTTGCTATTGGTGCTGTCGTTGCCGTAGGAATCCTTCTGTGGCAGAACTGGGACACGATAAAACTTAAAGCGGGCGAGTTATGGGAAGTCATTAAAGAGAAATGGACAGCCTTGCAGACTTGGACCTCAGAAGTTTGGGAGGGCGTTAAAACAGGGATCAGTGAAGCGATGTCGGCGGCAGGAACAGCGGTATCGAATTTCTTTAGTCCACTGACATCTTTCTTGGATTCAGCTAAAGAAAAGTGGGATGGCCTAGTGGGGGCATTCAAGAATTTTAAAATGCCAACGATTAAAATGCCGAGTATGCCTAATTGGATGAAATCTGGTGGGGGTGGAGGAGTAGACGGTTCCCACGCAAGTGGATTGAATCGCGTACCATACGATGGTTATGTCGCGGAACTCCATAAAGATGAAATGGTTGTACCAGCTACGCAGTCTCGCAATTTACGAAAGCAAGGATTATCAATCGATAATATTGATCAAGGTATACCAAGCGTGAGGGGTAGTGCTCAAACTAGCACAACAACACAATACACGTATCAAACGACAGATGTTTCAACACCTACAGGTTTAGCGCAATTGATTCAAGCGTTATCAGAGTTGATTCAGCTAATTAAAAATATGCCGAAGGGTGATGTCGTTATCAAAATTGATGGGTATAACAAGTCCGTCAATGAAATTGTAAACGAATTGATACCACTGCTTAAATTACGTTTAGCAAACATGTGAGGAGGTTGAATGATGGACATATTTCTTAGTGTGAATAATAGAGCTGAAGTCATTCAGCTTCCTATTGTTCCGTCTGAATTTAAGATTTCTAGTCCAGTAAATAATGAAAATTTCACTACAATCAATCAGGGCGATATAAAGCTTTTCGGCGAACGTGGCTTGAAGTCACTTGTGATTGCTTCATTTTTTCCTCATCATGATAAGCATTACCCGTTTGCAAGGGGTGAGAATCGATTACGGTGGGACTATGTGAAAATCATAGAAAGTTGGCGTGATAGAAAGCTACGTGTCCGCTTGATTGCAACAGGAGCACCGATTAATATCGTAATGACTATTGATGACTTTGAATATGGCTATCAAGATGGATCTGGTGACATTTACTACACTTTGACGCTTTCCGAATTTAAAATGATTCAGCTGAAAACGAAGAAGGTGAGATGATGGCGCACGAATTGTGGGTTGTGAAAGGCGCTACTATGACGAATATCACACCTTTGATTGGTACTATATCAAGAAGAAGCAATAAAGATGAACTAGGTGAAGAAATCACGTTTGATATTGCTTTCAATGATGTTAAGCACTTCCCGAAAAACCCTTGTGAAATTGGCGATATGGTTGTATTGAAGAATGCCAATTATGAAATAACTAGGGCACTCATTGTAGACGAAGACAGAAGCGGAATTAGTCCAATTGGATATACAGCATTCGATTTTGCGTTCTACTTAAATAAATCATCATCCATTTATCAATTTAGAAAAATGCGTGCCGATCAATGTATAAGAAAAGTTGTAAATGACTTTGGTGTACCAATTGGAAATATTGTTTCCATGCCAGTTGGGATCGATAAGATTTTCCCGGACGATGCACCAAGCGATATTATTAAAGAAATTATAGAGTTTGTCGAACAAAAACTTGGCGTAAAATATCTTATGGAAATGCGGCAAGGGAAGCTATTCATTGAGCGACAAGGTGATTTAGTCATTAAAGCTATGTTTAAACCATTTCCAGATGCATTTCTGATGGATGCCACCAACGCTATTGCTAGCCCATCTCGCAAGCGGAGTATTGCTGACATGGTTAACTCAATTCAAGTAGTTGGCAACGATGACAAGTTAGTTTTAACTCGTGATGATACTGCGATGGTTAACAAATACGGGAAACTACAAAAAGTCGTACAGTTGGATCAAGATGAAAAACGTTCTGCTGCTGAGATTGCCCGCAATGAATTAAAGGAACTATCAAAAGTATCGGAAGAAGTTAGCATCGAACTACTAGGTGATGATAGTGTTCGAGCCGGGCGGTTATTGGTAGTAAACGAGCCGGTAACTGGAATCAAGGGAACGTATTTAATCAATGACGTGAGCCACACGATTAGTGGCGGAATCCACAAAATGAGTCTAGGACTGGGGGCAAGATAATGGCAAATGACGGACTGACAGAACTGGCAATAATGCTTAAAGATCGTGACAAAAAAACACCATTATCCATCACTACCGGTACAGTTGTATCCCCACCACCAAAACCATTAATAGCATTGGGCGACGTCATATCACTTGATGGTAGCAGGTTGATTTTTTCGTCCCATCTGCTTAATGGATATGAGCGCAGAATCAAGTTTAAAGAAACTGATTGGGGCGAAACGACAACGGTAAACGATGGTGGTCAAGGCGCTAGTAATCACAAGCATTACGTCAACTTAACCAATGAGGATGCGCTTATCGAATGGACTGATACGCTTGTTAAGGGTGATGAAGTGATTCTTGTTCCAGTTTCAGACGGCCAGCTTTATTACGTAATTGACAAGGCGGTGAGGTTCTGAAATGCTACCCAAAATCACAGAATTAGAATTTGATATTGAGCAATTACCAGAAGACTTGCCACCGATTGGTAAGTCTTTTCTTTATGATTTCAACCAAGGTGATTTTGTATTAAAGGATGGAAAATTGGTCGAATTACATGGTATCGAATCATTAAAAATGTGGATTGAAAAAACGATGCGTACAGAACGTTATCGATTTCGAATTTACGACAATACGGAGTACGGCATTATATTAGAAGAACTAATTGGAATGAACCTTCCACGGGCATTCATTGAAGCGGAAATTGAACGGGAAGTCACTGAATCACTCACTTCAAGTCTTTATATCGACAGTCTGGAAAGTTGGTCGTTTGAACGTGACGGTAAATGGATGAGAATATTTTTCCGTGTAAATTCTCCAATGTACAACACGTTCGACATGGAGGTGATCATGTAGATGGAAACAGAACAACAGATCCATGAACGTATGCTTACAAAAGTGGACGATGACTATGACAAGTCCAATGGCTCTTTTATATTTGATTCCACCAAAGTGGCTGCTATCGAATTTGCAGAACAACAGAAGAAAATCCATGTTGTGGAAAGTAAGATGGATGTAGAGAATCTTTATGGCGATGAATTGACACGTTTTGTTTATCAGCGAACAGGACGAAAAAGAAAGCCGGCTACTACTGCAACGACCACTGTTATTATTTCTGGTTCTTCCGGTGCATCGATTCAAATCAATGACTTCGTAGGTTCGGACAATGTTTATTACGTTTCTTTGGAAAATAAAACAATTGATGAAAGTGGATTAATGCACGTATTGGTTGAAGCGCAAGCGTACGGAATAGTAGGCAACGTTCCTGCTGGTGCTATTAATCATTTCCCAGTATCTATTCCAGGATTAATTGATGTCTATAACCCTGAACCTGTCATGAATGGCTATGAAGCTGAAACAGATAATGAGTTGAGGCAGCGCTATTACGATAAGTTACAGCGACCTGGCAAAGCGGGTAACAAATATCATTATGAAGAATGGGCGAAAGAAGTTGTAGGTGTTGGCGGTGTAAGGGTGATCCCTAGATTTAATGGTCCATTAACTATGAAAGTAGTCATCATTGATAGCAATAAACAACCCGCTAGCGTCGAATTGGTTGCTAATGTCGACGCTCACATACGTAAAGAAATGCCGTTCGGTGTCGAAGAATTGTTAGTTATAAGCGCTTCTGGTGTTCCTATTAATATAATAGCGACATTGAGTTTAGCCGGTGGATATACAGAAGCGTTAGCCAAAGAAAATATTACGAAAAACATAGCCAAATATCTCAAAGATATCGCATTTAAAACTACCTTTGTCAGTTACGCCAAAACAGGTAGTGAAATCATTGATAGTGACGGTGTGCTTGATTATGCTGATTTACTTGTCAATGGGGGTATTGCTAATATTCCAATCGGCGATGAAGAAGTGGCAATCATGGGAGGTGTGAATGAATGAACCATATGAGCGTGTACCTGAAAAACAAAGTATTGACGGACAACCTTCAAGGAGTGTATATCGCATTATTTAACGGCGACATAGAAATCAGTCAAGTAAGCTATAAAAGGCAATCATCGGCTTTCACAGCGCCGTCAGAGGGGCAGACGTCCAACAATGCTGATATTCTTTTCCCGATTGCCGGAGAGGCGTGGGGAGATATTACACACATTGGAATATTGGATAGTTTGACTGGCGGAAACCTGCTATTCAAATCACCTGCTGAATTCGTGAAAAATATCGATATATCCAGCCAATACAAGATTCCGAAAAACTATCTGATTGTCCGACTGAGGTGATTATGTGAATGTCATCGAACAACAACAATGGCAAGAAGTCAGTATTTTAACATGGGGTGAACTATTACCGCACCAGTGGATAGATTTTCGTATAGCATTAATGGAAACTGAAACGGAACAAGGATCTACTGGTGTTGTCGTTAAGCGCTCGTACACAACAGCGACGGTTACGACTGAATTAGAAACAACAGGCGTGAAGATTGTCCAATCCCCAATAGTTATCCAGACGCGTACGGAAATGGTTGTCAGTATCGTTGTTTCTGAACGTGATTATAAATCTGAAATGAATAAATACCTTCCGTTATATGAACGAAAATCGGGCGTATTTAATGAGGCGTTAACAGCCTATGATCGTGAGTTCCGAAACGCTGAACAAAGATTAGAAGTCACTGAACGTAACATCTTTCTTGACACAGCTATAGAGTCATTGCCCTTATCTGAACGTGATTTGGGAATCGAAACGGTAAAGAATTTAAGATACGACCAACGTCGAGAGCAGATTTATTCGCGCTATCGTGCAAGCTTTGACCAAACGACCGAAGAAACGATTAAGTCGGTCGCTAGCGCATACTCGAATGGTGAAGTGGACGTAAGAAAGACTGATGTTCCCGGCGTTTTCGAAATCAAGTTTATTGGAACGAAAGGTATTCCGAACAATATTGTTGGTTTAAAAAATGCGTTGGACATTGTTATTCCAGCGCATCTAGGCGTAACTTATACATTTACTTTTAATCCGTGGGAATCGTTGACTAGTAGATTGTGGGGCGAGGTGTCCAATATGAACTGGAATGATTTGAGAATATGGGATGAGGTGATCTAATTGCAAGAAACAACAAATTTAAAATTAAAGAAACCCGATCTAACTGACTATGTAAATGTCGATGATTTAAACGAAAATGCAGATTTAATTGATGCTGCAATCACTGAAAATAAGGAAAGTCTTGCGACGCATACGGCGGATGATACGAAGCATTTGCAAACGGGAGAGCGCGAGTCTTGGAATGGTAAGCAAAGCGCTTTACCTGCAGAAAACAGACGTAAAATAACCTTTGGAACAGCAGAGCCAACAGGTGGGACCGACGGAGATATTTATTTCCAATATGAATAGAGGTGAGGTGAATGACTAAGAAAACATGGGTGAACGTCGGAGGTACTTTTAAAGAGGTAAATAATGTTTGGCAAAAAGTTCAAGGGGCTTGGAAAGAAAAAGTGATTCCAAAAGGGAATATAAGCGGAGCTTGGAAGGAATTTATTCAGTATTTGAGGATGCTTTATGACCACGGCGTTCAATTAGTGCCAGTTTCTAAAGTTACGATTGGAGATGCTGGCGGAACGGTCACTTTTAATGTCGACAATGTATTCCTGCAATGCGGCAATAGTTCTGCCAATAATGCTGTATTTTCTCCAGACGACCAAGTCGACGTTACTAATTTCAAAAAAGTAAAATGCTTAATAACGAAAACAAGTTCAACGACATCAAGACCCTTTAGAATGGGATTAAAAACAGTAAGAGATGCTAAGGAGGCGAGTAGTGGTTTTGTAGCACACGCAGATTTTTCCGCTCAATATATCACACCTACGGAAGTAGAATTAGACATATCATCTTTGAGCGGTTTGTATTATCTGACAATCGGTCAATACTACAATGCCGCTGGGTCGGGAACTGTATATGTTTATAAAGTATGGCTTGAATAGGAGGTTTAATATGGCTTATTTAGAGTACCAAAAACAAACAAAGCAAGTAGTAGAAATTCATGAAAGTGAACCAACCGTTTCAAGTGATTACGATTATGCTGTCTCAGAGAATTTTACAGTCAGCGATGAGTTCGAGTGGACTATTTGGGTCAATGGCGTTGACGTTGACAAAAATTTAACCAGTCATTCCGCAATCAGAAATAACCCAAATGCTAAGCGGTTGCTACAGGAGAATGAGCAATTAAAAGCAACCAACACTTTGCTTACATCGGAATTAGCAAAGGTCAAGATTGATTTAATGTTAATGAAAGGGGGTGTCTCATAATGGCATTTTGGAAATTTGCATACAACGCTAAATGCGTGACAATTGATCAACTTCGTATCGTTGTCAAAACAGAGTCTAATCCGTATGGAGAAATTACTTCAGAAGAATTTGAACAAATTACAGGTAAAGCATACGCTGAGTAGGCTTTTTTATTTTGTTCAAATTCGCAATCGGACCATTATGTGCAGCAGTAAAGATAATATCATGTTCAATAGAGTGCCCTAACCGGGTGCTCTTTTTATTTTGTATAGAGGAGTGATTTGCATGGGAGGAATTAATCTGGATTATTTAGAAATTACACACATGTATCTATTTGGTGGAGTTAAGTTTTTACATTTACTATTATTGTTGATGGTGCTGGACATCATTACTGGGCTATCAAAAGGTTGGAAGAACAATAATTTGTGGACGAGAAAGAGCCTTTTTGGCTATGCTCGAAAGATGCTAATTCTCGTGGTTATCATCTTGGCCAATGTCATTGATCAAATCCTCAACCTGAACGGAGCGATTACATATGCGACCGTTCTTTTTTATATCGCAAATGAAGGACTCTCGATCACGGAAAATATGGCGGAGCTGGGTGTCTTGGTCCCAACCTCGTTAGCCGAGAAATTGAAAGTCATTGACTTGCAAAAAGAAAAGCAGTCGTTTCCTGATGAATTCAAGGAAGAGTTGACTGGAAATAAAGTGAATGAACAGCTACAGAAGAAAAAGGATGGTGGCAAGTAATGTTCATCAAACCTTGTGAGGGGCGTATCACGTCACCATTCGGTATGCGTACCCACCCAGTTACGAAAAAGCCGTCTACGATGCATTGGGGCATCGACTTAGCCAAGACGGGCAACGTGCCAGTATTAGCAGCGGCTAGCGGCACTGTATCTCGCGTGCAACGTACCGGTACGTTTGGGACGTATGGCAATACAATTATGATTGTCCATAAAATTGGTGGCAAAACGTATGAGACGGTATACGCTCATTTGCGCTCTTATAACGTGAAAGTAGGACAATCAGTCAAGGCAGGGCAGACAATCGGAATAATGGGTAACACAGGGGGCTCCACGGGGCAGCATCTACACTTTGAGGTCCATACAGGGCGCTGGAACAACAAGTATTCGAACGCCAAAAATCCGGTGCATTACATGATTGATCCAGACATTGAAGTATTACAGCAGCTACTCATAAATGCCGGCCATAAGGTTGCGGTTGATGGAATCAATGGTCCAGGTACATTAGCGGCAGTTAAGGCGTTTCAGAAAGCTAGCGGGCTAGTAGTAGATGGCTCGGCTGGACTTGCAACAATGGCAGCGTTAGAAAAATTTACAAAGCAGAAGGAGGAAGTTATTGTGACTAATAACAAACCAAGTGCTACTCATGCCGATGCATGGAAATGGGCAACAGATAAGAAGCTGATGAACGGAGAGCGCCCAGGGGACCCATTGACACGAGAACAGTTTGCGACAGTACTCAAACGATACGATGATGCTTATAAGAAGTAAGTAAAAGGCGACTACTCATCAATTTGAGTAAGTCGCCTTTTTTTATTTCAACAAGTTCAAAACATTTTCTTAACAAGAGATGAGTAAACTTTTTTATCAATTTCTATCAAGCTTTTCTTTCCATCATTAAATTCAATAGCGACCGTGTGCGCGCTTTTTGATTTAGCAGACAGCCCAGCAAGCCATCCGACAGGTCCGAGAATAACTCCACCTACAAATGCACGACCAACAGCACTTGTCGCACTTTTACGGCTTTCCTCATCTAACACCTCATATTCTTTTATCGTATCCTTATTGATTTCTAGCGTTTTAAATAACCCAGTTGCAATAGAGACAGTCCCTAACGTATGGATGATATTCTTCCCTGCGTAATCCCCAGCAATCACTTTGTTTTTAGCAGCCATAACAAACCCCTCCTTTGTATTAGTCCTATCGTACGACATATTGTCCGAACTGACTATACTTGGATGTCTTTTTTATTTGCTTTACATACGAACATTTATTCTGTATACTAGAAACAAGGAGGGGAACGAGTGTGCGTAATCAATTGATAAAGTCGATGGGGTACCAGCTATTAGATATGATGTATATGGATAAGAACGGTGGAGTTAGTAAGCGGCGGATGAAGGTAATCCAAGTAGGAGAGGGTTCATTTCGGGCGTTTTGCTATTTACGGCAATCCAAACGAACTTTTTTAATTGGTAATGTTCTTGCGCTTGTTCCCGTCATCACGAAAGAAAGCAGGGTAGTCTAATGCTGTTTATTCCGCATGATATGTTACCTCATTTTGAGAACATGATTTACTTACCGATGGTCATTAAGATTTTGGAAAGAGACAGGGAAACGATTGAAATTAGCCCGTTTAAACTAAAAGGTCCATATGTCGATATTGTTGAAAATGCATTAAAGATTGCGCGGACCGAATTAAAGAAGACAAATATTTATGCACGAAACAGAAATATGAAGTTGATTAAAAAAAGTAAAGATAGCACGTTTACAGAGTATGCATTTGTCCATGGAGATAACGAGGATACTCGGCGCTATTTAAACGTCCGGCTACGTAATCACACAGAAGAGTTGATGTCAATTTATTTTGAAAAGGGGATATTGAACAATGAAAGAAAGACAACAGCGAATTTATGATTTCATTCGAACTTATATTGAAGAAAATAAATACTCACCGACAATGCGGGAGATTACCGCAGGAGTAGGCCTTAAATCTGTATCGACTGTGCACGGCCATTTAGATCGGATGCGAGAAAAAGGTTATATCGATTTTGCGGATTCAAGGCCACGAACACTTAGAATCACGGAGTGCGTCAGATGATTCGTGACAGAGGAAATATAAAATGGCGAGGCTTGATGTTGCCGGAGCATGTTGTGAAATTAATCGAGTGGCACGAACAGGATCAATTGACCAAGAAACCAGAATTTGATGAGTGGGAGCTGGAAGCAATCCAAATGGAAGTAGAATTGGCATACAAACGCCAAAGTGAAGCTATAGTTACAGTGTGGAAAAATGGGAGCGAAAGCCCCTACATTGGAAAAATAACAGCCCTTGACCAACGGCTAAATACCATATCGATTGAAGGTCCATTCGGGGATGACCGGATTCCTGCTACCGATATAATCAAAGTTGAATGCAGGGATTAAAAAACGACCACCAACTCGATTGAGAAGGTGGTACGTTTGATTTTATTTGCCATGCGCCTGCCTGCTTTTTCAGTCCCCCAGACGTCCCCCAAATCAATTCAATTCATTTCGATAAATTGCATACTCTAGATAAAAGGAAAAACCCCAGAAACGTTGATATAAATCAACTTCCGGGGTTTTAGATTCCACTGCTTTCAACACGTTATTATTAACGGTTGTAGAACTCAACGATAAGTGCTTCGTTGATTTCAGCCGCAAGCTCGCTGCGCTCAGGCATACGAACGAATTGACCGACTTTAGTGTCGTTGTTGAATGAAACGAATTCAGGAACAAAGTTGTTCACTTCGATTGCTTCGTTTACAACGTCAAGGTTTTGAGATTTCTCACGAAGAGAGATTTCTTGACCAGGTTTTACGCTGTAAGAAGGGATGTCAACGCGTTTACCATCAACCAAGATGTGGCCGTGGTTAACAAGTTGACGAGCTGCACGACGTGTGCGAGCAAGACCTAAGCGGTATACAAGGTTATCAAGGCGAGTTTCAAGAAGGATCATGAAGTTTTCACCGTGTTTACCAGGCATTTTACCTGCTTTAAGGAACATCGTTTTGAATTGGCGTTCGTTTACGCCGTACATGAAACGAAGTTTTTGTTTTTCTTGTAATTGCAATCCGTATTCGGAAAGTTTTTTACGTTGGTTAGGACCGTGTTGTCCTGGTGCGTAAGGGCGTTTTTCGATTTCTTTACCTGTTCCTGAAAGTGAGATTCCAAGACGACGTGATAATTTCCAAGCTGGACCTGTATAACGAGCCATGAATGACTCCTCCTCTGTTGTTGGTTTTATTTTGTTGTAAAATAAGAACCAGATGTATTCAATCCAAATGCCATTCTATCATCTTGCATCTTCGCTTCCGCAGCCAGGAAGTTACGCGATACACCTTGTAAAAGGAATAGACTGGACAATTTGGAACACACAACTGCTGCAACTATTTTACACATTTTTCATCATAACAAGTATATCTAAGTGAGTCAAGCTTCTACCTTGCAATCTGCTGTCGGTTACAATTCTTTTTATTTACCTGAATAGAATGTAAAATGGAAGTAGGAGTATAAGATTGTGATAAGGAAAGGATGGATAGAGATGAATGAGGATTATTTACACAAGGATACGACAGTTATCCATAGTGGTTATGATTCAAATGCGCATCATGGAAGTCTCGCAGTCCCACTTTATCAAACATCGACATACGTATTTGAAACAGCCGTTCAAGGTGAGAACCGCTTTTCCGGTGAGGAAGAAGGAAATATTTATTCGAGATTGGGAAATCCAACGGTGCGCGTCTTGGAAGAACGGATGACGGTACTCGAGAATGGAAAAGGAGCGTTAGCATTTGGTTCAGGGATGGCAGCTGTTAGTGCGATTCTTGTGCATTTGACTAAAACGGGTGATCATATTTTATGCTCACGGGGAATTTATGGCTGCACATTCGGACTTCTTAGCATCATGCAAAAGAAGTACAATATTACGCATGATTTGATTCGCATGGATACGGAAGAAGAGATTGAGCAAGCGATTCGACCTGAAACGGTTTGTATCTATGTAGAAACCCCTATCAATCCAACAATGGAACTTGTGAATCTTCAGGCTGTTGCCAATGTAGCAAAACGCCATGGCTTACGTGTTGTTGTCGATAATACATTCACTTCACCCTATTTACAAAATCCATTGGACATCGGTGCTGATTTCGTGGTGCACAGTGCAACAAAATATATTAATGGACATGGAGATGTCATTGCTGGGCTACTAGTTGGGAATGATAAGGAAGAGATTGAGTCGATTCGGATGTCTGTGCAAAAAGATTATGGTGGCATAATCTCGCCGTTTGATGCATGGCTCTTAATTCGTGGTTTGAAAACGTTGTCGATTCGAATGGAACGCCATTCGTCGAATGCGGAAAAACTAATTGCCTATTTAAAGAAACAGAAACTGGTCGAGGCGGTTTATTATCCTTTTGACGTCGATAATCCGCAATATGCGCTTGCTAAACGTCAAATGCTGGCGGGCGGTGGCATTATTTCATTCACAGTAAAAGGTGGCAAAGAAGGCGCACAGTTGTTAATGGATCGTCTTTCTCTCATTAAAATTGCGGTTAGCCTTGGCGACGCGGAAACGCTTATCCAGCATCCAGCAACGATGACACATTCGGGTGTTCCAGAAGGAGAGCGTAGGCAAATGGGGATTGAGGATTCTTTGTTAAGGCTGTCGGTTGGTTTAGAGCATGCGGATGACTTGATTGCTGATTTCACGCAGGCTTTTGCAGTGGTTGAAATGATGATGACGAAACATTTGTAAGAAAACCAGCTGCCTTGAGAATATTAAGGCAGCTGGTTTGGATTTATCGTTTAAAGATGCTTGACGAGCACTTCAACAAAGCGTTCAAGGCCAATGCGGTCTTCTTCATTGAAACGGTTTAACTCGGGGCTATCGATATCTAGCACGCCGAGCACTAGACCTTCTTTTAGCAGGGGAATGACAATTTCTGATTGTGAAGCTGCGTCACAAGCGATATGCCCTGGAAACGCATTGACATCTGCTACGATGATACTTTCTTTATTTTGCGCTGCAGTACCGCAAACTCCTTTTCCGAGTGGGATGCGAATACAAGCAGGAAGACCTTGGAAAGGGCCGAGTACGAGTTGTTGTTCATCCATCATGTAAAAGCCAGCCCAATTAATACGGTCAAAAAACTGATTGACCAATGCGGAAGCGTTGCTCAAATTAGCATACATATTTTTTTCACCCGTTAACAATACGTCTAATTGGTTGGCTAATTGTTCGTAGCTTTGTTGTGCATCAGTTGAATAATCCATTTTTACGAACATTATGAACACCTCTCTTTTTCATAATAGTATACGTCCAATACGTGATATTGGCTAATTGTAGCGGCGTATCACAGACTTTTCGCTAAAAATCATTCATTTTCGCAACCAAAAGTCTTTAAACGTGGTACTATATAGGATAATATCATGGTATAGCGACTCGGGACAGGGGGACCACGATGAAATACTTCATCATTCCAATTATTATACTCATCATACTAACAACAATCGCTTTCTTATTCAGACGCAAACATCTTCAAGAAATCAACCGGTTGGAACAAGAAAAGCTACAGATTCAACATAAACCGATTTTAGAAGAGCTGACGAAAGTGAAACAATTGAATATGACGGGTGAAACCGAGGAGAAATTCGAACGCTGGCGCAGTGAATGGACAGAAGTGATGGATGTACATATGCCGACAATTGATTCACTATTATTCGATGTGGAAGATGCAGTCGACCGATTCCGTTTCGGAAAAGCAACAGCGATCGAAAAAGAAATTCGGGAAAAAACCCAATTTTGCGATAAAAAAATGAATGACATTTTGTATGAACTAAACGAATTAGTCGGCAGTGAAGAGAAAAATCGGATTGAAATTGAACAATTGAAAGACCAGTATCGTGCTGCGAGAAAGACCGTTCTTGCGCATCAACATTCATTTGGTAAGACGGCAGATCCGCTTGATAAGGAATTAGAATCCTTTAATCCGAAATTGAATGAATACGACGAGTTAACCGCAAATGGCAATTATCTGCTTGCGCGGGAAATCGTGATTTCATTGTCTGAACAAGGAAATCGATTATTTACACTTATTCATGACATTCCAACACTATTGACAGAGCTGCAACATAAAATTCCGACGACCATCCGCGAACTCCGAAACGGTGTACGCGAAATGGAAGATAACGCTTATTACTTAGGGCATCTCGAATTGCCAAAGCATTTTGCTGCTATTGAGGCCGAACTGGAAGAGATGCTAGTAAAAATGGTGGAACTTAAAATTGAACCGATTCAACAGCGAACAATCGAATTGAACGATTGGATCGATTCGTTTTATGATGCACTGGAGAATGAAGTAAATGCAAAACATTATGTCGATGAACACTATGAGGAGATTGCGGAGCAATTAACCAACCTAATCGCTGTGACGAAAGATACTTTAAACGAAGCGATTTTCGTTCAACAAAGTTATCGACTAGACGAGAAAGAAGCGCAAATTCCACAAGTAGCACTGAAAAAAATAACGGCAATCGATCAGCGTTTTGAAGTGCTGACAGCCCGATTTGAGGATCAGCTTTCTGCTTACTCAGGTTTACAGGATGAATTGCAAAGTATTACTGAAGAGTTGGAACAAATTGCGGATGAACGGGAAAGTTTTGCGAACCGTCTGAAAAACTTACGTATCAATGAAAATAATGTGCGTGAAAAACTGGACGAATTATCTCGAAACTTACAAAATATTGAACGGAAGCTGCATAGAGGGAATATTCCAGGCATTCCAGATGATATGGAGGCACATCTTGAAGAAGCGGATGAGCAGATTTATATCGTGACGCAAAGTTTACAGGAAGTCCCTCTTAACATGTTTGTTGTCGATTCATACTTGGAGAATGCACAAAAAGCAGTGGATGATGTTAGCGTGAAAGTCGAAGAGTTACTTGAAAATGTCATGCTTATTGAATGGATTATTCAATATGGTAATCGATATCGAACGTCTAATCCGGAAATTCATGCACGTCTTTTGGAAGCCGAAGAATCGTTTATGCAGTTCCGTTACGCGAAAGCATTAGAAGAGGCGGCAACGGCAGTTGAAGAATTAGAACCAGGTGCGATGAAGCGCATCGAGGAACTTGTGAAAGAGCATGCTTAACTTGAATCAGAAGGAATTCCTTCGAGTTAGATGCCATTACACAGGGACGCAATAGATGATTGATGATGGAAAAACAGCCACCAGCATGATTGTTGCAGGTGGCTTTGTCACGCTTATCTTTCTTCAGCACTCTGTTGAAGAAAGATAAGCACCTCCGGACGCAATTACGCCTTGGCGTAATTGATGATACGGCAAGTGAAAGGATGGTACGAATGATTTATTTAGACAACAGTGCGACGACGGCACCTGATGAGGGTGTATTGACGTCGTTTTTAGAAGTGAATAGACGTTTTTATGCAAATCCAGCTTCGATTCATCTCGCAGGTAAGCAAACAGAGTCGTTGTTAGAAAAGTCGAGGCAGCAAATTTTGTCGATTGTCGGTGCGCTTGATGGAGAGGTGATCTTTACCTCTGGGGGAACTGAATCGAATAATTTAGCGGTAATTGGCTTTGCACAAGCATTTCGCACAAGAGGTAATCATATTATTACGACCGAAATTGAGCATCCATCCGTCCTGCGTGCTATGGAATATTTGGAAATGCAAGGCTTTGAAGTGGATTATTTAGCGGTAGATAAGCAAGGAATGATTTCGCTCGATGAGTTGGAAAACAAGCTACGCAAGGAAACGATTTTGGTGAGCATCATGCATGTCAACAACGAGATTGGCACTGTTCAACCGATTGCTGCCTGTGCACGCTTGATCCGGGAAAAGACGCGAGCTGTATTTCATTCTGATACGGTTCAAAGCTTTGGAAAACTGCCTGTTTCATTAAAGGATACAGGCTTAGATGCGATTACGATTTCAGCACATAAAATAAATGGCTTGAAAGGATCGGGTGCTTTAATTGTAAGAAAAGGCGTGAAACCAGTGGCTGTTAACTTTGGTGGCGGTCAAGAACAAGGACTGAGGAGCGGTACGGTAGCTGTTCCGAACGCGGTAGCACTTGCAAAAGCGATGCGAATTACTGCGAGAGACGAAGAGCATGTTGTTTTTAAGCAGTGGAGAAATCGACTTGTTGATTTTATGAAGCAGTATGAGGATATTTTAGTGTTAGCTCCTGACAAGGCCGCACCGCATATTTTATCCATCGCTTTTTATAAAATAAAAGGTGAGGTAGCTGTGAATTATTTTCAGGAAAATGGCATTACGGTTTCGACCTCAAGTGCCTGTTCATCGAAAAGTGGGACAGCAGGACATGTGATTGAAGCAATTAGAGTACCTGAAAAATTTAAAAATGGCGTCATTCGCATTAGTTTCGGAGAAAATAATGTAGAGCAACATATCGTGAAATTGGAGCAAGTATGTGCGCAGTTTATGGAACTGCTTGGAAGGGGAAATCAGTAATGGAGTGGAACGAGTTATTAATTCGATATGGTGAAATTTCTTTAAAGGGGCGGAATCGCAATGTCTTTGTGCGAAAACTGCGTAACAATATAAAAGATGCATTAAGTGATTTACAAACAGTTGTCATTAAGCCTGAGCGCGATCGCATGTTTTTATATGCGGATGACCCAAATGACATGAAAGAAGCGATTGCAAGGCTGCCGCAAATTTTTGGTATCCAGTCGTTCAGTCCTGTTGCAAAATGTGAGGCATCTTTAGACGCGATAAAAGAAACGGCGCTTGCTGTAATTGGCGCAGATGAAACAGCGGGAAAAACATTTAAAGTTGAAATACGACGAACGGACAAATCATTCCCACTTGTGACAAGCGAGTTGCAACAGGAAATTGGAGCGCATGTATTGCGTAGTTTTCCGGAACTCGGCGTTAAGATGAAGAAACCGGACATTTTGTTGAATGTGGAAATTCGAAGTGAAGGTGCTTTCTTGACAGCAAAAGTGCATAAAGGCGCAGGTGGAATGCCAGTTGGTTCGAATGGACATTCGATTCTAATGTTATCTGGTGGGATCGACAGTCCGGTTGCGGGGTATTTAATGATGAAACGCGGCGTATCGATCGACGCAATTCACTTTGCAAGCCCACCGTTTACAAGTGAATTGGCACAAAAGAAAGTGATGGATCTTGCGGAAAAACTCAGTACATTTGGAGCGGCAGTTCGCTTACATGTCATTCCGTTTACTGAAATTCAGCAAACAATTGTTCAGAACGTGCCGGATAATGTGTCCATGACGACGACGCGCAGAATTATGTTGCAAATTGCAGATAAGGTTCGTGCGGAACAAGGAGCACTTGCGATTGTGACAGGTGAAAGCTTAGGACAAGTGGCAAGTCAAACGTTGGAGAGTTTAACGGCTATTAATGCAGTGACATCTACGCCAATTTTACGCCCGCTCATTGCGACAGATAAACTTGAAATTATTGACATTGCTCAAAAAATTGGCACATACGATATCTCGATTAGACCATATGAAGATTGCTGTACAATCTTCTCGCCGTCTAATCCGAAAACGAAACCAAAGCTTGAAAAAGTCGTGTATTATGAAAGCTTTTCTGACTTCGAGCCGATGATTGAAGAAGCGGTTGAAAAACGGACGATTATTGAGTTACCATTACAGCCGAAAGATGATTTTGAAGACTTACTGTAAGCGTTGAAAAAATTACCAATCAACCTTCTGCATGAATTTAAGGATGCTGCGCATTCTATATGCACAAGGAGGTGACACACAATGCCAAACAGTAATAATTCAAATCAACTTGTCGTTCCAGGTGTGAAACAAGCACTTGACCAAATGAAGAACGAAATTGCCAACGAATTTGGTGTACAAATGGGGCCAGACGCTACATCGCGTGCCAACGGATCCGTCGGCGGAGAAATTACAAAGCGATTAGTGCGTCAGGCACAGCAACAAATGAACGGATATCCTAAAAAATAAATACAACAAAAATGCTGTTCCGATGAATTTTTCGGGGCAGCATTTTTGTTTTGTGAATGTTATGCTAATCGATTTGGGTGAATTTCTTAATATTCCCTTTTAGAATTCTACATGAATTTCGGATAATGGCACATTCTATATGCACAAGGAGGTGACACACAATGCCAAACAACGGGAATTCAAATCAACTTGTCGTTCCAGGTGTGAAACAAGCACTTGACCAAATGAAGAACGAAATTGCCAACGAATTTGGTGTGCAAATGGGGCCAGATGCTACATCGCGTGCTAACGGCTCTGTCGGTGGTGAAATTACGAAACGATTAGTGCGTCAAGCGCAACAACAAATGAATGGTCGTCAATCATAACATAAACATGCAGTACTCCAACCGAGCTTGTTGTTTAACAGTATAAGCAAAGTCGTATGCATTTAAACGACTACAGCTCAAATGGTGTAAATTTCCTGAGTGGAATATGCATGGATTTACGATTGCGGCACATTCTATATGCACAAGGAGGTGACACACAATGCCAAACAGCGGAAATTCAAATCAACTTGTCGTTCCAGGTGTGAAACAAGCACTTGACCAAATGAAGAACGAAATTGCTAGCGAATTTGGAGTGCAACTTGGACCAGACGCTACATCGCGTGCCAACGGATCCGTCGGCGGAGAAATTACAAAGCGATTAGTACGTCAGGCTCAACAGCAAATGAACGGTTACCAAAAATAAATAATCATTTGAAAAGCTGTTCCAGAAATTTTCTGGGGCGGCTTTTCACATTTTTATTGTTGGCAATCAGTATTTTGGGGGTAGGAAAAAGTTGTTATTCAACCTTTTCTAAACTCATGAATGATCTTGGAAGCATTGCCGGATCTAATTAACACATGTGATAATTGTTTCCAGAAGAATCAAACTATTATTGAAATGACAATTAGTTTTGAATTGTCGGAAGAATTTTTGTATAATGATAAAGAGAGAAAAGGGGGATTTTTATGAATCGTGAACAATTAATTGCGCCTAAGCAGTACAATCTTGTGAGTGAATTCGAAAAGTATGCAACTGGGGAGAAAAAGAAAGCGCTTATTTATGTGAATGGACAAGGGGAAAAAAAAGAAATTACATATGATGAATTAATGGAGTCAGCGAATAGGGTCGCAAATGTTTTTACGTCGAATGGACTTCAAAAAGGAGACGTTGTCCTTGTAATGGTACCAAGACTGATTGAGGCATATGTGACGTATATCGGGGCACTAAAAGCGGGATTAGTGGTCATTCCGAGCTCTGAGATGCTGCGTCCATCTGATATTGAATATCGTTTAGCGCATAGTCATGCAAAGGCTATTATCGCTTTTGAAGCGTTTACAGAGCAGTTTAACGAAGTGAGTAATATGGGGGATGTTGAACTTTTTGTCATCGGAAAAGCAAAAGAGGGACAACTGTCATTGACAGAGTTAATGGCAGCTGCATCGGCAGATTTTATTGCACCTGAAACGAAAAGCGCGGATATGGCGTTCCTATCCTATACCTCAGGTACTACAGGTAAACCAAAAGGAGTCGTTCATACACATGGCTGGGGCTATGCGCATCTTCGTACAGCAAGCGCAAACTGGCTTGGCATAGAAGAAGGAGATGTTGTATGGGCCACGGCCGCACCAGGATGGCAGAAATGGATATGGTCACCGTTTTTATCCGTCCTTGGCAGTGGTGCAACGGGCCTTGTCTATGATGGGAAATTTGATGTGACAACTTATTTGGAATCGATCAAGACTTACCAGGTTAATGTATTATGTTGTACCCCAACGGAGTATCGCTTCATGGCAAAGGCAGAGAAGTTAGAAACATATGACCTCTCATCTATTCGCAGCGCGGTTTCAGCGGGCGAGCCGCTGAATCGTGAAGTCATTGATATTTTCGATAAAACGTTTGGACTTCAGGTACGGGATGGCTATGGACAAACGGAAAATACGTTGCTAGTTGGAACAATGCTTGGAATGGAAGCTAGGCCGGGATCGATGGGGAAACCGACACCTGGAAATCGAGTCGAGATCATTGATGATGAGGGACATCCGGCGGTAGTTGGAGAGGTTGGCGATATCGCTGTACACGTGTCGACACCAGCTTTGTTTAGAGAATATTTAAGTGATCCTGAACGTACGAAAATGCAATTCCGTGGCGAATATTATGTAACGGGAGACCGTGCGCGAATGGACGAGGATGGCTATTTCTGGTTCGAGGGTCGCGGTGACGACATTATTATTAGTTCCGGCTATACAATCGGACCATTTGAGGTAGAGGATGCGTTGACTAAGCATCCAGCGGTTCGCGAATGTGCGGTCGTCGCAAGTCCGGATGCAGTTCGTGGTAATATTGTGAAAGCATTTATTGTATTACGAGAGCCGGTCCGTCAAACGGAAGAAGGACTTGTGAAAGATTTACAAGAACATGTGAAAACATTGACAGCGCCTTATAAATACCCACGTAAAATTGAGTTTGTGGATGAATTGCCGAAGACGGCATCTGGAAAAATTATGCGTGTAGAATTGAGAAGACAAGAACAGTAAGCGTTGTAGTAAGCAGACCGCCTTTGTGAGACGGAGTATTCCGAACTTATAAAGGCGGTTGTTTTATTTGAAAGGAGGAATCATTTATGCAAATGGAGAAAAGTGGAGTCCTTTGGGCGGGGGGCTCGTATATTATTTGGGGATTCATGCCGATTTATTGGAAAATTCTTGAGCATGTCACAAGTGTTGAAATTTTACTAAGTCGTGTTGTTTGGGCATTTATTTTGACGTTGCTACTGGTTCTTCTGATGAGGCATGGCCGTTATTTGAAGGAGGATTTACAAACGTTATGGCGTTCACAGCGCAACTTTTGGGGATTATTTTGTGCATCTGCACTCGTTTCAACGAATTGGTTTATGTACATATGGGCGGTTAACCATGGATATATCGTTCAAACAAGCCTCGGATACTATATGAATCCGTTAATATCTGTATTACTCGGCGTTATTTTCTTGAAGGAAAAGCTATCAGGTGCACAAAAAATCGCCTTTTTACTGGCGGCAACTGGCGTTACGATTTTAACGTTGTCATATGGTGTGTTTCCGTGGCTTGCATTTGTACTTGCAGCGACGTTCGCTGTATATGGATTACTAAAAAAGCAGATTAAACTAGATGCGCTTCGAGGGATGACAATTGAAACATTGTTCATAACACCGTTTGCTTTAATGTATTATATATGGCTATTTGTTGATGGACGTGCTGTTTTTTTTCATGCTGATGTGAAGACAGATATTCTCCTGATTTTGACGGGCGTGGCCACAGCATTGCCGCTCGTGATGTATGCAAAAGGCGTTCAACGCATCCCGTTGTATATGGCTGGCTTTTTACAGTATATTGCACCAACGATTATGCTATTCCTTGGTGTTATTGTGTATCATGAAACGTTCGGGAAAATCGATTTATTATCCTTCTCATTCATTTGGTCTGCCTTATTATTATTTACAGCATCGAAAGTGTTGGAAGTACTGAAAGCTAAGAAAAATAATCTTTCTGAAGAACCGATATAAATTGAAACATTTTAAGGGGAAGGAACGTATAGAATGAGGTAGTGAAAAAAGGAGGAATTTGCAATGACTATGAAACGATGGATCGCAATCATCGTAGCGGCGGCACTTGTTTTTGTTTCAGTAGGTGTCAATTCAATATCGTACATATTTACAAGGGATTTTAACAGTGTATTCGAAGACATGATGGCAACGTCTTCGGGATATAATGAAATGGTTTTAGAAGAAGGGAAGGGAAGCGATCGGATTGCAGTGCTGACATTAGACGGTATCATCCAAGACCTGGGCGGCAGTGCTTCAATTTTTCAACCAGCAGGGTACGATCATCAATTTTTCATGAGTCAGTTAAATATGATTTTGGAAGATGATACGGTAAAAGGTGTTGTGTTGAAAGTGAATTCGCCAGGTGGCGGAGTTGTGGAGTCGGCAGAGATTTATGATGCGCTTCGTACAATCCAGCTTGAAAGGGAAATTCCACTATATGTATCGATGGGTGGGATGGCCGCATCGGGTGGTTATTATGTAGCAGCGCCAGCCGAGAAGATTTTCGTTAATCATGAAACGATTACAGGTTCTATTGGTGTCATTATGGAAAGCATGAACTATGCGGGACTTGCTGAAAAGTACGGTATCGAATTTAACACGATTAAAACAGGGCCCTATAAAGATATTATGAGTGCGTCTCGTCCGATGAAAGAGGAAGAACGTGCAATGCTTGAGGACATGATTGGAGATTCGTATGAACGTTTTGTAGATATTATTGAAGAGGGCCGGAATATGACGGAAGCCGAAGTGAAACAAGTTGCAGACGGCCGAATCATGAATGGTCGACAAGCAATTGAAGCAGGACTAGCGGATGACTATGGCAAGGCGGCTGACGTAATTGAAGCGATGAAACAAGATTTTGAACTGCAAAATGCAACCGTCTTTGAGTATACGACAATGGATAGCTGGAGCTCATTGTTGGGTGTGAAGGTAGGCAACCTTGTCGGTAGAAATGTTGAATCCGAATTGATTGGTAAGTTGCTATCTGATTACAATGCGCCGCGAATGATGTATTTATATGGTGAAAGATAAGGGGGAATTGTCTGTGTCGGAGCATATTGAACAACAGCTGAATTTAGCGAAAGATTCCGTTGCCATACAGTCAGCTCAACAGTATGAGTCTGTTCAAGTAGAGCGTTTTCGGACGAAGTATGCCGGTTTTTGGACGCGTTTTTGGGCGTTTACAATTGACCTTCTTGTCCTATCTGCAATTAGTGGGATTGTCATTAAACCATTATTTAGAGTAGTGGGTATTGAAATAACGAACCCTTCCTTTTTCTTTTTTAGTACCTATAAACTAACTGCGCTGTTCTTGTTCTTGCTATATTTTATGTTGATGACCAAGTTTTTGAAGCAGACGGTCGGCAAGATGATTATGGGTATTAGGGTAGAAGCGAAGGATGGCAAGCCGTTGACATGGGGAACTGTGCTTTTCCGTGAAGGCATCGGACGTTTTATATCGAAAATGCTTGTGATTCCTTATTTACTTGTCATTTTTATGCCGAAAAAAGAGGCGTTGCATGATTTGTTTGCAGATACGGTCGTTGTGCATGAGCATACGTATGAAAAAGAGGTGCAGCTAGGTTATCGACAAGCTGAGGGTCAACAGTTGCAAGAAGGGACAATCGTTTAGTAAGATAAGTATAGAAAAGGGGGCGTCTTACATGGCTAACGTTACATTCAAGAATAATCCTGTTACATTGCTTGGTAAAGAAGTTGCAGTAGGTGATACGGCACCAGAATTTACAGTGCTTGCAAATGATTTGAGCCCAGTTACACTGGCTGATTCAAAAGGGAAAATCCGGTTAATCAGTGTCATTCCTTCAATTGATACGGGTGTTTGTTCTGTTCAAACACGTAAGTTCAATGAAGAGGCTGCGTCACTTGGGGAAGATGTCCAAGTATTGACGATTTCTGCGGATTTGCCATTTGCACAAGCAAGATGGTGTGCTGCTGAGGGTATTGAAAATGTGCAAACATTGTCTGATCACCGTGATTTATCATTTGGGGAAGCATATGGTACAATTATTCAAGAACTTCGCCTATTGGCACGCTCAATCTTTGTTATCGACAAAGATGATAAAGTGACATATGTTCAATATGTGAGTGAAAACACGGATCATCCAGATTACGAAAAAGCAATTGAAGCAGTTAAAGCACTTACAAACTAATTATGAAAACCCACTCGGAAACGGGTGGGTTTTATCGATAGAGGGATTATAAATGACGACGAATACAGAAAAAATCTTTACATTCATTGATACATACGCGCAATCTAAGGAAGGATTATACCTTGAAGCAATTATTGAAGCATGTGAAAAGTGGCTACAAGGTGATATCCAGCCTGAGTTATCTGAAACGGTGACGAAAGAAGAGATTCGAAGAGGGATTCAACTGGCAATATTAAAAGGGATGAAGCAACATGCGCAACCGCATCATCAAATGACACCCGATTCAATCGGTATGTTGATTGGTCATATCGCTGGGAAATTGGCTGCGGGTCAACAAGATTTAACATTGTTGGATCCTGCTGCGGGTACGGGTAACTTACTCTACACGGCAATGAATGTGATCGGAAATAATGTGACAGCGACAGCAGTTGAAATTGATGATATTCTTGTTCGATTATCAGCAGTTACCGCGGAATTGTTGGAGCATCCTTTGACATTTTATGTACAAGATGCGCTTCGCCCGCTACTCGTGGATCCGGTTGATATTACAGTGAGTGATTTACCCGTTGGATTTTATCCAGATGATGACAATGCGGTGAATTTTGAATTAGTGCCTGCCGAAGGGCATGCCTATTCACATCATTTATTCATTGAACAATCGATGAATCACACAAAAGCAGGGGGCTATGGGGTATTCGTTGTGCCAGCGAATTTATTCGATTCTGAGCAGGCGGCATCTTTGCATCCGTATTTGAAAACGCGCACAATTATTCGTGCGGTTATTCAGTTACCAGATTCTTTATTCAAAAATACGGCACATGCCAAAAGTATTTTAGTGCTCCAAAAGCCTGTTGAAGGCGTAGTGAAAGCGACACCGGATGTACTACTTGCAAAAGTGCCATCTATGACGGATAGGCATGCTATGGCATTATTCCTACAGAAAATTGATATGTGGGTTGCGGAATCGTAATGCCCTGAACTATCAATTATGCCT
Organism: Sporosarcina sp. FSL K6-1522; assembly: GCF_038622445.1. Lineage (GTDB taxonomy): Bacteria > Bacillota > Bacilli > Bacillales_A > Planococcaceae > Sporosarcina. The sequence goes on from NZ_CP152019.1 coordinate 2,333,300, forward strand.
TGGTGTAATTGCGTCCAGATTTTTTTCGAGCTCGGGGCCTACAGGAAGTAGGTCATGCAACCGTTGCCGCAGGACGCGGCGAACTTAGGTTGCCTTCCAAAGCTCCTCTAAAAAATCTGTGACATCCGCCGGAGGCTTTATCTTCGTTCAGCCGATGTTTGAACACCTACTGAACAGAAAAACAAAACCGTATTCATCTCGCCACTTATCGAGGTGGAAGTTTTCTGCTGAATGAAGATTAAATGAAAAAGGTCGCCCTCTCATCGAATGATGAGCGGGGCGACCTTTTTTGTGTCCATTAATCTTCTTCTGGTGTACGTACAACGAGTACGTCGCATTTTGCAGAGCGTACGATGTTTTCAGAGACACTACCGATTAAGAAACGTTCAACTGTATTGAGCCCTGTTGCTCCACAGATAATTAGATCGGCATTGAGTTTTTTAGAAAGGTCACGTGAAATCATTGTTTTAGGTGAACCGTATTCCACAATGACATTGACATGATGTAAGCCTGCTTTTTCAGCTTCTGTTTTGTAATCATTGAGTAGTTCTTCTGCAAATTTTTGTGCGCGTTCTGCAATTGAGCGGTCATAGGCTTCAACAGCAGCATAAGAGCGTGTATCAATAATATTAATCAAGTTTAGTGTTGCGTCATTTCGTCCAGCGATTGCTACCGCTTTTTTGAAAGCCCATTCAGATTCTTTTGATCCATCCACAGCTACGAGAATTTGTTTATACACTAGTGTCATGTGTCCCCACTCCATTTCTTAATTTGGTATATTGATTACTTCTATTAAGAAGAGTAGAAATCCTTTTATTTGTTGGAAAATGTAACAGAGAAATTTGTAAATTCGACAAAATTGTTACACGTTATATGAAACCGTTTGCAGTTTTTTTTCTAATTTGTCATCTGAATATTCGGCGAATAAAAAAAGTGCAGTCAAAATGATTTTTATCTGATAAGATTGAATCTAGCTTGACCTGTATGAATAATATTCGGAAAGGTCAACGAATTTAATATACTTTATTTAGGGGGATTTATAATGCTTATTGGTGTTCCAAAAGAAGTTAAAAATAATGAAAATCGTGTGGCAATGACGCCGGCGGGAGTTTTTAACTTAAAATCATCTGGTCATGAAGTACTTATCGAAACGGGCGCAGGTCTTGGCTCAAGCTTTACGGATGAAGATTATATCCAAGCAGGTGCGAAAATTGTTGCTACGGCAGCGGAAGCTTGGAATGCTGATATGGTTATGAAAGTTAAAGAACCCATTGCTTCAGAATATGGCTATTTCAAAGAAGGGCAAATTCTATTCACATACTTGCACCTCGCACCTGAAGTAGAATTGACGAAAGCATTGCTTGATAAAAAAGTAGTTGGAATCGCTTACGAAACAGTACAGCTTCCAAACAATTCATTACCACTACTCGCACCAATGAGTGAAGTTGCAGGTCGTATGGCAACACAAATCGGTGCGCAATATTTACAACAAATCAATGGTGGTAAAGGAATTCTATTAAGCGGCGTACCAGGCGTTTCACGCGGTAATGTAGTCGTTATCGGTGGTGGACAAGCTGGAGCGAACGCAGCTCGTATCGCAGTTGGTATGGGTGCAAAAGTAACTGTGCTTGACTTGTCAGTAGATCGTCTTCGTTACCTAGACGAAATCTTTGGCAATGACATTCAAACACTTGTATCAAATCCATTCAACATTGCTGAATCTGTGAAAAATGCAGATCTAGTTGTGGGTGCGGTATTGATTCCAGGAGCAAAAGCACCGAAACTTGTTTCAGAAGATATGGTTAAGTCGATGAAACCAGGATCTGTTCTTGTGGACATCGCAATTGACCAAGGTGGTATTTTTGCAACATCTGATCGTATCACTACACATGATGAGCCAACGTATGTAAAACACGGCGTTGTACATTACGCAGTAGCGAACATGCCAGGTGCAGTTCCACAAACATCTACAACTGCTCTAACGAACGTTACAGTACCTTACGCACTTCAAATTGCGAACAAAGGTTATAAACAAGCATGCCTAGACAACGTTCCACTTCAAAAAGGAATCAACACGTTGGACGGCCATGTCACATATAAAGCTGTAGCAGACGCTCAAGGTCTTGAGTATGTATCAGCTGAAACATTATTGAACCGATAATTAAGAAAAGCGTAAGCGCCTTGGTAGGCGCTAAAATTCTGTTCCTAAGTAATAAAAAATGCTGTCCGCACTTAATCGCGGGCAGCATTTTTATCTTTATGGTTGAATAATTTGCAACTCTTTTGGGAATTTCGTTAATACTTCTACGCCGTCAGCCGTTACGACAACGTCATCTTCAATGCGAACACCTGTGATTTCAGGATGGTAAATACCCGGTTCGATTGTAAAGACCATGCCTTCTTCGAGAGCAAGTTCGTTTGTTCCTGTGACAGAAGGGAACTCATGGACCGAAATGCCAAGACCGTGACCGACGCGATGTGTAAAGTATTGGCCATATCCTGCATCCTCAATGACATCTCTTGCGGCTTTATCGATAGCCATTGCTTGTACGCCGGGGCGAACGAAGTCAACTGCCGCTTGCTCTGCTTGTCTAACTGTCTCATAAATTTTGCGCATATCTTCTGAAGGTTCACCGAATGCAACTGTTCGTGTAATGTCAGAACAATAGCCGTTATAAACAACACCCAAATCGAACAAAATGAAATCACCTTGTTGAATTTTACGATCACCAGGTGTGCCATGTGGTGAAGCTGTTTTAGGACCGGATAACACCATTGTATCGAACGCCATTTTCTCCGCGCCTTTTTTCTTCATTTCAAATTCAATCGCCATGAGGATTTCTAATTCGGTTTTTCCTTCGGCGATTTCCCTGCACCCTACTTCAATGGCATAATCAGCTAATGCTGCTGCTTTGCGTAAGTTGTCGAGCTCGTCCTCACTTTTAATATTTCGCATAGTGTTTAATTGTTCGTCCAGTCGAGTGAATGTAGCACCTTCGAATAATTGCTCCATACGTTCCAATCGCTCCACTGTTAAGTGTGATTTTTCAATGGTGATGGATGTAGGAAGTGCACCGCGACTTTGTACGGCTTTCAACACGATGTCCCAAGCATCTTCTGTATCGGCATGTCCGACGACTTCATAAGCCCATCCTGTTGCTTTGACATCAGGTATTTCCATAAATGGGCAAATGATGAACGGTTCCGCGTCTTTGAATACCATGACACCAAGCAGACGTTCATGGGGATTGCTTTGGAACCCCGTTACGTAAAATACATTATCAGGTGTAGTAATGAATGCCGCATCTACATTTGTGTTGCGTAAATACTGTTGGATCTCTTTAACTTTACTCAATTCAACAACCTCCTATTCGACTACTATCATCATAACAAAAAAGAGGGTTTTTGGGTTAGATATCGAAGTTTGTTTTATCAGATAAAAATGGAGGGATTATTTGCTATGCAAATTTCATATCATGGACATTCTATCGTCAAAATACAAACAGGAAAGACAACGATTTTAATTGACCCATTTATAACGGGTAATAAGCTAACGGATTTAGTGGCGGTAGATGAAAAGCCGGACGTTATTTTATTGACACATGGTCATAATGATCATGTAGGAGACACGGTAGCGATTGCAAAGGAATGTGACGCACTTGTCGTTGCACCTAATGAGCTTGCGATTTATTTAGGCTGGCAAGGAGTCAGAACGCATGGAATGAATATTGGGGGTTCATGTCAATTTGATTTTGGAACGGTGAAATATACACAAGCATTCCATAGTTCATCATATACGACGGATGAGCAAGAGATTATTTATACGGGGATGCCAGCAGGGATTTTACTGACTGCTGAAGGGAAAACAATCTATCATGCAGGGGACACGTCGTTATTTGGTGATATGGAGCTGATTGGAAAGCGTCATGCGATTGATGTTGCCTTTGTTCCGATTGGCGATAATTTTACGATGGGACCAGAAGATGCCGCATATGCGGTTGAATTGCTTAAACCGAGCTTAACTGTACCAGTGCATTTTAATACATTTCCACCGATTGAACAGGATCCAGAAACGTTTAAAGCACTTGTCGAAAAATATGAAGTGAAGATTATGGCGGCAGGAGATACATTGGAATTATAAGCAGTGACATTTGCACGGGCAAAAGAGTGCTGTGCGCTTTCCCATGCACTTTGTGGTAAAATAGCCATAAGGTCATGAAAGAGAAAAGGTGAAGAGATGTCGACTAAACATGAATTGATATTACGATATATCGAAGGACTTGCTGTCGGTGAGAAAATATCGGTTCGCCAAGTTGCGAAGGCACTGTCTGTCAGCGATGGGACAGCTTATCGGGCTATTAAGGAAGCGGAAAATCAGAAACTTGTTAATACGATTGAACGTGTTGGTACAATTAGAATTGAAAAAAAGAAAAAAGAGAATATTGAACGATTGACGTATGCAGAAGTGATTAATATTGTCGATGGGCTTGTCCTTGGCGGTCGTGGCGGTTTGCATAAAACCTTGACGAAGTTTGTCATAGGGGCTATGCAGCTTGATGATATGATGCGTTACATTGACGCCGGCAGTCTACTGATTGTTGGAAATAGGCTAAAAGCGCATGAAACGGCGTTGTTGGCTGGAGCGGCTGTCCTCGTGACAGGTGGTTTTGATGCAACGGATGAGGTTAAAAAATTAGCAGATGAACTGGAGTTGCCGGTCATTTCAACGAGCTATGATACATTTACAGTTGCGACGATGTTGAATCGGGCTATCTATGACCAGCTGATTGAAAAGGAAATTTTGCTTGTTGAAGATATTTTGACGCCTTTATCGGAAACAATCACTTTGTCTACGAAAGATCAAGTTGCTCATTTCAATGAGGTAAATGCCCAAACAGCGCATTCTGGATATCCTGTTATTGAGAAAAGTGGGAAACTTGTAGGGATTATCACTTCGCGTGATGCGGTTGGCAAGTCCGATACAGAACTGATTTCAAAGGTTATGACCCAACGATTAATTACCGTCACAGGGAAAACGAGTGTTGCATCAGCGGGTCATAGCATGATTTGGGAAGGCATAGATCTATTACCGGTTGTGACAGATTCAGGGGCGTTAGAGGGCATTATTAGCCGGCAAGACGTATTAAAAGCGTTACAGTCGGCTCAACGTCAACCGCAACAAGGGGAAACGATTGATGACATTGTTAAAAAGCAAATGAAAGTTGTTGAAGGCCCGCCACAATCCATTGAATTCACGGTTATCCCTCAAATGACGAATCAGTTTGGGTCCTTATCGTATGGTGCTCTGACAACATTGCTGACAGAGGCGGGTAATCGGGTTATTAAAACGCATAAACGCGGTGAAAGTGTCCCGGAAAATATGACATTATATTTTATCAAACATGTTCAGCTAGGGAGTATTGTCACCGTAGAACCTCGTATTTTACATATGAGTCGTCGTTTTGTAAAAGTCGATTTCGATATTTTCACAGAAGGCGAACTCGTCGCCAAAGCGATGTTCATGTATCAAATGTTTGAGAGGTAGTCAAGAAAAGGGGGAAGGCGCCCGAAACAGCTTATGACCCGAGCAGCTGGCACCTGAAGCCTAGACAATAACAAAAGCGCAAGGCATAAATGAAAAAACTGATGCACGATAAGTGCATCAGTCTTCGTTCAGAGTCGTTTCTTCATCAACAAAACGTCTATAATGTTTATAAGCACGATAATTAAAAATCAGTACGAATGCGCCGAGTAAAATAAATACGGCCGCAATCACGTAGGTCGCGACATCTTTAAATAGGAGTAGCTGATTGAGTCCGAAAAACAACAGCAAACCACCAAGAGACGAGCCGGCCATGCTGGCGTACATTTTTTTACGAATCGGGAATACGTAGCGAGTACGGAACTGGCGAGTTTTAAAATATAAATAAAAGACCCCAGAAGCGATGATGAAAAAGACGAAAATAAGGTTTAACACGTTCACGATAAAAGCCCTCCATTGACTACAGCACTACTTTCATTGTAGCGGCTTTTACATGAGATTGCGACCGGAATATACAGAAGCCTGGAGGAAAAGGAAATGAGAAGACAAATCATCGACACAATTGAAAAATACAATCGGATTATTATTCATCGACATGTAAGGCCTGATCCAGATGCATATGGCTCCCAAATGGGGCTAAAAGAATTGTTGCAAGCAAATTATCCAGAGAAGGAAGTATATGCAGCGGGTACGCACGAAGAATCACTTACATATTTGGCTGTTCCAGATCAAGTTGACCGTTTACTTTACGAAGGGGCACTGGTCATTATTACGGATACAGGAAATACGGAACGTATCGATGGTGAGCATTATATGGCAGGCGATTTACGCATTAAAATCGATCATCACCCTGATGCGGACCCATACGGTGACGTGAAATGGGTAGATACGACCTCGAGTTCCACTTCAGAAATGATTTATTCTCTATTTGAAGAGGGGCAGGAGCATGATGGTTGGAAGATGACGACAGCTGCTGCAAGATTATTATTTGCAGGAATTGTCGGTGATACGGGGCGTTTCATGTTCCCAAGTACGACAGAGCAGACATTTGAAGTGGCGAGTAATTTGATTAAATTTGACTTTGATCGCTCGGAACTGTTTGCAGGTATGTATGAAGTGAAACGGGAATTGCTTCATCTTAAGGGATATATTTATCAGCACTTTACGATGGATGAAAATGGAGCTGCCTTTGTTAAAATCGATAAAGCAATACTGGAACAATTTGGTGTAACGGCTTCTGATACATCTCAACTTGTTGGTGCATTGGGAGACGTCAATGGGATTTGTGCCTGGACGATTTTTATCGAAGAAGAGGATCAAATCCGTGTAAGACTGCGTTCGAAAGGACCGGTTATTAACCAATTGGCCGCTGAATTTGGAGGCGGAGGGCATCCACTCGCCTCAGGGGCATCTGTGCATTCGTGGGAAGAGGCGGATGAGGTTATTGCGAAGTTAAAACAATTATGTATGTAAAAAGATGGGCGGAGGGATTGCATTGACACTTGTCTATCCGCAAATAGTGACTGGCGCAGACTTGCTGCGTGGCATTATAAAATTGGACCAATTAGCCCCACTTCTGCAAAGGAGAGGGGCTATGTCCGTTGCGATAGTAGATTCAAAGCTGTATGGCATTCGTTCGTTTTATAAGGTGATGACGAAATACGGCATACATCCTGTAATGGGTTTGAGTATCCATTTGGAAACGGGCGATGGAGAGGGCGTCTTGCTCTATATTTATGCCAAAGATGACGAGGGATTCCGTAACTTACTGAAAATGAGTAGTGCGATTGCTGTGAGAGATTCTGAAACACTTCCCTTACAATGGCTTAAAGCGTATCAATCAGGCTGTGTCATTGTTTGTCCTATGACGGATAGAACATGGGACAACAAGCAGCACGAAGACTTGTGTAGACGTTTAGTTGAAGTTTGTAGTAGGTCGACCATCATGGTAGGCATTGATCGGCCGAATGGACGCAAACATCAGGACGAAATGAAAATTGAAACAATCGCAAACGCTGTAAACCTCCCGATTGTTGCCTGCCATGAATCTCGTTATCTGGGGAAAGAGGATGCTTTTGCGTATGAGGTAGCAGAAGCCATTCGGAGTGGTTATAAGTTGACAGATCCAGCTCGCCCTAAATTCCAACACCAAGCTGCGTATATTCCTGAGGAACAAGAGATACAAATGTGGTTTGCGGATCGACCAGAATGGTTAACAAATATGGCAGAGATGTTGTTAGCATGCAATGCAGCACCGCCACCAAGTCAACTGCGCATGCCGATTTTCCCAGTACCTGCAGGCGAGACGGCGCAGTCCGTCTTGAAACGCAATAGTATAGCGGGACTCAAACAACGGCTGGGACATTTACCAGAAGCCTATATGGATCGACTTCAATATGAAATAACAGTCATCAGTGACATGGGCTTTGCCGATTATTTTCTCATTGTTGAAGATTTTATGCGCTATGCAGCAGAGCAACAGATTTTAACGGGACCTGGTAGGGGGTCATCCGCGGGTTCGCTCGTTGCCTTTGCGCTGCATATTACAGATGTCGACCCTATTAAATACGGTCTTATTTTTGAACGATTTTTAAATCCCGGACGTGTCACTATGCCGGATATTGATATCGATTTTGCAGATGATCGCCGGGCTGAGGTTATCGATTATGTGGCTGGAAAATACGGGAAGGCATATGTGGCGCAAATTATTACGTTTGGGACATTGTCTACGAAATCTGTTGCCCGAAATGTCGCCCGGGTTTTTGATTTTACAAATGAGGAAATGGCATTTCTCTCAAGAGAAATTGCAAATAGTTCAGGGCGGACACTCGAAGAAGCTGTAGCTCAATCGAAGGTACTGCGTGAATGGATGGCAATGGAGCCGGCACGGAAGAGGTGGTTCGATGCGGCATTAGCACTTGAAGGGTTACCGCGCAATGCGTCTACACATGCTGCGGGGGTGCTATTATCGCCAATACCACTTGTGGAAGTTGTGCCACTCCAAAATGGGGGAGACGATGTCTATTTAACGCAGTGGCCAATGGGAGATGTAGAAGAGCAAGGTTTGTTGAAGATGGATTTTCTTGGTTTGCGTAATTTAACCTTGCTAGATCGGATTCAAGCAATGATTGCCTACGATAAAGGGATTCGGTTAGATTTTGGAAAGATTCCATTGAATGATGAAAAGACCTATCAGCTTTTTCAAGTTGGAGATATGACAGGCATTTTCCAATTTGAATCGGCTGGAATGCGCGAGGCACTTAGATTGATTCGACCGAGTCGATTTGAAGACATCTTTGCCATCAATGCGTTATATCGACCAGGACCTATGGAGAATATTCCGCTGTACAGTCGCCGAAAAAATGATCGGGAGCCTATCGTGTATAGTCACCCTTTACTTGAGCCGATTTTATCAGAAACGTACGGTGTAATTGTCTATCAGGAGCAAATTATGCAAATTGCGGTGCAGGTGGCCGGATTTACGATGGCGGAAGCCGATTTGTTAAGGCGAGCGGTTGGCAAGAAGAAACGGGAAATTCTTCAGCAAGAACGCATTCATTTTACACAAAGTGCGGTGGACAACGGTTTTCCTGAAACTGTGGCAGTTGAGATTTATGATCTGATTATCAAATTTGCGGATTACGGATTTCCGAAAAGCCATGCCGTCGCGTATTCGCTTATTTCTTATCGACTGGCTTTTTTGAAAGCCAATGAACCCGCCTATTTTTACGCAGCATTGCTGTCATCTACGACAGGAAATGCAGATAAGACAATGGAGTTATTGCGAGAGATTAAGACAAAGGGGATTCAATTGCTCCCGCCATCTGTTAGGCATAGCAAGTATATGTATACGGTCGAGAAGGGGGCGATTCGGATTGGGCTGGGCGCGATTAGAGGGATTACACCGACTTTTTACAATGCTGTAAAGGATGTAAGGAAAGAGACGGGAGCTTGGAAAACACTATTTGATATGGCGGTGGCTCTTGGTGTGGATTTTTTTACAGAGAAATCGATTCGTCCGCTTATTAAAGCCGGTGCCCTTGATATGTATGGCCAATCTCGCGCTGTTCTTTTTGCCTCGATTGATGCTGCAATCGCACATGCACTCTTTCTCCGACCGGATGATGGAGATGACTTATTCAGTGACGTCTTGAGCTCCATTGCAAGCCCTAAGTATTCACCGGGGGCAGTGTTGTCTAGGATGACCATCTTGGAGTACGAAAGGGAAGTGCTTGGTTTCTATCTGTCAGAACACCCTGCAATGGAAGCAAAAAAATCACTAGGCGGCGGATTCAGTGATATTTCCTTGATTGGGACAATGGCGGATCGGGGAAATGTGAAAATTGTCGGTTTGATTCGGGATATTAAGCGTATTCGTACGAAAAAAGGGGAAGAGATGGCGTTTGTGACGATTCAAGACGAGACCGGCGATATTTCTTGTACCTTTTTCCCGAAACACTATACGACTTCGAGTAGTCATCTGGTTGAAATGGCGATGATTCAACTTGAGGGAGTTGTTGAACATCGTAGAGGAAAGCCACAAATACTCGTCCACCAAACAAAACCTCTTTAAAAACCTATAAGAAACAGCCCTTTCTCGTATATACCTATACGAGAAAGGGCTGTTTGAAGCGATTTTATGAATGAACGACTTCTTTGCGTTGTTGTGATTCATTATTTTTATCCGTGTTAGTAGTATTTTTGCTATTGTTATCTTGAGTATTTCCTTTTACTTTGGCTTTTTCTTTTGCTTCTTCTCTATTTTCAATTGCTTGACTAATTTTGGCTAGTATAAAGGTTACGAGTACGGCAAAAAGCACTAATCCATAATAACCAGCACCGATTCCAATGCCTACTCCACCAGCAAAAAAAACCATCGCCGCTGTCGTTAATCCCGTAATGCGTAACCCATCTTTCATAATTAACCCTGCGCCCAAAAAGCCTAAGCCTGATACGATTTGTGCGGCAAGACGCATAGGATCCACACGATTATTAATATTCGTGCTACCGAATTGTTCTGCGCTATATATGGAGACAAGAGTAATGAGTGTACAGGATACGCAAACAAATGTAAATGTTTTTAAACCAGCTGGTTTGTTCTTGGCAGATCGATCCCACCCTAAGAACATTCCTAGAAGCGCGCTAATCAAAATGCGTAAATATATCTCCAAGTTTTGAACTATTTGTTCTTCATAAAAAACCCCTAGTTGATCCATTCCCAATTCCTCCTTTGTAGACAAGTCGTTCGCTTATCTCTTGGAGAACTCATCCTTTTATCATTTAACTTTCTGTATTTTCATCGTTTGCAACTAACCATTTAATAGTATGTTCTTCTAAAAAAGTCCCCCAATTCTCGGGGGGATTGCTATCAGAAACCACGATATCTATATCCTCAAATGGAGCCATCTTATAATGTGTGCGTTTGTTAATCTTTGTATGGTCTATAAGTAAAATGTTTTTATTCGAATGCTCGATAAGCTTTTTAGTGACCATTCCTTTGGAAATATCATAACTGGTTACGCCTGAGTGTGTAGAAAGACCGTCTGCTGCAATAAAAAATTTATCGACATGAATATTATTTAACATTTCTAATGTGAGTTCTCCAGCTATTCTATGGTGGGTTGTGTTGACTTCGCCACCAAGCATAATAATTTTGCCTGAAAATAAGTTTTGAGCCATTAGATCAATTAATACAGTGAGAGAATTAAGTGATGAAGTAATGATTGTTAAATTTTTTTTATCTTTAAGCTTTCTAGCTAATCGAAGGGGGGTACTTCCTTCATCGATTGCAATCACATCGTTATCGTTAATCAAAGTAACAGCCATTTTACCGATTTTTTCTTTGCCGTCTTGGTTAATAATTTCTCTTTCTAAGGCAGGAGGTTCATTGTTAAAGAATGCGGGATTAATAGCTCCTCCATAAACCTTTTTCAATTTCTCTTCTTGTTCTAAGTCATTTAAATAATTACGAATGGTTTCGGTAGAGACCTTTAAAATAACGGCAAGGTCTTTTACTTTTACCTTGCCATCATTTTCAAGTAACTCAAGAATTTTTCTTTTTCGATCTATACTTGCTAATGACAATTAAATCCACCTCACGATTTGTGATATGCTATTGTTTATTCCTATAATCAATTGACCTCTGGCGGAATTGTGTAGAGACTTTTTCGAGCTTTGGGCTTACACGACGCAGGTCATGTAACCGTACTTAGACCGCCTTCATTAGCTCCTTTTAAAAAATCTGTAGCACCCGCCAGAGGCTTAACTTGAATCAGCAAATGTCTTTGTACTGAAAGCGGAGCGGTAGTTCTAGAAAGTCCGGACTCTTGCTGAATCAAGTTAAATAAACTAGCAATCTTCATTTAATTATAAGGAATAGTAATAGGGGACACAAGTATCGTCTTTTCTAAAGGTTTTATCAAACGAGACTTTTCCAATAACTACTCTCTTCAATTGCTGTTAAGAGGTCGTTCACTTTTTTAGGTGTAACCGCTCCGATGTTTCCAATTCGGAATGTGTCGAGGTTCGTGACTTTACCTGGATAAATCACAAAGCCTTTTGTTTTCAAACGACTATAGAATTCTGCAAACGTAAAGCTATCCGCATCCGGGAAGTTGAAAGATGTAATGATAGGTGATTGGTTTTCGTCTGATAATAGCGTTGTAAAGCCTAGTTTACGCATGCCTTCCACAAGTGTACGTTGGTTATCGCGGTAGCGAGCAGCACGTGCGGCAACACCGCCTTCTTCTTGCAATTCTTTCAGTGCTTGGGCAAAGGCGCGAACAACATGAGTAGGGGACGTGAAACGCCATTTGCCGTTATTTTCCTCCATCGTTTTCCACTGGTTATACAAATCGAGTGATAGTGAACGTGCATTGCCACCGCATTTTTCGAATTCTTCTTTGTTGACGATGATAAAGCCGAAGCCAGGGACCCCTTCAATACATTTGTTGGCACTACTGATCAAATAATGAACCCCAAGTTGGTCAATATCCATTTCAATGCCACCAAAACTACTCATCGCATCCAAAATAAAAATGCGGTTATGCTTCTTCACAACCTCACTGACTTTTTCAATCGGATTGAGGCGTCCAGTAGTTGTTTCACAATGGACGACAGCGACATGTGTAATGCCTTTATCTGCTGCTAATGTATGATCTAGTTCATCGATATCTGGATCAGACACTTCACCGCTATCGAGCATAACCGTTTCAATGTTTAACATTTCAGCAATTTCACCAATCCGATAACCGTACGCTCCGTTGCCAATGACAAGGAGCTTACCATCACGAGGAATCGCTGTGCCAATGACGGATTCTACGCTGAATGTTCCGCTTCCTTGCATGAGAACCGTTGAATACTTTTCTGTGTTTGTCGTAGCGAGTTGAATCAGATCTTTACGAATGCCTTGCACGATATTATTGTATTCATCATCCCATGTGCACCAGTCTTTCATCATTGCGAGTCGGACAGTGTCACTTGTTGTAAGAGGGCCTGGTGTTAGCAATAGGTATGGATTATTAGTAGATTCAATGTTTGACATGAGAAATCATCCTTTCAATTGTAGGCAAATTTTTATTTTGTAAAGCTAGTAATCAATTGGTTTATCTACTATCAAACTGGGCTCTTCCAATAACTGCTCTCTTCAATTGCTGTTAAGAGGTCGTTCACTTTTTCTGGTGTAACTGCTCCGATGTTTCCAATTCGGAATGTGTCGAGGTTCGTGACTTTACCTGGATAAATCACAAAGCCTTTTGTTTTCAAACGACTATAGAATTCTGCAAACGTAAAGCTATCCGCATCCGGGAAGTTGAAAGATGTAATGATAGGTGATTGGTTTTCGTCTGATAATAGCGTTGTAAAGCCTAGTTTGCGCATGCCTTCCACAAGTGTACGTTGGTTATCGCGGTAGCGAGCAGCACGTGCGGCAACACCGCCTTCTTCTTGCAATTCTTTCAGTGCTTGGGCAAAGGCACGAACAACATGAGTAGGGGACGTGAAACGCCATTTTCCGTTATTTTCCTCCATTGTTTTCCACTGGTTATACAAATCGAGTGATAGTGAACGTGCATTGCCACCACATTTTTCGAATTCATCTTTGTTGACGATGATAAAGCCGAAGCCAGGGACCCCTTCAATACATTTGTTGGCACTACTGATCAAATAATGAACCCCAAGTTGGTCAATATCCATTTCAATGCCACCAAAACTACTCATCGCATCCAAAATAAAAATGCGGTTATGCTTCTTCACAACCCCACTGACTTTTTCAATCGGATTGAGGCGTCCAGTAGTTGTTTCGCAATGGACGACAGCGACATGTGTAATGCCTTTATCTGCTGCTAATGTACGATCTAGTTCATCGATATCTGGATCAGACACTTCACCGCTATCGAGCATAACCGTTTCAATGTTTAACATTTCAGCAATTTCACCAATCCGATAACCGTACGCTCCGTTGCCAATGACAAGTAGCTTACCATCACGAGGAATCGCTGTGCCAATGACGGATTCTACGCTGAATGTCCCGCTTCCTTGCATGAGAACCGTTGAATACTTTTCCGTGTTTGTCGTAGCGAGTTGAATCAGATCTTTACGAATGCCTTGCACGATATTATTGTATTCATCATCCCATGTGCACCAGTCTTTCATCATTGCGAGTCGGACAGTGTCACTTGTTGTAAGAGGGCCTGGTGTTAGCAATAGGTATGGATTGTTAGTAGATTCAATGTTTGACATGAGAAATCATCCTTTCAATATAGAAGAATTTTTTTACTCGGTAAGCGTGTTGTGCGAAATTGCATGAACAAGTGGAGTTTTTGTGTCACTCATTACTTCTTCGTCTTTTTTATTATTGTTATTCGTGTTTCCAGTGTCATTTGTTACAGGTTTGATTAACGCTACACAGATGATGGATATGACGCCTAATATCATCAGATAGACTGCAGCAGGAACCCAAGAGCCATTAAATTTAGTGATGAGACCCGTTGCAACCAATGGCATTGTTCCACCGAAAATAGCAGCTCCCATTTGGTAACCGACTGAAATCCCCGTGTAGCGAACTTCTGGACTAAACATTTCTGAGAACATTGTGCCAAGCACTGCAGTAATAATGGACCAGAGGGCATATCCAATCAAAACGGCTACCGTTAGCGATAGCATGGAGGTTTTTGAAAGCAATAGGAAATAAGGTATCGCAAAAGCGATTACACCAAGTGAACCAGCGAAAAATACTTTCTTACGACCAATCACATCAGAAATGCGTCCGGCTAGCGGAATAAAGAGTAGTGAACTGAGTGTTCCAATGGTTACCGCATTTAGCACTGAGTTCTCGGGCATCGAAAGGTTGTTTGTTGCATATGAAATACCGAACGTCGCAAACATATAGAAGGGAGCCGTTTCAATCGCTTTAGCACCAGTTGTTAAAATAATCGCTCTCCAGTGGTATTTAAACGTAGTGACGATTGGTAATTTAGGAATAGAACCATCTTGTTTTGATTTTTGGAAGTCTGGTGTCTCATCCAAATTACCACGTAGCCAAATGCCAAGAAACACCAAACCTAAACTTGCTATAAATGGTAATCTCCAACCCCATGCAAGGAACTGGGCATCGGGTAATAATCGCATGAGAGACATTGTACCTGTACCAAGTATCATCCCAACGGCTGCACCCATCATCGGGATACTTCCTGCAAAACCACGTTTTTTTTCATCAGCGTACTCAACAGCAAGTAATACTGCACCGCCCCACTCACCACCAACTGCAATTCCTTGAACTATCCTCAAGGCTACTAGCAAAATAGGTGCCCAGATTCCAATGGCATGGTATGTAGGCAATAAACCAATTAACGCTGTACTTACACCCATAATCCCTAAAGTAAGAACTAATGATTTTTTTCTTCCCATTTTATCTCCAATATGACTGAAAATAACGCCACCCAGTGGGCGGAAGAAGTAGGGAATTCCAAAAGAGGCTAAGGCCAATAAAAGACCTATTTTTGGATCGAAGTTCGGAAAATAGACTTTGTTAAATACCAGGGCTGCGACAGCCCCATACAGCAGGTAGTCATAATACTCAATTGAACTACCAATTAAACTAGCCCACAATGCTTTTCTTTGAATCTTCTTTGAGTAAGTTGGTCTTCCCACGGTATTCACTCCCTTCAAACTATTATTATTTGCAAGCGCTTTCATATTTCGCTTGAGGAATACTATAACACGGTTTTTTGGAAAAGTGAACAACTATTCCGATAATTGTTTTTATTTTCTTTGAACTAGTATACTTTTTCTTGTTTTTGTTTGGTATAAATTAAACGAAATCGTTAAAATCCCTTTGATTTCAATTTTTTCTTTCATTAAATAGATGAAAAAAAGAACAATATAAGTTGGGAGATTAGGATTTTTATCACTTTAAGAAATAAATATTAAAGTAGAATTGAATGTTAGGGATCATTTATGAGGAAATAGTTTGGATAAAATCCATTTATTTTCATTCAGCAAATCTTTTTGTACTGAAAGCGAAGCGTCAGCTACAGAAAACTACCACCTCGATAGGTGGCGAGATGAATGCGGTTTTGTTTCCTGTTCAGTGGATGTTCAAACACCTGCTGAACGATAGTGGAACGCAGGCCAAGGTCGCCACGTCCAAAGAAAGGTGCCTTAATTTCTGCAAAAAGCGCAGAAACACGGCCAATCGAACCCTTCGCAGTTCGATTGGCAATGCCTGCATGACCTGCATCGTGCAGGCCTAAGCCTCCGACGTACAGGATGTACTAGTGCCGACAATGCCACAGGAAGTGGAAATGGCGTTTTTGTCGGCCGGCGGATGTCACAGATTTTTAGAGGAGCTTTTCGAGCGGGCTCGAAAAAAATCTGGACGCAATTACGTCGAGATGTAATTGATATACCAAATATAAAAACTCTTTAGGTGGCTCGATATCTTGATAGAACTTAGATAAATCATTGAAAACCAAAACAAAACATGGTATTTGATAATTATTTTTCGAAAAAGGCAAGACAAAACAAAAAATGTGTGATATGCTCCAGTTGTAATAAAAAATATTTAGACAATTCGGAATTGGCGGTGGTCAAAAGAACATGGAGGTTTGGTTACTGAATTATGGTGACAAGTAACACGTGAACTAGTTTAAGAGTGGTAAACAAAAGAATTAGGTTCAGTAAATCCAAGACTAATAACTGGAGATGACTAAATGAGTATGAAAGTGTTTTGTTTAGGTGGGGCTGGAAGAATTGCCAGAGAAGCAGTGCTTGATCTTGTTGAACACTCTGAAT
This sequence comes from Sporosarcina sp. FSL K6-1522, assembly GCF_038622445.1. Taxonomy (GTDB): domain Bacteria; phylum Bacillota; class Bacilli; order Bacillales_A; family Planococcaceae; genus Sporosarcina. The sequence continues at coordinate 2,350,134 of NZ_CP152019.1, forward strand.
TTGAAGTTATTACAATTGGCGATTTTAATGAAGAAATCGGGCAAGAACTAGTGAAAGAACTGAACGATTCACGTGTAAACTTTGTAAAAGTAAATGTAATGAACCACAAGGAAACTGTGGAACAAATGAAAGGCTACGATGTAGTAATGGATGGAACGACAATTACACTAAATGGCCTTTCCACCGCTTGCATCGCAGAAGCAGGCTGTCATGGTATTAATTTAAATGGATTTGGCGCGGAAGACGAGTACTCTGAGACGTTTAAGAAAAATAATAGAACAGCCGTACCTGGCTTTGGAATGACACCAGGGGTAACACAAATGATGGCGATGTATGCAGCCAATCAATTGGATACGGTGGAGAGTGTGAGAGTCAGTCATGGATCATTTAGACCGATTGCATTCTCGAAATCTATTACAGAAACAACAACTTATGAGTATGATCCAGATCTTCCTGGACGAATTATTTTTGAAAATGGTGAATTTGTACAAGTAGCACCATTTGCAAGGCCGCGAAAAATTCAGTTGCCTGAACCGTATGGAGAAACGATTCAATATATTATCCCTCACTCTGAGACAAGGACTTTGGCGAAAGCGCTTTCACATAAAGGCGTCAAGCTAATTGAAGTGCGAGGCACTTGGCCGAAGCAAAATATGCAACTAGTTCGTGGACTTTACGACTATGGTATTATGCGCAATCCTAAAGTGACAGTTAACGGAGCTGAGGTTGGGCTGATGGACATTATTGGTGATTATCTATTGCAATCCAAAGAAGGCCAAGAAACAGAACTATATGGATACTCTCTTCATATAGAAGTGATTGGTACGAGAGATGGCGTACGAAAAAGCCATGTTCTCTATCATACGCACCCTGCAAGTGATGGATCTGTAAAAGGTTGGGAGAAGCTAAGGGCTTATACACGAAATGTAGGTATCCCAATGGCAATCGCAACAGAACTGTTGGCAAAGGGTGCTGTTAAAGATACCGGTGTATTGATTCCGGAAGAAGCTTTCGAACCAGAAGTGATATTTAAACAATTGAAGAAACGTGGAATCCACATTCACGAAGAAATTAATGTGGTGCCTGAAGATGAAAAGGTAGAGGCAATTATCTAACACGATTAGCACCCTATTATAATAGAAGAAACATGAACAGAAATTTACTTACAGGTACGTTTCGAAATGAAGGAGGTCAGTATTTTGGATAAAAAATCTCCCCAGATTGAAGCCATTGTATTCGACTGGGCTGGAACAACAGTTGACTATGGTTGCTTTGCACCATTGGATGTGTTTAAAGAAGTATTCAAAATTAGAGGTATTGAGGTAACGGATGAGGAAACTCGTGAACCTATGGGTACGTTGAAATGGGACCATATTCAGACCATGTGTAATATGGACCGGATTGCACAGCTTTGGAAAGATAAATTTGGCCGACTCCCTGAAAAGGAAGATGTGGACGCGCTATATGCAGATTATGAACCGATGTTATTGGAAAGACTCCCCAATTACTGTACTCCAGTACCGGGCATGTTAGAATTGTTAGCTCGTTTGAGAGGTCAAGGATTAAAGGTAGGTTCAACAACAGGTTATACATCGAAAATGATGGAAATTGTTGCGCCGGGTGCCAAACAGAAAGGATATGCCCCGGATTCAATGGTTACGCCAGATGATGTGCCTGCCGGACGACCGTTTCCTTGGATGATTTATCAAAATGCAATGAATTTAGGCGTAGGGAATATGAAGCATATTATCAAAGCTGGCGACACATTGAGTGATGTTAGAGAAGGCGTGAACGCAGGTGTATGGAGTGTTGGAATTATTTTAGGTAGTAGTGAAATGGGCTTGCATGAAGCGGAAGCAAATGCTATGGATCCGGATGAACTGGCCGATCGAATGGAGGTTGTCGCCCAGAAGTTCAAAGAGGCGGGAGCGCACTATGTCATTAATAGTGTCGGTGATTTGGATAAACTCATACCAAAGATTAATGCACGTCTTAGAAATGGAGATTGACGGTGCGATGTTAGGAAGGCACCATTCCATCTATTAATAGAAGCTAATAGTTTGTACTCGACAGAAAAGCCAAGAATTAAAGAGGTGAAATTAGGTGGAAAACCAAAACTATGCACTGGGCATGATTGAAACAATCGGTTATCCGGCCCTTGTAGCGGCGGCAGATGCAGCATCTAAAGCAGCTGATGTTAAGATTGTTACATATCAAGGTGCAGATGCTGGGCTTGTCACGATTTATTTAATCGGGGATGTTGCTTCGGTTCAATCTGCAGTCGCGATTGGAACAGAAGCAGCCAAAGGTGTTGGTCGAATACATCACTCTCATGTCATTGCAAGACCAGACGAAAATGTAAAAAAACTGATTTTTCAAGCTCTATCAGATACAAAAGAGAACAAAGTAGAAAAAAAAACAGTCGTTAAAGATGAACAGCCTGCAGTAAAGGTGGTTAAAGAAGTTAGCGACAATAAATCAACAGATTTATCGAAAAAGACTCTTAAAGAATTAAGAGAACTGGCTACTTCTGATGTTAAATTCCCTTTGTCGGCTGATAAGATTGCATCAGCTAATAAAGAGGAATTACTGAAATACTTATCAGCAACACAGGCTGGGAAAGGTGGCGATAAATAATGAGAATGGATATTGATCTTGAATCAATCCAAGAAGCAAGAAATTTTCTTGAACAAGCTCAGCAAGCACAACAAATCATTGGAAAAATGTCGCAACATGACATTGACCAAATTGTGCACGGCATGGCACAAGCTGCTTTGAAGGAGTCAGGAAGACTTGCATCATTAGCAGTCGAAGAAACTGGCTACGGTAAAGTAGAGGATAAGTTAACGAAAAATCTATTTTCTGCTCGTGATATTTATGAGTCGGTTAAAGATAAAAAGACGGTTGGCATTATTTCGCGAGATGATACGAACAAAGTTTGGGAAGTGGCGGAACCCGTTGGAGTCGTTGCGGGAATTATCCCTTCAACAAACCCAACGTCCACGGCTATTTTTAAAGCGATCATTGCGGTGAAATCGAGAAATGCCATCGTTCTGAGTCCGCATCCAGCAGCCGCAAAATGTACAAAAGAGGCAGCAGATATTTTACAACAAGCTGCAGTACAAGCGGGGGCACCAGCAGGTCTAATTTCATGTATTTCAAAACCAACTGTTGCTGCTGCCAATGAGCTCATGAAACACCAGGTGACAAAAGTCATTTTGGCAACTGGCGGATCAGATATGGTAAAAGCGGCTTATAGCTCTGGGAAACCTGCATATGGAGTAGGGCCAGGTAATGTTCCTGTCTTTATCCATTCAAGTGCGAATATCCAACAGGCTGTGAAACAAATTATTCGCAGTAAAACTTTCGACTACGGGACAATTTGTGCTTCAGAGCAGGCACTTGTTGTTGAAAAGTCTATTAAGCGCAAGGTTAAGCAAGAATTAGAAAACCAAGGTGCTTATTTCCTTGACGACTATGAGAAGAAGCGTATTGAAGGCATCATTCTCATTAATGGTCGGTTGAATCCCAAAATTGTTGGTCAATCGCCCCAAAAACTTGCTGAATTAGCGGGAATTGCGATTACAGATGATTGTAAACTATTGGTTGCTGAAGAAAATAATATTGGCAAAGCCTATCCGTTATCACTTGAAAAACTGTCTCCAATCTTGGCTTTTTATGTAGCCGACAATTGGCAAGAGGCGAGCGCTACTTGCGCACAGCTACTTGAGTTAGGTGGGCTAGGCCATACAGCGGGTATTCATTGTCAAGATGAAGCGATGATCGAAAGTTTTGCTTTGGAACAGCAGGCATCTCGTGTAGTTGTGAATTCAGGTACAACATTTGGAGGCATTGGTGCAACGACAGGTATTCAACCATCGATGACACTCGGTTGTGGTTCATATGGCAATAATATTTCTTCAGATAATATTAGTGTTGAGCATTTACTAAATATTAAGCGAGTGGCTTATGGAATTCGTGAAATGGAAGAGGCACCGGCTGTTCCAAGTTATCAACAAGTTGCTAATGTAGTGGCGAGCAATGGGCCTAATATTTCAAGAGATGAAATCATGGACATTGTAAAAACGGTTTTGCAGGAATTGAAACTATAAAATAACAATCATTTTGAGGAGGAAACGCAATGAACGGAGAAATGGGAGCATTAGGTATGATCGAAACAAAAGGTTTAGTAGGAGCTGTAGAAGCTGCTGACGCGATGTCAAAGGCTGCAAACGTGAAATTGATTGGGAAGGTTCACGTAGGAGGCGGTTTGGTAACAGTCATGGTACGTGGTGATGTAGGTGCAGTGAAAGCATCGGTGGATGCAGGGGCTGCTGCTGTTGAAAATATTGGCGAATTGGTTTCTGTCCATGTAATTCCGCGCCCTCATTCAGATATTGAACTTATTCTTCCGAAGTTGGAAGGGTAATTCATAGCCTATGGTGCTGATCACGGAATCCAAACTAAGAAAACTGTTAAGAAAGGGGATTCCAAATCCTTTCCCATTTAATGAGGGGGATAAAATTACTCCAGCGGCAATGGATTTTCTCAGGGACAGAAAAATTGGGTTAGATGATAAACGATTAGGTCACTCTACAAGAACGTCAACGAAAAGAGGAAATGAATTAATGATTCCTGTAGGAGTATCAAATAGACATTTACATTTATCAAGCTATGATATCCAGCTATTATTTGGTGAAAACTATGAGTTAACTCCCCTGCGCCAGTTATCCCAAGAGGGCCAGTTTGCTGCGAAAGAACAAGTGACGTTACTTGGACCAAAAGGGCTGATAAAAGATGTTAGGGTTCTTGGACCAACACGAGGAGAAACGCAAGTAGAGATATCAATAACGGATGGATTTCAATTAGGCATTCATCCTCAAGTTAGACTGTCAGGCTCAATCGAAGACACTCCAGGTTTGACCCTGATTGGACCAAAAGGTTGCGTTTCTCTTCAAAAAGGAGTGATTGTAGCACAACGCCATGTTCATATGTCCCCTGAAAACGCCTCTGAATTCGGGGTGAATCAGGGGGAGACGTTATTGTTACAAACATCAGGTGAACGATCTGTTATTTTTACAGATGTAGTTGTGCGTGTCGATCCAAACTTTCAACTCGATTTCCACTTGGATCTTGACGAAGGAAATGCGGCGGGTTTAAAAACGGGTGACCAAGTAAAGGTTATTGGAAAAAACGGTGAACTTCTGTCTTGGGAGGGGAGGTGAAGAGGATAGATATTCGTGGAATGGTTGAATCTGTTGTGCGGGAAGTCGTGAATTCAATCAAAGTAGAAAAAGAACAAGAGGAAAATGGCAAAGTGTTATTTGTTTTTTGTGATAGCTCGGCACATGAGTCGTTTGAAGATCAATTTATCGAATTGAGAAATGCCCGTATTGGTTATGACATGCTGTTTTTAGATGGAGAAACATCTTCATGGCTTGGGCTCAATCAAATTGAATCGAACGGTTGTGGAAAGGTTATTGCAGCGGATGATAATGCGCCATCACCGATAGAGTTGCCAAAAGCATACGATGGTATCATTATCCCTGAAATTGATTTAGATAATGCTGCCCGTGTTGCAACAGGATTAAAAGGGACGATTAAAGTAGAAATTATTTTTTCTGCTCTGCTTCTACAAAAGTTTATCTTGATTGGTGACGATGTTACAGGGATTAAACGGGCAGATCGACGTTGTTTAAAAACGACGGCATTGCCAGTCCCTTATCAAAAGTTATTTAAAGATTATTTGCGACAGCTAAGTGAGCTGGGTGTTGAATTTGCAGCTTTAAAAGATTTGTCGGAAATTGTAGTCAGAAAGCTTTGTGTGAAAGAAGCAGCGAATGTGGATAATGGACATCTTGAAGAGCGCAGTGAGCAATCACAAGGAAACATGCTAACGTTTAACAAGAAATTACTTACACCAGGCTGGATTCAATCGCAATCGAACATTGTAAACGATACAATTTATCTTTCTAAAGGTGTCATTATCTCTCCTCTTGCAAGAGATTTAATTAAGGAGAGAAAACTGACGCTCAAAGTGATTGACTAAGGGTGAATAACTATGCTTTTAGCAAGAGTAATGGGCAGTATTTGGACAACTCAAAAAGAAAAGGGAATGGAACATTTAAAGCTTCTAATTGTACAGCCCGAAAATTTTCTAGAAGAGTTGGAAGGCAATGCTTTTGTTGCCATTGACAGGATTGGCGCAGGAGTAGGGGAATTAGTGCTTGTTACGCAAGGTAGCCCTGCCCAGAGGCTAACTGGGGACAAAGAATCACCTATCGATGCAGCTATAGTTGGTATTGTCGACTCTTTTGAATTAAATAATTGATTGGCTAGAAAATGGTTGCAACCCTTTTGCTTGTGCGATTAGAAAATGACTCCGTTCTTGTACCGGAGTCATTTTGTTTAACGATTATTAACGATTATTTTTAAAGGAAAAGGGTGACTAATGATGACATTCAAACGTCATAAAATAGCAGTTATTGGTGCGGGCCATACAGGAGCAACAACTGCTTTAATGCTAGCACAAAAAGATTTAGGTGATATCGTTCTCTTAGATATTCCGGAACAAAGCAATGCAACAAAGGGAAAAGCGCTTGATTTATTACAAACAGGGCCTGTGCAGGGTTTCAATGCTCGGATAAAAGGTACCTCGAACTTTGAGGATATTGCAAATGCCGACATGGTCATTATTACAGCTGGCATTGCGCGAAAACCAGGAATGAGTCGTGATGATCTTGTGGCAATAAACGCCAAGATTATGCGTGCGATCTCCCAACAAATCGTAAGATATGCGCCGGATAGCTATATTCTTGTTTTGAGTAACCCGGTAGATGCGATGACATACGTTTGCTATAAGACGACAAATTTCCGCAAAAATAGAGTGATTGGACAATCAGGTGTATTAGACACGGCCAGATTTAACACGTTTGTTGCAGAAGAGCTTAATATTTCTGTCGAAGATGTTTCTGGGTTTGTTTTGGGGGGGCATGGTGACGAAATGGTACCGCTCGTTCGATATTCCTATGCAGGAGGAATACCCTTAGAAAAAATGATACGACAAGATCGTCTTGATGCAATTGTCGAACGGACGCGAAAGGGCGGAGGTGAAATAGTTAATCTTCTAGGAAATGGAAGTGCTTATTATGCGCCAGCGGCTTCTCTTGTTCAAATGGCGGAGGCTATAATCCACGATAAAAAAAGAATCCTCCCTTCCATCGCATACTTACAAGGTGAGTATGGCTATTATGATTTATATTTAGGGGTTCCCACAATTATCGGTGGAAACGGTATCGAAAGTATTATTGAGCTAGATCTGACGGCTGATGAAAAGTCTGGATTGCATCGATCGGTTCAAACTGTAAAAGAAGTAATGAACCTTTTATAAATGAAAAAGTAAAATGATTAGAATAAAAGAGCTCATAAATTCATTGGTTTTACAGATGATTCCAATGGAAATAGGTGAGCTTTTTTAAAAGGGAAAAATAAGTTCTACGCTATGAAATAGAGTCAAACTCCAACATCTTAAGAAAAGTACCAATGAAAACAAAGATATAAAATTAAAGGGAATATTAAAAGCAAAACAAACAAATAAATGTATTCACAATTGATCGAATAAATGGTATATTGCTAATGCAACAGAAAGAAAGCGCTTCCATTCAGGTGAGTTGCTTTATGTTTAGAAAGAACATCAGCAAGGGAGATAGGTGAAGGATACTTTTTGAAGGGGTTAAACGGAAAAGAAATTAAAAAAATTAAAAAGAGAGGGGTTTTGAGATGAAAAATGTATTTTGGATGGCAATTATTGTGATTGTTCTCACCATGTTGGCTGCTTGTGGAGGAAACGAAGGGGAATCCGGTAAGGATAAAAAAGAAAGTCTTGTCGTTTATACGGCTATAGAAACGGATTATTTACAAGATCACCTAGCGCTATTTGAAGAGGCACATCCAGATATTAAACTAGACTTAGTCAGAGATTCCAGCGGTATTATCATTTCTAGAATACTCGCAGAAAAGGATAATCCAAAAGCAGATGTTATCTGGGGATTGAGTGTTGATAGTTTAATTATGTTTGATGAGGACGGTATGTTAGAAGGTTACAATCCAAAAGGATCAGAAGATTTAATTCCCGAATTTGCAGATCAAAAAAATGATCCGATGAGATGGACGGGGATTGCAGCTTATATGACAGCAATCGCTGTCAATACTGCAGAAATGGAAAAGTTAGGTCTGCCTATTCCGAAAACATACCAAGATCTTATTGACCCTCAATATAAAGGACTCATTTCAATGCCCAATCCGGCCTCAAGTGGTACGGGATTTTTGACAGTAGCAGGATTGCTTCAGTTATTTGACACCGAAGAAGAGGGCTGGGCGTACATGGATAAACTCCATAATAATATTGGAATCTATACACACTCTGGTTCGAAACCAGCAGTCGAGGCTGCGACTGGAGAATTTCCTATTGGTATCTCTTTCGATGGCCGCGCGATTAAACAAGAAGAAAGTGGCGCGCCACTCGTAACGGTTTTCCCGGAAGAGGGATCGGGCTGGACGTTAGAAGCAAATGCTTTAATTAAAAAAGATAATATTAAAGAGGATGCCAAAGTATTTCTTGACTGGGCGAACAGCAAATCTACTATGGAAAGTTATAATAAGCAGTTTGCGATTACAGCAATAGATTTAGGCAAGACGCCTCCAGCAAGTTATCCGGCGGATCCGATGGGGCAACTACTTGAAAATGACTTGTATTGGGCGGCAGATAACAGAGTTGCAATTGTAGATAAGTGGATTGAAAAGTACGATGGGAAAAGTGAACCAAAAGAATAACAGGTACAAATTAAATAGACTGAAATATCAGATAATGTGGTTGGGGGGAAGGGCGATACTCCCCAATTATAGTTTTTTATATAGGTTGGACACATGGTTTTCATCTACTATTCAGCGAAGGCGCCTTACAAGTGGTGGCAGGAGGCCTCTGCAAGTGCCGAGTCTTGTTAGGAATGTTCTTTTGTTCCGTATATCTAATTCGAAAATATAAGGAAAAGGGGTTTACGCTATGGAGTTTTTAGCAATTCGTAATGTCACAAAAACTTTCGGACAGGTTACCGCTCTAGACAACATTAATATCTCGATTAAAAAAGGTGAATTCGTTTGTCTATTAGGACCTAGTGGATGTGGAAAAACTACTTTACTAAGGGTGATTGCTGGTTTGGAAGAACCGAATGTAGGGTCTCAGATTATCATGGACGGAAAAGATATTACGAAACTACCTCCGGCTAAAAGAGACTTTGGAATTGTATTTCAGTCCTATGCGCTTTTTCCGAATATGACAGCTTTTCAAAACGTTGCTTACGGATTGAAAAATAAAAAGTATACAAAAGATGAAATCAAGGTGAAAGTTCAAGAGTCTTTAGACGCAGTCAATTTGGGGCATCTGGCGAAACGTTATCCAGCACAATTATCTGGAGGGCAACAGCAACGAATCGCGTTAGCTAGAGCATTGGCTATATCTCCTGGATTCCTCTTACTTGATGAGCCGCTCTCTGCTTTAGATGCCAAGGTTAGGGTGAAGCTCCGGATGGAAATTCGTAATCTTCAGGAGAAACTAGGGATCACTACAATTATGGTAACCCATGATCAGGAAGAAGCGCTAACGATGGGAGATAAAATTGTTGTTATGAACAATGCAACAATGGAGCAGATTGGTACACCACAAGAAATCTATGAGAAGCCAGCGACGCCGTTTGTAGCTGATTTTATAGGGACTGTCAATCAATTCCGCGGTACTGATTCTTACGTGGCGATTCGACCTGAGCATATAAAAATTAGAAGAGAAGCGACTAGAGACACAATCATTACTACATTGAAAGCCATGGAGTTTCGCGGTAGCTCGTACCGTCTGTATTTGGAAGTAGAGAATGGTGGGCCTTATAGTTTTGAAAACGAGCTTCTTATGTCAGATATTTCAACGGATGATTTAAGAAAATTAAATCTTAAAGTAGAGGAAAAGTTATTTGTAGAGTTTCCTCAAAATCAGTTAATTACTTATGACAATCGTATTGAAGAAGAGGTGGGCGAACTTTCGATGGTCACTAGTTAATAGAACAGAAGGAGGGAACTCTATATGAAAAAAGATACCGCAATGGATCCGACACTGGTGATGATAAAGAGTAGGAAAAAAATACGCCAAAAAACGAGCGCTGTAGATCTTTTGCAGAAAACATTGATTGTACTGGTGATTTTAGGGCTTGTAGTGACTCTTGTTTTTCCATTAATACAATTGGTGCTTGTTTCATTACAGGATAGAAGTGGGAATTATGTTGGGTTGGAAAACTTCGTTAAGTACTTTACAACGAGTTCTTTAATTCGACCGTTGTATAATACGTTATTTGTCGCGACAACAACTGGTTTTATCGCTGTTGCACTTGGTTTTTTTTATGCGTATGCGCTAACTCGGACCAATATGAGATGGAAATCCTTTTTTAAGTATGTAGCTTTTGTTCCTTTATTCGCGCCAACGATGATGTATGGGATTGGTTTAGTGAATTTGTTTGGGAATAACGGGGTAATTACGACTGGATTTTTCGGCATGTTCCAAGGGGTTGATATTGATTTATACGGGCCAGTGGGAATTATCATTTCGTTAATATTTTATACGTTTCCCCAAACGCTTATATTGTTAACGATTTCTCTAGCAAATACGGATTATAGGTTGTATGAGGCGGCGGATTCGCTAGGTTCTGGAGTAGTGAAGAAGTTCTTTACTGTAACATTACCGAGTATGAAATACGGCTTGTTCAGCGCATTCATCATTGGTTTTATTTTGAGCTTCACTGATTTCGGTGCCCCGATAGTTGTTGGGGGCGACTTCAAAGTTATGGCTGTAGACATCTATCAACAAGTGGTAGGACAATTTAACATGTCAATGGGTGCAACAGTTGGTGTTATTTTGATTATTCCAGCTGTCATTGCGTTTGTAGCTGATAGGGTTGTACAACGAAAAGAAAGTTCGGCAATTTCATCGAAATCGGTTTCTTACAAAATAAAACCAAATCGATTACGAGATCGTGTCTATTTTATATACTGCTTACTTATCACAGGAGCTATTTTTTCACTGATTATAGCAGTGCTTGCTCCAACGTTTGTTAAATACTGGCCGTATAATTTCGCGTTCACAACTGAGCATTATACGTTTAAAAATGTAATCGGGGGATTCCAACCTTATTTTAACAGTTTGACTATGGCCCTCATTACTGCAATATGTGGAACGTTTATCGTGTTCTTTGGAGCGTATTTAATTGAGAAATCACGTGTTATGAGAGCGACTAGACAAGTTGGTTATTTTCTCTCACTGATTCCTTTGGCACTCCCGGGATTGGTGATTGGTTTAGCGTATATCTTTTTCTTTAACCAATCAGAGTTCTCTATACCGTTTACTGGAAGGTCGTTTTCGAATCCATTGAGTGGTCTGTACGGTACAATTTGGATTCTTATATTGGCCAACCTGATTCACTTTTACTCAGTCAACTTCTTTACCGCAACTACGGCTTTGAAAAAACTCGATAAAGAATTTGAACCTGTATCGGAATCGATGAATATTCCCTTTTATAAAACATTTACACGGGTCACGCTTCCGATGTCATTGCCTGCTATTTTGGAAATGATGGTGTACTTCTTTGTGAACTCTATGACAACGATATCAGCAGTTATTTTCCTATATTCACCAAGTACTCGACCTGCTTCTGTAGCGATTGTTGATATGGTAGGGGCTGGCGATATGTCTGCAGCCGCTGCGCTGGCTGTCATTATTCTTTTAACAAATATTTTAGTACGTCTTGGCTATGAGCTTTTGACGAAGAAAATCAGAAATCGTGCTGGGGCATGGCAGAAGTAAGCATTTTAGCAAATGATTAATTATGTATTTCAAAAAGTGGACTCGCCAAATTGTATACATTTAGGCGAGTCTTTTTATAAGACTTTCGTTATTCTAACCGCTAGGAGGTTAGTATATTGGCTTTAGTGGCTTTTATGCTAGTTATTTTTTCTGGTTTAATCCATTCACTATGGAATCTATTTGTGAAACAAAGCGTTAGTAAAATTACTTTTCTTTGGTCTATACATCTAGTTAGTTTTATTTTGCTGTTGCCCTATTTTTTGTTGGAACTTCCCAATCTACAACTAGATGGTTTTGGGATACTACTATTAATGGGTTCCATGACATTTCAAGTATTTTATGTATTTACTTTAATAACAGGTTATACAATTGGAGAGCTATCGCTTGTTTATCCGGTTTTACGGGGATCAGCTGCTTTGCTAGTTCCCATTACCAGCATTTTGTTCTTTGGGGATCAATTATCCATTTTAGGATGGGTGGGGCTGCTGTTAATTTTAATTGGTGTTTTTTCAATGGGGAATGTTAATTTACAAATGGGTAAAAAAGTGAAACTGTCAATATTAATCGCATTGGCAGGCGGGGTTTCCATTGCAGGTTATACGTTAAGCGATAAAGTTCTTTTAGAGTATATGTCACCAATTATGATTATTCAATTTCAAAACTTTATTTACTCAATAGCCCTACTATGGGGTTCCTTTAATTCGAAACAGCTGAAAGAAGAATGGACTACGAATTGGAAAATTATCTTATTAGGCTCCTTATTTGTACCGGGAGCCTACGTATTATTTTTATTTGCGTTGCAATTGGCTCAGGTTTCGCAACTTGCTCCAATGAGAGAAATTAGCATTGTTTTTGGAACGCTGTTAGGCTTATTGTTCCTCAAGGAACGGCAAGGGATAGGGAAGTTGGTAGCCTCTTGCATTATTGTAATTGGAATTATCGTTCTTGGTTTATTTGGATAAAGTAAAATATTGATTAGATGTGTACAATGTAGGTGTTTCCTAGTTTTGAAGTGTATTTGAAGGAGTTCATTAATTTGAATAATATAGATTACAAAGAACCTATTGTTTAGATAAGCATTATATTTAAAGGAGCTGAAAAAGTATGAAAATAAGTATGGAAGCATTGAGGACTGAGGGAGACATTAATTTATCTGAAAATCGTCGGCTATGGCAAGAAAAGCATTTGAGTGCGGAAGCTTTTCAGTTATTAGAAGAGGATGCTACATATTATATGCATCAATCTCTTTCTACACCTTGTTTGAATGTCATTGAAAAAAGTTATGGGATTTATATTGAAGATATTGATGGAAGAAAATACATGGACTTTCATGGTAATAGTGTTCATCAGGTTGGTTATGGAAATGAGTATATTGTCAATGCAGTTAAGGAGCAATTGGATATACTACCGTTCTCCCCACGTCGCTATACGAACAAAACAGCTATTGAGCTGTCAAAAAAACTTACTAATCTTGCACCAGGAAGTTTGAATAAAGTTCTTTTTGCTCCAGGGGGAACATCTGCTGTGAGTATGGCATTGAAGCTTGTACGTAAGGCTACGGGCAAGTTTAAAACGATTTCAATGTGGGATTCGTTTCATGGAGCGTCATTAGATGCAATTTCTATAGGCGGCGAAGCGGTATTCCGCGGTGGAATGGGACCTCTTATGCCTGGTAGCCTCCATGTGATGCCCTATAATTCATATCGCTGTTTATTCGGGGATGGAGGGATTTCCCAGTCTAACACGTTGGATTATCTTGAGTATGTATTAGAGAGGGAAATGGATGTTGGGGCTATTATACTTGAACCTATACGCTGTACAGATGTACAAGTACCTCCCAAGGAATATCATCTACGTTTACGCCAAATTTGCGATCAGCATAATATCTTGTTAATCTTTGATGAAATTCCAACAGCATTAGGAAGAACCGGGAAAATGTTCGCTTTTGAACATTATGGTATTGAGCCTGATATTGTAGTGTTGGGGAAAGGGTTAGGAGGAGGTGTGTTCCCAATGGCTGCGATGCTAGTCAGCGATAAATTGGATGTAGCTCAAGATATTGCATTGGGGCATTTTACACATGAAAAAAGTTCAATTGGCTGTGCAGCGGCATTGGCCACTTTGCAATACATCGAGGATTATCATTTACTTGAACAGGCCAATAAATTAGGTGAGTATATGAAAAGACGTTTGGAAAAGATGCAAAAAAAGTTCAATCTTATTGGAGACGTAAGAGGAATTGGTCTGCTATATGGGGTTGAATTAGTACTGGATCGACAAACAAAGGAAAAAGCTATTTCCCAGGCTGAGCGAATCATGTATAAATGTATGGAAAAAGGATTGAGTTTTAAAGTTTCTCAGGGCTGTGTTTTAACTCTTGTGCCACCATTAACGATTACGGAACAGCAATTAGGTCGTGCAATGGATATTTTGGAACAATCGATTCAAGAGGTTGTGGATGACCAACAGTGATTTTTATTTTATTATTCAATGGAATTATTTCCAGATTTAAAATCAAAATCACGCCGTCTTATTGTCGTGTTGAAAACTCCGCAACTCGGACATTCTGTCAAGAAACCCGAGTGCGGAGTTTTCATTTGTTATATCTATTTAGCAGTTGGATATGGTGAAATTCGGATATAGTTGAATGGAAATCTGGACAGCTAATTCTCATGTTTCCATATTTCACTTTACGTTGCGACCTCTTTTATGTATGCTTAGAGATAAGAGTGGTCAGACCACTTTTGTGGTGGATAATTTCAAAAGGGGTTTATGTATGCAAAATCCAAAACCATCATCGAAAATGTTTCTTGATATCGTCGGTGAGCTCAGGTCACTGATTAAAGAAGAAGGCATTAAAACCGGTGACAAACTGCCATCAGAGAGAGAGTTAGCTGAACGTCTACAAGTAGGAAGGTCTACAGTTCGGGAAGCATTACGAAGTTTGGAACTGCTCGGACTCATCGAGACGAGACGCGGTGAGGGCACTTTTCTTGCGGATTTTGGTAAACACCAACTTGTCGAAGTATTGGCGGCTTTTATCATGCAACAACCTAACTCTGTACTGGATGTACAAGAGACACGGATGATTCATGAGATGGCAGCGATTACGACGATTTGCCAATCGGAGGCATTAGGTGCGTTACCGGTTTGGGAAAGCCTATTCGTAAAAATGAACGAGGATGGAGCAATCCGACGCGAGGATCTGATCCGTGAAATGATTGTCGCAACCGGGAATCGATTGTCACTTAAAATTTGGTTTTTATTAAAACAATACAGCAAAGTCCCATTTGAAGAAATGACAGGGCTAGACGAAAAGGACAGCATTCAAACTCTGTTAAGGGGCTTGCTCGCTGGCGACGAAATGAGTGCGCTAGATGCGTACTCGAAATGGATTGAACTAGTTGAAGGCGAAAGAGGGGAAAGAAAGCTATGATGATTCGAGATATGTTTACGAAAAATAAAAAGAAGCGTATGATGACGATACCTTCTGATGATGCAAAAAACGATGTTCCTGAGGGACTAATGACGAAATGCCCAGCGTGTAAAAATATTATTTTAACAAAAGATTTAATGAAAATAGTAAAGGTTTGTCCGAAATGTGATTATCATTTTAAGATGACAGCAGCTGAACGAGTAGCTTGTTTATTTGATGAGGATACATTTGTCTCGATAGATGACCACTTAAAAACGGAAAATCCACTGCAATTTCCAGTGTATACGGAAAAGGTTGAAGCAGATGCAAAGAAAACAGGTTTAAATGAAGCTGTTTTAACAGGTACTGGTAAAATTGAAGGATATGAAGTAGCTGTTGCGATTATGGATTCCCATTTTAGAATGGGCTCAATGGGCTCTGTTGTCGGTGAAAAAATCACCCGTGCGATTGAAAAAGCAACAGAACTTGGCATTCCAATGATTATTTTTTCAGCGAGCGGTGGCGCTAGGATGCAAGAAGGTGTTTTATCGCTTATGCAAATGGCTAAAACAAGTGTTGCACTTAATCGACATGCTGCGAAAGGGTTATTGTATATCTCTGTAATGACGTATCCAACGACGGGCGGTGTGTCAGCAAGCTTTGCGTCGGTTGGTGACATTAATATTGCGGAGCCTAAAGCACTTATTGGGTTTGCGGGTCGACGGGTTATTGAGCAAACTGTACGGGAGAAGTTACCGGAAGATTTCCAGACGGCAGAATTTCTTTTGGACCATGGCCAATTAGATGCAGTCGTTCATCGCAGTGACATGAAGGGCACGTTAGCTAAGATTGCACGACTTCATGCGAAGGGAGCGAATGGACATGAGTAAAACATTGACGTTTGAAGAACCAATTGTCAAACTTCGTGAAAAAATTAAAGAACTTGAAGAGTTTACGAAGGCGAACACAGTGGATTTGTCTAGTGAAATCGAAACACTTAAAACACGTTTAGGAAGCCTGGAAGAAGAGATCTATGGTAATATGGAACCGTGGGACCGAGTTCAAGTGGCTAGGCACCCAGAACGTCCCACCACGTTGGATTATATAAGTGAACTATTCGAGGACTTCATGCAATTGTATGGGGATCGAACATTTGGTGATGACGCAGCTATTGTTGGAGGAATCGCATCGTTTGAAACAATGCCGATTACCATTATCGGCCATCAGCGTGGAAAAGACACAAAAGAGAATGTCAAACGAAATTTTGGCATGCCACATCCTGAAGGGTACCGAAAAGCATTGCGCCTCATGAAACAGGCCGAGAAATTTGGGCGGCCGATTATTTGTTTCATTGATACAAAAGGGGCCTATCCTGGTAAGGCGGCTGAAGAACGTGGTCAAAGTGAAGCAATCGCGCGCAATCTAGTTGAGATGGCAGGACTGACAGTACCTGTTATTTCAATTGTTATTGGGGAAGGCGGTAGTGGCGGGGCATTGGCACTTGGCGTTGCTAACCATATTCATATGCTTGAGCATTCAACGTATTCGGTTATCTCTCCTGAAGGCGCGGCTTCAATCCTTTGGAAAGATGCGAGTCTTGCAAAGCAGGCAGCAGAAGCGATGAAAATCACTGCACCTCATCTGAAGAAAATGGGTATCATTGATGCCATCGTGCCAGAAGTGCTTGGCGGTGCGCATCGAGATCTAAAAGTGCAGGCAAGCTATATTGGTGATATAATTCGCACGTCATTAGAAGAGTTAGGATCAATGGACGGAGACGAGTTAGTGAATAATCGCTATGAAAAATTCCGGCAGATGGGTGTATTTGCCGAGTGACTAGGGAGATGCGGGTAACCGTGTCTTTTCCCCTTTTCCTGATTTAAATTGGAGCATAGTGTACAAAGAATTTCAGTATATACTGCTTCGAGCTATAAGGTTTTTTGCAACTCTGAATATCTGTCGGGAAGTGCCTATATGACCTACTTTCTATCAGCCTTAGCCTCAGGCGTTATTTGAATGAAAGAAGTAAGTATACATAACTTAAGGAGTGATTTGATGAAAAAGATTGCTGTTTTAACGAGTGGAGGAGACGCACCAGGCATGAATGCCGCGGTTCGTGCGGTTGTCCGAAAGGCGATTTATGAAGGACTTGAAGTTATGGGTGTTTACAATGGTTATCAGGGCTTGATCGAGGGGAAATTTGAACAGTTGCAGCTCGGGTCTGTGGGTGACATTATTCAGCGTGGAGGCACGATTTTACGCTCTGCTCGAAGTGCCGAGTTTCGGACTTTGGAAGGCCGTGAAAAAGCTGTGCAGCAGTTGAAGTTGCATGGCATCGAAGGACTCGTTGTCATTGGTGGAGATGGCTCTTTTAGAGGGGCGCTCGAATTAACGATGCTCGGAATTCCTTGTACATGTGTACCTGCAACGATCGATAACGATATCAACGGTACGGAATTTACGATTGGCTTCGATACTGCGTTGAATACAGTCATTGATTCAATTGACAAAATACGTGATACGGCAACTTCACATGAGCGAACATTCATCGTCGAAGTGATGGGAAGAGACGCAGGTGATCTAGCGCTATGGGCAGGTCTCGCGGGGGGAGCAGAAACCATTCTCCTTCCAGAAGAGAAATATGAGGTCCCTACTATTATCGAAAGACTGAAAAGTGGAACAGGTCGTGGGAAAAAGCATAGCATCATTATTGTTGCGGAAGGTGTTATGCCAGCAGCAGGACTTGCAGAACTATTGAAACAAGAAGCAAATATTGAAACGCATGTTTCTGTATTGGGGCATATCCAACGAGGAGGTTCACCTTCTGCGCGTGACCGTGTTATTGCGAGTCAATATGGCGCTAGGGCTGTGGAAATCCTAAAAGAGGGCCGTGGCGGTATTGCAATCGGTATGAAAAACCATACGATTGTGGATTATGATTTACAGGAAGTCTTCGAGGAAAATAGCGATTGGGATCTAGAATTGTACGCACTTTCCAAGGAATTGTCTATCTAACATAAAAAGAGGAAAAAGAGGCGATAGTTGATGAGAAAGACGAAAATAGTCTGTACGATTGGTCCGGCAAGTGAATCACCAGAAATATTGGCGCAACTAATTGATGCAGGAATGAACGTTGCACGGTTGAATTTTTCACATGGTAATCATGAAGAACACAAGGTGCGCATCGACACCATCCGTAAAGTAGCACATGAAAAAGGAAAAGTGGTCGGTATTCTACTGGATACGAAAGGCCCTGAAATTCGGACACATTCGATGAGAAATGGTGAAGTAGAACTTGTGGCGGGACAAAACATTGATATTTCGATGCAGGAAGTAGAAGGAAACGAAGAGGTCTTTTCTGTTACATATGACAAACTGATTGAAGATGTTGAAGTCGGGGCGTCTATTCTATTGGATGATGGGCTTATTCAGTTGGAAGTGATAGGCAAAGATGTAGAGAACGGAAGAATCCATACACTCGTTGTGAATTCAGGGACATTGAAAAACAAAAAAGGTGTCAACGTTCCGGGCGTATCCGTTCAATTGCCAGGGATTACAGAAAAAGATACAGAAGATATTTTATTTGGGATACAAGAAAGCGTCGATTTCATCGCAGCATCATTTGTTAGACGTGCTTCGGATGTATTAGAAATCCGAGAACTGTTGGAGAAAAATGACGGTGCACATTTGCAAATTATCCCTAAAATTGAAAACCAAGAAGGCGTCGATAACATCGATGAAATCATTAACTTATCAGACGGTCTAATGGTTGCACGCGGGGATCTAGGGGTAGAAATACCAGCAGAAGAAGTACCACTTGTACAGAAAGAGCTTATTAAAAAATGTAACCAAGCTGGAAAGCCGGTCATTACAGCTACACAAATGCTCGATTCCATGCAGCGCAATCCACGCCCTACACGTGCTGAAGCAAGTGACGTAGCAAATGCGATTATGGATGGATCTGATGCCATTATGCTATCTGGGGAAACAGCTGCTGGATTGTACCCAGTAGAGTCTGTTCAGACAATGGATCGAATTGCGATTACAACTGAGGATGCAATTGATTACCGTTCGGTCGTATCCACACGTCGTCGTGAAAAGCATGGCAACATGACCGATGCGATTGGACAAGCGGCTGCGTATACGGCCATTAACTTGAAAGTAAAGGCTGTCCTTGCGCCTACTGAGAGTGGTCAAACAGCTAGAATGATTGCGAAATACCGTCCAGGTTGTGCAGTTATCGCCGTAACATCTTCCGAAAATTGTTCAAGGAAATTGACACTTGTTTGGGGGGTCTATCCAATTGTCGGGGAAAAAGTGACGTCGATTGATGAAATCCTACAAGAGTCTGTTGAGGAAAGTGTGAAGCATCAATACGTCAGCCACGGAGATGTCGTGATTATTACCGCAGGTGTTCCAGTCGGTGAGGCTGGGACAACGAATCTGATGAAAATCCATGTCATCGGCGATTTACTGGCGCGTGGACAAGGAATCGGTAAAACGGTCGCATATGGACGTGTTGTTGTAGCGAAAAATGCAGAAGAGGCATTGGCCTACGATACAGAAGGGGCAATCCTTGTGACGACGGGGGCGGATCGTGAAATGATGCCTGCGATTGAAAAATGTGCAGGGCTGATTACAGAAGAAGGTGGACTGACAAGCCATGGTGCAATTGTCGGCCTTAGTCTAGGAATCCCAGTCATTGTTGGAGTTGAAAATGCAACTAAATTGATCCGACATGATAATGAAGTGACAATGGACGCAGAGTCTGGCGTTATTTATAATGGACATGCGAGTGTTTTGTGAGTATTAAGAACAAAAGCGTAAGCGCCTGTTTAGGGGCGACAGGCGTTGGAGAGCTTGAAGATAAAGGCTTTTTTGCCTTTATCAGCATGATCGAAACGACCCGATCCCCTAGGCGCTGGAGACTAGACGGGGAATCTCCATGTACTTACTTATCCACAGTACAAGGATTTTATAGTTTCCTAATACATTTAAGAAAAGGCTGCTTCCGAAATGCTCGGCAAGCAGCCTTTTGAGGAGAGGAGATGTTAAAAATGAAATGGCTAATACTTGCATTTGTTGCTGTTCCGACTGCGGAGCTGGCTTTGCTAATCTATTCAGGAAAAACGTTAGGCCTATTCCCGACGATTGCTCTAATCCTCATTACGGGATTTGGTGGTGCCTATCTCGCAAAGCGACAAGGGATGAAAGCGTGGCATGATTTACGCAACCGAATGGCGACGATGGAAACACCAGGGAATGCGTTGATCGATAGTGTGTGTATTTTTTTCGGGGGGATTTTATTGCTCATGCCAGGTTTCATCACCGATGTTTGTGGTTTGCTTCTCCTTTTTAAAGGGCCAAGAAACGTAATTCGACCATTTATTCAAAAATGGATCTATAACAAAATGAAGAATGGACGAATTGTCATGATGTAAAGAGCGGATGCTGTTTTACTTTTAAAGCAGCAAACAGGAGAAATGGTGTCAGTAAAATACCAGGCAACCCAAATAAGTAAACAGAACATGCGGTGACGACAAATGCATGAACGGGCTTTAGATGAAAAGTCGATGCCCACATATAGGACTCTGCCATTTGCCTAGTCATCATAGTGAATAGATATAGTAAAATGAGCGACACGCCAACGAATAATTTGCCTGTATAGAGAAAAAAAGCAGCCATCGGGAAGATGAAAAGACCTATTCCGAGAAATGGCAAACTATCAGCGAGTGAAATGAGAAAAGCATTGCCAACGGGTGACTCGAAACGAAGAAAAAAGAGTCCGCTGGTGATAATTAGAAAGGTTAGGGAAAATAAGCGAGCTTCTACAGAGACAAATGTCCCGATTAGTTGACCGGCCTTTTCAAACATCCTTTTTGCAGGTCTGCGTAAATGGGTAGGGAAATAGACGAGAAACCAAAAGCGATTTTTGCCAGATTCTCGCAATGCGAAAAAGTAAGCAATTAAGAATAAGAACAAGCTGAACAGTTGTTGAAACAAGGTGCTAACCAACGTAACTGCATATTCGAGTGCGGCCTGTCCGTACTCGATGATTTTTTCTTCTAAAAATATGAGCAGCTTGCCTGCGATATCTGTGTTTTGGGTGTAAGGAGTAATATGGCGCTCGACAATTGGCAGTGTGTCAATGAGTCCGTGTAATGCAACGAAAGTAAATGTACCGATAAGAAATAAAATAAGTGCCATGACAAGAAGTGTGACGAGTGTCAAAGGGAGCTTGGTCATAGAGCGAATAGATGTGACAAGCGGAGCTGTAAAATAGGCAATAATGATGGCGATACCGATAGGAGGAACTAAAATGAGGAAAATCCCTGCTAAAACAGTCGGTAGCCATTTCGTTACAAAATTTTGAAAAGCCTGTTGTTTCAAGGGTTTTTCTGTCATTTTAGACCTCCAAATATATAATAATCTGAACAAAAAAAAGAGTTTCCTTCACAAATATGACAAGATTGATTATAATGGACGTTGTAAGCGTTTTTAGATAACTTATCAACTTAAAGCAGTATGACCGTTGAAGGTTCTTTTTTTATGGATTTCAACGGCCTAACTGAAAGAAGGAGCGATTTACATGACAACAACCAAAGGGTTGGAGGGCGTTGTAGCGACACAGTCAGCAATCAGTTCAATCATTGATGACACACTTACATATGTCGGCTATGATATTGACGATCTTGCAGAAAATGCCAGCTTTGAAGAAGTGATTTATCTTTTATGGCATCAACGTCTGCCGAAAGAGGACGAGCTTGCAGAGCTGAAAAAACAGCTTGCTGATAATATGGCTGTTCCTCAAGAAGTATTGAACCACTTTAAAACGTATCCAATTGGGGAAGTACATCCGATGGCTGCACTTCGTACTGCAGTATCTCTTCTCGGATTATACGATGATAAAGCGGAAGATATGTCCAACGAAGCAAACTATGACAAAGCAATTCAGCTTCAAGCGAAAATTGCGACAATCGTAACTGCGTTCGCACGTATTCGTAAAGGACTTGAGCCGGTTGCACCAAAAGCTGGTCTTGGCTATGCTGAGAACTTCCTTTACATGTTGTCAGGTAAAGAGCCGGAAGCGATTGCAATTGAAGCATTCGACAAAGCGCTTGTACTTCATGCTGACCACGAGCTAAATGCATCGACGTTCACTGCGCGTGTTTGTGTAGCAACGCTTTCTGATATTTATTCAGGCGTTACAGCTGCTATTGGTGCCCTCAAAGGTCCATTACATGGTGGCGCAAACGAGCAAGTAATGAAAATGCTGATGGAAATTGGTTCTGAAGACAACGTAGAATCATACATCAGAGAAAAATTAGCAAACAAAGAAAAAATCATGGGCTTTGGACACCGTGTCTACCGTAAAGGTGACCCACGTGCGAAGCATTTACGAGCAATGTCTAAGAAATTGACAGCACTTCGTGGTGAAGAGAAGTTCTACAACATGTCTAACCAAATCGAAGCAATCGTTACTGGCGAAAAGAACTTGCCACCAAACGTTGATTTCTATTCAGCATCTGTTTATCACTCATTAGATATTGATCATGATTTGTTCACGCCAATCTTCGCGGTTTCACGTGTATCTGGTTGGATTGCACATATTCTTGAGCAATATGAAAATAACCGTCTGATTCGTCCACGTGCAGAGTATACTGGACCAGGCATGCAAAAATACGTACCAATTAACGAGCGCTAACAAAAATACAGCAAGAAGCAATTCACAAATATTAGGTGGGGCGGCGTAAACTTATGCCTGCCCCTTGACCTATGACTTTTAGGAGGAAATTATTCATGGCTAACGATGGAAAAATTACAGTAGTTGATGGTGTTTTAAACGTTCCAAATCATGCAACAATCCCTTTTATTATTGGTGACGGTACAGGTCCAGATATTTGGCACGCAGCATCACGTGTCCTTGAAGCGGCTGTAGAAAAAGCATACGCTGGCGAGAAGAAACTTGTTTGGAAAGAAGTACTTGCTGGAGAGAAAGCATTCAACGAAACAGGCGAATGGCTACCACAAGAAACGCTTGACATCATTGAAGAATATTTAATCGCAATCAAAGGTCCACTTACAACTCCAATCGGTGGCGGTTTCCGTTCATTGAACGTTGCACTTCGCCAAGAGTTAGATCTTTACACTTGCCTACGTCCAGTCCGTTACTTTGAAGGGGTTCCATCTCCTGTAAAACGTCCTGAAGACTGTGACATGGTTATTTTCCGTGAAAATACAGAAGATATCTACGCTGGTATTGAATACAAAGAAGGTACGCCAGAAGCGAAGAAAGTAATCGACTTCCTTCAAAACGAAATGGGCGTTAAAAACATCCGTTTCCCTGAAACTTCTGGAATTGGTATCAAACCAATTTCTGAAGAAGGTACAAAACGTCTAGTACGTGCTGCGCTTAACTACATCATTAAAGAAGGCCGCAAGTCATTGACACTTGTACACAAAGGAAACATCATGAAATTTACTGAAGGTGCATTCAAACAATGGGGCTATGAAGTGGCTGAACAAGAATTCGGCGATAAAGTCTTCACATGGAACCAATACGATGCAATTAAAGACGCTGAAGGAACAGAAGCTGCTAACAAAGCACAAGCTGACGCTGAAGCAGCTGGCAAAATCATCGTTAAAGATGCAATTGCTGATATCTTCCTACAACAAATCTTGACACGTCCAAAAGAGTTCGACGTTGTTGCAACAATGAACTTGAACGGAGACTATATCTCTGATGCACTTGCTGCACAAGTTGGTGGAATCGGTATCGCACCAGGTGCGAACATCAACTACGTAACAGGACATGCAATCTTCGAAGCAACACACGGTACGGCTCCGAAATATGCGGGTCTTGATAAAGTGAACCCATCTTCAGTTCTTCTTTCAGGCGTTCTTATGCTTGAACACCTTGGATGGAACGAAGCGGCTGACATGATCACTGCTTCAATCGAAAAAACAATCGCTTCTAAAGTTGTTACTTACGACTTCGCTCGTCTAATGGATGGCGCAACAGAAGTGAAATCATCTGAGTTTGCAGATGAATTGATTAAAAACTTGTAATATATAGCACGACAATTAGGGGGGAGTATTCTCCCTCCTTTATACATATGAATAAAGATAAAAGGAGAGTTTCCTCATGACAATGAAACGTAAGAAAGTCTCAGTTATCGGTTCTGGTTTTACAGGTGCAACGACAGCATTTTTGTTAGCGCAAAAAGAACTTTGTGATGTAGTTCTTGTCGACATTCCACAAATGGAAAACCCGACAAAAGGGAAAGCGTTAGATATGCTAGAGGCTGCCCCTGTACAAGGTTTCGATGCGAACATTATTGGAACTTCAGATTATACAGATACAACAGACTCAGATATCGTTATCATTACAGCTGGTATTGCACGTAAACCAGGCATGAGCCGCGATGACCTTGTTCAAACGAACCAAAAAGTCATGAAGATTGTAACAGGCGAAATCGTGAAACATTCTCCAAACGCAACGATTATTGTATTAACAAATCCTGTTGATGCAATGACATATACCGTGTACAAAGAATCAGGATTTCCGAAAGAACGTGTAATCGGGCAGTCAGGTGTTCTTGACACTGCGCGTTTCCGCACGTTCGTCGCACAAGAATTGAACCTATCTGTTAAAGATGTGACAGGTTTTGTGCTTGGTGGACACGGTGATGACATGGTTCCGCTTGTACGCTATTCATACGCAGGTGGTATTCCACTTGAAACATTAATTTCTACAGAACGTCTGGCGGAAATTGTTGAGCGTACGCGTAAAGGTGGCGCAGAAATCGTTAACCTACTTGGGAATGGTTCTGCATACTATGCACCTGCTGCATCGCTCGTTGAGATGGCTGAAGCCATCTTGAAAGACCAAAAACGTGTATTACCATCAATCGCTTACCTTGAAGGTGAGTATGGTTTTGATGGCATTTATATCGGCGTGCCGACAGTTCTTGGTGCAGACGGCATTGAAAAAATCATTGAGCTTGAATTGACAGAAGCTGAAAAAGCAGCATTCGCAAAATCTGCTGAATCTGTTAAAGCAGTGATGGATATTCTTGTATAAAGTTTTTTGAATCGAGTAGCGGGGATGCTACTCGATTTTTTTTGGAATTATTGATAAACTGAATCTATTATACTCGGAGGTGGGGAAAAAGTTGATATTGGGGAAACAAAGACGTCTCGGCAGGAAAGTGGAAGACATGACTGTTGGAGAGAAACTAAAGTTGACGGAGAAAATTGAGGATAAAGATCTGTTATTATATCTAGGTTTGACGAATGATGGCAATCCATTGTATATCCAACATGATTACGCTTCTCAGACTGTATATGAAAACCCGATTGTCCCAACGATTATGCTAACGGGAATTGTGACATCTGCCGTATCAAAATATTTACCTGGACCTGGTTCGCATATCGTAGAGCAGCATTTATCCTTTCCAAAACCGGTATACCACTATTCAACCATTGATTTTCTTTTTGAAATTACAGATGTTCATAAAGAAGAAAATCATATTGTTATTCGGGTAGAAGCGCGAAATGTTGAAGAAGAACTTGTGATTGTCGGAACTGTGACAGCGATCCCTCCGAAACTGGAAGAGCATCTTACGTCACAACCAACGAAAAATTCTTGACGAAAGAGCTGGTATAAGTTGAATTCAATTGCTAAGAAAATATTAATCGTCGATGATGAACAGCCGATTCGGATGTTACTAGACTATAATTTGAAACAGTCCGCTTATGAAACCATTTTAGCTGCCGATGGAGAAGAAGCGGTTTTGAAAACAGAAACAGATAAGCCTGATTTAATTTTACTTGACCTAATGCTACCAAAAATGGATGGCATCGATGTGTGTAAGACGTTAAGGCAGCGAGGCATTAATATTCCTATCATTATGCTGACAGCGAAGGGGGACGAGCTGGACAAGGTGCTCGGTCTAGAAATTGGGGCCGATGATTATATGACAAAGCCATTCAGCCCCAGAGAAGTAGTTGCGCGTGTGAAGGCCGTGTTAAGGCGTAGTGGGGATAGAGCAGAGCAACCTGTTGAGGGAGATGTACTCCAATCAGGCCTGTTAACTGTGCATCCTGAACAATATGTAGCTTATCTTGATAAGACGCAGCTAGAGTGCACACCGAAAGAATTTGAATTACTCGTGTATTTTATGCAAAATCGAAACCGTGTATTGTCGCGAGATCAACTATTAAGCGCTGTTTGGAATTATGATTTTGCGGGAGATACACGAATCGTGGATGTGCATGTAAGTCATTTGCGAGAGAAAATTGAAGAAAATACAAAGAAGCCTCTTTTTATTAAGACAGTGAGAGGTATCGGTTATAAATTTGAGGAGCAAAAAGCATGACGGGTGGCTTGTATTCAAGGCTCATTATTGCTTGTGCAATCCTTTTATCGGTTCTTTTGACTGGTCTTGGTATCGTCCTAGGCCAGTTTTTCCCATTGTTTTCGAATGAGAGTGGCCTTGATTTGCAACGGAAATATTGGCTGTTCTTAATCGTTACATTAGTACTTGCATTTGTACTCGCATTTTTTATTGCGACAAGAATGATGTTGCAATATGCTCGACCGATTGATCAAGTAACAAAGACGGCTGTTCAAATTGCACGTGGAGATTATTTAGCGAGAACACAGACTGATGAATTTGAGTTTGACAATGAGTTGGCTGTTGCTATTGATAAAATAGGGAATAATTTACAGGAAATGTCGATGCTACGAACGATGGAAAAGGAAAGGCTGAAAACTTTAATTGAAAGTATGGGTAGCGGGTTGCTCATGTTTGGGCGTGAAGGATCTGTTAATTTATTAAATGGCGTATTTGAAAAAACATTTGGTTTTTCAAAGAGCGAGGTGATTGGCAAAACCTTTAAAAGTATTGGATTGCCTACAGATATTGAAAACCTAATCGAAGAAGTGTTTATGACGGAACAAGTGCATGAAAAGCAAGTTCGAGTGGATGTAGGAGGGGTTAGTTCTTATATGAGTGTCTATGGTGCGCCTGTTATTGGCCATCATGGGAATTGGCTTGGTATTATTGTTGTCCTACATGATATTACGAAACTGGTGCAGCTTGAAGAGGTTAGAAAAGATTTTGTCGCCAATGTATCCCATGAATTACGCACGCCTGTGACGTCTATTAAAGGTTTTACAGAGACATTATTGGATGGTGCGATGGAAGACCCTGTTATTTTAAAAGAATTTCTTGGCATTATTCAAAAGGAAAGTGATAGGCTGCATTACCTAATTGATGATTTGCTGGCATTGTCGGGGATGGAAAGAGACGGTTTTTCTTTACAGTTTACGGCTGTGAACTTGAATGCAGTTATTGAAGACGCGATTAGAGGGGTGTCGGGTAAATTAGAACGGAAGAGCATGGATGTTCTTGTCACGATACCAGATGATTTTATACTAGAGGCAGATGCAGATCGACTGATTCAAGTGATGGTGAATTTATTATCGAATGCGATTAATTATTCAAAAGAGCAGACGAAAATCACGGTTACTGTGAAGAAGAGGCAGGACGATGCGGTGATTGAAGTGAGAGATGAGGGAATTGGTATTGCTCAATCAGAACTGCCGCGCCTATTTGAACGGTTTTACCGTGTGGATCGTGCGAGAAGTCGTGAGTCGGGTGGGACTGGCCTTGGTCTTGCGATTGTAAAGCATTTGGTTGAAGCGCATGGCGGTACAGTCGATGTGAAAAGTGTAATGGGGCAGGGGACGGCATTTCAAATTCGGATCCCAATGCAACAAGTAGAAAAACAATCCGTGTGATGCGGATTGTTTTTCTTTTGCATGAAAATCACTCAATTATGAAACTTTCAGCAATGGGTTACGTATAACGTATAGATACATAGAAAAAAGGAGGTCTTTTTATATGGGTACACGTCGGATTTTAATGACGGTTGGCATGTCGATAGCGGGACTCATACTACTTATTATTGCTTTTACAACTTGGTATACAGTAGATGAATCAGAACAGGCTGTTGTCATCACTTTCGGGAAAGCGGATACGACTGTAACGGATTCGGGGCTACATTTCAAACTTCCTTGGCCTGTTCAGCAAGTAGAACTACTGTCGAAAGAGACATTTAGTCTCCAATTTGGCTATAAGCAGGATAAAAGCGGTGAGCTTGTTTCCTATGATAAAGAAACAAAAATGATTACGGGGGATGAATACATCGTCCTGACAGATTTAATTGTTCAATGGAAAATTACTGAACCTCAGAAGTATTTGTTTAATGCAGTTGATCCGCAAAAAATTCTGCATGACGCAACATCAGCATCGATACGTTCGGTTATCGGTAGTTCGACGATTGATGCCGCATTAACGGATGGTAAAGCTGAAATTGAAGCGCAAACGCGTGAATTGCTAGCAACATTAGTAGAAAAATATGACATAGGACTCTCCATTCAAGGCGTTAAATTGCAAGACGTGGAGTTACCGAATGCAGAGGTTCGTGCCGCATTTACTGCCGTAACAGATGCGCGTGAGACGAAGAGTACGAAAGAAAACGAAGCATTGAAATATGTGAACCAAAAGAAACACGAAGCCGAGGGTGAGCGAGATGCCATTAAATCACGTGCACTTGGACAGAAAACCGAACGTATAGAACAAGCGCATGGGGACGTTGCACTTTTTAATAATCTATACACCGAATATGCGAAAAATAAGGCGATTACTCGACAACGACTGGTCCTCGAAACGCTGGAACAAGTATTACCGAAAGCCAAAATTTATATTATGAACGACCAAGGCGAAACGGTGAAATACTTACCGTTACAGCAATTGGAAAATCAATTGCCGCCAGCAACAGAGGCGAAAAAAGAAGGGGGCGGAAACGAATGACGAACGATAACAATCCTTTCAAAAGTATTGAAGAGAAATTTCTAGAGCGTCAACGAGCAAAACAGAAAACGTCGGGTGAGGCGAAGGGTTCAAAATTGCCGAAAGCGCCAATGGATGTGAAAAAGTATGTGAAGCTGACCGTCATTTTAACAGCAATCTTTGCATTCGCGGTAATCCTTGTCGCAAATGTCTTTATCGTGAAGGAAAATGAATACCGTGTCGTTCGCCAATTCGGTGAAATCAAGCGCATTGTTGAGAAGCCGGGCTTCAACATGAAAGTTCCATTCATTCAGAGTGTGACGACGTTACCGAAGAACCAAATGATTTATAATGTTACTGAATCAGAAATTAATACAAAAGATAAGAAGCGTATTATCATCGACAACTATGCTGTGTGGAAAATTACAGATCCCGGCAAAATGATTTCGAATGCACGTAATATTGTCAACGCCGAGGCGCGCATGCAAGAGTTCATCTACTCTGTTGTGCTTTCTGAGCTTGGACAGTTGGATTATGTGGATGTCGTCAATGATGAGAACTCATCTCGCGGAAGTTTGAATGATCGTGTAACAGAGCGGGTCAATGCGTTTTTAGAGGACGGAAATTTTGGCATTGAAGTCGTGGACGTTCGTATGAAGCGGATTGATCTGCCAGAAGAAAACGAACAATCTATCTACACACGAATGATTTCGGAGCGTCAATCGAAAGCGCAATCTTACTTATCTGAAGGGGATGCAGCTAAAAGTCGTATTGAAGCGAATATCGATCGTGAAGTACAGGAAATGCTAGCAAAAGCAAAAAAAGAGGCTGCGATTATTCAAGCGGAAGGCGAATCGGAAGCGGCAAAAATTTATAATGATGCATTTTCGAAAGACCCGGAGTTTTATAATTTATACCGCACATTAGAGTCGTATTCTAAAACGATTGGGGAAGATACGATGATTATCATTCCGGCAAATTCACCTTATGCCAAAGTACTGACAGGTTATTTAGAATAAGCATAGCCATCTACTGATGACGTCATTTTCATGTATCCTTACCGCACAGCATGGTAAGATAAATGAAGATGACGTTTTTAGATACGAAACGTAGTGAACGTAGGTCATTGTCTAGCATTTAGATGCCCTACGCTTTTCTAATGAATAGGAGTGAATGTACGTGACGACGAAGAAAATCGTATTATTGGACGGCAATAGTCTTGCTTATCGAGCTTTTTTTGCCTTGCCTTTATTGACGAATGATAACGGAATCCATACGAACGCCGTGTATGGTTTTACGATGATGCTGCAAAACATTTTAGAGGATGAAAAACCGACACATATGCTTGTTGCATGGGATGCTGGTAAAACGACATTTAGACATACAACATATGGTGAATACAAAGGTGGCCGTCAAAAAACGCCGCCGGAATTATCCGAGCAATTCCCATATTTGCGCAAGCTGCTGGAAGCTTATAATATTCCGCAATATGAATTGGATCAATACGAGGCGGATGACATCATTGGAACGCTCAGTAAAGTAGGAGACGCAGATGGAGCGGAAGTAGTCGTTATTTCAGGCGACAAGGACTTAACGCAACTAGCAAGTGATCGTACAACGGTGTTCATTACCCGAAAAGGGATGACGGATATTGAGAAATATACGCCTGAGCATGTTATGGAGAAGTACGGTATTGAGCCACATCAAATTATTGACATGAAAGGCTTAATGGGCGACGCATCGGACAATATTCCAGGTGTACCAGGTGTCGGCGAGAAAACGGCGCTAAAACTGTTAAAGGAATACGGCTCCGTTGAAAATGTCTACAAATCGCTGGATGCGATTACGGCGAAAAAACTGAACCAAAACTTAACGGAAAACGAAGCACAAGCGTTCATGAGTAAAGAGCTGGCGACGATTGAAGTGAATGCTCCGATTACGATTGCGGTTAATGATCTGACGTATGCAGGTCCAGATATGGACAAGGTGGTTGGGATTTATCAAGAATTGAAGTTCAAAACACTTCTTGAAAAAATAGCACCACAAGCTGCTGAAGAACCGCAAGAGGCCATTGATATTGTCGTTGCTTCTGAGCTGACGGATGCCGATTTAGCGGAGGAAATGGCCGTTCATATTGAAATGATGGATGAGACGTATTTGACTGCGGATATTTTAGGCATCAGTTTAGCAACGGACAAACAGGTAATCTTTGTGCCACATACGGTGGCGAAGGAATCGCCGGCGTTCAAAAAGTGGCTGGAAGATGCTTCGAATAAGAAATATACATCTGATTCTAAGGCGGCTATTGCTTCGCTTGCGCGAATGGGTATCACAGCAGACGGTTTTGCCTTCGATTTCCTATTAGCGACGTATATTGTCAATCCATCTGCTACCTTTACAGATGTTGCTTCAATTACGCGTGCATTTGACTATACAGACGTTCAATCAGATGAAGTGATCTATGGCAAAGGTGCAAAGAAGGCTGTGCCAGCTGATGAGGTGATCGCTGAGCATGCGGGTCGCAAAGCGCTTGCAGTTTGGAAGTTGCGTTCGGTTATTGAACAGAAATTGCAAGATAATGATCTGTACGACCTCTATCATGAAATCGAGCTACCGTTAGCTAAAATTTTAAGCAAAATGGAAACGACAGGCGTTAAAACCGATTTACGGGTATTGCAAGAAATAGGCGTTCATCTGTCTGCCAAATTAGCAGAGTTAGAAGCAGCTATTTACGAGGCGGCGGGTGAGACATTTAATATTAATTCGCCGAAACAGCTAGGAGTTATTTTGTTTGAAAAAATTGGACTGACGCCGATTAAAAAAACGAAAACCGGTTACTCAACTGCTGCGGATGTACTAGAGAAGTTGGAAAAAGAACATGAAGTGATTGGTTTGATTTTAACGTATCGACAGCTTGGTAAATTGAACTCAACCTATATTGAAGGGTTATCGAAAGAAATTCATGAAGACGGGAAAATTCATACAACGTATCAGCAGGCATTGACGACAACAGGAAGACTTAGTTCCATTCATCCAAACTTGCAAAACATTCCTGTTCGCTTAGAAGAAGGCCGCAAAATTCGAGCGGCGTTTGTCCCATCTGAACCAGGTTGGTATTTGTTTGCTGCGGACTATTCGCAAATCGAATTGCGTGTACTTGCACATATGTCGCAGGATGAAAAGCTTATGGAAGCATTCCGAGAAGGTGCAGACATTCATACGAAGACGGCAATGGATGTCTTTGGTGTAGAACAAGATGCGGTAACATCGGACATGCGGAGAGCAGCGAAAGCCGTAAACTTTGGGATTGTCTATGGTATTAGTGATTATGGTCTGTCACAAAACTTGGATATCACGAGGAAAGAGGCTGCGAAATTCATTGACACGTATTTGAATAGCTTTCCGGGTGTTAAACAATATATGGATGACATTGTGGCAGATGCCAAGCTAAAAGGGTATGTGACGACATTGTTGAATAGACGCCGCTATTTGCCGGAAATCACAAGTTCGAATTTCAACTTGAGAAGTTTTGCGGAGCGCACAGCGATGAATACACCGATTCAAGGAAGCGCTGCGGATATTATTAAAAAAGCAATGATTGATATGGCGGCAAGGCTTGAAGCGGAAGGGATGCAGACACGTATGCTCCTCCAAGTACATGATGAGCTGATCTTTGAAGCACCCGAAGAGGAAATTGAAAAACTGAAAGAAATTGTACCCGAAGTGATGGAATCTGCATTAACGCTCGACGTCCCGTTAAAAGTGGATTGGGCGTTCGGATTGTCTTGGTATGACACGAAGTGAGGGAAAAGTATGCCTGAGTTACCAGAGGTAGAAGGAGTTGTCCGTGCGTTAGCACCTGCAGCAACAGGTAGGACGATTCGGGAAGTCACGATTTCGGATATTGTAATTCAATCGAAGCAGCTTGGGAAAGAAGCGGTGTTAAAGGGAATTACAACCGAAGACTTTATTGTTGAGATGGCAGGTATGATGATTAAAGACATCACACGCCGTAGTAAGTATATTTATTTTCATTTGCTGAAAGATGGTAACGAGTGTTTGCTCGTTAGCCATCTTGGCATGACAGGCGCATGGTTTACAGTTGCGTCGCTGGAAGAGATTACAGAGCTGAAATTCCGCAAGCACGCACATGTTATTTTTACGATGGAAGACGGAGGATTGCTTGTTTATTCGGATATCCGACGCTTTGGGGAAGTGCGGCTCGTTGGTTGCGAAGCGGATCATCCGCCGTTATTGAAAATGGCGCCAGAACCGTTTGATGCGGAAGCGTGCCAGCATTTTCTGGATATGGCGGCGACGCCGAAGTATGCACGAAAGCCTATTAAAGAAGTTATTATGGATGGACAAGTGATCTCGGGCTGCGGCAATATTTACGCAACAGAAGCGCTTTTTAAAATGGCGATGCATCCAGCGCGGGTGACTGAACAGGTAAGTTTAAAGTGGAAAAAAGAGCTATTCGCAGTGATTGTCGCGATTTTACAGGAAAGCATTGATGCAGGAGGAAGCTCGATTTCCGATTATCGCAATATCAATGGAGAGGCGGGCACGATGCAAGACCGGCTCAAAATGTATGGCCGAAAAATCTGTTTTGCGTGTGGAGTTTCTACGGAAAGCATGAAAATTGCGGGCAGGACTTCGGTTTATTGCCCAGACTGTCAGAAATAAGGGGGATGGCATATGATCATTGGATTGACGGGGAGTATTGCGAGTGGCAAGAGTACAGTTGCCGAGATGTTGAAGGATAGAGGATTTCCGATTGTTGATGCGGATGCCGTCGCTCGGCTTGTTGTTGAGCCAGGTAGCCCGGTGTTAGCCGAAATTCGCAAGCAATTTGGTGAGGAAGTCATCCAGGTGGATGGGAGGTTAAATCGGGAAAAGCTTGGTGAACGAATTTTTAATGATGCAGAAGAACGTAGCAAACTGAACGGCATCATTCATCCAGCGATACGCCAAGAAATGATAAGGCAAAAGGAAGAGTGGCTACAAAATGGAGCACAGACGGTCATTATGGATATCCCTCTGCTGTTTGAAAGCAAGCTTCAATCATTTGTAGAGAAGATCATTGTCGTATCGGTAACACCGGAAATTCAAAAAGAACGGCTTATTCAGCGAAATGTGTTATCGGAAGAAGAAGCCGATGCCCGAATTCGTTCACAATTGTCTGTTGCAGAGAAAGAGCGTGGCGCAGATGCGGTGCTATATAACAATGGTACTATAGAAGATACGGAAAGGCAGCTTGTAGAAACCTTGTTAGAATGGGATTTGCAACCTTGAAGCGTATTCTGAAAAATTGAACTTCGTGAATGTACTCACAAACGCTTGGTTCTTGCATAAAATGTGTTATACTAATTAACGAATAGCATATAAAAAGTATAACATACATGCGAGAGGACGGATTTTATGACTACTTCTATAGCGATTAATGGGTTCGGACGAATTGGGCGGATGGTGTTCCGTCAAATGATTACTGAGGAAGAGGTTACGGTTGTCGCAATTAATGCGTCATATCCACCTGAAACACTTGCTCATCTTATAAAGTATGACACAAATCACGGACCATTTGCTGGGGAAGTTCTTGTAGAAAAAAATGCGCTCGTTGTTAATGGAAAACGTGTAATGATCGTTGCAGACCGTGATCCACTGAACTTACCTTGGAAAGAGCTTGGTGTCGATATCGTCATTGAAGCGACAGGTAAATTTAATTCGCGAGATAAAGCAGCACTACACCTTGAAGCAGGTGCGAAAAAAGTAATTATCTCTGCGCCTGGTACGAATGAGGATGTTACGATTGTACTTGGTGTCAACGACGATAAGCTCGATATTGACAAGCATGATGTAATCTCAAACGCAAGCTGTACAACAAACTGTTTAGCGCCGGTTGCAAAAGTGTTGAATGATACATTTGGTATCGTTAACGGTCTCATGACAACCGTACATGCCTTCACAAATGATCAAAAAAACTTGGATAATCCACATAAGGATCTTCGCCGTGCACGTGCATGTGCGCAGTCTATTATTCCGACTTCTACAGGAGCAGCAAAAGCATTGTCGCTTGTGCTACCTGAACTTGAAGGGAAAATTCATGGAATGGCTTTGCGTGTTCCAACACCGAATGTCTCACTTGTTGACCTTGTCGTTGACTTGGAAGAAGATGTGACAGTTGAAGCAGTAAACCAAGCATTCCAAAAGGCTTCTGAAGGAGCAATGGCGGGTATTCTTCGTTTCACAACAGAGCCGCTTGTGTCTATTGACTTTAATACAACGACGGAATCTGCAACGATTGATGGCCTTTCAACTATCGTTATGGGAGACCGCAAAGTGAAAGTACTTGCATGGTATGATAATGAGTGGGGTTATTCTGCACGCGTTGTCGATTTAGCGAAAAAAGTTGCGCTTGGATTACAAGCGAAAGTGCACGCTTAATAACTACTAGAGAACGTCCAGAGGTCGAACTGTCGACTTCCTGGGCGTTTTTATTTCGACCTCAAGGATCAAATTACTCAAAATCGCATTCTTTACGCTCGATAGCGATTTTTTGATCAGTATTCTGTTATAATCAATAGTATATATACGGAAAAGCGGAGGATACAAAAAATGAAATGTCCAGCTTGCCAATACAATGGCACCCGGGTGATTGATTCTAGACCGGCGGAAGAAAATCGATCGATACGTCGTCGCAGGGAATGTGAACAATGTGCATTCCGTTTTACAACATTTGAAAAAGTAGAGGATACGCCCTTAATTGTTGTGAAAAAGGAAGGGTCTCGGGAAGAATTTAGTGGAGAGAAAGTACTCAGAGGGCTTATTCGTGCATGTGAAAAACGCCCGGTATCTCTTGAGGATTTAAAAAATATTGTTTATACGATTGAAAAAGATTTAAGAAGTGCTAGTGTTACGGAAATCAAATCGGATGAAGTTGGAGAATTAGTAATGGAATTATTAGCGGATGTCGATGAAGTCGCATACGTTCGCTTTGCGTCGGTTTATCGTGAATATAAGGACATCACTGTTTTTATCGATGAGCTTCAGAAGTTGCAGAAACGAACAAAGAACTAATGTGTACTATTCATAAAGAAAGGAAGCGTATGAATGACAACCCTCTACAAAGAATTACAGCCAGTTGATGCCTACACAGTATGGTTGTCACATCCGTTTTCGGACTATGACAGGCAACTCCTTACATTGTTTTACCAGCCGCTCATTGGTTCACAGGCCATGAGCTTGTTCATGACGCTTTGGGCAGATGCGGAGCAAAGAGATAGGGGCATGTACAATCATTACCATCTCATGAATATCTTAACGATGCCACTTGGCCCTATTTTCGAAGCACGTATTTCACTTGAAGCAATTGGCTTATTGCGTACATCGAGAAGAAGGGATGGCGAAGCAAGAGTATTTCGATACGAACTCCAACCGCCATTAGACGCCAAAGCATTTTTTGCGGATCCGTTATTGTCGACGTTCTTATTTAGTAAAATTGGGGAACAGGCCTATCGAAATTTGCGTGCGCGTTTTGCAGTGGAGGAGCCACGTGAAGAAGGCTATGAAGATGTTTCAAGGACGTTTCTTGATGTATATACGCCTGTTCAGCATGGCTATTTAGCTAACGTGGATGACAATAGGTCAGTAATCGGACGAACTGAATCTGCAGGTGTTCCATTTTTAGACACAGATTTTGATTTTGATCTTTTGCGTTCGGGTTTATCTGAACAAATGGTACCGAAATCATCCCTTGCCTCGGTTTCAAAGGAACTGATTGCAAAATTGGCCTTCCTCTATTCATTAACACCGCTCGATATGCAGAAGGTGATTATGATGGCGTTAGACGAGGACTTGAAGTTGCCGGAAGAGCGCTTGCGCAAAGCTGCAACTGACTACTATAAGATGAATATTTCACAGGATGCGCCTATATTGCATAAAGTGTACACGCAGGAACCTCCGCAGCAAGAAGTGGAGCTATTGACACGTGATGATGAATTGGTGTTTTATTTGGAAAATACGCCACCGGTTGCCATGCTGCGAGATATTAACGGCAAAGAGCCTTTGTCGGTAGATGTTCAGCTTGCTGAAAAGCTTGTGAATGCGCATGGACTGTCAACCGGTGTTGTTAATGTTCTGTTGCAATATGTGCATTTGCGCAATGACGGAAAAATTACGAATAATTATGTAGAGCGTATTGCCTCTCATTGGATGAATAAAAAAATTGAAACAGTGCGGGCGGCAATGGAAATTTCACGCAACGAACATGATCAGTATGTGAAGTGGAAAAACGAGGGACAAAAACCAACGCCAAAACGCAAGCCTACGCGCGAAGAAAAAGTACCGGAATGGTTTTATAAGAAGGAAGACAAGCAAGAAGGAAAACAAGTAAAATCGACGAGGGCCACATCGGATATCGATGAAGAACGTCGCCAATTGATGAAGGAACTAGGCGTTACAGGAGACGGGGTGGAGTGATATGGAGCACATAGGAAGTGCGATGAAGCGAGTTGTAAAAGCGCCAGCATTTGCAGAGCGCTATGAAGCACTGCGCAAAGAAGTGATGGACAGCCCAGGTGTGCAACAATTTTTAACGGATCATGCCGAAGAAGTTGACAAATCGGTTGTGGATCGGAGTCTTGGGAAATTATACGAATATGCCACGGCTTCCCATGATTGTGGTAAATGTCCGGATCTTGCAGGTTGTGTAAATGTGTTAAAAGGCCTTGAGCCTAAATTGGTTCTTGTGCGTGGATTAATTGATGTAGAATATACGAAATGCCGAAGTAAATTGGTGGATGAAGAATTGCGTAGTGTTTCTAAAATGATTGATAGTATGTATATGCCAAAAGATGTGATGGCGGCGAAATTACAAAATATCGATATGTTTTTTGATGATAGTAGGGTAAAGGCGGTCCGTGCAGCAAAAGATTTCTTAAACGTTCTTGACGAAACAGGCGAACTGCCGGAGCGTGGGGTTTATATTTACGGACCATTCGGTATTGGGAAATCCTTCATTCTTGGAGCGATGGCGAATGAGCTTGCCACTCGCCGAATTCGCACTGTTGCTGTCTACGTCCCAGAGTTTCTACGAGAAATGAAACAATCGATTCAAGATCAGACATTGAATGATAAAATCGACTTTGTGAAAAACGCCCAAGTGCTTATGTTAGATGACATTGGGGCGGAGACGATGTCTGCCTGGACACGCGACGAAGTGCTAGGTACGATTTTACAATACCGGATGGCAGAGAAGCTCCCAACCTTTTTCACATCTAACTTCAGCTATGACGAACTAGAGCACCATTTAACCTACTCCCAACGCGGGGAAAAGGAAGCTGTAAAAGCGGCTCGAGTGATGGAAAGAATCCGAATGATAAGTACCCCATTGCGTCTTGATGGGGAAAATCGCCGAGGAAAATAAAAGCTGATGCATGAACAGAGAAATCACTCGGTCATGCATCAGCTTTTTTATTATGGGACAGTTTTGTAGAAAGATGCTATGCGTCAAACCTCAATCATCTTAATTGTTGAGAAAATCTCTTCCTCAGGAGATTGACTAGTCCATTCGCTTGGGAAATAACCAAGCGGATTGCAGATGATGTCAATTCCTTGATACGTTTCATCATAGCGGATATGAATATGGCCAAATATGTATTTCTTCACCCCATATTTGATAGCCAATGCACCGAGTTGTTGGCTGCCCATCATGGCATTGAAAAAATCCCAGCTCGGGTCATTTTTACTGTGGATAAAGTGAGCGAAAGGAACGGTATGCGTCACCATGATAATATTTTTATCACGATGTTCCTGCAACCAATACTCAAGCTTTTGGACGTAGCGAGTCGTTTCTTCTGGATCTGTACCTGGCCAATGGGCAAACTGTTTGTCGGGCCAAGTGAAATCCTGAAAGGTGCCGATTGTAAATTGCTTCGTCGTAAAATCCGTCATTCCGAAGCTGTAATCATACCAACCGCCGTCGCCAATGATGACCCAATCATCTGTCAACTGGACAGGCCCGTTGCCTAAATTTCCAGGGAACTGTAGCAACGTATCATAGGCGGCCATAGAATCCTCGGCATAAATATCATGATTGCCATGAACAAATAAAATCTTGGTTTGCGGACAATCCGATTGTAAACGGTTTAATAGAGCTAATGCTTTTTCGGGACGAGCTGTCATATCACCACTAATGACAAAAATGTCTGGAGAATGACTATTAATCCAGCTGGTGATTAAACCTAAAATATCTGCTCCTGTATATTTACGATTCAAGCCTTCATGAATATCTGACAACATAGCGATTTTCACAATATCCCTCCAATTTGATAGGAAATTTCGCAATCGTTGCACTTATCTGATTTTATCATTATCTCATCAACTTGACACGAATCATATGACCGGAGCGCCTAGCATACATTGCTACTACTAATGGGGAAGAGGTGGGTTATGCCTTACACGGATAACTATGAAAGGGATACCTATGGCATCATCGATTTTTGGGTGCGTAACAATTTTGAGCACGGGGAGTTTTTCGATCGGGAAATTAGTCACCATGAGTTGGAGTTAGCACGTGCCAATCAGCGTATGACGCAGCGGATGGGACTGATCTTTAAACAAGCAGAAGCGAAAACGGTAGATGTCGGAACTTTGTTGGATGAAGCGAAAAGTTCCACACATGAGTTCCGGGATTTGCTTCTCCATACGATGGATAAGGCATTGCACTGCGAAGTCATTATTTCGACACCAACATCCCTCCTCGATCATATGATTCGCGAAGCGGAAGAGGCGCAAAAGGTTTTTAAATTAATTGAAACAGGTGCCTATGTGTCTCCTGCGAATGCAACGATACATGAAAATAATTTTTGGCTTAGGCAAATGGTGGATCACTTGATTTTCATCAGTCACTACGTAGATGCTTCTAACTACGAGCTTCATGACAGAGTGAGGGCGATGACTAGAAAATTTGAGAACTTATTCCTCCAAGCAAATGCACTTAAAACGATCATTCGCCAACCACGTAATGAGATATCCCCTGTGCTCAACACTTTTAACCAAATGGTCATTAAAGAAGCGAAAGAACTTGAAGCCTTTAAGTTGGAATTAAGTGAGCTGATTAAAAATTGCGCAGCGATTACAACGGCACCGCCTGATTTGCTGGAGCATATTGCCAGAGAAGCGCATCATTTATGGAGAAACTTGGAGGATCAGACCGTGTTGTAATTTGTGTAAATGAATGATGAAAGTCATGATAACTAAATGGATTTGGACCATAGATAACCCCAGTATCGATTGTTTTTTCATCGATACAAGTCTTATGGGGGAATCTATGGTTTTTTATTTTTATTACAATAGCATTTTATTTTTGGAAATGGCTGAATCCGCATATAATTTTTTTGTTGACATCCATCGTTTGCTATTATATATTGGTACTGAGATTGAGAATCGTTTTCAGTCGATAATAATTGTTTGGGGATGAATATACTATGAAGAAGAGTTTAATCGTATTTATCGCAGCTTTAATGCTATTACTTACGGCATGTGGAAGCACAACTACTAAAGAAAGTGGTGCTGATAAAGATACAAGTGCGAAGAAGCCTGAGAAATCGGAAGTCAATTTGTATACAAGTAGACATTATGATGTGGATAATGAATTATATAAGAAGTTTGAAGAAGAAACAGGCATTAAAGTGAACGTTATTAAAGACGAAGCAGATGTACTCATTGAGCGCATCAAACGTGAAGGGGCTGCAACGCCAGCAGATTTACTACTAACGGCTGACGTTGGCAGATTGTACCGTGCGAAAGAAGAAGGGATTCTTCAAGCAGTGTCAAGTGACATCTTATCGAAACAAATCCCGGAGAACTTGCGTGATGTTGATGATATGTGGGTCGGCTTGACAAAACGTGCGCGTATTCTCGTGTATAATAAAGACAAAGTCAAACCAGAAGAGATTTCTACATACGAAGCGCTGACAGAAGACCAGTGGAAAAACCGTGTTCTCGTTCGATCATCTGAAAGTGTTTATAATCAGTCGCTACTTGCTTCATTTATCGAGATTGACGGGGAAGAGACAGCGAAAGAATGGGCGCAAGGTATCGTCAATAATTTTGCACAAAATCCTGAAGGCGGAGATCGCGACCAAGCGAAAGCAATCGCTGCAGGTATTGGTGATATCGCAATTATGAATTCATACTATTTTGGTCAAATGCTTAACTCGGAAGAACCTGAAGAAGTGAAAGTGGCAGAAAGCCTCGGCGTCTTCTTCCCGAACCAAGAAACGACAGGTACACATGTAAATATTAGTGGAGCTGGTGTTATCAAAGGTTCGAAAAATGCGGATAACGCACGTAAATTACTTGAATTCCTTACAGGGGAAGAGGCACAAGGTGAATTTGCTTCTGCGAATTATGAATTCCCTGTGAATGAAAACGTAGAACCTTCCGAACTCCTTCAATCATGGGGAGATTTTAAAGAACAAGAGATACCATTATCGACGCTCGGAGAAAATAACGCGAAAGCGATTATGATTTTCAACGAAGTCGGCTGGAAATAAAAGTTGAGCCCCCTTCCGAATTTTCGGCT
The DNA here is from genome assembly GCF_038622445.1 of Sporosarcina sp. FSL K6-1522. GTDB lineage: Bacteria > Bacillota > Bacilli > Bacillales_A > Planococcaceae > Sporosarcina. The sequence continues at coordinate 2,391,896 of NZ_CP152019.1, forward strand.
AGGGGGTTATTGTTGAAAAGGTAGAGGGTGGGATTTTATCATGAACAAGCATCTAGCAAATGTGAATGGGTGGACGATTGGCGCTATACTCATTATCATTTTGCTTTTTTTACCGAATGTGTCGATTGTAGTAGGCATCTTTGCGCCAGCAAGTGACAATTGGGCGCATATTAAGGAATTCATGCTTCTGAACTATATAAAGTCGTCGCTTACACTTGTTTTCTTTACAGCACTGTTTACGATTGCGATCGGACTCAGCCTTGCTTGGCTCATTGCTCAATATCATTTTCCATTGAGGAATTTTATGAAGTGGGCACTGATTCTGCCTTTATCCATTCCGCCTTTCATCGGTGCTTACACGTATCATGGCATTATCAATTACACGGGCGTCATTCAAAAGACACTTCGTAATCATTTCGATATTACGCCAAATCCCGCTTATTTCGATATCATGAATGTCCCAGGTGCGATTTTTATTTATACACTGTTTTTGTATCCATATGTCTATATGATTACTAGGATTTTTCTGTCTCACCAAGCGGCGTCTCTAATTGAAAGTGCGCGAACGCTTGGAAAAGGACCATGGGAAATTTTCTTCCGAATTGTACTCCCGATTTCCCGTGTATCTATCATTGGAGGAGCAAGTTTAGTTGTATTAGAAGTATTGAACGATTATGGTGTCGTAAAGTATTTTGGAATCCAGACGTTTAGCACGGCCATTTTTCAAACTTGGTTCGGGCTCGGTGATTTGGAATCATCCATTAAACTTGCGGGCTCCCTTATGGGAATCGTTATTCTCATTTTGATGATTGAACGTTTACTGCGTGGCGGTAAACAATTTAGTTATTCTACGACAAAAGTAAGACCGCTTCCTCTCGTAAAACTAAAAGGGAAGAATGCTGTATTTGCGACATTATATACGTTACTGATTTTTAGCATTGCGTTCCTCATTCCAATCATTCAACTGATTGACTGGGTGATCCTTACATTTGGTAATGTGCCGATGGGGGATGTACTATTCTATACGAAGAATTCGGTTATCGTTGCAGGATTGGGCGCTTCGCTTATTATTGTCTTTTCGCTTATCGTTGGAAATTATAGTCGCATCGTACATCATAAAGTCGCGAAATTATTGCCGAAGTTGACAGTCCTCGGTTATTCGATACCTGGTGCAGTAATAGCGGTGGCGGTGATTACGACATTCATCGCACTTGATAAGCTTCTTGGGCCTGTCTATCAATATCTAGGTATTGATTCGGAACTCGTTTTGAGTGTCAGCTTGTTCATGTTAATCAGCGCCTATGTCATTCGTTTTTTTGCTATTGGTTATAATTCAATTGAATCCGGTTTCGATAAAATCGGAACAGATTTCCGTGACGCATCGCGTATGCTAGGCGCAAATAGACTGCGAACATTTTTTAGAATTGACGTACCGATGATGAAAGGTGCGATTATTAGTGGGTTTATCCTTGTGTTTGTGGATATATTAAAAGAGATTCCGTTAACGCTAATTTTACGGCCATTTAATTACGATACACTTGCTACAAAGGCGTTCCAGTATGCAAGTGATGAAAAGATTATGGAAGCATCCCAGGCTTCATTATTAATTGTCGGCGTGAGCGCGATTGCCATCTTCGTTTTCCATAAGTTACTCAGAGAGGAGCCGAAATAATATGTTTATGACGATTGAAAATTTGCAGTTCTCCTATCCGAAATCGCCCTCGAAAACAGTGGATAATTTTTCTTTTACAGTGGAAAAAGGGGAAGTCATTTCAATACTTGGCCGCAGTGGTAGTGGAAAAAGCACGTTATTACGTTTAATTGCGGGGCTAGAAATGCCATCGGGAGGTTCATTTACCTTGAATGGTAAGAAAATGTTTTGCGACCGGACTTTTCTGCAACCGGAAAAGCGGGGAATTGGGATGGTTTTTCAGGACTATGCACTTTTCCCGCATATGAGTGTTGAAGAAAATATCATATTCGGTCTTTCGAAAATGAGTCGGAAGGACAAGAAGAAACGAGCCCAAGAAGTGCTTGAACTTGTTGAGTTACTTGGATTTGAAAAACGCTATCCGCACCAATTAAGCGGTGGGCAGCAGCAACGGGTTGCACTTGCGCGGGCGATAGCGCCAGAGCCAGAACTTATTCTTCTGGATGAGCCATTCAGTAACCTGGATACAGATTTACAAGTGAAAATTCGTGGAGATCTTCGACAGATTTTAAAGAAAGCTAAAACGACGGCTATATTTGTGACACATAATCAAAACGATGCGCATGCGCTGGCGGATCGTATCGTCAAAGTGAAAGACGGCAAGATTGATAAAATCGGACGTCCTTGCGATTTGTTGGGCGTTTCCCCGACAGAAATTCCCGATATGGTTGAAATTACTTTTGATGAACTTTTGAATGTATGACAAAATGGACTTGCATTTAGAACATAACCGGCGTATACTCGGACTTATTCATTAATCTAAAATGCAACGAAGAGGACAACAATCGATTTGTCGACTGACAGAGAACAGGGTCATTGGCTGGAAGCCCTGAAGAACAGACATCCGATTTACCGCCTTGGAGCAGCGATGGTGAAAGAATTCAGTAATCATCGACGGTACCGGCCCGTTAGCCGACGTCAAGCTTCATCTCTCTGACGTTTATTTGCGTTGGAGTGAAGAAACAAGGGTGGAACCACGAGCGATAGCTTCGTCCCTTTCCAGGGATGGGGCTTTTTTTGTGCGTAAAAATGAAGAAGGAGTGTTTACTAAATGGCAGAGATGATCAAATTACAATTTCCGGATGGCGCGGTGAAAGAGTTCTCGCAAGGTACAACAACAGAGGATGTCGCGGCATCCATTAGCCCAGGGCTACGCAAAAGTGCATTAGCAGGTAAAGTAGGGGACAAGTTAATCGATTTGAAAACACCTCTTACTGAAGGTGGCGAATTTGCCATCATTACACCGCAATCACCAGAAGCACTGGAAATTTTACGTCACAGTTCAGCGCATTTGCTTGCACAAGCAGTGAAACGTAAGTTCCCAGACGCGAAACTAGGAATCGGTCCGGTTATTGCCAGCGGTTTCTATTATGATATTGATTCACCGACACCAATTACAGCGGAAGACTTACCTGAAATTGAAAAAGAGATGAAACGCATCATTGGTGAAAATGTCGAAGTCATTCGTCACGATGTATCACGTGAAGAGGCGGAACGAATCTTTACAGAAATCGATGACCAATACAAACTAGAACTGCTTGAAGCAATCCCAGCAGGGGAGCAAGTATCCCTCTACGAACAAGGCGATTTCATTGACCTATGTCGTGGTGTTCACGTGCCGTCAACAGGGAAATTGAAAGAATTCAAATTATTAAGTATCGCAGGTGCCTATTGGCGCGGCGATTCTAACAATAAAATGCTACAACGTATTTATGGAACAGCGTTCTTCAAGAAAGACGAGCTCAAAGAGCATCTTCGTCTGTTAGAAGAAGCGAAAGAGCGTGATCACCGTAAAATCGGTAAAGAACTTGATCTGTTCATGAACTCGCAAAAAGTCGGACAAGGTTTACCGATGTGGTTACCAAAAGGTGCAACTATCCGTCGTATTATCGAACGATATATCGTAGATAAAGAAGAAAGGCTTGGTTATGACCATGTCTATACACCGGTTCTCGGTAGCGTAGAATTATACAAGACATCAGGTCACTGGGGTCATTATCAAGATGGCATGTTCCCAGTTATGAGTATGGACAATGAAGATTTGGTATTACGCCCGATGAACTGTCCACACCATATGATGATTTACAAAAACGGTATTCATTCATATAGAAACTTGCCACTCCGTATTGCGGAACTTGGTACGATGCACCGCTATGAAATGTCTGGCGCATTATCAGGCTTGCAACGTGTTCGTGGCATGACATTGAATGATGCACATATCTTCGTACGCCCGGATCAAATCAAGGATGAGTTCAAACGTGTTGTGCAGCTGATCATTGATGTCTACAAAGATTTCAACATCGAAGACTATTCATTCCGCGTATCTTACCGTGACCCAGCAGATACTGAAAAATACTTTGATGACGATGTAATGTGGGGCCATGCACAATCTATGTTAAAAGAAGTAATGGACGAAATGGGTCTGGATTATGTGGAAGCGGAAGGCGAGGCAGCATTCTACGGGCCGAAATTAGATGTTCAAGTAAAAACTGCTATTGGTATGGAAGAAACGTTGTCGACTGTGCAGCTAGACTTCTTGCTACCAGAACGTTTTGACCTCACATACGTTGGGGAAGACGGCAAACAACATCGTCCGGTCGTTATTCACCGCGGTGTCGTGTCAACAATGGAACGTTTTGTTGCATTCCTGATTGAAGAATATAAAGGCGCATTCCCGACATGGCTTGCACCTGTTCAAGTAGAAGTGATTCCTGTATCACCAGATGCACATTTTGACTATGCAGATGGCGTACGCGAAAAATTAGTTGCTGCTGGTTTCCGTGTTGATATTGATAGCCGTGAAGAAAAAATCGGCTACAAAATCCGTGAAGCGCAAATGCAAAAAGTTCCGTACATGCTTGTCCTGGGTGACAAAGAAGTCGAAACGGGCGAAGTGAACGTTCGTAAATACGGTGAACAGAAATCAGAAAGCATGCCATTTGAGACATTCCTTGCGAAGTTGCAAGAAGAAGTATCAAAAATTTAACTTGAATCAACAACACCTGCCAGTGCGCGGAATTCCGTGCACTGGCAGGTGTTTTCTTATTGGAATGAATACATTCAGCCAGCTCTACTGCCCTCAGCCATTGTTGTAACGGCGCTAATGGTAAATACAATTGTGAATAAAATAATGGAACGAACATTTAATAGGTTGCCAAACTCGCCTGTGATGAAATAGCCTATCACGCGGTTAATACTAACGATGATTGTCGCAAATAATAAACTGCCTACAATGATTTTGACGTAATGAGTCATTTTATCCTCTCCTTTGCTACTATATCAACATTAACAGTTGTAAACCTTTCATCTTTGATTCAGAATGCTCTTTTGTAAAGTCGCAATTATAATCAAAAACTTTTTTAAGGAAAGGGTAGAATGAAGAGAAAGGAGGTGCCCGAGTTGAGGCATGAAGATACAATTCAGTCAGCTTTGGAATGGATTGAACGAAATTTGCATCGCGCGATTTACCTTGAAGATGTAGCACTTGCCGCGAACTTTTCGAAGTTTCATTTTCACCGAATTTTTCAAGGAGCGCTCAAAAAGAGTGTGGATGATTACATACGAATGAGGCGCTTAGCTGTTGCAGCAGTCCAGTTGATTCATTCAGAAGAGCGTATTATTGAAGTTGCTTTGCATGCACAGTTCAACTCGCAAGAAGCATTTAGTCGTTCGTTCAAAAAAATGTATGGTCTCTCGCCGGGGGCCTATCGAAAAATGATGAGAACACTCATCGCTAAAAAAGAGGAGGAAGAACAAATGGCAACTGCGATAAAAGGGTGGTTTTTAAGTGGTAGTCACCCACATAACTATCAGATGGGGATTGATCATACGATTGTCCATGAGGGCAAGGCTTCGGGCTACTTACAATCCAACACAGTTTTTGAAAATGATGAATTTGCGACGATGATGCAACAATTTAAAGCGGATCGGTATAGAGAAAAAAGAATTAAACTGTCCTGTTTTGTGAAAAGTGAAGATGTACGCGCTTTTGCGGGAATGTGGATGCGTGTAGATAATCAAGCTGGAGATGTATTGCAGTTTGATAATATGAGCAACCGCCCGATTGTCGGCACATCAGATTGGAATATGTACTCGATTGTCTTAGATATCCCAAAAGAAAGTGCAATCATTTCTTTTGGGATATTGGTGCAGGGAAAAGGAAAGGTCTGGATGGATCAATTTTCCTTTGTTGAAGTTGATGAACGTGTACAGACGACAAATTTAGAGCTTGTGCCCGAGTTGTTAGATGCACCTACTAATTTATCTTTTGAAGATTTTAGATAAAGTTCAGTTCGAAGGAACCCACTTGACCATCACACCTAAACGATTTTTCAGGGGCATATGTAGCTGAAGTTCTCCTTGGGTGATCATTCTCCAAATTGGATGGATAAGGATAACCAGTTTCCTGTATAATGAAGAAAACTTAGGAGTATTTTCCCAAAGGAGATTGCATGATGCTGACAACGTTAAGGAAGCCTTCACAGATGGTCACGGTGAAACAGGCTATTGAAATGATTTATACGCTATGGAATGGGAAATCACATAAGGAACTTCGCAACTACTTGAATGACATTGAAACGGAAGAAGAGTACTACAGGCTCATTCGTCTGCTGGATAACGGAATGATGAATCACTACGCTAATTTTCTTGCAGCACGTGCCCATAAACGCTTTCATTCGGCACGGACCTTTGCGTGGAAATGCCATGCATTATTGGAAAAAGGTCATCCAATGGAAGTGGAGACGCTCATTGAACAGTATCTTGCTTCCAGTGAAGGGCTGAAGGCAACGGCAAAAGAATTGAATAGCATACGACGTGTCTATTTGAGTGCATTAGTGGTGTTAAATCGCATACCAGAAGCAGAGGACATGGTACAGGAAATACGTGCGAATGGCGGACAGCTGTCTGCCGATCAACAGACACCATTTTTGACTGCAGCCAACCGATATACTGAGGCGGAACAAGAGCTAGAGGCGGCACTGGCACTTCCAGCTGAACAACGTGGGGATCTCGCGCACTTGGCATTGGCAGACTTGCTATCCAGACGAGGAGAGCATCTTGGGGCCATTCGTGTATTGACGGAGGGGGCTAAGAAGTTTAGCGATGCACCTGTTATGAAAATTGAACGTGTTGAATACTTGTATCATCTTGGTCGTTTTGAACAATTGCTTATCGAGCTACGCATGTTGAATGAACAAAACCCTTATCATATTCGCAAAGAATATTTCATTTATCTACAAGCAGAACTGCTGTATCGATTAGAAAGATGGGAGGAATTTCAGAACTGGGTTGCGACGCATGAAACGTTATTGAAAGGGACGGTGTTTGGCAAAAAGACGATTGATTCCTCGAAACCATACAGGGCAATTTCCCTTAAACCTATCAAGCAAAAAGTGAACTATTGTGTCCCAGCATCGATTGCAATGATACTTGGCACTTTTGGGGTTGAAAAATCACAGGATGAGATTGCGAAGCATATTTTCGACAAAACGGGATCGCGAATCAGTGATACAGTGCGATATATGGAATCACTTGGTTTCTTGGCGAGGTATTTTAAAGGATCTGTCAATTTGTATAAGCCTTTGATTGATGCGGGTGTGCCTGTTTTACTCGATCTTTTTGTTGAAAATGGCTCTCATGTACAGGTGGTGAAGGGGTATGATGATTGTATCGGTACGCTGGAAATCCAAGATCCGAATAGTTTGCACTCCTCCTATGTCCGCTATGAGCGCTTCGATACGATTTATCGGCTGAAGGATCGACTATCTATCGTATTCGTCCGTCCAGAGCAAGCGGGTTTCCTGGAGATGCTACGGGAGGAAGAACATACATTTTTTAAGGGTGTTTTTCGTCATTTGCATGAGTTAGAGGAAAGTGCGGAAGAATATATTGATCATATGATTGCTTTTCTTGATACATATACCGAAGAACGATATGCCTCTATTTTAGGGCTTACGGTCATTCAGCATGACAAGTTGGAACCGAGGCTGGAACGCTGGCGCACACATTTATGGTCAGTATTAGGGACCGAAGACCATGATCTAAACTTGATGATTGCCAATTCGTACAATCGATATGGGAATCGAGAAAAATTTCAAGAAATCATTGGTGAATTAAAGAAAAAAACACCCTTTACCCAGTATCTTTTAGGTGTTGAAGCTTATAAACAAGATCGAACGGAAGAAGCAATTGCCCATTTGAAATGCTCTCTTGAAATGGATCCTTATCAACCGAATGCTTATGCATATCTAGCCAATTGCTATAGCGACATAAAAAATGCGGAAAAAGCGTTGAAGTTTTCCCAAGCGGCACTTTGGCAGGACTCTTCTAGAGAATTTAGCCGCACAGCTTATGCGAATGCATTAGTAGCCGCTGATAAAAGAGAAGAGGCTTTGGAACAGTTTCAATCGCTTGCGAACGATTGTCCAACAGAAGCTTATTTTGCCTATGAAGTTGGACGTTGTTATTTAGTACAAGATGTTCAACAGGCGGTAAAATGGTTTAATCATTCGATGGAGTTAGACCCGCTTGCTCCTTATCCCTACTTGCGAATTGCGGAAATCCAGATGGATGAAGAGCAATGGCAGGTGGCAGAAGAAACACTACTAAAAGGGATAAATAGAAATATACCTTCCGATAAGACAGGGATATTATGGCTCTATATGGGGCATACCCATAAGGCGCGCAATCAATTCATAGAGGCAGAACATGCATTTCATCATGCAGCAGAAAGAGATCTCGATAAAGAAAACTTGGCTGTCGTGTATGAAGTACAGGCGATTATCCGACAAGGAGAATGGGAACGGGCCGAACGAGTTATCCAGCAGACTTTAGAGGAAGACTTCAATCTAGACGTTGCGTTTCGTGCAGGTGCAATGATGTTTGACGAAGCCGAAACGAAAGAGCAACATGAAGCAGCGGTTTGTAGGATGGAAGTAGCTTTACGACAAATACAAGAAGATATCCTTCAGTATGTTCGACTTTACGTAGATGCAATTGAGTACACGCCTGCAATGAAACAAGGCGCAGATCTACTTGCGGAATTGCGTGCAACAACGGATGACGTAGATATTTATTGCTACGAGGCGTATTTACGCGAGCTGTTGGGACAATTTGATCATGCTGAGGCATTGTTAAAAGAAGCGCTGGAATTAGATGTAGCCAGTACATTCCCACATTATCGATTAGGGCTGTTGTACAAGGAGATGGGGCAGACGGATCTTGCGATTGCTCATTTCCAAACTTGCCTTGAGCTTGAAGAGGACTTCCATTCTGCGCGTGAAGAACTCGTTCAATTGTATGGAGTCGGTGCTCAGGTTGGGCGTGCCAAAATATATGCGCTAGAGCTGTTAGCGAATTATCCAGAGGCGTGTAATGTTAGACAACTGGCTACTTGGCTGAATAATGATGAAAGGCGAGAGGTGCGCAATCGACTTATTGAATTAGAAGGAACTGTCGGTGAGGAGTGGCGTAAACTTGCGTTAAGTGCGGTTATTCCGATGAGCGAAGCGATTGACTTACTACAAAATGAAGAATCGCCTAAGCTCCAATTTCAGTTGGCAAAAATGTATATGGAAGATGAAAAATATAAACTAGCTTTTGAACGGTTAAGAATGCTTATTAGTGAGTATCCAGAAGATGAGTCATTATATCCTTATTGGGCAGAGGCCATTTATAAAGCTAAAAAACATGGGGCTATTACAGATATAATAGATGAAATGGAACTAGCTGTTGCTGAAAAAGCAACGATATGCCGTCATCTTGCAGCCGCCTTCTTTCCTTATGCGAAAGAACATCTGGAGTCGGCAAATGGAAGGAAGACTTGGCGCAATAAGATACGTGGATTTATGAAGAACCTGAATATACTTGTGATGATTGAGGAATTATTTGAAGCTACTTATGAATACGAGCCAGATAATCCGGATAATTATTGGGACTATGGTAGTTTTCTGATTGAGATTGGTGAGTATCATGATGCTTTTAAGGAATTGCGTAAATTTCTTCGGAAGCATGATGATGACAATATTCAGTTCAAAATCGGTGTTGCGGCACTTTATCACGGCTTTACAGCAGAAAAGCCTCCATATATTCAGCAAGCGAAGGAGAAATTTGAAATCGTCATTAGGCGAGTACCTGCCTATTATCATGGCTGGGATCGATTAGCGGAAGCTCATTTTTATCTCGGTGAATATGACCAAGCGTTGGCAACTTATCAACATGCAGTAGAGCTTGATGCAGCTATGCCGGATGGCTATGCCGGTATTATCATGTGTTTGGATTACTTAAATCGTACAGAAGAGGCTGTAGCCTTCGCAAATGATTTGGAAGCATCACTTAGAAAGGCGACGATTGAATGCATCGATCAAGCGATGTTTGAAACAAACGGAATGGTTCAGAGACTTCTCGAAAAACAATGATGAAAAAATTGTTGACGTAGTCTTTTATCCGTGGTAAAGTAATTAAGGTTAGTAATGACTGAATACAGTTTGTGGTATAAGAAGAGGCTACCCGCTTCTCACCTGTTTGACGCCTAATCGTTGTTGACAGGTCAGCACATAAGTGAACGTGCCGTGCATTTCGGTGCACGTACACATACGCGGGTAGACAAAACAAATTTGTCTGCCTTTTTTGATTGGATGAACCTGTGGGGCCGCCCAGATTGGACGGTATACCCAAACCATGTATTCACGAGACAATATTCGGAGGTGGATTACTATTAGCAAAGACATGTACGTAAATGAGGGCATCCGCGCCCGCGAGCTACGCATCATCGATCATAACGGTGATCAGCTTGGAATCAAAACTCGTACGGAGGCACTTGAAATTGCCGCACGTGCGAATTTGGATCTCGTCCTTGTCGCTCCGCAAGCGAAACCCCCAGTAGCTCGTATCATGGACTATGGGAAATTCAAATTTGAGCAACAGAAAAAGGACCGTGAAGTACGTAAGAATCAAAAAATTATCTTGCTCAAAGAAGTTCGGTTAAGCCCAACGATCGATGAACATGATTTTCAGACGAAACTACGTAACGCGATCAAGTTCCTTGAAAAAGGCGACAAAGTAAAGTGCTCTATCCGTTTCCGCGGACGTGCAATCACGCACAAGGAAATTGGACAACGTGTTCTTGACCGCTTTGCTGAAGCGTGTAAAGACGTATCGACGGTGGAACAAAAACCGAAGATGGAAGGTCGAAGCATGTTCTTAGTGCTTTCGCCAACAGCAGAAAAACAGTAACATTGAAAAGATTTAGGAGGAACAGATCATGCCAAAAATGAAAACTCACCGCGGCTCCGCGAAACGTTTCAAAAAAACTGCATCCGGTAAATTGAAACGTGGCCGTGCTTACACAAGTCACCTTTTTGCGAACAAATCGACGAAAGCAAAACGCCACCTGCGTAAAGCTTCACTCGTTTCTTCAGGAGACTACAAACGCATTCGCGAAATGCTTACGTACATGAAATAATCCAAAACATAATCGAACAGAAAAGCAGGAGGTAATGCACTATGCCACGCGTAAAAGGTGGAACAGTGACGCGCAAGCGTCGTAATCGAGTATTGAAATTAGCAAAAGGCTACTACGGGTCAAAACATAGACTTTATAAAGTTGCAAACCAACAGGTCATGAAATCATTAAACTATGCATACCGTGACCGTCGTCAAAAGAAACGTGAATTCCGTAAACTTTGGATTACACGTATCAATGCGGCAGCACGTATCAACGGACTTTCATATAGCACGCTTATGCACGGCTTGAAAGTGGCTGGTATCGATGTTAACCGTAAAATGCTTGCAGATCTTGCAGTAACTGACGCACAAGCGTTCACACAACTTGCAGATGCAGCGAAAAAAGCAATCGCAAAATAAGATTGTCACTAAAAGCCGCCACGAGAATCGGAGTTCATCCGGTCTCGGGGCGGTTTTGCGTTTATAGGGGAAATAATGATAGGCAATCAGGTAGAAGAGGGGGAAGCCATATGCAATCGGTACTCATAAGTGGGGTTATGTTCATGTCCATATGGGCGTTTGCTGCAATGGGCTACGATAAGCGTCAAGCGAAAAAGAAGGGGCAAAGAATTCCGGAAAGAACTTTATGGTTGTTAGCTATTATAGGTGGTGGCATTGGTGCATACTTCGGTATGCAAGTATTTCGTCATAAAACACGCCACACAGCATTTCGCATTGGTTTTCTCCTATTGGCAATCATTCACGGAATCGGTATACTCTATCTTTTAGGCATACATATTCCGGGTATTTCAGAAGTCTAAAGTAAAGCCCCAGCTCCTAGACAATAAAAAGCCCGTCGAGTCAACGGGCTTTCATCAATTGTTCGATTGGATTTTTCCAACTAATGTCCGCTTTGGGATAGTTGGATAGAATTTCGGATGTCAAGAAGTGAAAATCATCCTTGGTAAAGCCTTGTAGCTTCGCTTCATCTTTCACCCAGATGAAAATGGAGACAACGTCGATGGAATCATCCGTTGTGCCTAAATACTTTTCACCTTCAAACATTGCACCCTTATACGTAATAAAGAAATTTTTGCGTACGTTTTTAATATCATCATAGAAGTAAAATTGCTGTTGTTCATAAGCATCATCTAATTTACGTTTCGGATCCGTCAAATAACGAATTCCACGATAGAACAAGTAAACGATAAAGGCAATGATGATAAAGCGAATGAGCAAGCCCATAACAGATCCCCTCCTAGTATATATGCATAGTACTCTCTTATACGGATGAGGAGATCGTTTGGTTTCAAGATTATGAAAGAAATTGGAGGTTTTTTTATGAAATTGACAAAATTATATATGATGCAGCGTGAGCTAGATGCATTTATTCAAAATAATCGTGAACAACAGACGGATGTTTTTCAAGAAAAAGGATTAGCGCTCCTCATTGAACTAGCGGAGTTGGCAAACGAGACAAGATGTTTTAAGTTTTGGAGTACGAAAGGGCCGTCTGACAATGCAGTCATTCTTGAAGAGTATGTAGACTCCATCCATTTCTTATTATCGTTAGGGATTGAGAAAGGGTTCGATACGTTAGCAACATGGCCTGAAGGTAAAGTAGAAGGCGACTTGACACAATTGTTCTTAAAAACGACCGTGTCTATTCATCAATTTCTAAGCGAACTAACAATAGCTGCATATGAACAAATTTGGATCCATTATGGCGCGATTGCTCAAAAATTAGGATTTACAAATGAAGAGATTATCGACGCATACATTGCAAAAAATGAAGAGAATTATACGCGCCAAAAAACAGGTTATTAAAAAGTATTATAGAAAAATCAAAAAATTGATTGACAGAAACCTCTGAATAAAAAATAATAGAGAGAGTACAGGAATTTTTGGGGGAGGCGTCGACGTGTACGATTGGAATAAAGAGGATTTTGGGGTAAGGTTAAAAACACTTAGAGAGCAACGAGGTCTGTCGATGATGGCTTTTGGTGCAGCGATTGGAACATCGGCAAGCCGGATAAAAGATTGGGAAAAAGGGAAGAATGCACCGTCTGCAGCTTGGATTGCAAAAATTTCAGAGCGTTTTAATGTTTCGACGGATGAACTGATTCTAGGTACGGAGAAAATATCAAAAGCATTTAAAAGTACGGGCACAACAAATGTGGAAATGCTGTACAACAAGTTGCGTGAAGATATTATTGATGAAAGCATAATCGATGAGCATGCAAAGCATGCGGAAACTACCTATGAAGAGCTAGATGCCCTTAACAAAGAGCGCTATCGAAGTGGTAAGGGAAGAAGACTTGCAGAGCGTGAGCTGTTAGCGATATTAACGGAACTTCCGAAAAAAGAAGTGCTTGAACTGTTGGAACTAGCTAAAATGAAAAAACGTTGGATGTAAATACTACTTCATCGGTCAAGTTGAAAAAGAGACAACGCAGATGGCCTGTTGTACTCTTACTACTTGGTTTGATTATATTTAGTGTCTATAAAGGCAATACGACTGTCGGTGTAACAAACTATACGATTGTTTCTGACAAAATTCCAACGGGCTTCAATTTATACAGGATTGTTCAGTTGTCTGATTTGCATGATGCGAAGTTTGGTGAAAATCATAGCGATGTGGTCAATAAAGTGAAAATGATTACGCCAGACGCCATTTTTATTACAGGTGACTTTGTAGATAGTAACCGCTATAATTTGGCACAAAGTTTAACGCTAATCGAAGAGCTCCAATTCGTTTCGCCAATCTATTATGTAACGGGCAACCACGAAATTGCGACGAATGATACGGATGACATAAAACTCGCATTAGAAAATCTAGGCGTCCGCGTGTTATCGAATGAAGCGGAGATCATCACAGCGGGGCTGGAGGGAGAACTAGCAGTTGGGGGAATTGAAGATCCATTAGCCAGCCAGTTAGCTGATGATAAAGCAGTCGAAGCATCTATAAATCAGGCATTCAAACATGTGCCTGAAGACATGTATACACTTTTATTATCGCATAGACCTGAACAGTTTGCGGTCTATGCCAAGCAAGAGATTAATATTACGTTCAGTGGACATGCGCATGGCGGTCAGTTTAGAATACCAGGTATTGGTGGTCTTGTTTCACCAGGGCAAGGATGGTTTCCTACATACACGTCAGGCATTCATAAGGACAATGACAGTAGGCTGGTTGTCAGTCGGGGGCTTGGGAATAGCATCATCCCATTACGATTGTTTAACCAGCCGGAGATTGTCGTCGTCACATTGAAAAATACGGACTAAGTAAGAGTGAAATAGCATGATAAAAGCAGGCGGGAATCGTATTTGGTTTCCTGCCTGCTTTTATGCATCATTAATTAGAAAAATATGAAAAGTATTGTTGTTTCGAGTATGATAGAAGAAGTAGAGAAGGAGGGGATGAGAAGAATGAAAGCAGTTGTTCATGGATTAGGTGAATTGAAAGTAGGGACTATGAAAGAGCCGGTTGCAGGAGTCGGAGAAGTCGTTGTTGCCATTCGTGCGGCCGGTTTGAATCGACGTGATATTTATATCCCAGGGCGTAGAGGAGACGCAGTTGAGGCTTTGATATTGGGGTCAGACGGTGCGGGAGTCATTGTAGCATTAGGAAAAGGCGTTAAGAACTTTGCACTTGGGGATGAAGTGATCATTAACCCTGCATTGCGTTGGTTTGAAAATAGCGTAGCACCTCCAAAAAACTTTGATATTTTAGGAATGCCAGATCATGGGACATTTGCGGAGAAAATCGCGATTTCAGCGGAGCAAATTGAAAGAAAGCCTGCGCATTTATCATGGGAAGAGGCCGCAGTCTTATCGTTATCTGCATTAACAGGTTATCGTGCGTTATTTACCCAAGGAAATTTGCAGGCAGGCGATACGGTTTTCATCCCAGGTGCTGGTAGTGGTGTGGCAACTTTTCTTATCGCCTTTGCTAAAAATAGTGGAGCACGTGTCATCGTCACATCGCGTAGCGAAGAGAAACGACAGCAGGCGCTTGCGTTAGGTGCTGATATTGCGCTCGATACGGCGAGTGATTGGTTAGCTGAGCTAGCAGATGAGACGATTGACCTTGTCATTGAAAGTGTTGGGCGAGCGACATTCAATCGTTCATTGGACGTACTTAAACAGGGTGGACGCGTTGTTGTCTTTGGCGCAACGACAGAAGATACGGTCGATTTGGATTTACGAGCATTTTTCTATGGACAGTATCAGCTATTCGGTTCAACGATGGGAAGTCGGGAAGAATTGCGTGAAATGCTTGCACATATTGAACAACACAACATGCATCCAGTCGTTGATAAAGTATACAAACTGGATGATGCATTAGCAGCATTGAATTATGTCGAAGAAAGCAAGCAGTTCGGAAAAGTTGCATTAAGAGTTAGCGAGTAATGGTTGCATTAAATCGTCAAGGGAAGTTTAAAATATTTGTCTGTCTTTTGACGTGAGTAGGGTATACTTGAGACAAAGAAAGGTGGGGCATAGATGATGGAAAAAGTATTGCCATTAACGGATTTACAGATTGCATCCCAAGCAACAATGCGACCAATTTGGGAGATTGCCGACAAAGCGAGCATCCCGGAAGAGGCGGTTGAACCATACGGTCGATTCAAAGCGAAAATCGATGTGCAAAAACTAAAGAACGCACAAAAAGATGGGAAAGTGGTGCTTGTTACGGCCATTAGTCCGACGCCAGCTGGGGAAGGCAAATCGACAGTCACGGTAGGGCTAGCGGATGCGTTGTCCAAGCTTGGAGAAAAAGCGATGATTGCATTACGTGAGCCATCATTGGGACCTGTTATGGGGATAAAAGGTGGAGCAACAGGCGGAGGCTATGCGCAAGTATTACCAATGGAAGAAATTAATTTGCATTTTAATGGTGATCTTCATGCTATTACAACTGCTAATAATGCACTAAGTGCAATGATTGATAACCATCTTCACCAAGGAAATGTGCTTCGCATTGATCCGAGGAGAATTACGTGGAAGCGTGCATTGGATATGAATGATCGTGCTTTACGTCATGTGACAATTGGGCTTGGTGGACCGGGACAAGGAATTCCGCGTGAGGATGGCTTTGATATTACGGTTGCGTCTGAAATTATGGCTGTGTTTTGCTTGGCGAAAAACTTGCAAGATTTGAAAGAACGGCTAGCGCGAATCGTCATTGGCTATACATATGACAAAGAAGCTGTAACCGTACGTGATCTTGGTGTTCAAGGTGCATTGACATTGTTGTTAAAAGAGGCGATCAAACCAAATCTTGCACAGACGATTGAAGGAACACCGGCATTGATTCACGGGGGGCCATTCGCAAACATCGCACATGGCTGTAACTCCTTAATTGCGACGGATACAGCACGTACCTTGGCTGATATCGTCGTTACCGAAGCTGGGTTTGGCTCGGATTTAGGTGCGGAGAAATTTATGAACATTAAGGCACGACAAGGCGGCTTCTCACCTGATGCAGTCGTACTCGTTGCAACGGTACGTGCGCTTAAAATGCATGGTGGGGTATCAAAAGCGAACTTGGCCCCAGAAAATGTTCAAGCGGTTCAAGAAGGCATGGCTAATTTAGCGAAGCATATTGAGACGATTCGTGCGTTTGGCGTTCAGCCTGTTGTTGCGCTCAATCGTTTTGTAACGGATTCGCCAGCTGAGCTTGAAGTCATTCAAGCATGGTGTAAAACAAACGGTGTGCGTGTTGCATTGACGAATGTTTGGGAACATGGTGGAGACGGTGGGATTGAGCTGGCTCAAGAGGTGTTAAACCTTCTAAAAGAACGAAATAACTTCGCACCACTCTATGATGTCGAACAAAATGTCCGTGAAAAAATCACAACAATTGTTCAGAAAGTTTACGGTGGTAAGGATGTTATTTTGACGGACAAAGCACTGAAAAACTTGCAGGATATTGAAAAGAATGGTTGGGACAGTTTGCCAGTTTGTATGGCGAAGACACAATACTCATTTTCAGACAATCCGAAATTACTCGGGCGTCCGGAAGGTTTCACCATTACGATCCGAGAAATTATTCCGAAGCTTGGCGCAGGCTTCCTCGTTTGCCTAACGGGCGATATTATGACGATGCCTGGCCTGCCTAAGGCACCTGCTGCACTTCAAATGGATATCGATCAGAACGGCAATGCAGTCGGCTTGATGTAATCGTACAAAGACCACCGATTTGAAGTGACCCCTAAAAGTTAGACACGGTTATTTCATCAGGCAACTTGAGTAAAATGAGTTCGGTATTGCACCGGACTCATTTTTAATTTTGCCTTCATCCGTTTCGTATTATAATAATGGATATATTTTTCTAGTTCCATTTGAAATGGTTCCACACTTTCAAATTCCTTTAGGTAAAGGAATTCCGACTTCATAATCCTGAAGAAATTCTCCATCACTGAGTTGTCGTAACAGTTTCCTTTACGTGACATACTCTGCATAATTCCTCTTGACTGAAGCCTTTTACGATACTTCTCCATTTGATAGTGCCAGCCCTGATTGGAATGCATCAGTAGCTAGTGTTCTTCTGGAAGGCGTTCTAGTGCGTTCTCCAACATATCCGAGACAAGTGAATACGTTGGTCTAGCGCCGATGGTATAGGTAATAATTTCACCATTAAACAAGTCTAAAACAGGTGATAGATAAAGCTTCTTACCAAATAATTTAAACTCTGTAATATCGGTTACCCACTTTTCATTTGGAGCAGTCGCTGTAAAATCGCGGTCTAAAATGTTTGGCGCAATTTTACCAACAGTTCCTTTATACGATTTATATTTTTTCATGCGTACAATACACTTTAAACCAAGCTCTTTCATAAGGCGCTGAACTTTTTTATGATTCACGTGTTGCTCGCGATTCGCCAGTTCATCACGAATACGCCGGTAGCCGTAACGTCCCCCATGTTCTTCAAAAATCGTTTTGATTTCTGCTTTTAAATCTGCGTCTGGACCCGGCTGATTCATTCGTTTCACTAAATCATAATACGTGCTGCGTGGAATGCCTGCGAGCTTCAAGAGTGCTTTCACCGGATATTTATGCCTTAACTCATAGACTACTTGCCCTTTGTTTTGTTTGGTGATTTTTCCTTGTTTTGAACTAAGGCATTCAACTTTTTTAATTAGGCATTTTCCATTTCTAGTTGTTTAATACGTGCTTCAAGTGCTTCTCTAGAACCTTCAGCTGATACTTGTTTTGGTTGTGGAGTGGATTCATTTTTCATGGATGGACCCCCCTTTTTCTTTGATTGAAGGGCATCTATTCCTTGCGTGTCGACTTGTTTTCTCCAACTACCGATAGTTGAAGGGATTGCTATATTAAAGAGAGCAGTTGTTTCGAGTAAGGACGTACCATTCCCGATCATATAGTTTAGTACGTCTAGTTTAAACTGTTGGGTGTAGTTTGTATATCGTTTTACAAACGCTTCAACGCCATTATATTCATATTGTATAACCCATTTTAAAACAGCTTTTTTATCAGTCTCCAAAGAGCTAGCTATTCGAATAGAACTTTCTTTGCCGGTTAAATAACGTAAAACTGCTTGCCATTTATCTTCCGCAGTAAATTTAGCCATAAAAAACTGCATCTCCAATTGTTAGATTGTGTCTAACAATTGGGGTACAGTTCACAGTTGGTGGTCTTTTTCAATTGCAACAAAGTATACGTACTTAACTTAGGTTGGTATTCTAGCTTTAGTGGTGAGGGACGCTAGCTTGAATATTGGTTGGTTATTCCTTATAAAGGTGTTATTCTAGTATTTTACAATATAGATTATTCTTGATTCTTAGAAAGTGCATAATGTACTCGTGGAGGGTTATTATGCCTATTTTTATATGTGATATAGAAGTTCTAGTTGAGACTGTCTTATTTCATAATTATAATATACAATATAATTTATACATACTAAAAAACGAATAACATAGTGAAAAAGGAGAGAAAGTGACAAGGTGAACAGGCGTTTTAGACTTCAACTAACAATAATCTTGATTGTCTTTTCCTTATGTATTTCTATTGTTATTGCAGTATTTGATTTCGGAAAATTGGAAGAGCGTGTGCGTATTGGACATGCTACCAAAATTGCGATGGCAGAGGATAAAATTATTGATTCACTGACGACTATTGATAAAGTATACAATCTATTGGATTACCAAATTGCCGATGAAATGAAGCGGCATTCGGATACGATGTTGGACATGTATGAACAAGAACCTGATTTTGAAAAATGGGATTTTCAAGGGTTAAAAGAGCAGTTTGAGATGGATGTTTTCGTTATTAATGAAGAAAACACCGTTATTAATAGTAGTTTAGCAGCCGACATTGGATTAAATTTCAATAAATGCTGTGATGGGCTAGCCAAATTACTGCGTGAAAGAAGAGAAAGTGGTATTTTTTCACATGATGGGATGGATTTACAACAAAGCAATGGGGAAATTCGGAAGTTTAGTTATATGCCGACACCAGATCGAAAATATATTTTGGAACTTAGTGTACCGCTTGAAAATAAAGCTATTTTCCAGCAATTTGACTTGATGACAACAATTAATAAGTTGGAAAAGGAATATGATGCGATTAGTTCGATTCGTGTGTATAATTCAGCGGGACATTTGCTTGATTTTCGAAAAGATAGGGCCAGTGTTCAGAAGTTGCCACCTGATTTGAAAGAGGTACTACGAAATTCGATGCGCAGTGGAGAGCCTCAGGAGATTGTGGGGAAGGTTGAGGGACAGCATATTATACATCGCTATATCCCTTACTCAGCTGACGAAAAGCGAGGGTTATCGACGAGTCGAGCGGTTGAGATTATTTATAATGATAGTGAATTGGCAGGATTGTTAGGGGTATATCGGAACGGATTCATTTTTCAGTTGATGGGTATTGTGAGTGCGGCTGTCGCCTTATCCTTTGTCATTGCTCGTCTTGTAGCGAAGCCAATTCATCTTGCTTTTCATGATAGTTTAACAGGTTTGAAAAACCGAGCGGCATTTGAAGAGGAAATCAAGAAAAGATTTATGCGCAAGAACAATCGGATCGCTCTTATGATGATTGATCTCGATAATTTTAAAATAGTGAATGATTCGCTAGGGCATATGGAAGGGGATCGGATTTTACAACTTGCTGCTAAGACTATACAGGAAATTGCCGGACCTAAAAATATTGCTGCCCGCCTAGGTGGGGATGAGTTTGTTGTGATATTTTCTGAAAAAGAGGAAAGTAAAGTGTTAGAGGTTGCCTCAGAGATGATTGAGAAGATTAAGACGGAGTTTTCATCACTACAAGAACACGACCACATTAAAGCGTCGATTAGTATTGGAATCGCTTACGCGACAGCGGATGACGATATGGTAACGCTATATGACAAGGCAGATCAGGCGTTATATCAATCGAAGGAGAATGGAAAAAACCAATATAATGTGTATGGAATGGAAAAAGTATTTTCGTGAAAAATAAAAAAACGGAGCTTGCCAGGTTTAGTTGGACAGGCCCCGTTTTTTTTGTCTAGGCGCTTGCACTTTTGTTCGTTTAAAGTGCTTTATCGTCTACGGAGTCGAGCCAAGCCTCGATGGTTCCGATGACAGATTCCACACAGCCGTCTTCAAATGGAGATAAGAGATTCGCTTCCTCCACGAGTTTGGTAAATGACTTGGAGCCCCCAAGTGTACATAAATGTAAATAATCTTTCCAAGCAGATTCGTGATCTTCGCGTGAGCGTTTCCAAAATTGGAATGCGCAAATTTGTGCCAATGTATAGTCGATATAATAGAACGGGTCGGCATAAATATGCGCTTGGCGCTGCCATACCGCACCTGCTTCTAAATAGCCGATGCCATCATAGTCGCGTTTTGGTAAATAGATTTGCTCGATTTCTTTCCAAGCAGTCTTGCGTTCAGCTGCGGTCATGTTAGGGTTTTCATAGACAACATGTTGGAATTCATCGACTGCAACACCATACGGTAAAAATAGCAATGAACTGCTTAAATGTGCGAATTTATATTTATCCGTCTGTTCTTTGAAAAACAGTTCCATCCAAGGCCAAGTGAAAAATTCCATACTCATGGAATGGATCTCTGCACCTTCATACGTCGGCCACATATACTCGGGAATTCCGATGTTGCGGCTAGAATAGACTTGAAATGCATGCCCGGCTTCATGCGTTAGGACATCAATGTCGCCTGATGTGCCGTTGAAATTGGAGAAGATGAAGGGAGAATCATAGTTATCGATAAACGTACAATAGCCACCTGCTTCTTTTCCTGTCTTTGCTTCGACATCTAATAAATTTCTATCTGTCATAAATTTGAAAAATGTATCTGTTTCGGGTGAAAGCTCTGCATACATCTTTTTCCCGTTTTCAATGATCCATTCGGGAGATCCTTGTGGCGTGGCATTGCCCGTGAGGAAGTCTAGTGATTGGTCATAAAACTTGAGTGAATCGACACCAATTCGCTCGGCTTGGCGGTCGTATAGTCGATTGGCAAGTGGAACGATATAATCCCGCACCTGGTCCCGGAATTTTTTAACCATCGTTGCGTCATAGTCAATGCGGTTCATGCGGATATAGCCCAATTCTACATAGTTTTTATAACCAAGTGTTGTAGCGATTTCATGTCGAAGTTTCACAAGCTCATCATAAATCGTATCGAATTGCTCACCGTTATCTGCGTAAAAAGCATAGCTCGCTTCCATTGCCGCTTTTCGAACGGAGCGATCCGTAGATTCGGCATAAGGGCCCATTTGTGCAAGTGTCAGCTTTTTACCATCAAAGTCGATTTGGGCAGATGCGACGAGCTTGGAATAATCGGAAGATAACTTGTTTTCTTTTTGCAATAAGGGCATAATTTCAGGTGAAAAGGACTTGATGGCGTTATCGGCAAGGGCAAATAGTTGCGTACCCCATTTTTCTTCCAAATCTTTTCTGAAAGGTGTAGCGACAAGTTCTTTGTAGTAAGCAGTTTCAAGCTCTTGATACGCAGGTCCGATGTCGTCGAAATAATCGCGTTCCATGCGGTAAAAATCATCATTTGTATTGATGGATGCACGGATATAGACGAGGTTTTCTTGTGTGGAATAGTCATTGCTAATGGCATTGATCTTTTCCATGACTTCATTTTGTTGCGCATAAGAGTTAGCAGTGCGGAAATCTTGTAAAAGACTAGTAAACTGTTGTTTGATTTGATCCATATCAGGTCGTACGTATTCGTATTGTTCAAATGTCAGCATGAGAATCCCCCTTGAGTGTGTGAGAGTGAAAGCATATACAGTTTCTATTGTTAACTACATTTTGGAAAAACGCAAAACAAATGTAGAGCAATCCGGACGCGATTACGCCTTGACGTAATAGTTCTACATAAGTCGAGGGTGCATACCGCCTTTTTTTCGACAAATGATGTATGATGAAGGAAGCGTAAAAAATCGCTTACAAGAAAATGGTCACTGAGAGGTTGGATATATATGAATATAACCGAACATGTAGTTACGCAAATGCTTGATCCTACCGGTATTTTAACTGGGGAGCGTTATGAATTCCGCTTGTACATTGAATTGGAAGAGGACGATGAGTTGTATGCTGAAGGTGGGACGGGATTGCGAGTGATCTTCGCAGTGGACGGAGATCAAGAGCGTATTGCTTCTTACCACTTTTTTGAACGGACAACGGAAAAGGTTCTTGATTTTGGCTTAGAGGACGACGAAGAGGCTATTGTATTAGCATTTTGCAAAGCGCATATCCCAGCATAAGTGAAGAAAAGCGGTACACATTTGATAGATGTGTATCATTTTTTTCTTTTCTATGAGGCGAGAGTCTTCTACTGAATAAAGATAAAATGTGGTTTCAAAACAAATTATGTGTTTTTTCTTGAAAGATAGTAGATAATATGGAGAGTGGATGAGACCGAGAGCAATGATCATCCAAGACTATACTAACTGGAGTGTTTGCATATGAATAATGAGATAGTAGATATTACAATTATTGGGGGAGGACCGACTGGGCTTTTCGCTTCTTTCTATGCTGGAATGCGCGAGATGTCGGTTAAAATTATCGATAGCTTACCACAGTTAGGTGGTCAGCTGATTGAATTGTATCCCGATAAGTATATATATGATGTTGGTGGATTCCCAAAAATTCTTGCGAAGGATTTCGTTGCGAATCTCGTAACACAAGCACATTATGCGAAGCCAGAAATCATTTTGGGCGAGACGGCTTTATCGGTAACACGTGATGGGGATCACTTTATCCTTCAAACGGATAAAGGTGTTCATTTAACGCGTACGATTTTATTGACGGCTGGAATCGGTGCATTCCAACCACGGAAAATCGGTCTTAAAGAAGAGAGTAATTTTGAAGGCACGACATTGCATTACGGCATTAAAGATTTAACGATTTTCAAAGACCAAAACGTTGTCGTTTGTGGTGGGGGAGACTCGGCAGTTGACTGGGCGCTTATGCTTGAAGATATAGCTGCAAGTGTGACAGTTGTTCACCGTCGTGAACGTTTTACAGCGCATGAAACGAGTGTCAATCAGCTAATGGAATCGAAAGTGATTGTGAAGACATCACGTGCGGTGAAAGCAATTGAAGGCGAAGCAGGCGCAATTAGCGGCGTTGTATTGGTGGATAAAGAGGGAACAGAAGAACAACTAGCTGTTGACCATCTGATCGTCAACTATGGTAACATCTCTTCACTCGGACCATTGAAAGAATGGGGCCTTGAGATGGACCGTAACTCCATTATGGTCAACACACGGATGGAGACGAATATTGAAGGTATTTACGCAGCAGGCGATATTACGAACTATGATGGCAAAGTAAAATTGATTGCTGTTGGACTTGGTGAGGCACCAATCGCTGTCAACCATGCAAAATCACATGTTGATCCAAAAGCAAGAGTGCAACCTCTTCATAGTACAAGTGTATTTAGTTGAATAGATTGCATACAAAAAGCCGCATTATGCGGCTTTTTTGGTGCATAGGAAACTATAAAATTCTCGTCCTGTGGATAAGTGAGTACATGGAGATTCCCCGTCTAGGCTCCAACGCCTGTCGCCCCTGAACAGGCGCATGCGCTTTTGTTCTTCTATAATAAAAAAGTAATCGCGAGAATGAGCACTAACGGACCGAATAGAATGAGATAGCCAACTGGGTGCCCGAAATTGACCGTCCAACCAACACCAAATCTTTTTTCGACAAAGATAGAAGGATCATTTTTATTGACATAAAAGACACCGAATTTCCAATATTGGTCGTCATCGACTGCGGTAATGCCCGGAACAGCTTCATCCTCAAATGACACATCAATACGTGAACCACTCTGCCCGATTTTAAAGGCATAAATCGCAGTTCCGATTAAGATGAGTAATAGAAAACCGAGAGGGAGAGCAAACATAACAGCAGCATTGCCAAGCCCTTCGTGAATAATCGTTAAGTGTAGAAATCCTAAAAGAATCGTGAGTAGTACACTCGTAATGAATAAAAACCAGCTTGTATACTTTCGGAATAATAACTGCTGAACTTGTGATGTTTTTCCTTTTGCTGGATTCAATTTAATGCCAGATTGTTTGGTCGTTGCATTGATACCGAGCATCATACCTTGGATCACGAGCAGGATAAGTAGTTGAGCAATAACGGAAAAGGGCGTTTTCGGACTAAAAGCATCAGGCTGCCCGCTTGGCCCCCAATGCGTTGGAATCATAGCAGGCATCTGACTGTATTGTGTGGCCGTATAACCAATTAGCCCAAGTGTAATGAGCATTGGTAATGCGTACAGATAGCTTGGTAGCATTTCATCCTTTGCTCGACTCGTCAAATCTGCAATCTGAACTTGCTTCAAATCTGCGCCCCATTGCTGAGTGCGTTTTAAGCGAGTAGTTTTCGCGTGAAAGTATAAGTAAAGGGCCATACTGATAAAAAGTAGTCCAAATTGAATGGCTACCCCGGTTAGGACCAGTGTTTCTTCAGACAGGTGGCTAGTGTTTGCCCAGATGGCATAGCCGATGAGCGAGATGAGGCCGATAATCAGAATGATTGCCGAATACATTTTTTTATAGGACGCGACAATGGTATCATCCGTATGACCTTCTGGAATGGTGACACCGAAAGCAATTGTTCGTCTAAGTACAAATGGAGTAGCAGCTTGTATGATAACAATGAAGCCAATAATGATAAGAAAAATGGTGAGCTCCATTTTTTTATTCCCCCTTAAAGTCTGAAATGATTGATGAGGCAAGCGTTAATAAATCTTCTTTGTTCATACCGAGTACAAGCGCTTCAGCGAGTATAGGCTTCAGTTCCTCCACTACGCGTTCACGATGACTTTCTAGAATTCCATTTTGTGCAAGTGGGCTAATGATTGCTCCCGATTTAGGGACGATTTGAATAATCCCTTTTTTCTCTAAAGCATGATAAGCCTTATTGACGGTATGCATGTTCATGCCAAGATCTGCCGCTAGTGAGCGAACGGAGGGCAGGGCATCTCCGTCAGCAAGTACCCCTCGGGCAATTAACTCGATTAATTGGTTCGTCAATTGTGTATAAATCGGTATATCCGAAGAAGGCTCGATTCGAATTAACATAGTGATCCTCCTAACTGTTCTATATTCATTATAACAAAATGGCGTCGCGAAGTGTACGGTTTTGCATAATTTCTGTGTCCTATACGGAAACTATGTCAAGAATACACGCCTGTTGATTAGCTGAAAAACAACTAAATTATGTACTAGGCACTCTGAATACAATGGCTTTCGGCTCGCTTTGGATTAAATAATTTCTATACGACTATCGAGGTGCTTCTGTGTGTAGGGATGTGACGAAGTCACATCCCTACACACTTTATTCGATAATCATACGGTGATTGTTCATCCGCCGCTTTCCAAAAACATAGGTAGACACAGCGTGCATGCTTTTTGGGAAGAAAGAATTGTCAGCTCTTTACATAGAGAGGCGGCCAAAGATACAATTTTGGCTGCTGAAGCCTTTGTAATGGTCTTTTCCATTGTTATTGTGGGGGAAGTTCACTTTCTTACTCGGCTTGTCATGTTAAGAAGCCTAAGCCTTGCGATAAGTAAAGAAGGAACGCATTGTTCAATGGGAAAGTGTGCCCGAAATTGTATCTTCGGGCACTATACTCTTTGAAGAAAGTCATTTCTAGATAGACTCGCCCTTCAAACAGGAGGAATTGATTCCTCCCCTAAAGCTGTCGTGAATCATGTACTGAAAGCGGGCCGAAAATTATTCAGTGAAAATGAAGATGTTAGCACTTCTCATCAATATTTTATGTAAGTAAAGGGTTAATCAACAGGCATGCCAAGAATGATCAGAAAATAGCTATCACAAAAAGTAACCCTTGAACATTTATTGTTCAAGGGTTCTAGTCATTTATTCATCTCTGAAATAGTTACGAACGTATAGCCTTCACTTTGTAAATAAGCCATTACAGCATCAAGTCCATCTGCTGTCGATTGGTGGATATCATGCATGAGCACGATACTGCCTGCTTTCGTTTGGTTTTTCACATAGGTAAGTAGCTGATTGGCGTTTCGATGTTTCCAATCGAGTGTATCGACATCCCACATAATGACAGGCAAGCCAATTTGCTCACGAACGCTAGCATTGACTGCGCCATACGGGGGTCTGAAAACAGTCACTTTTCCACCAGTAGCATTTTCGATAGTGGCGGTGGTATTGTTCACTTCGTTGCGAATGGCTTCTGGACCCAGTTTCGTCAAAATAGGATGGCTCCAAGAATGATTGCCAAGCTCATGGCCGGCGTCTTTAACGGCTTTAGCGGTATCTGGATTTTTTTCTGCCATATTTCCAAGCATAAAGAACGTTGCTTTAGCATTATACTTGTTTAATGTTTCAAGAATTTGTGTAGTGATGATTGGGTCGGGCCCATCGTCGAATGTTAGGGCAACTTGTTTTTCGTTGGAGCGGTCTATGATTTTGAAGCTTTCTGCTAGTAAGTCATTGACTTCGGTAAGTGGGATTGCCACAATTGGGGGTCCGACTGATGCAGCAGTAAAGGTATCTTCATCGAAATAAAAGATGAGCGATTCGTCTGTAATGGCGAAGTTTTTAAAGTTACTGATGATAGGTGCTGTATATGCCTGTACATCATCAGGCGACAAAGCGTCTTTTAGTAATGGATCTTCCTTCAATTTGTTTTGAATAATCGTCGAGAGATTTTCAAGTGTCTGTGGCTCGCTAGTAATCACATGCTCGATTGCTAGACTTTCACCTGTTTCAGTATTCAAATGGAAAGATTGTACGTCAATACTTTTAGGTGTATCACCAATGGTTTGCTCATTAATAAGCACAAAAGAATAATTTCCCGAGGAATGGCTAAGCGTTTCAAAAGAGATGGAGAGTTTACCTTGACGATCACGCTTTTTTTGTTTTTCTAGTTCAGTTATAAAATGTTTCTTTGCCGCATTCACGTAAGCGAGTACTTCGTCATTGAAAGGGCTATGTAAGCTTTCCGGATAGCGAATTGTATAGGGGACAGCCTCGTCGTTGGATGTTTCAGTCACAATTTTAATGTTTGCGTACTCTTCAGAGTCAACAGTTTCGACAGTGGGTGGAATGGCAGCAGTTTTTTTCTCGCTAGCAGAAGATGCGGCCTGGTTTTTATTCGTTTGGGTAACTAAGTAGATTGCTGCTACAGTCATGGCAATGATAGCGATTGAAAACGAGATATCAATCCATTTGGAGCGGCGTTTGCGGTGTATTCTTCTCATTTTGTAAGACTCCTTTTCTCTTTATAGAAGGTTAGACGGGCGTTTGTCGAAAATAGTTTCAAAGAATTAAAAATTCATGTCGAAATTTACCGAGAAACATATTCTCTTAGTATAGCACGTGGAATATGGCAATCCAATGGTAGACCCTTGCTAGATACAGATAAAATATTGTAAGCACTCTGCACTGCAAATGACTGTATAAAGTAATGATTTTTTGACAAATACGTGAAATTCTTTTTCCGAATGACTCGTTGTGATACAATAACAACGTCCCGGATTTTGTGAATGCGGGCATGCTTTTGTATGTTTACAATTAAGTGTGAATAAACCGATCCGGTTGTTGACTTATAACATGCAATTATAAAAAAACAAGGTGGTTGGAAAAATGGAAAAAGGTACTTACCGGGTGTTACTGTATTATAAATACGTACCCGTTGCAGATCCGGAAACGTTTGCTGCAGAACACTTGAAAGCTTGTAAAGAAATTGGATTAAAAGGTCGTATTTTGGTTGGAACTGAAGGCATTAATGGTACGTGCTCAGGAACAATCGAACAGACAGATGCTTATATGAATTTATTGAAGCAAGATGAGCGATTCGCAGATATGGTGATTAAAATTGACGAAGCGGATGGACATGCTTTCAAGAAAATGCATGTGCGCGCACGTCAAGAAATCGTTAACCTAAGTCTTGAAGAGGATATCAATCCAAACGAGCTAACAGGTAAACGACTAAGCCCAGAAGAATGGTTTAAACAAATGCAAGAGGAAGATACAGTGATTATTGATGCACGTAATGACTATGAGTTCGATTTAGGTCATTTCCGTGGTGCGGTTCGTCCTGATATTGAAAACTTCCGTGATTTACCGCAATGGATGCGGGACAATAAGGAACAATTCGAAGGGAAGAAAATCCTGACGTATTGTACGGGCGGAATTCGTTGCGAAAAATTCTCTGGCTGGCTTGTTCGTGAGGGGTACGAGGATGTGTCACAATTGCACGGTGGGATTGCAACATATGGTAAAGATTCTGTAGCGCAAGGACAGCTATGGGACGGACAAATGTACGTCTTTGACGAGCGTATTGCAGTTCCGATTAACCAGGTTGAACAAGTAATTGTCGGGCGTGACCATTTCGATGGTACACCATGTGAGCGCTATGTAAACTGTGCGAATCCAGAGTGTAACGCAAAAATTCTTTCATCTGAAGAAAATGAGCATTTATATATGCGCAGTTGCTCAGACGAATGCCGTACGCATCCACGCAATCGTTATTTCGTGGAACATAATATGACGGTCGAGGAATATGACGAGCGTTTGGAAGCAATCGCACGCCATAAAAATGCAACACCTGCATTGTAATTGTCAGTAGAAAAAAATCGTCTGGTCAGATGTATTTCTGTTCAGACGATTTTTTGGTGTGGCTGGGGTTTATTTTATCTATATAAATTGAACGTATGATTTTCACCTACTCTCTAACGAAGGCATCCGCAAGCGTCGAGCGTTGTGGGTAAGTTTTTTTAGCTCGATTTATCTAGAATAATGGCCATATCTACTTTATGAGCTTTTGACATGAGATGTGATCTCCCCAAAATAACTCTAGAAAGTGGTATACTAATAGCATTGAACACAATTGGAGGAACAAGATTTATGCAGTGGAGAAATTTATATCGCGGTTTCTTTATGGGAATTAGCGACTTGATTCCTGGGGTAAGCGGAGGAACAATTGCGTTTATGCTCGGGATATATGATGAGTTATTAGCATCGATTAGTGGATTTTTCAGTCGAAATTGGAAAAAGTATATTGCTTTCCTTTTGCCGCTTGGTCTTGGAATCGGTATTACCTTGCTATTATTTAGTAAAGTAATCGAGTTTTTATTGAAAAACTATCATGCACCTACCCAGTTTTTCTTTATGGGGTTGATCCTTGGGATTATTCCTTTCATTACGAAGCAGGCGGATGTGAAAAAGAATTTTAAGTGGACACATTTCTTAGTGATCCTTTTAGTTGGTGTCGCATTAGCTTCAACTGCGTTTATCGTTCCGCATGATTCTGCTCCGATTACAAAATTGACAATGACGAACACAATTGGCTTATTTTTTGCTGGGTGGGCAGGCAGCATGGCTATGTTGTTACCGGGGATTAGCGGCTCCTTTATCTTGCTACTGTTAGGTGTCTACTCAACAGCGATTGGCGCATTGTCGAACTTAAACTTTCCGATTATTGCCGTCATTGGAGCAGGTGTCATTGTTGGCTTCATCGTCAGCAGTAAAGCCATTAGTTATTTACTGGCGAAATTCACACATATTACATTTGCTACCATTATCGGTCTCATCATTGGCTCAATATTTGTGGTTTATCCGGGAATGCCTGAGAGCGGAACACCATTTGTCATGAGTGTGATCGCATTCTTTACGGGGATTGTTGTAGCCAATATCTTTAGTGCATCAAATACGAGTACAGCAACGACTTCAAAGTACTAAGAAAAGCACCAGCATCTGAAACAATTTACCTTGTTTCGGAGCGGGTGCTTTTTTTTGTCCCGCATTATCACGTAGCTCTTCGCATACAATGGATAAAACCATGCCCTGACTGGAGGGAATACAATGGATATCATTAACAAGGTGAAAAGCTTTCGGGAAGAAGAAAACAAGCTGAAATGGGAAGGTACTTTTGAAGAGTATTTGGCGATTGTGAAAGACCGAAAAGAAGTTGCGCAAACTGCACATTCACGTGTCTACAATATGATTAAGAGCTCAGGCTTGAAAGAGAAAGACGGGCATCGGTTGTATCAGTTTTTTGGAGAAGAAATTTTTGGCCTTGAAGAGGCAATTGAACGGTTAGTCGAAGAGTATTTTCACCCGGCGGCGAAAAGATTGGATGTCCGTAAACGAATCTTGTTGTTAATGGGGCCAGTGAGTGGTGGAAAATCGACGATTGTTACTTTATTAAAACGTGGTCTGGAAAGCTATTCGAAAACGGACGAAGGCGCAATTTATGCCATTAAAGGCTGTCCGATGCATGAGGATCCACTTCATCTCATTCCACAGAATTTGAGAAAGGATTTCTTCGAGCAATATGGTGTTCGGATTGAAGGTAGCTTATCTCCATTGAATACGATGCGTCTTGAGCAAGAATACGATGGGCAAATTGAAAATGTACTGGTAGAACGAATCTTTTTCTCTGAAGATAAGCGGGTTGGGATTGGGACGTTTACGCCTTCTGATCCAAAATCACAGGATATTGCTGATTTAACAGGTAGTATTGACTTTTCAACGATTGCTGAATTTGGCTCGGAGTCCGATCCGCGTGCGTATCGTTTTGATGGGGAACTGAATAAGGCCAATCGAGGCATGATGGAGTTCCAAGAGATGCTGAAATTGGACGAGAAATTTCTTTGGCATTTATTATCCTTGACGCAAGAAGGGAATTTTAAAGCGGGTCGCTTTGCGTTAATTAGCGCAGACGAGTTAATTGTCGCGCATACAAATGAAACGGAGTATCGCACCTTTATTTCCAACAAAAAGAATGAGGCGCTACACTCCAGAATTATTGTGATTCCGATTCCGTACAATTTAAAGGTTAGCCAGGAAGAACGAATCTATGAAAAAATGATTAATGAAAGTGATATGACACATGTGCATATTGCACCGCATGCCTTGCGCGTAGCAGCCATTTTCTCGATTTTAACAAGGCTGGAAGTTTCTAAGAAGCAAGGGATAGATGTAGTGAAAAAAATGCGCCTCTATGATGGGGAAAGCGTCGAAGGACTTAACGAAGTGGACGCGGAAAGTTTGCAAAATGAGTTTCCGAACGAAGGAATGCATGGCATTGATCCACGCTATGTCATTAATCGTATATCTTCTGCGATTATTCGAAAAGAAATACCTGCCATCAATGCGTTAGACGTGTTGCGTGCGTTGAAGGAAGGATTGGACCAACATGCTTCTATATCGCAAGATGATCGAGAAAAATACATGAATTATATTTCGATTGCTAGAAGAGAATATGATGAAATCGCTAAGAAAGAAGTGCAAAAAGCCTTCGTCTATTCATACGAAGAGTCTGCAAAAACGATGATGGATAACTATTTAGACAATGTGGAAGCCTTCTGCAATAAAAACAAATTAAGAGATATGTTAACAGGGGAAGAAATGAATCCAGACGAAAAGCTTATGCGCTCCATCGAAGAGCAAATTGGCATCTCAGAAAATGCGAAAAAAGCATTTCGTGAGGAAATTCTCATTCGGATTTCTGCCTATGCCCGCAAAGGAAAACGTTTTGACTATCATTCTCATGATCGTTTGCGAGAAGCCATTCAAAAAAAACTATTTGCAGATTTAAAAGATGTCGTCAAAATTACCACTTCATCCAAAACGCCGGATGAATCGCATCTGAAGAAAATCAACGAAGTAGTTGCAAGGCTCATTGATGAGTATGGCTATAATTCGATTTCTGCCAATGAATTGCTACGCTATGTTGGAAGTTTGCTAAACCGATAATGAAGTAAGTTAAAAACTAGCGGATCATAGATAGGTGTGGATAAAATGAGCGAAGAACAACATCAATTTGTTGTGTCAGAGGAAAACTGGACCCTTCATCGAAAAGGCTATCAGGATCAGCAACGCCATATGGACAAAGTGAAAGAAGCCATTCATAATAACTTGCCTGATCTAATCAGTGAGGAAAGCATTGTGATGTCAAATGGGCGTGAGGTCATTAAAATTCCGATTCGCTCATTAGATGAATATAAAATTCGCTACAATCATGACAAATCGAAGCATGTTGGGCAAGGGAATGGTGACAGTCAAGTAGGGGATGTCGTTGCAAAAGATGGCGATCAAGGACAGAAGGGTCAAGGGCAAGGAAAGGAAGCTGGCGATCAACCTGGGCAAGATTACTATGAAGCCGAGGTTTCGCTAGCCGAAATTGAAGAAACGCTTTTCAAAGAACTGGCATTACCTAATTTGGCGAAAAAAGAGCAAGCTGAAATAACAGCTGAGAAAGTTGAATTCAACGATATTCGTAAAAAAGGGCTCATCGGCAATATTGATAAAAAGCGCACGATTTTAACTGCCATCAAGCGAAATGCCATGAAAGGAAAAGCCGCAATTGCCCCAATTCATAATGATGATTTACGTTTTAAAACGTGGGATGAAGTAGAGAAGCCCGAATCCAGAGCAGTTGTGTTAATGATGATGGATACAAGTGCATCAATGGGGACGTTTGAAAAGTATGCGGCAAGGAGTTTCTTTTTCTGGATGGCACGATTTTTGCGAACGAAGTATAAGACTGTTGACATCGAATTTATCGCGCATCATACAGAAGCGAAAGTCGTAACGGAAGAGGATTTTTTTTCAAAAGGGGAAAGCGGCGGTACAATTTGTTCGTCCGCCTACGAAAAGGCTTTGGAGCTTATCGAACAAAAATACCATCCCGCACGCTATAACATTTATCCATTTCATTTTTCAGATGGAGAAAATATGTCATCTGACAATGAAAAATGTATGAAGCTTGTGCAGAGTTTAATGGAAGTTTCCAGCCTTTTTGGCTATGGGGAAGTGAATGCGTATAATCGTTTTTCAACCTTAATGTCCTCTTACAAAAAAATTGACGACCCGAAGTTTCGCCATTATGTCGTCAAGGAAAACAAAGATGTCTATTTTGCACTCAAACGATTTTTTGAAAAGAGTTCGGAGGGATCCGAGTGACAGAGATGAAGGCGCTTCACCGTGCGATTGATGAGATTACGGAAATTGCTACTGGATTCGGCCTTGATTTTTATCCGATGCGCTATGAAATTTGTCCTGCTGATATTATTTATACATTTGGTGCATATGGGATGCCGACGCGATTTTCTCATTGGAGCTTTGGTAAGCAATTCCACAAAATGAAGTTGCAATATGATCTTGGACTAAGTCAAATTTATGAGCTGGTCATTAATTCAAATCCTTGTTACGCCTTTTTACTGAACACCAATAGCCTCATTCAAAATAAATTGATTGTTGCACATGTCCTGGCGCATTGTGATTTTTTTAAAAATAATGTTCGTTTTTCCAATACGTCGCGAGATATGGTAGAAAGTATGACAGCGACTGCAGAACGGATTGCACGTTATGAGATTGTGTATGGCAAAGAGGAAGTGGAACGCTTTTTAGATGCTGTGCTAGCGATTCAAGAGCATATAGATCCCTCTATTATGCGGCCGAAACAACCTGAACTAGAGGCTGCAG
Source organism: Sporosarcina sp. FSL K6-1522 (assembly GCF_038622445.1). Lineage (GTDB taxonomy): Bacteria > Bacillota > Bacilli > Bacillales_A > Planococcaceae > Sporosarcina. The sequence continues at coordinate 2,426,035 of NZ_CP152019.1, forward strand.
ATGAGGAGAAGGCTACCCCTATAAAAACGCCTTATGACGACTTGTGGAATTTGGATCAGAAAGAACCGACGAACAAAGACAAGAGGCCCAAAGTCGAGAAAATACCGCCAAGGCCGGAAAAAGATTTGTTATTGTTCATTTTAGAAAATAGTCGTGCATTAGAAGAGTGGCAACGAGATATTTTAACGATGATGCGGGAGGAAATGCTTTATTTTTGGCCGCAGCTAGAAACAAAAATTATGAACGAAGGCTGGGCATCTTATTGGCATCAACGGATTTTACGTGAAATGGATCTAACATCGGATGAGACCATTAACTTTGCAAAGTTAAATGCGGATGTTGTGCAACCTTCTAAAACACGTATCAATCCCTATTATTTAGGATTGAAAATTTTTGAGGATATTGAAAAACGTTATGATCATCCAACGGAAGAAATGAAAAGGTATGGGGTTAAACCGTATTCAGGTAGGGAGAAAATGTTTGAGGTGCGGGAAGTGGAATCCGATATTTCCTTCATCCGCAATTATTTAACGAAAGAATTGGCACAGCAAGAGGATCTCTACTTATTTGAGAAAAAGAAAAGCGATTATTTAATTACAACAAAAGACTATGAAGCTGTCAGAGATCAGCTTGTCTCGATGCGTGTCAACGGTGGTTTTCCTTATATTGTCGTAGAAAATGGGGATTATTTACGCAATGGGGAACTGTATTTGTTGCATCGATATGAGGAGACGGAGCTCGATGTGCAATATTTGGAACATGTCCTACCTTATATTCATCAACTATGGGGACGTATTGTTCATATGGAAACGTATGTGGACAATAAGCAAATTGTTTTTTCGTATGACGGAAAGAAAATTCATCGGCAAAATCGTTGACAGAGAATGCTCTAAAAAAAATGCCAGTTACGAATGCGGTTTTTAAATCGCATTGTAGCTGGCATTTTATCTTCATTCAGCTTGTTTCAGTAGGAAGGTGAGTAGTTTATAATCGAATTTTATTGTCTTTTTTTGGGGAGTTACGTTTATAGCTATACATATTTGCGTCAGCCAATTGAAACAGGCTTTCAAACGTGTCAGCATCTGTTGGAAAGAAAGCAATGCCGATACTGGCTTCGACTTGCAATGTTGCGGATCCATTCTGAAAAGGGGTGTGCTGAAAGGTTTTTTGCAAACGATCATTCCAATCGAATACGGCTTTTTGCGTTGGAAAATTTTCGAGAAAAATAACGAATTCATCGCCTCCTAATCGGGCGACTAAATCATTTGTGCGGACAGCTTGTTTGAGTAACATCGCCGCATGTTGCAATACTTGGTCGCCAACGACATGTCCGTGTGTATCATTAATCTGTTTGAAACGATTGAGATCGATGAGCACAAGCGCAGAATCATTTGGTGAACTTGTTGTCAATTTCGCAATCCGCTTTTTTACATTAGACACGAAATAAGCTCGATTGTGTAGCGTAGTAAGTCCGTCATGATAGGCCAGCTGTTCAATCAGTTGGTCATTTTCAAGCTCTTCCGTGACATTTCTCCAAATTAAATAAAACAACTTTTGATCCTCTAAAATAATGGTTGAAGCTTCTACAGAGTAATGGAGGGGGCCAATATCGGCTGTTGTAAACGTAATTGGATAATCATGCAAAGTTTCATGTTCTTCAAGCTGTTGGGTGAAGTGCGAGAGTGCTTCTTTGTTCTCCGTAGATCGAACAAAACCAAATAAATTGCTTCCTTGTTGGTCATACTGAACCAGTTCTTTTTTAGCGTAACCATTGAGTTCTACGATATCCCAATCGCTATTCACAACCGTAATGGAGACGGGCATAAGGTTAAACATCATTCGATACTTTGTAGCGTTTGAGGGCAGCAAGTTGAATCGATAAGCCGCGACCATTAACAGTGATGGGAAAATAATCCCCATAATTAGGTAAGGATAAGGAGGAAGCGTAACATTGAAAGCAGGATAGGCTAATATATTCATCGTAATAAGTCCGATGAACGTTCCAGAAGCCAATAAGCGTAAAATTTTTTTGCGACTTGCCGTTGAAGTGGACGTAAAGCCGTTTACTAAGATGGCGATGAAAATCAAGATGATGATTGTAAAAATGGTCAATAAGCTATAATAATGGATTGTATAAACAGGGACATACCAAATCCCTCTTTGAATAAATGCAGCATGGCCAATCAAATGGACATCAAAAAATGTAGTTTGCAACCCGAAGAAAGCTGGTAAGTAATTGCTAACAGGATAGAAAGGAATCGTAATTCGTTCGTTGAGTTTCGTAATATGAATAAAAAAATGTAACGTTACGCAAATGATTAGGACGCAATTATTTTTGAAAAATAGCTCTACCATAAAAGAACTATAAGAAATCGGAAGTAAGTGGCGGATGAATTCTTCAAGGAACATAAAGCTATACAAGTAAATTAATAAAGCGATGAGGCGATTCGTCGTATTTCGATAGTTACGTGTAACGACTAAGCATGCGCATCCAAACAAAGTGATGCCGGGAATGAGGTAAACAAGTAAATACATGATGAGTTGTTGAACCTCCATGTCATACTCCACCTTTCAATCTTGGGTCTTGTGTAAAAATAGGTATTATCGCTATAACATATAGATGAATTAGAGCGCTTATTAGTATTATCGTCCTTTATTAGATGAAGATAAATATATTGTCGAAGTATTCTTTTATTAAAATGCTTGACTAGGTGAATCAAAATGTAGATGATGGAAAAATGGATGAAGAAAGTAGGGGAATGTCGATGATTCGTTATCCAAAACTGTTACAAAAGGGCAATACGATTGGTGTGACTGCTACATCATCAGGAGTTGGGAGTGAATTACATCATTTATTGAGAAAAGCGGCTCATCAGTTTGAGCGAAGAGGGTATCAAATCCACCTCGGAGAAACGGTATGGACGGATGACAAACTAACGTCTGCACCGAAAGAAATCCGTAGTGCAGAATTAATGGAAATGCTGATGGATGATGAAATTTGTGCAATACTTCCGCCATGGGGCGGTGAATTTTTATCGGAAGTTCTTCCGCTTCTTCAATTTGATAAGATGGAACCGAAATGGATTGTTGGGTATTCGGATAGCAGTACGCTGCTATTATCGATTACGTTAAAAACTGGGATAGCGACAGTTCACGGGACGAACTTCGTTGATCTAAGAAGTGATGAATGGGATCCTGTCACCTCGAAATTTCTTGACGTACTTAAGGCCGCTGAAGGAGAGACGATTGTTCAACAATCATCGGAAAAATATCAGTCACAATGGCAGCATAATGCGCCGCCAGATCCGTATGTTTTTAAATTAGATCGAGAAACAAAATGGAGAGTAATTGGCGATAAACCTGTCCGATTCGAAGGTCGAATCTTGTCTGGTTGCATTGATACAATCCGCCATTTAGTGGGAACGCCTTTCGGAGATGTGAAAGCTTTTCAAGAGAAATTTATAGCGGGAGATAAAATTGTCTGGGCACTTGAAAATTGTGAAATGGATGCACCTGATTTTTATCGATCCATTCTTCAGTTACACAATGCAGGCTGGTTTGATAATACAGCGGGCATTATTTTTGGTAGAACGGCCGCCGGTGAAGCAAAAGGTGGATTCAGCGATGTAGATGCAATGGAGAGGCTTGCTGATCTAACGGGTATTCCAATCGTTTATGATGCAGATATTGGGCATAAGCCTCCACAAATGACTTTTGTCAATGGGGCTTACATGGACATTGAAGTAGCAAATGGCAAGGCAGTGATGCATACACAATTCATCTGATAGCCGTTAGGAAGCTATTTAACATGGAGCATGCATATGCTCGGCGTCGCGATGGATTCAATTAAATACGATATAAGTTGGACACGATTTCTTCTTTTTGGAGAAATCGTGTTTTTGACTATATAGGTTGAACTTATGATTTTTATCTACTACCCAGCGAAGGCGCCTTACAAGCGGTCGCCGATGCCGTAAGACTGGCAGTGGTTTTCTGCCTGGCTTATGGCGGGAGGTATCCGCAAGCGCCGAGCGTTGTTAGTGGAATTCTTTAGTTCAGTTTATATAGCATAAATTGAACGTTCAAGAAAGTAGAAATTGTTACCACAAATCGGTATGATTAAGCACCGATTTGGAGAGGAATAAGTGTAACCTGTGAAGGGAATAGCGGATTCAAATGACTCGTATTTGGATAGGTCTACGAAAGAGGTGTGTAAATGGATCCATATGGAGATCATCATCGTAAAATCATAAGTCCACTGGATAAGCCACAAATGGACGCTGATGATATAGACAAGGCAAGTAGTGATGGCGATGAAGAGGAAGGCAAGCAAGCATCACCACAAATGGACGATTTGGAAACGGCCAATCATGAATCACTCGTCGGCCATCTATCGGAATTGAGGAAGCAACTTGTAAAAAGTGTGGCTGTATTTCTTGTGTTTTTTATCATTGTGTTTTCCACCATCAATAGTTGGTTTCCTTATGTGACGAGGGGGCATTCCTTGATTATTCTTGGACCGCTCGAAGTTGTGAAATTTTACATGTCAATTTCGACAGCGCTTGCTTTTGGTTTGTCCTTACCATTCCTCTGTCACTTTTTATGGCAGTTCGTGAAGCCAGGCTTAAATGAGCCAGAGAGTAAGTTTTTAAGTTTATATTCACCTGTCATGTTGCTATTGTTTGTTGGGGGCGTGGCCTTTGGCTATTTTATTGTCAATCCATTGAGCTATACCTTTTTAATTGCACTTGGGGCTGTAAACTTTGATGTAATGGTATCTGCACAGGAATATATCCAATTTTTATTGATGACGACGATGCCGATTGGTCTTCTTTTTGAGTTGCCGATTGTTGCTATGTTTTTAGCGTCAATTGGCTTATTGACGGCAGACTCTATGAAGAAAGTACGGAAGTGGTCTTATCTTGCGATTGCTATTATTTCTGCGCTCATTACACCGCCTGATTTTGTCAGTCAGTTACTCGTACTCATCCCAATGGTTATTTTATATGAAGCGAGCATTTACGTCGTCATGCATATCGAACGTCGGCGTAGTCAGCAAGCCGTTGTTGAATGACTGAAGCCCCATTACGATTTTATATGTAGTGGGGTCTTCTTGTGCTAAAACAGGCCGGACTTTCATTCCAAAATACGCTTTAATCTGGTATGGTTAAAGGAAGGAATGAGATGAAAGGATGATCAAAATGGCGGGACCAGCATTGAAGCAATTACATTCTCATCGTGCAATTCATGAAGGCGGACTTTCCGGCGCAATTGGCAAGACGGAAGAGATGATGGACTTACTAAAACAGGGTAATCTTGAAGTGGCCAACCAAGCAGCAGATGCACTCGTGGACTATTGGTTAACGCGTGTCATCAGTCATGCAGATGCCGAAGAGGAAGGGTTTTACAGTGAAGTCGTGGAACAAAAGCCGAAGATGGAGCATGCGGTCATTCAATTGAAGCGGGATCATGACTTACTTCGCATCATTCTAAAAGATATCCAAGTGCTTCGGGAAACTGAAAATTTAAGTCCAAGCGTTCTACATCGGTTTCATGCGCTATTGGTGGTCAATGAAATACATAGTCGTGACGAAGAGCGTATGCTTTTCGAATAACAGAGACAACAGAAGCACCAGATAGCGGTGCTTTTTTCTTTGAAAGATTAAGATAGGAGATGATTTGCATCGAAAAGGCTTTAAACATTTTAACGACGTATTTTGGCTATCCTTCCTTTAGAACGGGGCAGGAGCAAGTCATTCGTGGTGTGCTACAAGGCGAAGATACGCTTTGTGTGATGCCAACAGGGGGCGGGAAATCCATCTGTTACCAAGTGCCCGCATTGGTAATGGAGGGGACTGTTCTTGTCATTTCTCCACTTATTTCTTTAATGAAAGACCAGGTGGATGCACTTCATCAAGCAGGGATTCCAGCAGCCTACATTAATAGTTCTTTATCGTCAGAAGAATATTTTGGCACGATGGAGTTGGCGATGGAAGGCAAGTATCAACTTTTATATGTGGCACCGGAACGACTGGATTCACCCGCATTTAAAAATCAATTACGCCAAATGAATATCCCTATGATTGCGATTGATGAGGCGCATTGTATTTCGCAGTGGGGACATGATTTCCGCCCGAGCTATCGCAATATTAGTAGCATTGTTTCCTTGTTTGACGAGAAGCCGGTTGTGCTGGCATTGACAGCAACTGCAACACCGGATGTACGAGAAGATATTTGCCGCCAACTGGGTATCAGTGAGAATAATACGGTGATGACCGGCTTTGAACGGGCAAATCTGACGTTTTCGGTTGTCAAAGGACAAGACCGCGAGAAATTTGTGAAAGAATACGTGCGGAAAAATGATGGAGAAGCAGGTATTATTTATGCCGCAACACGTAAAGCAGTCGATTCTGTCTATGAAACGTTGCGAAAGAGCGGTGTAGCTGTTGCGAGATACCATGCAGGACTCGGAGATGTGGAACGCCAGTCTGAGCAGGATCGATTTTTGATGGACGAAGCAACGGTTATGGTTGCGACAAATGCCTTTGGAATGGGTATCGACAAATCCAATATTCGATACGTTATTCATTACCAAATGCCGAAAAACATGGAGAGTTATTATCAAGAAGCGGGGCGTGCAGGACGTGATGGGCTTGATAGTGCTTGTACCATCTTATTTTCATCACAGGATGTTCAAACGCAGCGATTTTTAATTGACCAATCACAGGACGAAACTCGAATCCCGGCAGAATTGGAAAAGTTGCAGTCGATGATTGACTATTGTCATACGGAAGCTTGTTTGCAGAAATTCATCATTACGTATTTTGGGGAAACGGATGTCGTGGATTGTGGACGTTGCGCAAATTGTACAGATACGCGAGAAAGCTCAGATGTCACGGTGGATGTACAAAAAGTGCTGTCCTGTGTTATTCGAATGGGGCAACGCTTTGGAAAGACAATGATTGCGCAAGTGTTAACGGGATCCCGCAATAAGAAGGTACTTGAATTTGGCTTTGACAAGCTCACGACTTATGGGCTCATGAGAGGAAGAAATGCCAAAGAAGTATCTGACTTCATCGAATTCATTATTTCAGAAAACTATCTAGGCGTTGAACATGGACAATTTCCAATCATTTATGTGAGTGAGCAAGGGAAAGACGTGTTAACGGGTAAAGTGAAAGTTCATCGAAAAGTAACGGTCATTACAAAACAAATTACGGCCGACAATCCATTGTTCGAACAGCTTCGCGCATTGCGGCGGCAGTTGGCACAGGATGCAGGTGTCCCTCCATTTGTCGTCTTTTCGGATAAAACCTTGCAGGACATGGCAGCAAGAATGCCTATTACGGAAGAGGATTTCCTAGAGGTAAGCGGTGTCGGACTTGCGAAGTTAGAGCGCTACGGCGAAGCATTTATGGATGAAATTAAAGCATATACAGCGGCAGCACAGGAAAATGTGCCAACGTTGTAATGGTGTTCAAACATCATCAAAAAGAAGCGCATATCATTATGATGGGCGCTTCTTTTTAGATAGTATGTCCATTCACTTAAATACGTGCAGGAACAGAAATTCCCGCATGTTTCGTCTGTTTATTCTTATCGGTTATCGATTTTCTCAGGGTATAAGTCGTGATTTATCAAGCGGTGATCTGCCATCTGTTCATACTTCGTCCCTGGCTTGCCGTAGTTGCAGTAAGGATCGATAGACAAGCCGCCACGTGGCGTGAATTTCCCCCATACTTCGATATAACGTGGTTCAATCAGTTTGATTAAATCATTCATAATAATATTGACGCAGTCCTCGTGGAAATCCCCATGATTTCGGAAGCTGAATAGATATAATTTTAGCGATTTACTTTCCACAAGCTTTTCATCAGGAATAAAGCTAATATACATCGTCGCAAAATCAGGTTGCCCCGTCATTGGACAGAGGGATGTGAACTCAGGGCAATTGAATTTTACAAAGTAGTCACGCCCCACATGCATATTGTCCACGGATTCCAAAATATCCGGACTGTACTCAAATAAGTACTTTGTGTTTTGATTGCCGAGCAAAGTTAAATCGGTCAATGTTGCTTCATCTCTTCCAGCCATAAAAAAACCTCCCGTAAATTTTGTCAGGGAGGTCCATAGATAATAGGAATAAAAAAAGCCATGTCAAATGGACATGGCGTAGATTCCGTCATCCATAGTTTTTTATAGAGGGTCGCTATGAACCTCTCCCAGACAGGGTATTCGTTTCGTCTATGACAATAACGGATAGATTAACGTTTGTCAATAGCTGCATTTTTTCGCATGCCAATTAACGTATACAAAGCAACGATGAGCAACACGATGCCTGTCAGCAAAAAACCACCTTTATAGGTAAGGTCGAGATAGCCAATAACGCTAGATCCCGCAACGACACCAATCGAAAAGAATGCATAGAAATAGCCATAGGCTTTTCCGCGGAACTCTGCGGAAGACGAGTCAATCAGTAAGGAGTTGATGGAAGGGAAAAGGAATGCAAAGCCTGTCCCGTAAATCGCCATCGCAATGTACAAGTAATTCAATTGTTCAACTTGACTTAGGAACAGCATAGCGATGCCCATTAGCGAAATTCCGAATGCCAATGTGACCATTGGACGTAGACGGTCGAAAACCCGATTGATAGGCAATAAAAAAATGAGAATAGCAACGACGCCAAATGTGCTTAATAACAAGCCACTTGTTTTCGTATCAAAGCCAAGTGCCTCCACTTTGAGCGGCAACACAAGTGCAAGCGCGCCTTGTGAAAACATTAAAAAGAATGCACCCGCAAATGCTCGAACCATACCTGGATGACGGAACAGATAGCGGACTTTGAAATGCTTCACTTGTTCTGTTGTATGCTTTCGGACATGTGTAAATGAACGAAGTACAAAGAACGCACTGATGGCCAACACTAGCATGATAGCGCCGTTGACAGCCATGATAAATGGCGTACTCGTTTTAGCAGCAACAATACCGCCGTAAGCTGGACCTACAATGGCAGCCAAGCCAACGAACGCACCGGAAATTGCTACGCTTTTACCACGTTTGGATTCTTCCGCACGATTCGCTAAAAATGTGAAAGCCGCCGGGACAATCAGCCCTTCCATGAAACCATGAACAAATCGGACAGCGAGTAATGACAGAGGACCTGATATTAACGTATAAAGAAACAAAGACAATGCCGCTGCAAACAGCCCAATGAGTAAAATAATAAATGGTCCTTTACGGTCTGTCATGAAACCGGAAATAATATTGCCAATCGTATTAGAAAAAGAATAGATACCGACCGCAAGTCCAACTATAAATGGTGTTGCACCAAGAGAAAGTGCAAATGGACTCATAACAGGTAATTGAGAAAATAAATCGAAAAACGAGAAAAAGACAATCAGATAAACAAAACCACGCATAATGAATGAAGCCTCTTTTCAATTAATCTGTACCTCTCTTACTGTAGCATTTTTTAGTGAGGATTGGAAAAGGACAGATTGTGAACGCTTCATAATTTGAAGGTGCTAGTAAGGAAATATAAATTTTTTAGCAAAAGCAGGCAAGTTGTATAGAAAAATAACAAATAACACGCTAAACTTATACTATAAGTTGCGCATATTGCATATGCATGCAATTGATGGAAAGGGGAAATGACAAGATGACAATTAGAGTTGGAATTGCAGGATACGGAAATTTGGGGCGCGGTGTTGAATCAGCAATCGGTCAAAACAAAGATATGGAATTAGTAGGGGTGTTTTCAAGACGAAACCCTGAAGATGTGCAGTTGTTGAATGCCGATGTACCTGTACATAGCATGGCGGACATTGAGAACTACACGGATGCGATTGATGTGTTAATTCTTTGCGGCGGATCGAAAAACGATTTACCTGAACAAGGGCCAGCATTAGCAGCTTTGTTCAATACAGTAGACAGCTTCGACACACATGCAAAAATTCCAGAATATTTCGAGTCGGTCGATGCGGCTGCGAAACCGAATGGTAAAACGGCAATCATTTCGGTTGGTTGGGATCCAGGTTTATTCTCTATCAATCGTCTATATGGAGAGGCGGTTTTGTCAGAAGGGGCAACATACACATTTTGGGGGAAGGGCTTAAGCCAAGGGCATTCGGACGCAGTTAGACGAATTCCAGGCGTCAAAGGGGCTGTCCAATATACGATTCCAGTACCAGATGCAGTCGATCGTGTGCGCAGTGGGTCATTGCCTGAATTGACGACACGTGAAAAGCATACGCGTGACTGCTATGTCGTGTTACATGATGGCGTGAATGCGGAAGAAGTGAAGCAAGCGATTGTCACAATGCCTGATTATTTTACGGACTATGACACAACGGTGACGTTCATTACAGAAGAGGAGCTGCAACGCGATCATTCTGCAATGCCACATGGTGGATTTGTCATTCGCAGTGGTAAAACAGGTGACGGCAATGCGCAAGTGATGGAGTATTCGTTGAAACTCGACAGCAATCCCGAATTTACATCGAGTGTCCTCGTCACATACGCACGTGCGGCATATCGTTTGAATCAAAGCGGCGAAGCCGGTGCGAAAACAGTATTTGACATCGCACCTGGTCTATTGTCACCGAAAAGTGCGGCGGAGTTACGGAAGGAATTACTATAAGCATTAATATAGATAGCACTACGGCATACCCCCTACTTTTAGGAAGAGGGTATGCCGTTTTAATTTGTTGAATTAATCGCCAATACTACCAAACTTCGGTAAGTGTCATGAATTGTCCATAAATCATCCTGCATATTAATAGAAACCAGTTTATACTAATTCAGTAAGGATTTTTTATGGAAATGGAGAGATACTTTTGAAAAAATGGATGAAGTGGTTCGGTGTAAGTACGCTGGCGCTTGCACTAGCAGCTTGTGGAGATACGGCAGATAGCCAACCAAAGACAGAACCAGTAAGTAAAGAAGAGCAAAAACCAAAGAAGGACGAATTGACAGCAGCAGATGTTTTCAAAAAAGCATTGGCAGCAAAAGATGAGCAAAAGAATATGCATATTGCTATGGATATTGACGACCAAGTAGCGATTGCGGAACAAGAATACCAATTGGATACAAAGATGAATATTGCAATGGATATAAGTTTTGAACCGTTTGCGGCATACCAACTATTGAAAACCAAGATGGATGATGAGGAAGCAGAGGTCGAATGGTATGCAACGAACGAATCGATTTATTTGCACGATGTAGCAGAGAGTATGTGGTTTAATATGCCGGCAGAAGATGGTGAAGACATTGTGATAGATATGCCAGAGGATCTAGATCATTTCAACTACCTTGAGGTATTTGCAGAGCATGCAAAGGATTTTACGGTAGAAGAAACGGACGAGGCATATATTGTTAAACTAGGAGAGTTTAGCGAAGGGCTCAAAGAGATTATGGAAGAGTCGCTTGTCGATGAGCTGCAAGAAGATATGGAAGAGATTGAAGAAGGTCAAGAAGTTGACTTTGCCAATTTCGATATCAAGAAGCTTACATTTGAATTTACCATTGCGAAAGAAACATTTTTTACAACTGGGTTTAATCTAGACCTAGATGCATCAATCGAAATCGATGGTGCGGAAACAGTTGTTACGCAAAAAGCGAATATGGTGGTAAGCAAGATTAATGAACTTGCTGCTATTGAAATCCCACAAGAAGTAATTGATAACGCAACGGAGTATGAAGAAGTAGAAGAGTAAGACGTGCCCCACATGTACCGCAGATTGGCGGGACATGTGGGGCGTTTTATTATGAGAATTATTTTTATGGTGTATAAAAAGGGGAAGTTGGATTTTAGAGAACTGGAATATGGATAGGTGTTATATTTGCTAAAGTGAAATAGTATTAGAAATAAAGGTGCTACTTTAGGAGTTAATATCGATTATTTATGGAGGGCGTCGTAATGGACTTAGTACATCGACTTCAAAACAAAAAAATACGAATTCAAGAAATCCCTAGTTGGGGATCTTATTTGCGACAGCGATGGGAAGAACGGTTTGCTAGGCATTTGAGCAATGGGGAGAAAGAAGAGATCAGTTTACGTTATGATGGGGTATTTAGCGGTTATTTATGGCATGTGTTTAGTTACGAAAAAAGGGCGTATATAAAAGAGAGGCAAGCAGATGAAGCATTTAATGCGTTATCTAAGCGTAGATGTTTTGTTTTCTATCAACACTCTGACTATGCATTGATTATAGAGGACGCATCAGCTACTACCGCTAGTGATTTTGTCCAGAAGGATGATTTTGACGAAGGCGATATGTATATTGTTGATGAAAATTTTACTTGGACGTATGTCCATACACATGAAGCAAGTTGTGGTCCCTATTTTAGTAGAAATTAAGATCAGCAGTTATTGGTAAGTGTTGTAAAAATAATCCACCTTTGAGTTTCGTGGCTCAGGTGGATTATTTCATTTCGAGTGCTATATTCTAAAACATGATTACCTTAATTAGAATGAATGTTTACGCTACCTAAAGGGGAGTCAGGTATTATTTAGATTGTAAGCGCCTATCAGTTCGTTTCAATGAAATCTTGAAGAATCTCCGCTAAAATATCTGCCGTCCTGTATTCTTCTTCTAACGTATTGTCAATCCCGCCAATGTTGATTAGCACGGAGTTGCTCATGATATCCTGATTATAAGTACTTTGTGGTTTGTTGTCCTTGATGATGACGCCGCTTGAAATCCCTGGGTATTTTTGTTCGAACTTTTTATGAATACGTTCCGCAAATGCTGCATTTTCTTCATAATATTTGCTCGCACGGGATACAACGAATGCGATTTTCGCATATTCTTTTCCAGCAATTAAGAAGGTGCTATCTTTTCTAGGTATAGAATCTCTGTGGATATCTAGCGCCATTTGTATGCTACTGTTCTTTTGCAATGTCTTTTTAAGTGACTCTCTGGATACGTTATAAGTTTCCTTGAAAGACAGTCCTTTATCTCGTGAAATTTCTGCAAAATCTGTGTTGTCGTGTACAGCCTGCACATTTTTTTTTGCTAAAGCACTTTGAAGTCGCTTTCCGACTAAGGTGATATTTTTCGACTCATGTGATATACCCGTCTTTTCTTTAACTATAATTTCTGGGGTGAATGATTCACGGCTATGCGTGTGGTACAGATAGATGAGTGGTTCTTCTTGTTGAGAAGCAGTAGGGGGTGGTGTGTTTTGTCTGGCAGCTGAAATCGCCAGGTAGATTGTTTCCTGCCCGCCAAGTAAGAACATCCATGACAGGACCATGAAGCAGACAACTATTCCAGTTGCAATGAAAGAAAAACGTTTGTATTTGCTTTTACGCTCCAATTTATTTGCAAGTTGTCTGAGCTTACTGTCTGTTGCAGATACGAACTCTTTCCTTGGAGTAAGTGAATGTTGGTCTTTTAGCAGTTCGAATAACTCATTTTCAGTTTTCATGTCCAATAACCTCCCTGCAAGTGACATGCAATTTTCGATTCAAATCTTTCAAGGCACGATGATAGTCAACTTTTACCTTGGATTCACTGCAATTAAGGATTTCAGCTGTTTCTTTTATGGAAAATTCGTTAATACCTCTCAAAAGCAAAATAACTCGATAATTTGGTTTGACTTTTGAGATAGCATCCTGGACATAGTTCTTTATTTCATTTTGTTCTGCGAGTTCATTAGGATTCCTTTCATTCGATTGTAATTGTTTAAAGAACCCTTCTTTAAAAATAGAAGTGAATTTAAACTTTCGATAATGATCAATGGCCACGTGTTTTGCGATAGAGAAAATCCAAGTTTTTAAATTAACAGAGTGATTAAACTTGGACAGGTTATTCAAAACACGGATGAATACCTCTTGCGTCATATCCTCTGCATCATTTTGATTGCCAGAAAAGCAAATAATGAATCGGTAAACATCTCCATAGTACTTTCGATAAATCTCACTGATACTGTCTTCCAAACTGTCTGTATCAAGCAACTAGTTCCCTCCTCGTTTTGCCATCTACTCATTATTCGTTTGAGCGAATGGAAAGGTTACATGTATTTTTAAAGAGCACTAAACCAGTTTGCATGGTTAGCCATTAAAAGGTAATGTATGAGTAAAGCAATTCGATAATTTTATGAAAACAAGGAGGATGTTATGGTTCGGGAATGCCATTTATATCAAGAGTTTTTACAAGTCACTAAAGTGTTAAATGAGAGGTTAGCGATTGTACCTGTATTATACGGGTCATTGGGACTTGAAAAAGTAACGCAACTGAACTTTTCTCCACAAGATATTGATATTCTTGTTCCCCTATCTTTTTTAGAGGAGAAGTGGGAAATACTGAAAGATACATTGGAACTGTTAGATTATACGTTGATTGATTTACATGAGCATGAATTTGTGAAAAACGATTGTAAAATTGGCTTTGCTTTTATGGAGGATCTTGTAGCATTTGCAGATGTAGATTATAAAAATTTAGCGAGATTTGAAGATAAAGGAGCAAATTATTCTTTGCTCACTATTGCGGATTATCATAAAGTGTATACGAAGTCGCTACAAGATGGATATAGAAGAACGAAAAATAATAGTAAGGATTTACAAAAGCTAACGATTTTGAGTAAACTTTTTAATAAAATCTACAATTGAGTGAATGGGGAAATAGATGATGAAATCAATAAAGGTGTATCAATATGATGCATTTAGTACACAACCGAACAAGGGAAATCCGGCAGGTGTAGTGTTAGACGGCGATTACTTAACCGAAAGTGAGATGCAAGAAATTGCAGTAAAAGTAGGATTCAACGAAACTGCTTTTTCACTCAAATCTGAAGTAGCTGATGTAAGAATTCGTTATTTCACGCCAGGGCATGAAATGGATTTATGTGGGCATGCAACAATGGCTACGCTATTTGCATTAAAGTCGAGAGGCTTATTAACTGACAAAGATGACCTGACAATTGAAACGAAGGCAGGGATTTTGCCAATACATATCGCTTCATTAGCAGATGGCGGGATCGAGATAACGATGCAGCAGGCACCACCCCAATTTACAGCGTTTAATGGGTCAGCTGAAGCATTGGCGCAATCCATCGGGCTCGATAAAGAAGATATTGTCGCGGATTTGCCGGTTGTCTATGGAAGTACGGGTGCATGGACATTGATTGTGCCTATAAAGACGCTAGGTGCTTTCAGTAGAATGAAACCTTCAACCGAACGATTTCCAAGCATTTTAACAGAAATGCCAAAAGCGTCAATTCATCCGTTTTGCTTGGAAACCTACGATGAACAGGCTCATATGCATGCCCGCCATTTCTCATCTCCTTATTCGGGGACAATTGAAGATGCGGTGACAGGAACGGCTTCAGGTGTTATGGGTGCTTATTATGCAACTTATATTGATAAGCATTTGGAAGAACACTTGAATCTCGTAGTTGAGCAAGGACATGAAATTGGTAAAGATGGTCGTGTACGGGTGGGTGTTTGTAAAAATCGGGGAGGTTATGACATAGAAATCACAGGCAATGCGGTGTTTGTGAAAGAGTTTGAGGTCAGTATATAATGTGGGATTTATGAAGAGGTAAGATAAATAAGTGTGGCGACAGTGACCTAGCTCGATATGGCAGGTGCTGTCGCCTATACGTTTATACGATATCTATACCTTTTTGCTTCAATAGCTCTACGGTTGGTTCATCGATCATACTAATGATTGTAACAGTTGCTAAATTCGTCAACTTTTCAAAGCCCGAAACAGAGTGGACATCGAAGGAACCATCTTCTCCATCCCAATCGGGTTGTATATAAAAATAAATCTCATTGCCCCCATCAAAGCATAATTGGGTTATTTTTATGAGATCGTCTGGTGTGATTGTTAGTGTAGCGAAGTATTCACACATTTCTCGAATAGGACCGGCATTTGTATACCATTCATAGCTGTCGCAGTATGTCTCTTTCATCTTTGCTAGCTCTTGTTTAAAGCTTGGTTCTTCATCAAGTAGCGCATCAATCACGACCAGTTTAAAATTGAAATCTTCAAACATACCTGTTTCATCTTGATATTTTTGCATGCTCATTCCTCTTTCAACCATCTTCTATTAAGAACAATCCCAGTTAAACCATGCTTTGTCAAAACGCCGGTTTTTTAAATCTGTCGGGTGAATGAAAAAGTTGGCAATTCCAGCGTCTCCCCACATCACTTCAACTTCTTCGCCGAAAACAGAGTCGAGTTGAAACAGTAAGACGTCCTGTTGCAATTGCTCCCGATACAAACGGGGATCATCTTGTGTAAACATTGGATAGCCTCCAATTAACCCTTCGCCCATATCTTGTGTGACGCAATCATATAAATCATCTAGCCGATCATCGACCTGATCGCCGAATAATTTCTCGAAAAACGTATAGTAGTCTTCACCATATTGGATTTGGAACTCATAATTGTCTTGCAGCAGAGGGATAGAGGCAATCGAACATTCAATGGCATATTCACCTTTAACAAACGAATACTCTGCTTTTGTTAACGTCTCTAGCTCTTCACGAGTAAAAGCAGGCAGTGTTAAATCCTCAATATAATAAATCTGATAGCCCGCTTGGTTTTGCATGTCCTCTAAATCCATACCGTATAAGTCATCATGCAGATCAATATAAAATGCGAGGATGCCTTTCGTCGGGAAGTCAGGGATTGCTGGTAGCTCTTCAAAATTTAACTGTGCGAGCAAGTGAAGGGGTTCTCCAGAAGTTCCGATTGGGTAGGGCTTGTTTTTAGGGAAATAGCCGACACCGCCAACTTTTGATTGAGATAGCGGTAGTTTTCCTTCGTTATGAAGTATGATTGACCCTGCTTCTTTTTTCACGATTTTGTTAACGAATTCTCTTGTGAAAAAAGTTTCGTAGCATTTTTGTTCCACCGAAAAGCACCTCCGTTTGACAATTCTTTTTATCACCCATAGATTAACATATTCTACGGGCGGTGTCGTGAAACTACCGATCCATTTCATCTGAATAGGGAGAGTGACCCTTGTTATTTTATTGCCAATGCGAAATGTTTTGATAACGGTGTGTATTTCGCATATACTACATAATGAGTGATTTATTTAGGAGGTCGAAGTACTTGACGAAATTAGACGAAACATTGGTCATGCTGAAAGCGCTCACAGACGCGAAAGGGATTCCTGGAAATGAACGTGAGCCACGTGAAGTGATGAAAAAGTACATATCACCGTTTGCAGATGACATCGAACAGGATGGGCTTGGCTCATTGATCGCCAAGAAAACGGGTGATGCCAATGGACCGAAAATCATGCTAGCGGGACACCTCGATGAAGTTGGTTTTATGATTTCTAAAATCGATGATAAAGGATTCTTGTCCTTCCAAACGGTCGGTGGCTGGTGGTCGCAAGTGATGCTGGCGCAACGTGTGACGATTGTGACACGCAAAGGGGATACGGTGACGGGAGTTATCGGATCAAAGCCTCCACATATCTTGACGCCGGAAGCACGCAACAAGCCGGTCGATATTAAAGATATGTTCATCGATGTAGGAGCAGCTTCGAAAGAAGAAGTAATGGAGTGGGGCATTTTACCGGGCGATATGGTCGTGCCATATTTCGAATTCACGGTGATGAATAATGAAAAATACCTTCTTGCTAAAGCATGGGATAACCGGATTGGCTGTGCCATTGCCATTGAAGTACTAAAAGCATTGAAAGCTGAAAATCACCCGAATATTGTCTTTGGTGTGGGAGCAGCACAAGAAGAAATCGGTCTGCGTGGCGCACGTACAGCGGCGGCGAAAATTCAGCCAGACATCGGATTTGCGGTAGATGTAGGGATTGCGGGAGATACGCCTGGTGTTACATCGAAAGAAGCGATGGGGAAAATGGGCGATGGCCCACAACTAGTGTTATTTGACGCTTCCATGGTGTCCCACAAAGGCTTACGTAACTTTGTAATCGATACAGCGGAGGAGCATGGAATCCCTTACCAATTTGAAACGATTCCGGGTGGGGGGACGGATGCAGGTTCTATCCATCTTTCAGGACACGGTGTACCAACACTGGCGATTTGTATTCCAACGAGATATATTCATTCGCACGCAGCAATGTTGCACCGCGATGATTTCGAGAACACAGTGAAATTAGTAGTTGAGGTCATTAAGAAATTGGATCGAGACACGGTCAATACGATTACATTTGATTAATAATACAATGAACTGCCCTGGCCAGTAAAATGGTTAGGGCAGTTTTTTTACATTGTGAGGAAGTGAATTATATGTCGAATAAAAACGAATTGTGTGATAGATGAATATTTTTATATTAATACACTTGACTTTATAAATATACATACTATATACTTTGTTATACAAATTGAAAAAGACGACAGGGGATGACGGTATGGTGAAGTGTGGAGTACCTAATAACGAAATTTCAAATGGACTAAAAGGAAGAGATTTGTTATCACTTCTTGATTATACAAGTGAAGAAATTGCGTATTTATTGGATTATGCAAATAACATGAAACAAGAAATGTTGGCAGGGAATATGCCACCCATCTTGGCAGGCAAGACACTAGGGATGATCTTTGAAAAGCATTCGACACGTACGCGTATTTCGTTTGAAGTGGGGATGATTCAACTTGGCGGGCACGCAATGTTTATGAATGCACGTGACTTACAAATTGGACGTGGAGAATCTGTGTATGACACAGGGCATGTATTATCTGAGTATTTGGATGGCGTTATGATCCGCGCGAACTCTCATGAAATGGTGAAAGAATTAGCTGAACATGCATCTGTTCCGGTAATCAACGGTTTGACAGACATTTTCCACCCATGTCAAGCATTAGCGGACTTATTGACAGTATTAGAAGTGAAGGGATCACTGGCAGGTAAGAAAATTGCTTATGTTGGGGACGGCAATAACGTGGCACACTCTCTTATCATTGCGGCGGCGCATATGGGCATGCATGCAGCTGTTGCGACACCTGAGGGCTTTGAATACAACTCGGAGCTACTGGAGAAGGCGAAAGAGCTTGCGGCTAAGAATGGCGGTAGTGTGATGGCAACGACGAATCCTGTTGAAGCGGTGACGGGTGCAGATGTGGTTTATACGGACGTCTGGACGAGTATGGGACAGGAAGAAGAGGCGGCGGCACGTCTTGAAGCATTTAAAGATTTCCAAATCAATGATGCATTGGTGGCACATGCGAAAGAAGATTACATGTTCTTGCATTGCTTACCGGCACATCGTGAGGAAGAAGTCGCAACATCCGTCATTGATGGACCAAATTCATATGTTTTCCAACAAGCAGGCAATCGTCTGCACGCGCAGAAAGCAGTTTTGGCTAACGTGTTGTAATAAAATATAGCGACAAGCCCGGGTATTTGATACCCGGGCTTGTCGCTATGAAATGTATGTAGCAATAGCTTCTGTTAACAATGATTTTTTTATTTTGTAATGCGTGGCTTGCCAGAGTCCTCTGCCATCTTTCAGGATTAAGAGTTGAGGTGATTCATGCCTAACTCCGAGATCTTTTTCGATTGCATTCGAAACTTGCCTCTCCATCTGCACAATGACGACGTATTTTGGAAGTTCCGTGTCAAGTGCGCGCAGTTCTTTCATAGCTGATAGGCTGCTTGCGCATGTCATACTGAACTTTAATAGAAGAAAAGGCTGCTCCTTAGACGTTTCTAATAACTCTCGCCAGGCGTCTCTCGATTTAATTCGCATCATAATTTGTCTTCCCTCCAACATTGCAAAATCATTTAGACGCGGTGCTCATCCAAGCGCCATTGTCGGATTTCCTTTTTTATTTCATCGGGCTTCATGTTGGTCTCTGCAGCTTTTGCAGTAAGCTCCGGGAACTCGTCATCTGATGCAAAGCGTAAGGCGATTAGTTGTGCCATTGTCAGTCTAGGGTCAATGGGTGATCCAGTTAACAGGAAGTGTCGTAACTGTTCCTCCACTCGAATCGTACGATCTTGAACTTTTAACGCATTTACTCTAGCTAGCAAACCCGTAATAATACCCATGATGACTAGAGCCATTATTAAAAATGTAGCGAAAGAAAATTGACCTTTTCCAATGCTAGTAGTGGTGTAGATGATGGCTACCACTAATGTAATTATACTTATTGGCAACAGTACGAAGTGTTGTAAAGGATGGAAACGTGTATGATTTTCATAGGACTGCTTCTTTTTCAATTCTATTCCCCCCAACTTTTAATGAATATACTATGCATTATATACCGCGGTGGGTATATAATGCATTTTTTTTGCTTGTATATATAATAAGTGGATTTTTAACAATTGATGGTACCGTAAATCGAAAAAATAGCAGTGTATGAACCAATCGTCATTTTTATCATCAAGTACAGGTCTTTATTCTTTGACTTTTTTGTATATTAAACTTAACCTAATGGTTATAATACTTTACAATATGTTAAGTATAATGTACATTCGGATTGGGAGGTGGCACGATGCTAAAGAATCGATTGAAAGAATTACGAGCGCGACATGATTTCACGCAAATTGAATTGGCAAAACGTGTTGGCGTGACAAGGCAAACCATTGGCTTTATCGAAAAAGGGGAGTTTTCACCGTCTGTGACACTGTCATTGAAACTGGCACGTGCTTTGAACTGTGATATTAATGAATTATTTTGGTTGGAAGGGGAGGAAGAGCAATGAAGAGCGATTTTCGGATTCAGTACCCACTTTGGCAAATTGGTTCTTTACTGATGATTACATTAGGGTTATTTGGATCGAGAGGGGTTATTCCGGATTTATTACTAGCGTTAAATGTCAACAATCTAGCATTTTTCGAAGGAATTATCGCTTTATTGTTTAGCGTTCTATTTATTGGCTTCGGAATCACTTTTAGAATAAGACTATCAGCACATAATAAAAATCATCCGGACCGCAAATTAGCATTTTTTCAACTTAGGCCATTTGAATATATAGAGGATGACGAAGGGTGGCAATTTATTACTAGGCATGCGTCGCAGAAAGTGTATGCATTTTTCTCATGGGCTCTTCCGACATCATTATTGCTTCATTTAGCTTTTGACATGCCACAGTATGGGGTTGTTATCAATATTTTAGTACTCGCAATCATGCAATATCTTATTTATTATTTAGAACTTCGTAAATATGTACAGGAAGATATAGAGTGAAGGGGAGGAATGACGATGAAAAATGATATGAGAATTACGTATCCGTTATGGCAACTAGGAGCCATTGCTATATTAATGGTGTTTGTGGTCTTAATAAGTTATTCCGCTGATTTCACGATCTATAGCAATGGAGGATTTGAGTTTGCGATTAGTTTTGAAGGGGAATTAGGGATTGTTTGGGGAGTTATATCGCTCATATTCGTCGTCTATCTGGTGTTATTTATTTGGAGTATCATTATGCATAATAATCGGATGCCACAGCATAAAATACAGATTTTTTCATGGAAACCACAAGAGTATATGGAGGATGACGAGTTGTTCCAGGATTTACGAAACGAGCAACGAAAAAAGTCTATTCTTATTTTGTTTGGTCAATTCCATTATTGGCCGGTTTATGTATCGCATTCAGTGTTGAAAGGACTTGGGTGGTAATGGGACTTCTGATTCTTTCGATGGGACAGTATGTCATTTATTACACAGAAATCAGGAAGTATATGGGGGGAGATGAATGATGGTTGAATACTTTTTAGTGTTTTTAGGCGCCGCGATCCCCTGGTTAGAAATTGCACTTGTTATTCCTTTGGGCATCATCAGAGGATTGTCACCTTTGTGGGTTATGATTCTCGCATTTGTAGGTAATATGCTAACGGTGCTATTCCTAATTATTGCTTTTCAAAAAGTGAAGATGTGGATGGAGTCTCGGAAAAAGAAAAATGGCAAGGGAGATTCAAAGCGGACAGAACGTGGCAAACGGATTTGGAATAAATACGGTATGCCCGGACTTGCACTACTCGGGCCTATTTTGATAGGGACTCATATCGCCGCATTCATTGGGTTGTTGTTCGGAGCGAGTAAAGTGAATACAACAATATGGATGACAATTAGTATTGCATTATGGACGCTTGTATTTGGTGTTGCAACAGCAATGGGCTTTGATTTCTTTGTGAGAAATGTATGAAGAATTGCGTGAGTGCCACAGACACTCACGCAATTTAATGACCATATTCAACTCGCTGTAAATGCTTGTGCTAACTCTCCAGCTATTTTAGACTTTTCTTGCTCACCTGAACTATTCCACAGTTTTTCAAAGAACACGCCGAGTCCAGGCAATAGATGTTCTTCGCCTCGTTTAATGGCATCTTCGACGACGTTACGGACATCTTCCGCTGAATGATTAGTCATGTTTGCCGTAATCGCGTCTCGTATTTGGAAATTCATTTTATCAGCCTCCTCACCTCATTTTGTACACAAATATCGCCAACTATACGGGCATTTGATACACTGAAAAGAAAAAGGCGGTAACCATTCACATGAAACGTATCGAATCACCACAAAACGCACTCGTGAAACATTGGAAAAAGCTTGTGACAACACGAAAAGAGCGCGATAAAACAGAAGAATTCTTAGTAGAAGGCTTTCATCTTGTTGAAGAAGCTTTAAAAAAAGGCGAGGGCATTCTCTCACTCGTCATTCGGGATGGTGTGGAATTTCCTGCTGGCTGGTCAACAGAAAATGTTCATATTGTTGAAGTGAACAGTGCTGTAGCGAAAGAGATTTCGGAAAC
Organism: Sporosarcina sp. FSL K6-1522; assembly: GCF_038622445.1. Classification (GTDB taxonomy): domain Bacteria; phylum Bacillota; class Bacilli; order Bacillales_A; family Planococcaceae; genus Sporosarcina. Next base: position 2,448,731 of record NZ_CP152019.1, read on the forward strand.
AGAGCACTCGCAGGGCGTTTACGCACATTGTCGCCAGCCTCAGCACGTAGAAGAAGATTTTGCATCATGGAAAAAACTGTTGTTGGTAGATGCTGTTCAAGACCCAGGCAATGTTGGCACGATGATTCGCACAGCAGACGCTGCAGGCATGGATGCAGTCATTCTCGGAAAAGGTTCAGCTGATCCGTATAATCCGAAAACAGTCCGTTCTGCACAAGGTTCCCATTTCAATATACCTGTTGTGCGAGGGGACTTGATGGAATGGGTGATGAAATCAAAAGAAGCCGGCATTAAGGTACTTGGTACGGGACTACAAAATGCTGTCAATCACTCTGTTATTGAACCGCAAGCGAAATTTGCTTTAATCATGGGCAATGAAGGTAGTGGTGTTGATCCGGAGTTGCTTGCATTGGCAGATGCAACTGTGAAGATTCCAATGTATGGTGAAGCGGAGTCCTTGAATGTGGCGGTTGCGACGGGGATTTTATTGTATTCGTATTCGAGAAATTGACAGACCAACTTAATTCTGATTCCGCTGTTGATGAACAAAATGATTTCGGGTATACTATGGACTGTAGTTAACAAACGAAAAGCATTGACTGGGAAGAGTAAGCATCATACGAACCAAAAGGGAGTCTGCGCCTTGACTGAAAGCGTAGATGGGCAAGTGGTTGTTGAAGTTCACCCCATGAGCTGCCATCAGGACCAGCGTAAGCTGTAAAGATGTGCCGGCGCCGGACCGTTATTCCGATTTGAGAGATCATGCCTTTGGGTGTGATAATCAGGGTGGTACCGCGAAGTCGTCCTCGTCCCTTTTATAGGGGCGGGGTTTTTTGTTGCCTAGGGGATGCTAGTCATGCAGTCGTGAACTTAGAGTGCGAACCTTAGGTACCAGGTACTCTACACATTCGTTGAATTTGAAAGGAGAATCACAATGGAAGCACAATTAGAACAGTTGAAAGAAGAGGCGCTTGCGAAAATTGCAGCTGCTTCAGACGTAAAAGCGTTAAATGATGTCCGCGTTGCTTACTTAGGGAAAAAAGGACCAATCACGGATTTGCTGAAAGGCATGGGGAAACTCCCAGCCGAAGAACGTCCGAAAATGGGGGCGCTTGTCAACGTCATCCGTGAAGCAGTTACTGAGGTATTGGAAGAACGTATGGCAATACTTGAAGAACAAGCGATTAACGAGCAACTTGCTAAAGAAGCAATCGACGTGACATTACCAGGACGTCCTGCACGTACAGGGAATCATCATCCGCTAACACGTGTCGTTGAGGACATCGAAGACTTCTTTATTAGCATGGGCTATGAAATTGCAGAAGGTCCTGAAGTCGAGAAAGATTATTATAACTTTGAAGCATTGAATTTACCAAAAGGCCATCCAGCACGCGATATGCAGGATTCTTTCTATATCTCGGAAGATATTCTTCTTCGCACACAAACATCACCAGTGCAAGCACGGACGATGGAAGCGAAAAATGGCGCACCGATTAAAATCATTTGTCCAGGGAAAGTGTACCGTCGTGATAGCGATGATGCGACGCATTCGCATCAGTTTACACAAATCGAAGGGCTTGTTGTCGGAGAAAATATTCGCATGAGCGATTTGAAAGGGACACTTGATTTATTCGCGAAGAAAATGTTTGGTACGGAGCGTGAAATCCGCTTGCGTCCAAGCTTCTTCCCATTCACAGAGCCATCTGTTGAAATGGATATTTCTTGTTTTAAATGTGGCGGATCAGGGTGTAATATTTGTAAGAAAACAGGTTGGATTGAAATTCTAGGTGCAGGAATGGTTCACCCGAACGTATTAAGAATGTCTGGTTATGATCCTGCGGTCGTATCAGGTTTCGCTTTCGGTATGGGGCCTGAACGAGTTGCAATGTTGAAATATGGTGTGGAAGATATCCGTCATTTTTATACGAATGACGTGCGTTTTGTATCACAATTCCACCGGACGGAAGCTTAAGGAGGGGACGACACATGTTAGTATCTACAAAATGGCTAAGTGAGTATGTAAATATTGAAGGCATTGCTCCAGCAGAACTTGCGGAGAAAATTACGCGTTCTGGGATTGAAGTCGATTCGATTATCGACCGGTCCCAAGGCATGACGAACGTTGTTGTCGGCTATGTGAAGGAATGTGTGAAACATCCTGAAGCGGATAAATTGAACATTTGCCAAGTAGACGTTGGAGAAGAAGTGACACAAATTATTTGTGGCGCGGCAAACATTGCGGAAGGACAAAAAGTGATTGTTGCACGTCCTGGCGCTGTACTACCTGGCAACTTTAAAATTAAAAAAGCAAAGCTTCGTGGCGAAGAGTCGAACGGTATGATTTGTTCATTGCAAGAGCTTGCAATTGAAGGGAAGCTCGTTCCGAAAGCTTATGCAGAAGGGATTTATGTGCTTCCAGCAACTGCGGTGCCTGGAGAAAATGCATTGCCATTGATTGGCCTTGATGATACGGTGCTTGAATTTGATTTGACACCGAACCGTTCGGATGCATTGAGCATGCTTGGTGTAGCGTACGAAGTGGGTGCGATTTTATCGCAAGGTATTCAATTACCGGAAATTACGTATACGGAATCGGCTGAAAAAGCGGAAGATGTATTGAAATTGCGCATTGACGCGAAAGAAGAAAACCCAATGTACGTGGCGAAAGTCGTGAAAAACGTTAAGATTGCCGAATCACCATTATGGCTACAAAATCGTTTGATGGCTGCGGGTGTGCGTCCACATAATAACGTCGTTGACATTACAAACTATGTATTGATGGAATACGGTCAGCCTCTTCATGCATTCGATTATGACCGTCTTGAAACGGGCGAAATCGCTGTTCGTCTAGCAGAAGAAGGCGAAAAAATTACGACGTTGGATGAAGCAGAGCGCACGTTAAAAGCGCATAATCTTGTCATTACAAATGGTCAAGAGCCTGTTGCGCTTGCGGGTGTTATGGGTGGTTTGAATTCTGAAGTGCATGATGGCACGACAACGGTTGTCATTGAATCGGCGTATTTTGCATCGGCATCTGTACGTCTTACGTCAAGAGAAATCGGTCTGCGTAGCGATGCAAGCACACGCTTTGAAAAAGGTGTCGATCCACAACGGGTTATTGCGGCAGCAGAACGTGCGGCTCAGTTGATGGCTGACATCGCAGGCGGCGAAGTGTTGGCAGGTTCTGTCATAGTTGATGAACTTGATAAAACACCTGCACGTATTACGGTTTCACCAGATACGATTAACAATCGTCTAGGAATGAAAATTTCGCTTGAAGAAATGTTATCTATCTTAGATAGATTGCAAATCCCAACGGAAGCGGTCAACGGCAAACTGGTCATTGATGCGCCGACACGTAGACAAGATTTGTTGATTGAAGAAGATATTATCGAGGAAATTGCAAGGATGTATGGCTATGATCATATTCCCATGACACTTCCGGTGACAGAATCGACACCAGGTGGTTTGACACCGTATCAAGCGAAACGCCGTACAGTGAGAGCGTTCCTTGAAGGAGCTGGATTGTATCAAGCGTTGTCCTATTCATTGACATCTAAAGAGCATGCACAAATGTATGCACTGGAAACAGCGCCTGTTACGGAGTTGTTGATGCCGATGAGTGAAGACCGTAGTGTACTTCGCCAAAGTATCATTCCTCATCTATTGGAAGCAGCGACGTATAATGTTGCACGTCGCATGGATTCGGTTGCATTGTATGAAACAGGATCGGTATTCCTTGGAGTGGAGGAAGATGGTTTACCGCAGGAAGTAGAGCATGTAGCGGCGGTTATTACAGGGAAATGGGTAGACCATGCGTGGCAAGCTGAAACGAAAATGGTTGATTTCTTCGTATTAAAAGGCATTGTTGAAGGTATGATGGATAGCCTTGGCTTAGTGGAAGGTCTATCATTCGAGCAAGCTGTTATTGACGGCATGCACCCAGGTCGCACAGCAAACATTTTCTACAACGGTGAACGTGTTGGTTTAATTGGCCAAGTTCACCCAACAGAACAGAAAAAACGCGATTTGAAAAATACGTATGTGATGGAAATGAATTTGGCGAAAATCCTTGCGATTGAGACAGCTGAATTGGTTTATACACAAGTTCCACGTTTCCCTTCGATTTCACGCGATATCGCATTAGTTGTATCGAGCGAAACGTCTGCGGGTGCATTGGAACACGTTATCCGTAGCGCAGGTGGGAAATTGTTGAAAGGTGTGAAACTTTTCGACTTGTATGAAGGGGCAAACGTTGAGGATGGCAAGAAATCTGTTGCATTTTCATTGACGTATGCAGATCCAGAACGCACATTGACAGACGAAGAAGTCGTCAAAGCGCATGATAAAGTATTAAACGCATTAACAACAGAAGCAGGGGCATTGCTTCGAGGATAATATAAGTAGAGCCGCTCACAGGATTAGTAAACTGTGAGCGGCTTTTTTGTTTTATTGGAAACTATAAAATTCTCGTATTATGGATAAGTAAGTATATGGAGATTGCCCGTCTAGGCTCCGGGCGTCAGATGCTCGGAGGCTCACAGGATATGAGTCACGCAGTCGTTGCCGCAGGACGCGGTGAACTTAGACTGTGTGTCAAGCCGACTCTGTGGCAAAGGCCGCCACGCAGTCGACTCGCTTTATGCCTGTCGCATTTAAGCAGGCGCCCTGCGCTTTTGTTCCGAGTTTGTATAGAAAGTCAGTTTCTTTTTTTCGCTGCAATTGCCTTCGCTTTCCCGGCATTCGCAAAATGCCATTTCGTCAGCGATTTCAACGTCTCTTCATCATTTTTCAGTAAAATCCTAGCGGCGACTTCGTCTACTTTTGGTCCTGCACCTTTTGGGAGTGTCATGCCTGCGATTGCACTCAACTTATCCATTTCTTTTAAAAATGCAACACGTGCAATGATGGATGCCGCCGCAACAGATAGATGCAAACCTTCCGCTTTAGTCGAAAATAGTACATTTTCCCGCACGATTTCCTTCTCGTTTTTAATATGATTATAATAAATGCCACGTTCTGCAAATTGGTCAATTAAAATATAATCAGGCTTTTCGCCATCCATTTTGCGCAAGACGTGCTTCAATGCTTGGTTATGAAGCAGTGCTTTGATTTTACCTTGAGACCAACCGCGTGCTTGGATTTCATTGTATTTCTCATTTTTTAAAGTCAAGACTGAATGAATGAGGACGGCTTTTAAATCAGGTGCGATTTGACGCATAAGGTCATCTGTTAATTGTTTGGAGTCTTTGACACCGAGTTCTCGCACAAGCTCGACTTGCTCGGCTCTGACGAAACATGCCGCTACTGTAACAGGACCGAAGAAATCGCCGGTACCCGTTTCATCTGACCCAACGACGGATAGCCCGGCGAGGCCGTCAGGCAAAGTATCTCCTTTTGTCGTTGTTTTTGCAGGAGTCGCTTTCCCCTGTGTTTTTCCCCAACGAGCTGCCTCACGATTAGCGCCAGCCCCTTGAAAGAGTACTTTTCCAGACTTATAGGCGGTGATTGCTGTATCCGTTAATTTCGCTGCGAAAACGACACCTGGCGCATTGCGGACAACTTTTGAAGAGGCATAATGACTCATTACTTTTTTCAAACCTAGTTCATCTACTACAATAACTTGATTACTCAATTTATTACTTCCTTTCGTTGACTTTATTCATTTGTAAACTCGGTGATTGCCGAGCCTTTGGGCGACAGCAGAACTGTAGTTGTACTCATAAAGTCCTCTGTGAACTTATGTGATCTGACGTTACAACTAAAACCGTTTCATGGTATGATTGGAAACAGGGTTTTAACTTGTTTCAGCAACTATTCGCTACATCTAAAATTGCGAAGATGGAGTGAGGCGGTTCTATCTCTCTTTAGTTGCGGAATGAATGTTATTCAGGGGATCCATCCCCGCTGAACCAAGATGTGTCTTCGGCGTAATTGATTGTAGGAGGTGAGCTCATTGGCAGACGAACAGAAGACTCGCATAGCAGTTGACATTTACGGACAAACTTATACAATTGTCGGTACCGAAACTAGCAGTCATGTGCGATTGGTCGCCTCGATTGTCGATGATAAGATGCGCGAAATCAGTGTCCGTAATCCGTATCTTGACAGTTCGAAAATCGCTGTGCTTACCGCTGTAAATACTGTACATGATTATCTTAAATTAAAAGAGCAAGTTGAACAAATGGAACAAGAATTGAAAAAGTTGAAGGGTTGACGGTCTTACATGCTAGATTTACTTATTCTTATTCTCCTAATAGGGGGACTCATTACAGGATTCAGACGTGGATTTGTCGTCCAGATAATTCATATGACTGGATTCATTACCTCGCTCGTGATTGCTTATCTTTATTATAAGCCACTTGCAGACAAATTCGTACTTTGGGTACCGTATCCAGGTGTAACAGCGGGGTCAAAACTGAATTTAGGTGTAGCGCAACTCGATCTCGATGAAACCTTTTATCGGTTATTGGCGTTCGTCCTTATTTTTCTCGTCGTTAAATTCGCCTTTCAGTTGATTGCGTCGATGTTTGATTTCTTGAAGTATTTGCCTGTCCTCGGTTTTATTGCACAGCTTGTAGGCGCAGTGCTTGGTGTGATTGAGTTTTATATTGTTATGTTCTTTGTCATCTATCTCGCTACGATGTTACCGATAGAGTTCATTCAAAATATGCTCGGCAAATCACTATTGGCAAATGCGATGTTAGAACATACACCGTTACTCTCTGACAAGGTGAAAGATTGGTGGTTCGTTTATACGAAATGACAGCTTCCCCCTTGCTGGAGGGAAGCTTTTTTCAAGGCATCTTAATAAAGAGGAGGCTCATCATGAATAAAAAAACAATTATCCGTACATTGGAGAAAATCGCGTTATATATGGAGTTGCTTGGAGAAAATCATTTTAAAGTGTCTGCCTTTCGAAAAGCGGCGAATGTGCTTGAACTGGACCCACGTAGTTTGTCTGAAATGGACGATATTCTAAAGCTAAAAGGAATCGGTAAGGGGACAGGTGCGGTCATTACCGATTTGATAGATAAAGGGGAATCTGACTTACTGAATGAGTTGGAAGAAACGGTTCCTAAAGGTTTGGTTCCATTATTGAAAATCCCAGGTCTTGGCGGCAAGCGCATTGCGAAACTACGTGAAGCAATCGGCATCGATTCGGTTGAATCACTTCAGGCGGCGTGTGCTGCAGGAGAAGTAAGCAAAATAGCTGGCTTCGGCAAGAAAACCGAAGAAAATCTATTGCATGAAATTGAATTATTAGGTACGCGACAAGGCAAGTTTCCGATTTGGCAAGTGGAAAAAGTCGTGTCCTTTGTGGAACAGGAATTGCAATCGATTGCTGAAATCAGTCGTTTTTCTGTTGCAGGTAGCTATCGCCGAACGGAAGAAGAGAGCAGTGACGTGGACTTCATCATCGTGACAGACGCGCCTAGCATTGTTCGTGAGAAATTGTTAGAGGTGTTGCCATTAGCCGCAACGATTGCGGCAGGGGATGCAAAATTGTCTGTCACGCTTGACTTGGACGAGCAAATCGATGCAGACTTCCGTTTTGTCATAGCGGAACAATTTGCCTCTGCGATTCATCATTTTACTGGTTCAAAAGATCATAATGTTCGGATGCGTCAGCTTGCAAAATCTAAAGGAATGAAAATTAGTGAGTATGGTGTGGAGCATGAAGATGGCTCGGTGACGACGTTTGAATCAGAAGAGCAGTTTTTCGCGTACTTCGATTTACCATTCATTCCGCCTGCGGTCCGAAAAAATGGCAGTGAAATTGATCGGGTGGATGAACTGGCGGGGCTAGTAGCCATCGAAGATATTCGTTCTGATCTGCATATGCACACAACTTGGTCAGACGGAGCTTATTCCATCCGTGAAATGGTGGAAGCTTGCCGTGCGAAAGGCTATCGTTATATCGTCATTACAGATCATACGCAGTATTTGAAAGTAGCCAATGGACTGACGCCAGAGCGGGTACGTGAACAAATTGCGGAAATCCGTTTGTTGAATGAAGAATACGAGGACATTGAAATTTTTTGTGGGACAGAAATGGATATTTTGCCAGATGCCACACTCGATTTTGACGATGAGCTGTTAAGTGAGCTCGACTTTGTCATCGCATCCATCCATTCGAGCTTCACACAATCACAAGAACAGATTATGGAACGCCTACATATGGCAATGAAAAATCCGCATGTTGATATGATTGCACATCCAACTGGACGTATTATCGGGCAACGGGAAGGCTATAATCCAGATGTTGCTCAGCTCATCAAATGGGCGAAAGAATACGGAAAAATATTGGAACTCAACGCCAATCCTTACCGACTCGATCTCGCGACAGATCACCTCATGATGGCGCAGGAAGCGGGCGTTCCAATTGCCATTAATACAGATGCACATGCCATTGATCAATTAAAATATATGGACATTGGTGTGAACTATGCACAAAAAGCTTGGTTAAAAAAAGAAACGGTCGTCAATACATGGCCGCTCGATAAATTCATCCGCGACATTGTGCGGAAGTGAAAGGGAGTGTAAGACATTGGAAAACCGTGTCTTAAAAACACTTGAATTTGATAAAATTCGCGATCTTGTAGCAACACATTGCACATCATCCGCGGGACGTTCGACGATGGAAAAATTAGTACCTGTTAGTGAATTTGAAGAAGTTGTACGACTGCTTGAGGAGATGGATGAAGGTTTGTCCATCTTACGTGTGCGAGGCAACGTGCCAATGGGGGGAATCAGTGATATACGCCCACATGCGAAGCGTGCGCAAATGGGAGGCATGCTGAGCGCCTACGAACTAATGGAAATTGCCAATACGATTCGCGCTAGTCGCGTTTTACGTCAATTCATCGAAGCGATTGTGGCAGATGAAGATGTTGAGATTCCGCATTTTGTAGCAAAAAAAGACTCGATTCCAGTATTGACAGGTTTGGAGCATGAAATCAATGCCTGTATTGATGACAATGGATATGTTGTTGACAGTGCATCAGGATCGCTTCGTACGATACGCCAAGGGTTACGTATGCAAGAAGGGCGCGTGCGTGAAAAACTAGAAAGTTACACGCGTGGACGCAATGCTGCAAAAATGTTGTCCGATTCAATCGTGACGATTCGAAATGATCGTTTTGTTATTCCTGTTAAGGCAGAGTACCGTTCGCATTATGGCGGTGTCATTCACGACATGTCGTCATCAGGCCAGACGTTATTCATCGAGCCAGATGCGGTTGTTCAAGCGAACAATGAAATTAGACGACTGAAAATGAAAGAGCAAGAAGAAATCGAGAAAATCCTTATCGAACTTTCTGCAAAGGTCCAAGAAATTGCGCATGAGCTATTTGTCCTCGTTGCTGTATTGGCGGAAATCGATGTCATTTTGGCAAAAGCAAAATTCGGTATGGCACATAAATGCACGAAGCCCGAAGTGAATAATGAAGGCTATATTCGACTTGCCAAAGCGCGTCATCCATTGCTCCCGATCGAGGAAGCGGTAGCGAATACGATTGAATTTGGTAAAGAGATTACGACAATTGTCATTACAGGGCCGAATACAGGTGGGAAAACAGTGACATTGAAAACTGTTGGATTATGTACATTGATGGCGCAATCGGGGCTGCCAATTCCTGTACTGGATGGCTCGGAAATCGCTGTCTTCGATTCGGTCTATGCTGATATTGGGGACGAGCAATCGATCGAGCAAAGCTTGAGTACATTCTCCTCTCATATGGTGAACATTGTGGACATTATTCAAAAGTATGATGAGCGTTCGCTTATTATCTTTGATGAGCTTGGTTCAGGGACCGACCCACAAGAAGGGGCAGCCTTAGCTATTTCGATTCTCGATGAAGTGCACGGTCGTGGAGCACGTGTCATGGCGACGACGCACTATCCTGAATTGAAAGCGTATGGCTATAACCGTCCAGGTGTTGCCAATGCCAGCGTAGAGTTCGATATTGATACGCTGAGCCCGACGTACCGTCTATTAATAGGAGTGCCAGGGCGTAGTAATGCCTTTGAAATTTCCAAGCGACTTGGTTTGCAAGAGCGCATCATTGAACGTGCAAAAACCTTCACGGGAACAGACCGTGGAGAAGTCGACTCCATGATTGCTTCATTGGAAACGAGCCGTGTTCAATCCGAAAAAGATGCCGAGCAAACGCATGAAGTCTTGCTGGAGACGGAGCGTCTGAAGCATGAGTTGGAAGAACGACTTGCGGAGTTTGACGACATGAAAGAGCGTCTGGAAGCGAAAGCAAAAGAAAAAGCGAAAAAAATCGTTGAGGAAGCGAAGCGTGAATCGGAAGCGGTGATTTCAGATTTACGTGCAATGCGTTTAAATGTCGGCGCAAATGTGAAAGAGCATGAGCTGATTGAAGCCCGTAAACGTCTTGAAGGTGCTGCACCTGCCGAAGTGAAAAAGAAAGCCGTTCAAGCGAAGGCTGCACCGCGGCCACTTCAGGTGGGCGATGAAGTGAAGGTGCTTAGCTATGGCCAGAAGGGGACGCTCATTGAAAAAGTATCGGACAAGGAATGGGTTGTCCAAATTGGAATTTTGAAAATGAAGCTCGAACAATCTGGCTTGGAATATATGAAACCCGAAAAGGAAAAGCGTCATGTCGTGTCTGCTGCCGTTAAAGGGAGAGATTCGCATGTGAAATTGGAACTGGACTTGCGCGGGGAACGTTACGAGGATGCGATTATCCGAACGGAGAAATATTTGGACGATGCGTTGCTGTCCAATTATCATCAAGTGTCCATTATCCACGGTAAGGGCACGGGGGCATTACGACAAGGCATTCAGCAGTATTTGAAAAAGCATTCTCGCGTGAAGAGCTATCGATTCGGTGAAGCGGGCGAAGGTGGACATGGTGTAACAGTCGTTGAATTGAAATAATGTGAAATTAGTTAACGATTAATGAAACCTTTTTGAAGCCCATCCGTATAAGGGAAGCATAACCGAACATAAAAGGGGTCATTAATATGACGAAAACAGGTTTTTGGAGCCATCCATTAGTAGAGACGGCGGGCTATTTCAGTGTTGTTGTCCTTTGCTTGATTGTTTCGATGGTGCTTTTTGAGCTCGTCACGAAATATAAAAATTGGGAAGAAATTCGAAAAGGGAATCTTGCGGTTGCTTTTGCGACAGGTGGAAAGATTTTTGGTGTCGCCAACATTTTCCGCTATTCCATCGAACGCCATAATTCGTTGCCTGAAATGATTGGCTGGGGATTGTTTGGGTTTATCCTGCTCGTTTTTGCTTATATCCTGTTTGAATTTCTTACGCCGAAATTCAATATTGATAAGGAGATTGAAGCGGATAATCGTTCAGTGGGCTTTATTTCTTTGACGATTTCAGTCGGCTTGTCATTCGTCATTGGGGCAAGTATTTCATAGGAGTTGTCAGTTTGCATGGAGAAATTAGCGAAAGTATTAATGGTTGTTTGTGTGCTTTTTATACTAGTTGGTGTGTACTGGTTAATGTACGGAACGCCGAACTGGTTGAGATGAAAAAATACCGTGACCGAAAATTGTCGGTTACGGTATTTTTCTATACTAAAATAAAAATTTCTTGAAAGCATATTCACTTATCGATATACTTAAAATAGGAATATTCAAACAAGTTAAAATGAGAAAGGGAGGATTTTATGACGACGAAACCGTGGTTAGGCTTGTACCCGCCTGAGATTTCAAAGACGCTTGATTATGAAAAGATTCCGATACAGGAATTTTTGACAAGAACGAGTACGAAATATCCATCCAAAATTGCGATGCATTTTCTAGGAAAAGATATTTCATACAAGGAATTTCATGAATCAGCTTTGAAATTTGCAAACTATTTACGTGCGATTGGCATTGAAAAAGGAGATCGGGTGGCAATTATGCTACCGAATTGCCCGCAAAGTGCAATCGCTTACTATGGTATTTTGTATACAGGTGCTATTGTCGTCCAGACTAATCCGTTGTATACAGAGCGTGAATTGTCTTATCAGATGACAGATTCCGGAGCGAAAGCTATCATTTCACTCGATATTTTATTTCCAAGGATTTCGAAAGTCGTGAAAGAAACAACATTGGAGCATGTCATTATTACCGGCATTAAGGACTACTTACCATTTCCAAAGAATTTGATTTATCCTTTTATCCAGAAAAAGGAGCATGGCATCACGGTGAAAGTGGAACATCGTGGGATCAACCATCTCTTTACTGAAATTATGAAGATTGCTAAACCAGATCCGGTTCACTATGCATTTGATTATGATGAGGATATTGCGCTATTGCAATATACGGGAGGAACGACAGGCTCGCCCAAAGGCGTAATGTTGACGCATAAAAATCTCATTTCTAATGTGAAAATGTGTGATGAATGGCTGTATAAATGCGAAGCAGGTGAAGAAACGGTCATGGGGATTTTACCGTTTTTCCATGTATACGGAATGACGACAGTGCTTGTTCTTTCTGTTATGCTAGGCAATAAGATGGTGCTTGTGCCGAAGTTTGATTTTGAAACGGCTTTGAAAACCATCGATAAGTTGAAGCCGACGTTATTTCCAGGCGCACCGACGATTTACATTGGTTTGTTGAATCATCCAGATGTGGCGAAATATGATTTGTCTTCTATAAAGGCATGTATTAGTGGTTCGGCTGCATTGCCAACTGAAGTGCAGGCGGAATTTGAGCGTGTGACGGGTGGGAAACTCGTTGAAGGCTACGGGCTGACTGAAACGTCACCTGTGACACATGCCAACTTTGTTTGGGCGGAAGAACGTATAAAAGGCTCAATTGGTGTACCATGGCCTGATACAGATGCATGCATACTAGGTGTGGAGTCATCTGAGCCACTTGCGAATGGTGAAGTAGGAGAAATTGCGGTGAAGGGCCCACAGGTGATGAAAGGCTATTGGAATCGACCAGAAGAGACAGCGCAGACGTTTCGTGATGGCTGGTTTTTAACAGGGGATTTAGGTTATATGGATGACAAAGGTTATTTCTTTGTCGTTGATCGTAAAAAAGATATGATCATCGCCAGTGGTTTTAATATTTATCCGCGTGAAATTGAGGAAGTGCTTTACGAGCACGAAGCGATTCAGGAATGTGTCGTTGCCGGTATCCCTGATCCCTATAGAGGAGAAACGGTGAAAGCGTATATTGTGCTGAAAGAAGGGATTTCCGTCACGGAAGAAGAATTAAATACGTATTGCCGAGCGCATTTGGCAGCCTTTAAAGTGCCGCGTCAATATGAATTCCGTACAGAGCTTCCGAAAACAGCTGTCGGAAAAATCTTGCGCCGCGCACTCATAGAAGAAGAGTGGCAGAAAGTCGACAAGGAATTACAGACATCGTAAGGTAAAGCTTGACTAGAAAGTAAATAACGATTATTATGAAAATATGAATGAATCATCATTCATATTTTCTTTTTTTAATGGTGGTGATGAATAAGTGAAACGGGATAAGCCTAAGTATAAGCAAATCGTGGATGCGGCGGTCATTGTCATTGCCGAGAACGGATACCATCAAGCACAAGTTTCAAGGATTGCGAAAGAAGCAGGTGTGGCAGACGGGACGATTTATCTTTATTTCAAAAATAAAGAAGATATTCTCATATCGGTATTTCGGGAAAAAATGGCGATTTTCGCAAGCAATGTGGAGGAAATATTGAAGCAAGATTATGATACATCTGAACGATTGTTCAGGCTAATCGACAATCATTTCCGTATACTTCACGAGGACCGTCACCTTGCAGTCGTCACGCAGTTAGAGCTTCGACAATCGAATCGAGAATTACGTCTTCGAATCAATGATGTGTTGAAAGAATACTTAGTGCTCCTCGATACCATTTTGAATGATGGGATTGAGAGAGGAGAACTCAATGCACTGCTAGATGTACGTCTAGGCAGGCAAATGGTATTCGGCACAATTGACGAAACAATCACTTCATGGGTGATGAATGACCAAAAATATGATTTAATGAAATTATCGCCTGAAGTACATAGACTCATTTGGAAGGGTATGAAGGCGTAGATTGTTGCAGCAAAAGTCCACTGCTTACATAAGTAGTGGGTATTTGCGAAATGCACCTCAATCCAGCTGGGCTCTAAGCCTAAGCTGAATCAAGTCAAGCCGCTGCAAATTGTATCGTGCTCGGCTAGTTGACATTTTAGTATAGTTTTGATGTATAATTGTTAATATCTTGTTCAAAAGGGATGGGATGGAATGGATTTTCTGAAAGTGATTACGGAAGACGGGGTTGCCGTTGCTACGATTAATAGGCCACCCGCGAATGCGCTTTCACGCGCATTGATCCAAGAAGTAGATGCTTTACTCGACCAGGTGGAAAACGATGATGCAGTTCGGGTGATCGTGTTGCACGGAGAAGGTAAGTTTTTCTCAGCTGGAGCGGACATTAAAGAATTTACGTCCGTGACATCTGGAGCTGAGTTCACACAACTTGCTGCCAATGGTCAAGCAGTATTCGAACGCTTGGAAACGTTTTCAAAGCCGGTCATTGCTGCGATTCATGGAGCGGCACTTGGCGGCGGCCTTGAACTGGCAATGAGCTGTCATATGCGCATTGTAACGGAAAAGGCGAAGCTTGGACTGCCAGAGTTACAATTGGGACTCATCCCAGGATTTGCTGGTACACAGCGCTTGCCGCGTTATGTAGGGATGCCGAAAGCGGCGGAGATGTTGTTGACGAGTGAACCCATTACAGGAGAAGAAGCGGTCCGTTTAGGACTTGCTAACCATGCTTATTTGGATGAGGATTTGCTTTCAAAAACGATGGAATTAGCAAAGAAGATTGCGAAGAAAAGCCCTATTGCGGTAAAATCAGCATTGAGTGTGCTGCAATATGCGAAACCATCTACTTATTATGAAGGTGTAAAAGCTGAAGCGGCATCATTCGGTGAAGTGTTCGTGTCTGAGGATGCGAATGAGGGGATTCAGGCATTTCTTGAAAAACGTCAACCTGTATTTACGGGAAAATAACTGAAAAGTCGGGGGAGATTTGCGATTATGAATATTTACGTACTAGTAAAACGGACATTTGACACAGAGGAAAAGATTGCGGTTTCAAACGGAAAAATTGCGGAAGATGGTGCAGAATTCATCATCAATCCTTATGACGAATATGCGATTGAAGAAGCGATTCAAGTACGCGACGCAAACGAAGGCGAAGTAACAGTTATTACAATTGGTGACGAAGAGGCAGAAAAACAACTTCGCACAGCACTTGCGATGGGCGCTGACAAAGCGGTACTCATTAATACTGAAGATGATTTAGATGAGATGGATGAATTTACAGCTGCTAAAATCATCGCTGAATATTTGAAAGACAAAGAAGCAGATTTAATCCTTGCAGGAAATGTCGCAATTGATGGTGGCTCAGGTCAAGTCGGCCCACGTGTTGCGGAATTGCTAGGCATTAACTATGTAACGACGATTACAAATCTTGAAATCGACGGAACATCCGTGAAAATTGTTCGTGATGTTGAAGGCGATTCTGAAAATATTGAGACATCACTACCGTTGCTTGTTACAGCGCAACAAGGCTTAAATGAGCCACGCTACCCATCACTTCCAGGAATCATGAAAGCGAAGAAAAAGCCGCTTGAAGAGCTTGAGCTTGATGATCTTGACCTCGATGAGGATGACGTAGCAGCAAAAACAGAAACAATTGAAGTGTATCTACCAGCACAAAAAGCGGCAGGCCGTGTTCTTGAAGGCGACATCGCTGATCAGGTGAAAGAACTAGTGTCGCTACTGCATTCAGAAGCGAAAGTAATCTAACAGTAATCTACCGTGTTTAGCAAAGGTAGTCTTGTTCTAGTAAGTAGCGTAGTATATTCAAACTTTTAAATGTAATCGGAGGGAATAGAGATGTCTAAAAAAGTATTAGTTCTTGGGGAAGCACGAGAAGGTACGCTGCGTAACGTGTCATTTGAAGCGATTGCGGCTGCGAAGAAGATTTCTGGAGGCGGAGAAGTTGTCGGCGTATTGCTCGGCGATGCTGTTCAATCATTAGCGGCAGAAATGATTCAGTACGGAGCAGACCGTATCGTTACTGTAGAACACCCACATTTGAAGCAATATACATCCGATGGCTTTGGCCAAGCGTTTATGGCTGTTTATGAGCAAGAGAATCCGGAAGCGGTTGTCTTTGGGCATACGGCTCTTGGGAAAGATCTATCGCCTAAAATCGCTAGTAAACTAGCATCTGGTTTGATTTCTGATGTGACGGATATCGAAGGGGAAGGTGATGCAGCTGTATTCATCCGCCCAATCTATTCTGGTAAAGCATTTGAAAAAGTGCAGAATAAAGAAGGACTTCTGTTTATTACAGTACGTCCGAATAACATCGCACCACTTGAGCAGGATGCAGGCCGCACGGGCGATAGCTCTGCGGTATCGGTTGATATTACAAACCTTCGTACAATCATTGCTGAAGTCGTTCGTAAATCGACAGAGGGTGTTGATCTTTCTGAGGCGAAAGTGGTTGTTGCGGGTGGACGTGGCGTGAAGAGTGCGGAAGGATTTGAGCCATTACAGGAACTTGCGAATCTTCTTGGTGGAGCAATCGGTGCATCTCGCGGTGCTTGTGACGCGGATTACTGTGACTACTCTTTGCAAATTGGACAAACAGGTAAAGTCGTAACACCTGATTTGTACATTGCAGCAGGGATTTCAGGTGCAATCCAGCATATGGCTGGGATGTCCAATTCAAAAGTAATCGTTGCCATCAACAAAGACCCTGAAGCGAACATCTTCAAAGTAGCGGACTATGGAATTGTTGGCGATTTGTTTGAAGTAATCCCGATGATGATCGAAGAAATTAAACAATTGAAAGTCGGCGTGTGAGTCCAATAAAGCTTAAAGTAAAAGCTCCCTTTTATTTAAGAGGGAGCTTTTACTTGTGACGGGCATATAGTTAGCGGCTCCATGTGCCGCATGCTATAATACAAGCAGAGCTATTCAATACACATGTTGTTCAATTGAACACGAATTTTGAGGAGGAAATTTCAATATGGCTATCATTAATGCAACAGATCAAACATTTGCAGAGAATATTAAAGAAGGACTTGTCCTTGTGGATTTTTGGGCACCTTGGTGTGGACCTTGTAAAATGATCGCTCCAGTTCTTGAAGAACTTGATGGCGATATCGATGGTAAAGCGAGCATTGTAAAAGTAGACGTTGACGATAACCAAGGAACTGCAAGCAACTACGGCGTTATGTCTATCCCAACATTGATCCTATTCAAAGATGGAGAAATCGTTGACAAAGTTGTTGGCTTCAAACCGAAAGAAGCACTTGCTGAACTAATCGAAAAACACGCGTAATTTCTGACAGTAGAGGAGACTTCCTGCTGAATAATTCAATAGAATAACCGGGTCCCTTCATTGGTGCCCGGTTTTTTTGGGTAGGTGAAAAATGTGAATGAACTAATTGGACAAAAACTAGCGATTTTACCGGAGTTGCCGGGCTGTTATTTGATGAAAGACCGGCAAGGGACTGTCATTTATGTTGGAAAAGCCAAGGTGCTTAAAAATCGTGTTCGCAGTTATTTTACGGGCAGTCACGATGCAAAAACGCAACGGCTCGTTGGTGAAATTGAAGATTTTGAGTATATTGTGACGTCGTCCAACATCGAAGCGCTAGTATTAGAATTAAATCTTATTAAACAGTACGATCCTAAATACAATATCATGCTAAAGGATGATAAGAGCTACCCCTATTTAAAGCTAACTGCAGAACGTCATCCGAAGCTTATTATTACGCGGCAGGTGAAAAAGGATAAAGGAAAATATTTTGGCCCTTATCCGAATGCTTATGCGGCAGGGGAAACGAAGAAGTTATTAGATCGACTTTACCCATATCGGAAATGCCATACACTGCCGGATCGCGTTTGTTTGTATTATCATCTCGGACAGTGTTTAGCACCTTGCGTTAATGAGGTAGAGGATGAAACATATAAAGAAATGTTCGACGATATTACCCGTTTTTTAAACGGCGGTTATAAGAGTGTCAAGAAAGAATTGACTGAAAAAATGTCGGCTGCTGCGGAAAACTTGGAGTTTGAAAGGGCGAAAGAATACCGCGATCAAATTGTCAATATTGAAGCTGTTATGGAGAAACAAGCAATGACGATGAATGACTTTACAGACAGGGACATCTTTGGCTTTTTTGTGGATAGAGGTTGGATGTGTGTGCAAGTATTTTTCGTTAGGCAAGGGAAATTGATTGAACGGGATGTATCGATTTTTCCGCTCTATCAAGACCCTGCGGATGAGCTGTTGACCTTCATTGGTCAATTTTACGGCAAATCGGAGCATCTATTGCCGAAGGAAATTCTTTTACCGCAAGGGATGGATAGTGAGCTTGTTCAACAATTGTTACAGGTGAATGTATTGATTCCACAACGTGGCAAGAAGAAATCACTTGTGGATCTTGCAGGTAAAAATGCAGAAATTTCATTAGGAGAAAAATTTCAATTGATTGAGCGACAGGAATTGCGAACAATTGGTGCGTGTGAAGAGTTAGGCGAGGCGATGAATATCGCTGTACCACTTCGCATTGAGGCGTTTGATAACTCGCATACATATGGCGCAGACCCTGTTTCGGCAATGGTGTCATTTGTCGATGGCAAACCGAATCGTAAAGATTATCGGAAATACAAAACGCAAACTGCTGCAGCGCATGATGATTACGCAGCGATGCGTGAAGTCGTTAGAAGGCGCTATGTGCGTGTCTTGAAGGACGGGCTACCGTTGCCTGATCTCATTGTTATTGACGGTGGTAAAGGGCATATGGAAGCTGCACGTGAAATAATTGAAGACGAATTGGGCTTATCCATTCCGATTGCGGGGCTTGCAAAGGATGATAAGCACCAGACTGCACAGTTGTTGTACGGCAATCCCATTGAAATGATTGCGCTTAAAAGAACGAGCGAGGCATTCTATTTACTGCAGCGCATTCAAGACGAGGTGCACCGCTTTGCCATTACGTTCCATCGCCAACGACGGGAAACGAATTCACTTGTATCGGCATTGGATGGTTTGCCAGGCGTTGGGCCGAAGCGGAAAAAGTTGTTATTAAAACATTTTGGTTCAGTGAAGAAGATTCGAGAAGCATCAGCCGAAGCGTTGCGAGAAGCTGGTTTGCCTACCAAAATTGCTGAGTCGGTAGCAGTATATTTTCATGAAGAGGCATTGCGGGAAGATAAATAGTATGGTAGAGTGAATGCACTGAATTTTTTCACTTACAAAGATAGCTATGTTCGGAATGCAGGGGGATGTACTTTCCAGCATTTTGACTATCAATTTCATAAAGTGAGGATAGAGGTGCGGATGCCAATAGTACATCCTTGGAGGGCGGCAGCCTGAAGAGAGGGGTGGAAAGGGGTACCCGCCGAAGCAGACGAGTCACTGCCAGGTCGTTGTGCTGGATTTCCATTGAACAAGTGGGAGTCTGTCAGGTACTAATACCTGGAGAGCTATCCGTATGGAGTTTTTTAGTGATGCTCCAATCGGACCGGCTCTCAATCTTGAGGGCCGTTTTTGCGTTCAGGTGGAAAATGGAGGAAGAAAAAATGGTGCGTGTTGTTATGAAATTCGGCGGTACATCTGTAGCAAATCCTGAAAGAATTGCCCGCGCGGCAAAGCTTGCAGTTGGAGAAGTGAAACGTGGGAATCAAGTAGCTGTCATTGTTTCCGCAATGGGGAAAACAACCGATGAGTTATTGAGCTTGGCTAAAGAAGTGAATCCGCAAGCGGGGAGTCGGGAGCTTGATATGTTATTGTCGACGGGTGAGCAAGTGACGGCATCCCTTTTGGCAATGGCGATTGCAGCTGAAGGCGTAAAAGCGCAATCCTATACAGGGTGGCAAGCAGGTGTGACAACCGAATCTGTTCACGGTAATGCGCGAATCGAGCAAGTGACCGCGGACAGAATTACATCTGCATTGGATGCTGGTGTAGTGGCGGTAATTACAGGTTTTCAAGGAATGGATGCCAACGGGGAAGTGACAACACTTGGACGCGGTGGTTCAGATACGAGTGCAGTTGCTGTTGCGATTGCCCTGAATGCAGCGATTTGCGACATTTATACAGATGTGGAAGGGGTGTTCACAACAGATCCGAGATTGATTGGCAAAGCGAAGAAGCTTGAAGAAATTTCATATGATGAAATGCTTGAAATCGCAAATCTTGGCGCAGGGGTTTTACATCCAAGAGCGGTGGAGTTTGCTAAAAATCATCAAATGCCACTTCGTGTAAGACCTGCCCATGTAGACGGAGAAGGAACAATCATCAAGGAGGAAATTGATTTGGAAAACAATCTTATTGTCCGAGGTGTCGCTTTTGAGCGTGACATCGTTCGGGTGACTGTATTATATGACACACCGTTTAATGGTTCGCTTGCAAATATTTTTACAACGCTTGCACAATGTCATATTAACGTGGACATTATTGTTCAAACTATTCGAGAAGATGCACAGCCTTCTGTATCATTTTCGATTAAGAAAGAAGACTTCGCGGAGACGATGAACGTGTTGGAGACGAATAAAGAAGCGCTCGGTTATCGACGCGTTGAATTCGAAGTGGGGCTTGCGAAAGTATCGATTGTAGGCAGTGGTATGGTATCGAATCCAGGTGTTGCGGCACAAATGTTTGATACACTCCGCATTGCATCTGTCCCAGTGAAAATGGTCAGTACGTCTGAAATTAAAGTGTCGGTCGTTGTCCCAGAACCGAATATGGAGAAGTCGGTCGCAGCGTTACATGAGCAGTTCGGCTTGGACGTGCAGTAACACTAGATAGGCATACAAAAGAGGCGGATCCGATAAGGAGTACGCCTCTTTTATGTTTTAGATTGTTGTTTTTACATCCCATTTCACGTGGAAACGGACAAGGCCATCTTTAGCCCTAACTTCACCATAGCATTCTGTTAAAAAACCATTCAACTTTTGAAATTGCTCTGCAACGAAACCCGCTTCAAGTTGACAGGAACGATTTTCGGTCGTTGTAATATCGCCTTTGGTCATCGTATAGAACGCTTCATCTTTCGTTGTTTTCTCTAGAACGAGAGCACCCCAACCCGCTTCTATAAAAAAAGCAGGCACTTCTTCTATACTGAAAACGGGGAATTTTCTTGCAATTTCCTTTCCTACCCAATAAAGAATTTCATCTTCATGTTTACCTAAAATACTAGGAATTACGTGATCTCGTAAAATTTCGTAGCCGAAACGAGTTGGTGAGTTGTATGTAGTGTTTTCCAATAGAGTATACAATCCCTTTCGGATAAATATGAATGTCGTGCTGTCTTCTATAAAATAGGAAAGTGAACACAGCAAAAAACAGACATCGTCTTGACCTCTTCAAAACAGAGGAGTACAATGGACATGTTCTAATATTGTAACACGAAGAGTGAAGCCGTCAACGGGTGTTCATGTCGAAACGATGACAGACGTTGAATGGTGAACTCAGTAATAAGGGAGGGTAAAAGACTTGTCGAGAGAATCAGATTTCTACTTGCGCCGTCTTCACTCATTGCTCGGAATTATTCCGGTTGGGCTTTTTGTTGCTCAACACTTGGTCATTAACCATTTTGCAACGCGCGGCGAAGAAGCATTCAACACTGCATCTAATTTCATGGGGAACTTACCATTCGTTCTGTTCTTAGAATGGTTCGTCATCTACATCCCACTTATGTTCCATGCGTTTTACGGCCTGTACATAGCTTTCACAGCAAAAAATAACGTACAACGCTTCGGTACTTTCCGCAACTGGATGTTCATGTTGCAACGGATTACAGGGGTATTCCTTGTTATCTTTATCGCATGGCACATCTTTGAAACGAGAATCCAGAAGGCGTTGGGTGCTACTGTGGATTACAACATGATGGCTGACATCTTAGCGAATCCATTTATGCTTGCATTCTACATTGCAGGTGTTATTGCAGCGACGTTCCACTTGGCAAACGGATTATGGTCATTCCTTGTCACTTGGGGACTTGCACAATCACCACGATCACAAAAAATCGTTACATACGTTACGATTGTCGTATTCTTAGTACTTGCTACAATCGGCGTTCAAGCACTATTCGCATTTGTTTGAGTCATAAGATGATTTATCTGAATTCAGCAGACCTCCCTTTTCTCAAAGTGGTGGGATGAATGCAAGTGGTTTTACTGTTCAGTGGGATTTTTAAGCTCCGGCTGAACTCAGATAAAGCCTCCGGCGGATGTCACGGATTTTTAAGGGGAGCCTTTTGAGCGAGCTCGAAAAAATCCGGACGCAATTACGCTGAGGCGTAATCGATTGAAGAAATAAAGATCACTGATAATTTGAGGAGTGAAACAATAATGGCGAAAAGCAGATTGATTGTCGTCGGCGGCGGACTTGCAGGCTTGATGGCGGTCATCAAAGCGGCGGAAGAAGGTACGCCGGTTGACCTGTTCTCACTTGTCCCGGTTAAACGTTCACACTCCGTATGTGCACAAGGCGGCATTAACGGAGCGGTAAACACGAAAGGTGAAGGTGACTCACCGGACATTCACTTGGATGACACGGTTTACGGCGGAGACTTCCTTGCGAATCAACCACCTGTTAAGGCGATGACAGACGCAGCACCAGGAATCATTCACTTGCTAGACCGGATGGGCGTTATGTTCAACCGTACACCTGAGGGCCTATTGGATTTCAGACGTTTCGGAGGAACGCTACACCACCGTACAGCATTTGCGGGTGCAACAACTGGACAACAACTTTTATATGCACTAGATGAGCAAGTTCGAAGCCATGAGGTTTCTGGACTTGTGACGAAATATGAGCACTGGGAGTTCCTCGGTGTTGTTCTTGACGAAGACGGCGTATGTCGTGGTATTAAAGCACAAAACCTTAAAACAATGGAAATCAAAGCCTTCAAAGGTGATGCGGTCATTATGGCAACAGGTGGACCTGGAATCATCTTCGGGAAAACGACAAACT
Source organism: Sporosarcina sp. FSL K6-1522 (assembly GCF_038622445.1). Lineage (GTDB taxonomy): Bacteria > Bacillota > Bacilli > Bacillales_A > Planococcaceae > Sporosarcina. The sequence goes on from NZ_CP152019.1 coordinate 2,471,727, forward strand.
CTGTCATTAATACAGGATCTGCGGCTTCTATCGTTTATCAACAAGGTGCTCACTATGCAAACGGTGAGTTCATTCAAATTCACCCAACAGCAATTCCAGGGGACGATAAACTACGTCTCATGAGTGAATCTGCACGTGGTGAAGGTGGACGTGTTTGGACATACAAAGACGGCAAACCTTGGTACTTCTTAGAAGAAAAATACCCGGCTTACGGAAATCTTGTACCACGTGACGTTGCGACACGTGAGATTTTTGATGTCTGCGTTAACCAAAAGCTTGGTATTAACGGTGAAAACATGGTATACCTAGACCTTTCTCATAAGGATCCAAAAGAGCTTGATATCAAGCTTGGTGGGATCATTGAAATTTATGAGAAATTCACTGGTGATGACCCACGGAAATTGCCAATGAAAATCTTCCCAGCTGTTCACTATTCAATGGGTGGACTATGGGTGGATTACGATCAGATGACAAATATTCCAGGTCTGTTTGCGGCTGGAGAATGTGATTATTCACAGCATGGTGCAAACCGTCTTGGTGCAAACTCACTTCTTTCAGCAATTTACGGCGGAATGGTTGCAGGACCAAATGCTGTTCATTACATGAAAGGCTTGAAACGCACTGCTGAAGAACTACCTTCTACAATTTTCGACGCAGCAGTGAAAGAAGAGCAACAGAAGTGGGATGACACGCTCAAAATGAATGGTACTGAGAACGCTTATGTCCTTCACAAAGAGCTTGGCGAATGGATGACAGATAACGTAACAGTGGTTCGTTACAACGACAAACTACAACAGACAGACGATAAAATCGTAGAGCTTCTTGAGCGTTACGAAAATATCAATATGACAGATACACAGCAATGGTCTAACCAAGGCGCAACGTTTACGCGTCAGTTGAAAAACATGCTATACTTAGCACGTGTTATTACTCTCGGAGCACTGAACCGTGATGAGAGCCGTGGCGCTCATTACAAACCAGACTTCCCGAACCGTGATGACGAGAAATTCATGAAAACAACGATGGCGAAATTTGACGGTAAATCTGCACCGATTTTCCACTATGAAGAGATTGATGTGTCTCTCGTAGCGCCACGTAAACGCGACTACTCCGCGACGAAAGGAGAATGACGTAAATGAGCGAGCAACAAACTGCAACGAAAACAGTGCATTTTAAAATTCGTCGGCAGGATACAGCTGATTCTCAACCGTATTGGGAAGAATTCAAATTAGATTATAGACCGAATATGAACGTTATTTCTGCTTTAATGGAAATTCGTCGGAACCCAGTCAATGCGGAAGGTAAGAAAACAACGCCAATTAACTGGGACATGAACTGTCTTGAGGAAGTTTGTGGAGCATGTTCAATGGTTATCAATGGCCGTCCACGTCAATCGTGTACAGCTCTTGTTGACAAATTGACACAGCCAATCACACTTGAACCGATGAAAACATTCCCAGTCGTTCGTGACTTGATTGTTGACAGAGAGTTCATGTTTGATTCCTTGAAAAAAATCAAGGCATGGGTTCCAATCGACGGAACGTATGACCTTGGAGAAGGTCCGCGTATGCCTGAGCGTAAACGCCAATGGGCTTACGAACTATCGAAATGTATGACTTGTGGTGTTTGTCTTGAAGCGTGTCCAAACGTTAATGACAACACAAACTTCATGGGTCCTGCATTGCTGTCACAAGTTCGTCTATTTAACACGCATCCAACAGGTGCGATGAACAAGGACGAGCGTCTAGCAGCACTTATGACAGATGGTGGTATCGGTGAATGTGGTAACTCACAAAACTGTGTAGTGGCATGTCCGAAAGGCATTCCATTGACAACGTCAATCGCTGCGATGAACCGTGCAACGACTGTCCAAATGTTTAAAAACTTCTTCGGAAGCGACCATATGGTAGACTGATTGTAGTTTTGAACCCTACTAAGCTTTTTCGCTTAGTAGGGTTTTATTTTCTTTAGGGACTGTCTACTTTATATTCCATTAGATGTTTGATAGAATAAAAGAATGAGTATTCATTCATTTCATTACTGGGGGAATTTATATAATGAGAGCAGCTTACATAACGGATTTTGAAACATGGAGTTCGGAATTTAGTTTTTCAATGGCGGTATCGGTCAGATTTTCAGAAACAGATATGTTTGGCCATTTGAACAATACGGTACCGTTTGCGTATTTTGAATCTGCACGTATCGAATATTTTAAACAGATTGGTTTGATGGATAGCTGGCTCGATCCGTCTGGTGCAAATATTCCGGTTGTTGCCGACTTGCAATGCGATTATTTGAAGCAAGTCTATTTTGATGAGGCGCTGGATATTTACGTGAAAGCGGCTACGATTGGCAATAGCTCTATCGATGTCCATTACATGGCAAAGAACGAAAAAGGGGAAATCGTCTTTACAGGCCGTGGATCGGTGGTGCAAATTGGGCGACAGACTGGCAAAGGTGTTCCATGGACGGATGCAGACCGATTGCTTTTACAAGAAGCGAAATAAGCAAAGTGCTAGAGCTTAGATTGTTTTTTTAAGATGAAGAACGTATACTTTCTGATTTTCTGATAAACTAGCCGGCACAGCCTCCTTACCCTTCACATAGTTTAAAGTGAAAGCAGATAGGAGGGGCGCGTCTTGACAGAAGAATCGAAAAACCGTTCCTTGCTTACGGCAAGGGAGCGAGAAATCTTTCATCTGCTCGTTGACGATCAAACGACAAAAGATATCGCGGGACGGCTCGGGATCAGTGAGAAAACGGTCCGGAACCATATCTCAAACACGATCCAAAAGCTAGGCGTTTCAGGTAGAGCACAAGCGATTGTCGAATTGTTGCGTCTGGGCGAATTGCAATTGCATTAAAAGGTATTGCCATACGCGCTAAAAAGGGTGACAATAGGTAGACAGTATTCGTTTTCAGGGAGCTGGTTTACTTGACGGAGCACATCATACCTAACGTACACAACACAGAAGAAGTTGCACGTATGGAAAAAGAATTGAGATATATTGCGGATATTATAAAGCAACAAGGCCGTAGAATTCTTAGTAATTACACGATTACACCGCCGCAATTCATCGCTTTGCAATGGTTATTTGAACACGGTGATATGACGATTGGCGATTTGTCGAACAAAATGTATCTAGCATTCAGTACGACGACTGACTTAGTTGATCGAATGGAAAGTAACAATCTTGTCAAGCGTGTGCGAGATCAGCAAGATCGTCGTGTCGTGCGAATTAACCTTCTCAGTGAAGGAGAGCGCGTAATCGAAGAAGTAATTGACAAACGTCGAGAGTATTTGAACAGCGTCTTAGCCAATTTTGAAGAGAAGGAAGTTAAAGAGCTGTCCTATTTACTCATTAAATTGCATGAAGAAATGAAAGAGGATTTGAGGGATTAAAGTGGAACCGCCAATCGGAGTAATAGATTCGGGTGTCGGTGGTCTAACTGTAGTAAAAGAGCTACTGAACAGATTACCAAATGAACCAATTGTATATATCGGAGACGATGCGCGTTGTCCATATGGGCCGCGGGCGGTTGAAGAAATAAAAGCATTTACAATGGAAATGGCGTCAGCACTTGCTGAAAAGGGGATTAAAATGCTCGTCATCGCTTGCAATACAGCTACGGCTGCTGCACTCGATGATTTACGAGCATTTTTCCCTTTTCCGATAGTTGGTGTCATTGAGCCGGGTGCACGTGCAGCAGTCAATGCATCTCAAACGGATGAAATCGCTGTACTGGGAACTGTTGGGACGGTTAACAGTGGCGCCTATGAGGACGCGATCCATAGACTAGTTCCTAAGGCGAAGGTGCATTCGCTGGCATGTCCAGCGTTTGTCCCCATCGTTGAGAGCGGGCAGTACAAGTCCGAACATGCAAGCACCATTGTGAAACAGACACTGGAGCCATTGCAGCAGGTTGATTTTGATACAGCTATACTTGGCTGTACGCATTATCCACTTCTGCAGCACCATATTCAACAGCATTTGCCAGGTACTGTCCGCATCATATCATCTGCAATCGAGACGGTGCATGATGTAGAGCGCCTATTGCACTTGAATAGTATTGAGCGTTTAGAGACTCGTAAAGTGTCCCCCGTCTTTTATACGACAGGCGAGTTGGACAAGTTCCGTTCAATTGTCGCTGATTGGTTGTCGATTGATAAGCTAGATGTTAGGCAAATCGAATTATAACGGCTCGGGTGCCCCAATTTGGGATACCCGAGTTTTGCGTATGTGAAATGGATTATGATAAGATGAATGCGCAAACTTGAAGGGTGGAATTTTTTATAATGAGACATGATGGAAGAAATGCTGAGACGATTCGTCCAGTAACGATTGAAACCGATTATTTGATGCATCCGGAAGGATCTGTGCTGATTACGGTTGGGAATACAAAAGTGATTTGTACGGCGACAGTAGAGGAGCGGGTACCTCCATTTTTACGTGGAAGCGGAAAAGGTTGGGTAACAGCGGAGTATTCGATGCTACCACGTGCGACAGGACAACGTACGCAACGCGAATCTTCAAGAGGGAAGGTGAATGGCCGTACAATGGAAATTCAGCGCTTAATAGGCCGTGCATTACGTGCTGTTACGAACTTAGAGGCGTTAGGAGAGCGGACGATTTGGGTAGACTGTGACGTCATTCAGGCGGACGGTGGAACGCGTACAGCATCGATTACGGGTGCATTCGTTGCGATGACAATGGCAATCGCTAAATTGCATGAAGCTAAAGCGTTTACGACGTTCCCAATTGCCGATTACTTGGCGGCAACAAGTGTAGGGAAGACGAATGATGGTCAACTGATCTTGGATCTCGATTATGTGGAGGATTCGTCTGCTGCAGTCGATATGAACGTTGTCATGACAGGTGCAGGCGCATTTGTCGAGTTGCAAGGAACAGGTGAGGAATCGACATTCACACGTGATGAAATGAATGGCTTGGTGACACTTGCGGAACAAGGGATTCACCAATTATTTGCAGTGCAAACAGAAGCGCTTACTTCAACAGCGGCGCTAATCGGCCAGAAAGAAGAGGAGCAATGATGAAAGAAGTACTCATCGCTACAAATAACCGAGGGAAAGCAAAAGATTTTGAGACATTATTTCAGCCGTTTGGTGTACAAGTCCTAACATTGAATGATATTGAAGAAGCCATCGATGTAGAAGAGACAGGTGTCACATTTGAAGAAAATGCGATATTGAAAGCTGAAACGGTTGCACGTTTGTTGAATAAAATCGTGATTGCAGATGATAGTGGACTTGAGATTGATGCGCTAAATGGCGCTCCAGGCGTTTATTCGGCGCGTTATGCGGGTACGGAGAAGAGTGACGAGGCCAATATCGACAAAGTACTAGCGGAGCTGGGAACAGTGCCTACAGAGGGGCGTACAGCACGCTTCCGCTGTGTGCTAGCAGTAGCTGGTCCTGGCCTTCAAACAGAGACGTTTTCAGGTAGCTGTGAAGGTTTGATTCACACGGAGCGCAAGGGGACAAACGGTTTTGGTTATGACCCGATTTTTTATGTGCCTGAGCAGGAGCGAATGATGGCCGAACTATCGCCTGAAGAGAAGAGTTTGATTTCACATCGGGGGGCGGCGTTAGCGAAGTTGAAAGTGAAGCTACCACAATTTATCCAACAGTAATGGGTAGTAAGCTCGACTGGTTTGACTATAATCAGAGGTAGGGAGAGCCTCCTCTGATTGTAGTTTTACTTTATGAAAGGGGTAGGTGAACATGAATGAAAATTGTTGTTATGAGTGATTCGCACGGGGATAAGGAAACGGTGAAAGCCGTATCTACTCTATCCGCAGATGCGATGTTTCATTGTGGAGATAGTGAACTAGCATACGATGATCCGGTTTTGCATACAATGCATCGAGTGCGTGGTAATTGTGATTATGATGCAAGCTTCCCGGCGTCTGTTGTTGTCGATGTGCAAGGGAAGAAAGTATTAGCGGTTCACGGGCATGAGCATGCTGTAAAGCAATCATTGATGAGGCTTTATTATAGCGCTAAAGAGCTTGGGGCTAATATTGTGTTATTCGGTCATTCACATCTATACGGTGCGGAGATGCAAGACGGCATTCTATTTCTAAATCCAGGTAGCACGATGCAGCCAAGAGGCGGCAAAAAGGCGACATATGCAGTAGTAGAATGGGACGAAACTGTACGTGTGACATTCAAAAATATGCAACATGAAATAGTGGAGTTAACTGAAATAAAAAACTTTTGAAATGTCGTTGACTTTTGTTGAATTAAGATCTATACTAATATTTGTCCTTAGCGATCAGATGATTACTAAAGTACATGTCTCAGTAGCTCAGCTGGATAGAGCAACGGCCTTCTAAGCCGTCGGTCGGGGGTTCGAATCCCTCCTGGGACGTAAATAAATCAGTCACAAACCATTGATACAATTGGATTTGTGAGAAACTAGGGATTCGGTCAGGGCTTCGGTCACTGGTGCAGAATCCCTTTTTTATTACCCTTAGAAATTACGTGAATAGCGTACCGAAATTATCTTCCAATTCAACTGAATGGAGGATTTTTTTATTATGACGAAAAAGACGGGATTATTTGACGTGGATTTCACACTGACAACTAAAGAGTTTACCGCATCTATTAAAGGGGAGAAGGCAACTACGGCTCACTACAAGCCTTTTTCGGAAGCTTTAGGAACTATTATCAACCAAATGCAGGTGAGTGGCTACCGCCCCCGTACTATCAAAGATTACGATACAGTCTTGATGAATTTCGCAAAGAGTACAGGGATTCTCTATTTAGAAGAGGTTACTGTAGATACTATCTACTCGTGGTTAGATTCCATGCATGTAGTAAATCAAACAAAGCTAACACGCTTAAAGGTTCTGAAATCGTTCCTAAGCAAGTGTTTCACCAATGGTTGGCTAAGCTTGAACTTTTGGCAATCAATCAACGTGAAGGTAGATAAGAAGGTTAAAAAGGGTGCAAAGCCAAATGACATTGCAATCCTAGTGTCATTAATTGATAAAAGTACATTCATTGGTCTAAGGGATGTGACTGCTATTTTAACAATGTATAAAACGGGGATTCGTATAAACACGTTAGGGCAGCTGAATGAAGGACATATTGATTGGGAAAATAAGATACTTGTCCTAGATGGAGCGATATTGAAAAACCACCAAGTGTTGAAGTTGCCGATAGATGACCAGTTAGTAAGTCTGTATCGAGTGCTGATTCAATGTAATGACAGGATAAGGGAACACTACGGAGTAAGTAATACCAACTTATTTATATCTTCAAGGGCAACGACGTTGAATACAAAATCCACTAACAATGCTATTTCGAAGCAACTTACCAAATATGCTAAACGATTTGGATTGGAAAATATCAATGCACATGCTCTTAGAAGGGCGTATGCAAAGAATCTACATGACAATGGAGCGAGTGTGGCATTAATCAGTAAGGCTCTTGGTCATTCAGATTTAGCCGTGACCACGCAGTATTTGGATTTAGATGTAGAGGAAGTAGCGAAGGATTTGAGAGAGTACCTATAAGTATTAATGGCTGTCTACGCCTTAGTTTCAAGGTTACTTGAGTCTTTGATGTAGGCAGTCATTTTATGTTTATGTAGTCTTTTTAAACTGTGATTCTTTATTGACATATCAACCTTGTTGTATTACTATTTACTTAATAGTTGTATTGATAAATAATACTTTTTTTATAGGAGGTAGTTTTATGGGGAATGTTCCAAAAACAATTAGTTTTAGAACTGATGAAATAACAACACAGAAAATGGAGAAAATCAGACAGCTTGTATTCGAAGGTAGAGATGTTAGTAACGCATTAATATTAAGAACGGCGATAGACTTCCTTCATGATAATTATGGAAAAGGGATATCTGCTACTGAAGATATACTTGAAATAGTAGAGGCGTATATCAAAGTAGCTTATTTAAGTAGACCACAAGTTGATTTAAAAGGATTAGGTGATTTCCTAGGAGAAGTGAAGGAAGTTTACGATGAGCAATATCCAGTAGAAACTTTGGAAATAGCAAAGTTATACGATGACGAAAACCCTATTACGGTAGCTCAACTAATAAGATTTAGCAATAGGATGCTTCCAGAAACATTTTTAAGAATTATGGAAGTTGATGAAGTAGAATATGTTGACCTCCCAGATGATGAATTAGCGGATTTTCTTCTAAAAAAGTTTTCAGAGGATAGTTTTAGGGAAAAGGCACAAACATTATTCAAGATGATTTTTTAAGCGTATTAATAATTGGGGATTAAATAATGAAATGCCTTGAAGTATAGTGATGGTGAATTTACTAGGTTTACCTATCAATACGTTTTTAGGTATAGACAACTGGAGGAAGAAACTAATGGAAAAACAATTTATTAATGATGGATTAGATGAGCTTTTGGGGGCTGATGATATCGTTATGTCACAAGTTGCATCATCGGAATATGAGGATTTAATGGTAAAAGCATTATCCCCATATTATCGAGAATACTTAGTTAATCGTTATAAAAAATTAATTATTGATTGTATCAAGTATGATAATAATACTCATCTTATTGATGAGTATATTGTTGATAGTGCAGAAGCAATGAGTTGTTCCGATGAAGAGATTGCTCGAAAGTTAAAAGAAAACATAGCATTAAAGCGAGATGAAGTTGAAGGTGATTATCTAAATGAACTTTTTGCTGCCGCTACACTGTATCCGTAAAATTGTGATTTTACTTAGCGGATGGAAAAGAGTTTTTGAATGATTTTTTTAACTAATCCGAATGTGAGTGTGAGCTAATGCTTGCACTCTTTTCTATTTTTAAGAAAAAAGGAGATTTATTATGCTAAACAAACAGATTAAACATACAATTACAGATGAGATTGGCGACAGTTATCAACTATGGAAAAAGGGTGACATTGTAAGTGTTTCGGGAGGGACGGGGAGTGGTAAAAGTTATTTTATTCGAGAAACATTGGCTGAGTTTGCCAAACAACATAATGAACTAATTCTATATCTGGTTCCTAGGGTGCAGCTTAAAAAGCAAATTGAAGCTACTCTTGAAGAGGAGGGCATAACAAATATAACCGTGAAGATGTATCAAAGCATTGAGGGTATTTGCAAATCACATGGAGGTAACAATGAATGGCTAAATGCTTTCAAATATGTAGTATGTGATGAGTCACACTACTTTTTAGGCGATTCACAATTTAACCACTATACTGATATGTCATTGACACATGTTTTATCAGCTACTCATACTATTACACTGCTGTTAAGTGCAACTGGTGAAACAATTTTAAGTTATATTGAAAAGTTCTATAAAGAGAGAAAGATAATTAGATATAGCTTAGAACGTGATTATAGCTATATTCAAAAAATAGAGGCATATCAATCCGATGAATATTTATTTGAGGCAATGGATTGGTTGCTAAAAAACAATTATAAGACATTGGTATTTATTCAAAGTGCTGAGAAAGCGTATGAGCTATTTAGAAGGTATGAACAGTACGCAACATTTGTTTGTGGAGAACAGAGTGAATACCATAAGTTTGTTGATAAATGTAAAGTGGATACTATTATAAATAGCTCAACATTTGATTCTCTATTTTTAATTGCAACTTCCGTATTAGATGTAGGCGTCGATATCAAAGATGATAGCATTAATCATATTATAATTGATATGTTAGACACAGATACATTTATCCAGTGCTTGGGTAGAAAAAGGTTATCTCGTGAAAAAGAAGAGAACGTTTATTTGTTATTCAGAAACTATACCAATCAACAAATAAATGGATATGCTAGTATGGAAGCTAACCGAGTGGAAGTGGGTAAACTCTTTTATGGCGCTTCTATTGAATCTGATAATAAAGTTCAGAGGCGAAGAGGAATGAGCGACATATTCTATATGGATGCTTCTGGGGAAGTCAAAGTAAACGATATGAAGTATATAAAATCAGCAATTAATTTAAAAAGATACAGACGCTATGTACAACAGCCCCAAGGTTATTTAAATGAAATTGCTACCTTATTGAACTATCCAGATAAGGTATATATCCTTGATTTCCTAGAAGATAGAAAATCGAAGATATCAATTTTGGAGAAATACGTTGACGTTAAGTTTTATTCATCCTCAGAAGCAAAAGTAGTATTAAATGAGTTGAAGTTGAAGAATCCTGATACAAAAAAAGTGGTGAAAGACTTTGGCGTTGCTAATAGAATATTATCAAATGGAGGATATTCATTTGAATTTATAAATTATAAAGGTTATGTAATAGATTCAAATGGAAAGAAGAAACAGACTAGAATTTACACAATAATAGGGTTTGAGACAAAATAGACACCAGCCTTAATAAGCCTATAGTTCATTTTGTCTTAAGTTGTAATGGAAGAGTATATTACCTCGTCGAGGGGTTTGGGGACGGACGAAAAGCGTGTTTTTCGAATTGAATTTATCGGGAGCGAAGCGGTAGATAAAACAATTCAAAAACCGCAACGTCCCCAAGAACTTTAATAGAAATTCAAATTGGGTGAAAAAGTTTTATCATATGTATTTTTACTAGCACATCATTAATTTGTTGTGCTTTTTCATTTGTTCAATCTTAATCACAAACCCTAAGATACGAGAAAAATATATGAATCATACTGATGTACTAGACAACGCAGGCGGATTACTATTGTCGCCTAACTTTGAGTGAGCCATGAACAACTGTAACGAGCCTCTAGAAGCGTTTACCGAGCCTGTGGGTGTTGAGAATGAAGTAGAGAAATCATTCTGTCTAATCATTGATACAGAGCTGTCTGTGAAGCTTGTGAGAGCATAACAAAAGGGCTTGTGTGTATAGTTGTATCCATACCTACAAGCCCTTGGACTGTCGTTTGATTGTTGAATATTGGAGTATGATTCTATTTAATAAGTGAAATACCGAATCTCTTACGTTGTTGGGATGACATAAATTGTGAAACAAACTCTAGTTCATTTTGACTAAGTTTGGCTATTTGTTCTTGTTCTCTCTCTTTTTTTAAACTCACCGTCACTACACTTTTAAATGCTCGTCGCCCCATCTCTTCAAGTGTTGGATAAAAATTATGTAATGATTTTAATTGATTCGGTGTTAACTTTCCGTCTTTTTTAATTTGTTCAGCAATACTTTTATAAAATGCATTGTTTGAATTAGCCAACCTTTTATCTAGTGCTTCACTCAAAATCTTTTTAAAATATTCGTTTTTATCCTTAGTCAAACGTTTTTCATTAACAAGGTTTCCCTCTATATCATAGAAATCAGTTTTAAAATCGTCTGTGAACTTCTTGATACATTCTGAGCCAACAACCATTAAATTATTGTTCAGACTATTTACGATGATGTATTCATAGCGAATTTCTTCATGATTACATAATTCACACTCTGCTTCACAATATTGATTGTCTTCTAATCCCTTATAAAGCCACTCTTGACGTGCTTTTTTGAAGTTTTCTTTTTCCTCGCTCTTTTTAAATAGGTTTTCCATTGCACGTTTTAACCAACTATTAATCATTGCTATCCCCTCCACGTGTTTCTTTATCCAACTAAGCACAGCGATAAAGGTAATAATCACCTTTTTATTTATTCATAATTAAATTGTTGGAAGTTATTTCTGTATAAAAATGATAACAGAATAAAGTGCAAATTGGTAGAGGAAAGGTGAATATGGAATAAGTGGAATTGACCGTTTCAACTTTGAATTAGCTTACATGAGTAATCATATCAAGCTCTCGGGGGTATTTAACAAGCTTGTCAGCTTGCCGTGGTGTCATAGAGGATTGGTACTTGCATAACAGCCATGTAATCTATGATTTCTTGCTACCAAAGGAAGCCTAAGCACCAATAGGCGGAGAGCAGTCACTCTATTGCTTTCCCCTGAGTATAACTAAAACCTAACTTACTTGAATTAAAACAGTGAAACATGTTACAATAAAATAGAGTTTGAGGTACCTGTACCTCAAACTCGGTAATGATGTTTAAGAGGAGGAGAAAATTGAAATTAATTAAATGGCAAATTACAGATGAGGAATACCGAAAATTGTCAGATGTTGCAATAAAAAAAGGTTTTGGCACTATTACAGATTATCTAGAACACAGCCATTTCGGTAAAGAACCACAAATTGATTATAGTGAGCCTTTAAAAGAGTTCCAAGAAAATGTGAAATCCAAAAATAGTCAGGCGAGATTCCGAGTTAGAGATTGTTTTTCTGATTCTGAATGGGCTATATTAACGCCGCTTCAACGTAGAACATTGGGGAGAATTATTATCCATAAGGTTAGAAGTGGTGAGATTACAGGTATCAAGGAGCTTGAAAAGGATACAGCAAATGCTCAGTGGTATAGGAAAGATTAAGGAGGGGCAATTGCCCTTCCTTTTTCTATACGAATCGGTAACAGAAACCAATCACTGTTACCACAGGCGACACGACAGCGCCTAATAACCGCCACAATCAATCACTGCTTAACTACGATGGAACACAACTAAATCATAGACAGACTGAGCAACCCGATTGAATTGAAACAAAGCAGCTATAACTCGGCCAAGATGTAACATCACTTGCAACGTGCGATTATTGCTAGATATTTAGATAGATAAACATAGGACGCAGCGACAGCGGTTGATGATAGCAATCTATGGGAGTGGTTCGAATGTATGCTTTATCTCATTTACATACATAAGAAATGTTGTAATAGAGCCTTTCTATTGTGGACCTCTATATGGATGTATGGTATTTTGTCTGTAGAGATAAAAGCATACATAAGAAAAGAGGATATAAACATGGCAAACACCAAACCGAAAAAAGGTATGACGATAGATGTTCAACCACTAAAGACGAAAAAGGAAGTCAATGACCTTATAGAAGCACTAGGAATGTCACAGAATGGCTTGCGTGACCAACTGCTATTCAAGATAGGGGTTACAACGGGGCTGAGATGTGGTGACCTAGTAGCGCTTACTGTGGAACAGGTTAAAGGAAAATCAAATTTCAAAATTCAAGAAGACAAAACTGAGAAAGGACGTACTGTCTACTTGAACAACGTAATGGCTGATATTGCTGATTACATTGAAACGCTACCAGAAAGCATAGTTTACTTGTTCCCTAGTCGCAAAGGAGACAGCCATATTTCAACAACACAAGCTTATCGCATCATCACAAAGGCAGGAGACATGATAGGGAATCAGTCCATCGGTACTCACACAATGCGGAAAACGTTTGGCTATATTTACTACCAAGAGACAAAAGATGTAGCTACACTCATGAGAATCTTTAATCATTCATCACAAAGAATAACACTAGATTACATAGGTATGACAGACAAAACTATAGAAGAGAGCATTAAAAGCATTTCATTCTTCTGATGCTACATTTTTCTAAAAGTATTGATGTATAAGGGTTTATTACTTATTCACTTCCTACAAATTGACTTGTAAAACTCACATTTTACTTAGAGTTGATATCGTTGGTGGGTGGGCAGTTGAGGGAGCGACAGAGCTATTCACAGACCTCATAGGGGTGTTGTGATGAGTCTTTGGAACTAGATAAGATATTTGGTAGGCGAAGGGTTGGAAGCCGCTACAGAGCCTTGTGAGGGGGAGGGATAGCCCCCATTTCCGATATTTGAGCCTATGGTAAACGAGAATATGCCTCACCTGATGCACATATACACCGAGAGAGAAGGAGTGAAACGATATGACAAGTATGGATTTTATCGAGAACTTTAAAATTAGTGATACATTCTCCAGTTGGTCATGTTAGAGGTCGTTAGAGTCATCTGTGATGTTGCAAAAGTCATTACAGGGTTCCTAGGGTATTCAGATTGCAAATTAACCCTATAAATGAGAATGTTATATGGGGGCATCTCTCAGCTAAGCTGAATGATTCCAATTAAATTTGGAGTAATCTAATCAAAGGTACAACATAGTGGTACCATACAAGCTACATTTATTTGTAGATTCTAATCTAATCGTTGATGCCCCCAATTCTAAAAATAAGGTGGTTTTTAAATGGATATTCCTGTTAGAAATGATGAAAGTGTTAGTAGTGATACAGAACATTCATTAAACTCGGCGGAAGAAAAAATTCAAGAGTCGGAAACTACTTTAGGCAGTGAAAAAAATAGAGCTACTAATTCAGAGCGCATGAATCTAGAGTCAGAGACTGAAACTGAGTTTAGAGAAAAATTAGTGTTTAATTATTACAATGTTAGTAAAGAAAATGAAAAAGGGTATCGTAAAGAAATTTTAAATACAATAAAAAATTTCAAAGATAAACGAGTGTATGTAACTAAGAAAGTTCGTATGAACTCAGAGGCTAGATTGAATAAAAATAATATACATTCAATTATCTTAGTAAACGTATATACATTCACGGTTCTTTGCTTTTCAATTTTTAGTATAACCAATGAAACTGACCTGAAATTTGAACTATTAGGTTTAATTGTTTCAATGGGGTTATTTGGAGTTTCTTTGTTTGTCAGTTTGTTTGGTTATAGGGAAAAAGCAATTGCATTTAAAAATTCATATTTAAAAATAAATGAAATCGAGGGGAACTTACATACATTGTTATTAAATATGGAATTAACTGATGAGGAATTAATTAAAGCCTATTCAGTATGTCAAAAAGAATATAATGAGGTTTTAGATAAAACAGATAACCATATCGATAAAGATTTTATAGCTTATAAAATCGGTTCTAATAATGCAACTGTTTCTGAAATTATAAAATACATTTATTATAAAATTTCTAGTTCGATAATTTGGGTATTACTGTATTCAATACCACTTATCACAATGGTATTAATGATTTTAGCTTTTTGGGGGTGATTCAATTTGGTTCAAGCAGCTAGAGTATATAAAAAGAAATTTAATAAGAAATATATTTTAAGTAAATACCCATTATATATCAAAGCTAATACAGCTTCGGGTATAGATAAATTACAGAAGAAAAATTTTGATAAAATTAAAGAAAGTCAAATAGATTTAATACTTAAAAAGGTCAATGACAATAACTATAAATTTACTTATTATAAAGAAAAGCTGATACTCAAAAATCGAAATAGTTTCCCTAGATTAATTTCAATTCCTACATTGAGAGATAGAATTGTTTTAAAAATAATTCATGAAATATTGATGGAGACATTTCAAATTGAGTTAAAATTAGTTCAAACGGTAATAGATGAGCTTACTCAAAAATGTAGTTTATATGATAGCTACATCAAAATAGACATCAGTAACTTTTTTGGGTCATTAAATCATGATTTTTTGATTCAAAGACTAAGTACAAAAATACGCAAAAAAGAACTGAAAAATGCTATTGTTTCTGCTGTGAAAAATCCAACTGTAAACAGTTATCATAGGAGAAATATTAGTATCGAAGATAATGCAGTAGGTGTTCCTCAAGGTATTCCTATTGCTAACGTACTAGCTGAAATATACTTTAAAGAGTTAGATTCGAAATATAAGGCACGAACTAATATAGCGTACTTTAGGTATGTTGACGATATTTTAATTTTATGTAATTCAACTGATATTGGGGATTTAAAGAATGAAATCATTAGTGATATTACAAACACCTATCTCTTATGTGTGAATGAAAAAAAGTGTGAAGATGGGAATTTATCTGATGAGATGACATATTTAGGCTATAAATTTGTTCAAACACCTAGTTCTATGTTATGCACTGTTAAAGGTGAATCAATTGCTAAGATGGAAAATTCTTTAGTAGCCTTATTTTCTAAGTTCAAAAATTCTGAGGGTAAGATGAAATCAGCGGAATTGATTTTTTACTTAAATTTGAAAATTACAGGTGCGATTGTTAAGGAATTAGAAGATAGCGATAAAAGTAAAAATGAAATTGAATTAGAAGAAAAAGATAGAGAGAAGAAGTATGGGTGGCTCTTTTTTTATTCGCAGATTAATGATTTAAGGGTGCTTTACCACCTAGATTATTTTGTTGAAAATTTAATTGTAAGATATGATTTAAAAGGTGTAATTGATAAAGGTAAAGTTAAGAAGTTTTCGAAGGCGTATTACGAAATAATTCAGCGTCGGAAGAAAAGTAAATATCTATTTAAGCCAAGTGAATTATCAATTGAAGAAAAAAGGTTATTACTTTTAAATACCTTCGACATTAAACGGAAAGATTTAAAATCTGATGAAAGTATAGAATATCATTTTAATAAAAAGGTTAGAAGAAAGATACTTGAACTTGAAGCTGATATTCAGGGGATTTCATAAAAATTAGTAGTTCAATTAAAGTGGGATATCAATACAAAAGCATTATTCAAGAGTATTTTGTGGGCGTTCTCGTGCTTTTATGTTGACTTAGGTTTGCCAATCGAGTTTTGGGGATGTTTATAGTGCTTGTAATGAATAGAGTGTAGGGGCGGTATTTTCGATATTGAGGTAAGGTATCTCCCTATTATAGAAGTGACCTATATCAACCGCACGAATTGAAGTCGAAAGGGATTTATTGATAAGGAAGGAGGTATACTATTGAATGTTTCAAACAAGTTCAACCTCGATAATCGTGAATCAATATTTTTGTTGAAAAAATGTATTGTTGAACTAGTACATTCAGCTTCCCGCTTAGAGAATGTGAATACAACTTTCTCACAAACAAAAACAATTGTAAATGGCATGAGTGTGAGTGGGATTAGCACGGATGACATGCAGGTTATTCTTAATCTCAAAAATGCGTATCAATATGTATTAAAATTACCTCATAATACTAATTTTCATCTAGCTATTGCTTGCAAAATAAACAGCTTCATCGCTTACAACGAATCGCTTGAATGGGGTGTTTTGAGGACGGGCAATGTAGAGATTTATGGAGTTGACTATAAACCTACAATACCAATGGAGTCAAAGGTGGTGTCTACTATTTCTGAAATTAGGGATAATAATGAGTCGCAAACTTATAAGGCATTGAAGTATATGTATTATGCTATGAGAACGCAACTATTTTGGGATGGAAACAAGCGTACAGCAATTGTATCCGCAAATGCAATTATGATGTTAAATGGATTAGGTTTGGTTAACATTAGTGAACAACAATTAGAATATTGGAGTCAATTGTTAACCCGATTTTATGAGACGAATGAAGATAGTGCAATCATTCAGTGGACTTATGATAATTGTATATATGGAATTAATTATCGAGATAGTCGAAGTGAGAATTAGTTGTTATCAAAAAGGAGAAGAAAACATGAAGTTTGTATATTTTAACGATACAGGCAGGGAAATAAGTATTCATCCAGCAACAGAGATACATGGTACAAAATGCGATATGTCAACAATTCATCCATTAGAAATACGGACTTTTATTCTACCTGAAAACACGTATCCTTGGGTGAAAATGTGGGATTATGGGGAAGAACGTGGACTTAGTATTTTAATCTCTCCCCAAAGTGAAGACTAAGAATCTTCATTTGACTAGAGTTGATATTGCAGGTTGATAGGTGGTTCGGATAGTGACAGAGCCATTCATTAAGCTGGGGAAACGGTACAACATGTACATGGTAGGTGGGGGTTAAAACCCGTCACAGAGTCACCAGATGGGTAGCCTCCTATTTCTGATATTTCAGAGAATCAGCAGAAGCCAGAATTAGCCGTACCTGATGCACGCACACCACACTACTTCAAAAACGAGACGATATGATAAGGAAATGACCGAATATGAACATTCCATTGTAACGGCTACTAAATCGCTTGTTATCGAGATACAGGATAACGCTAAGAATGTAAAAGCTGGTTTGATTGAATTGTAGGTGTAGGCAGAAGATATGGTACTCCCTTTATTTTATGAATAAGTAGTGATACCTCAATTGAGTTTCTTCTATAGTAATAGCTTACCATTTTTCACACGAACGTAAACAAGCTATTATGGTATGATGTCTCTAATGTATTTTATAGAAAATTTATATAATTTAACTTGGAGTGATTGTTATCATTAAAGAGCTTAGTAAATTTCAAACTGTGTATTTGGATTTGTTTTCATTAAAGCGATTTTTATTAAGAGTAAAGGATAGTGATGTCTTTAATGCGGTAATTTCTTATACTTTGATGAGAGATAGCTGCTTGATTATTTACCAAGTGAATACAGATATTCTTGGTACAGCTGATGGACTAATTTTTCCTATAAAAGAATTTAGAAATAAAAATAAGCTATTTGAAAAGGGGAAAAGAGGGATAAATCAAAAAAATTATGAGGAAATCTTAAAACAGCACATTGAAGATTTTGGTTTTGAAACAGATAATTTAGGTTTTTATTTAAATGATAGTAGACAAACTGTAGGAAGTACCTTTTATGTAGGAAATGCTCTAAGAAGGTTGAAAAACTTGAAGGAGATTGAAAAAGATGGGAAACTTCAAGTGTATTATGTAGCTCACGAAGTCGGTGCTCAGTTACAGGAGATTATAGAGGGTTTAGAAATAGCCGTCCCAGAATTAAAAGGATGTATTACTACTGAATCTAAACATGAATATTTCGATGAGTTTGAAATTGAGTATAAAGATATTAATCATACTAGGCTGTTCAATGGGAATGAGCAAGAGAATGTATTTAAATATCTACTACTTCTAATTTTACAAGAATGTTTTGCTGTGACGTGGATTAGTGAGAACTATGATTCAAGCATTATTGACCGAGATTTTATAGATGATTATTTCCTAAATCGCTTTGTTGCTATTCGCATCGATAGTATTGTGGATTCATTGATAAATCTCAAGGAAAATTTTGCTTCACAATTCGATGAGTTAGCTAATAACGGAAAAGGAGAATTGGCTACAGCGCTTGATGTTTATATGCTCTCTAGTTTCGATAAGGTAGCTGAACTTAGAAATACTATACATTATGATGATGTGAAAAACTTCTATGATTACTTTATAGAGGATGAAGTGATTATTAATTTAACTGAAATTTTGAATCTAAATAGAACAATTTTCAAATGTATCGAGGAGTTTTTGAGTATTTCAAATATCCCTTCCCAATATTAAGGGTTTATAAATAATCAAAGGTAATCGAACCAAGTTCGTAAATATGTAGTACTCCCTAGTGGAGAAAATCGTTTAAATTAATCGCATAATGTTACATGAAGGAGAGCAGAGACTTACTCCCTTTTTCTATTGCCCCAAAATGTAAAATCATTCTTTTACCTAAATGCATCTGGTTAATACTAGGTGTTTTTTGTTTGTTTTTTTAAGGTAGATAGTTATGTTTCTTACATATTATATCGCTGCTTTTATTACATAATTTGTAAATTGTGCTATGTTGTGTTAGATTACTAAAAAGGAAGTTTTTAATAATCTATTCAGGAGGAGTGATTTATATCGCTAAACAAAAATATTCTAATGAGTATTTAATTGAAACCCTAAAAGAATATGCTAGAAATATTGGTGAAACACCAACATACAACTTGTTTGAAAAAGATAAAACTGTTCCAAGTGCCACAATTTATAAAAAACGTTTTGGAAGTTGGAATAATGCAATCGAGCTTGCTGGTTTACAATCAAACGCAGTCAGAGTCTTTGAAAAAAAAGACATAGAAAAAGAAGTCTTAAACTTTTACAGTAAACATGGACATGCTCCAAATTATAAAGAATTAAAATATTCAGTTGTTCATGTAAGAAATTTTTGGGACAATTGGACGGCGATGTTAGAAGACTTAGAAATCCCGTTAAACAGGAGATATAGTGCTGTTACAGAGGAAGCTGACTTATTGTTGTTTTTAAAAAAGCTTTATGAAGATTTAGGTAGTATACCTACGGGAAAAGATATTGAAGTAGCAGGAGTTAATAGGAATCTATATACTAAAAAATTTGGAAGCTACAAATCAGCATTAATCAGAGCAGGAATCGTAGATGAAGAATATTTTAAATCAATGGAAGATAGAGTACCAGAATCAATTGAAGCAATTAAAGCGTTTTATAAAGAAAATAATAAAGCACCAACAGTAGAGGAATATGAATTAATGGCTAAAGGGAAGAACCTTGCTCACAGAAAAGCGTTAGAAATGTTTTTAGGTAAACGTTTTTCTGAAATATGTATGGAACACATAGGAGTAGCAAATCAATATAAAAGGGGGAAAAAAGAATTACTTGAGGATTTAGTACAGTTAAAAAAGAAATTAGGTAGGGTACCTTTAACAAATGAATTAGTTACACATGGGTTGGCGGAAATTAAACAGTATTACAGAACTTTTAATATGACATATACTCAATTAATTCGAGATTTAGGATGGGAACCATCATATAAAAGAATTTATAAATCCTTAGATGAATTGTTAGAAGATTATTCTAAGTTATATAAAGAGCTTGGTAGAATACCTTTTTATGATGACATAAATAATGCGGAGTGGATGGCTCATTCCAAGACATATAAAAATCATTTTGAAGATTTGCCAACAGTTTGGGAATCGTTAGAAATAGTTGTAGATAATGAAATTATTGAAAAGAGTTATGGAACAGGAACTACATGTATAGATAATAATGGTCAGATATGCCGTTCTTATCCTGAGATGTTAATCACGAATCTACTAATAGACTTAGAGCTGAAATACGAAAAGAATATCCCTTATAACGAACTTATTCCAAGCCTTAAAAGCAAAATTGATGCAGATTGGATTTTAACAGATTCAAGAATATTAATAGAGTATTTTGGATTATTTTCAAAGAAACAACTTCAGCAAGAAAATTTCATTGGAAGATATTCAAGAAAAGTCATAGATAAACTGAGGTTATGTGAGGAAAAAGCAATTACTCTTATTGATTTATACCCAAATGATTTAGAAGAGATAGAGGAAGTTTTAATGAAAAGGCTTTTAGAACTTGAGGTAATTTAATGAATCAAGGTGATAGCCAACAATTATCCTGATTCAGGATTTTATTGATTGGATAGTCAAAACACTGTCAATTATGTGTGGAATGTTGCACCATACGGGTTGAAATTGCTAATGAAATGAGCTGAACTTTGCTTTGCAATAGGCTTGTATAATGTTATCATTGGTTCAAAGATAGTTTCGGTCTAAGAACGTAATTTGACCGAATCCCTAGTGTGAGTTGAATACGTTTTGAACGCTTGGTATGACTAGCTTGGTGGCGAAAGCCATAGTGGTAAGCTAAGCCGTCGGTCGGGGGTTCGAATCCCTCCTGGGACGTAAATTTTACAACATTATACTTAGAGAAATAAGCACTTTCGCTTATGATTCAGTTTTACAGTACTCGCTCAGTCGAGTTTCTGTACTAAAGAATTATAGGTGGAGGTGCTTTTTTCTTTGTCCAAAAAGAAGGAGATATTTGATATTCAAATTGAGTAACCGTTATTTCAGGTTAGAAAGCATAAAGGGAAATGGATTAATTTACTAGTCCAAGAGTAAGCTATTTGGCGCTTCCTTTTGTACAAATTGCACTATAAACCAAAATCAAAAGACTGAATTTTCGTCCATATTGGTAATAGATTTTATCCCTCCATTGGGAATATACTTTTAATGTGAACCTCTATAAGGGAAAACTACATATTCATTGAGTTTATCCAACTAAACAGAAAAAAGAAATTTTACTATTTGGGAGAGATAATAATGACAAATAATTATGATTTAATCATCGTCGGAGGAGGGATTATGGCATCTAGTTTAGCGTACAATTTATACAAAGACGGCTATACTGGAAAAGTTGCCCTATTCGAAAAAGATAGCAAGTATGAATATTCTTCTACACCGAGAAGTGAAGGTGGAATTCGACAAACATTTAGTACAGAAGTGAATATCCGCATGAGTCAATATAGCTACCAAGTATATAAGCAATTTGAAGAAGAGATGGCGGTTGATGGTGAAAATGCACAAATTGACTTCCATGAAAACGGTTACCTTTATTTACTTGATAAAAAGTCAATGCCCATTTTTGAAAGCATTTTAAAAACACAAGAAACATTAGGTGTTAAAACGAAATTTATGAATCAAATGGAAACGCAATCATTTTTTCCAGAGTTAAACGTTGAAGATTTAGTAGGATCAGTATTCGATCCGGAGGCTGGAAATGCGGATCCTTATTCTGTATTACAAGTATATATCAGAAAAATAAAAGGACTCGGTGCTTCATTTCATTATGAAGAGGTCGATGAAATTTTAACAGAACGCGGTAAAGTAACTGGCATTCAAACGACTAACGGTGAGAAGTATTTTGCACCGGTTGTTGTGAATGCGGCAGGTCCTTGGTCCGGTGATCTAAGTGCGAAATTAGGAATTGAAATTCCGGTAAAACCATTAAGGCGTCAATTATTTTCAATTGATACCCAATTGAAATTCCAAAATGATATTCCCTTCACATTCGATCCGACGGGCCTTCATTTTAGAGGTGAACGATCAAAAGTAGTCGTTGGCTGGGCGAATGATGTTCCTTATGGCTACGATTTTAAGCTTGATAAACGTTTTTTCGAAGAAGAAATTTGGCCTGTTTTAGCCGGACGTTCGTCTCATTTTGAACAACTTAAATTAGAAAATGGTTGGACGGGTTTATATGATTATAACTATGTTGACCATAATGCGATCATAGGTGGGCATCCAGAAATGGGTGGATACTACATTGTAACAGGATTTAGTGGTCACGGATTCCAACATGCACCAGCTGCTGGAAAAGCATTATCTGAATTAATTCGTTTAGGTAAATTTGAAACAATGGATATATCTTCACTTTCAGTAGAGCGTTTTAAAACAAATAAATTAGTACTTGAAACAGCAGTCTATTAAATATAAAAGGGTGACTAAAATGAATTTAACAGGCGGACAGTTAGTAGTCGATGTACTAGAAAAAGAAGGCGTAACTAAGGTTTTTGGTGTACCAGGTGAAAGTTATTTAAACGTTCTTGATGCAATTTATGAACACCAAAGTATTGAATATATTTCTGCACGACAAGAAGGTGGGGCTTCTTTCATGGCAGAAGGATATGCAAAAGCTTCAGGACAGGTTGGCGTATGTATGGCAACAAGAGGACCGGGTGCAACGAATCTATCGATTGGTATTCATACAGCACATCAAGATTCAACACCACTTGTCGCTTTAATTGGGCAAGTTGAACGTGAATTTAGAGATCGTGAAGCATTCCAAGAAGTCGATTTTGTAGGGTTTTTCAGTCATTTATGTAAGTGGACAGTAGAAATCAACCATGCGGATCGAGTTCCGGAGTTATTGCATCGTGCTTTCCATATTGCTCGTTCTGGACGTCCAGGACCAGTGCTTGTCTCATTGCCTGAAGATATGCTGGATGATATTGTTACAAAAGTAACACATCGACCATTTAAAGCGAGTACGATATTTCCAAACTTAGAGACAGTTCATGAAGTTACCAAGTTAATTGAAGAAGCGGAACGCCCAATTATCATTGCGGGTGGTGGAGTCATATTATCTGATGCAACCGAACAGCTAGTGAAGTTATCAGAGTTAACTCAAATACCGGTTGCAACAGCGTTTAGACGTTTCCATGCTTTTCCAAATTCTCATGATAATTATGTAGGATCGCTAGGAATTGGCGCACGTCCAGATTTATTAAGCTATATTAAAGAAAGTGACTTAGTTATCGCATTGGGAACTAGATTTTCACAGATGACGACAGCTGATTATACATTGCTTAATGAAGATTCCAAACTCATTCATGTTGATGTGACTGAAGAAACATTAGGGAAGGTTTATACCCCAACAGTACCGGTAGTGTCAGACGTAAAGAGTTTCCTTGAACAACTCGTGAAAGTCACTGCAGAAAATAAAGATGAAAAAAGAAAAATAAATAAAGATGAAATTCGTAAAAATTACGTTGAATTTTCTACACCAACATTGATTGAAAAAGATAATTATGTTGATATGAATAGTGTTATTCATCATTTATCGGAGCAATTACCGAAAGATGCGATTATTACGAGTGATGCAGGTAACTTCTTTTCATGGTTATCACGTTATTATCGTTATGATGAAGGTGGTAAGTATTATGGACCCACTTCGGGTGCTATGGGATATGGAATGCCAGCCGCAATTGGAGCTAAAATGGCAAACCCCGACAAAGTTGTCGTATCTTTTTCGGGAGACGGTGGTTATATGATGACCATGCAAGATTTTGAAACAGCTGTTAGATACAATGTTCCAATCATCTCCTTTGTTGTAAATAATAATATTTATGGGACCATTCGTACACACCAAGAGCGTAAATTCCCCGAGCGGATGGTTGGTACACAATTATCCAATCCTAACTATAAGGAAATTGCAGCGTCATTTGGTGGTTTCGGAGAAAGAGTGACTACTACGGATGAATTTGTGCCGGCATTACAGAGAGCTTTAGCCTCTAATAAGCCTGCTTTAATTGAAATACTAACAGATCCGCGTATTTTATCTGCAAACCACGATCAAACGATTTAACTTCATCCAGCGGGAATTGATTTAGCAAAGGAGAGTACAATGAAATCGATAAATATTAAAACACCGATACCTGGTCCAAAGTCGACTGCACTATTAAAAGAAAAAGAAGAAGCCGTAGCAAGAGGAATCTCTACGGCTTATCCTATTGCAATCGATAAAGGCGAAGGAGCCGTTCTGACTGATATTGATGGAAACTCATATATTGACTTAGCATCAGGCATTGCTAGTTTAAATGTTGGCCATTCTCCCAAACCTGTTGTTGATGCCTTAAAAAATCAACTAGATTCATTTATAAATCCTGTTTTTAATGTAACCATGCATAAACCGTATATTGATTTAGCTAAAAAGCTTAACCAAATCGTGCCTGGCCATTTCCCGAAAAAGTCTGTCTTCTTTAATAGTGGAGCAGAGGCAATTGAAAATGCTGTGAAAATTGCTCGTCGGTATACAGGTCGAAAAGGAATCATCTCTTTTGATCGTTCGTTTCATGGTCGTACAATGTTAGCGATGACGTTGACGGGAAAAGTTAATTCAATAAAAAAGGGATTTGGTCCACTAGCTTCAGATGTCCATCATGCACCTTATCCATACTATTTTAAAGATGAACGTACGGATGAGCAGTTGATTGGAGAACTTAAACGCTTGTTTCAAGTGACAATTTCTCCAGAAGAAATAGCTGCAATCGTATTGGAACCTGTTCAAGGTGATGGTGGCATCATCGTTCCTTCAAAGCCATTTATTCAAGAAATTAGAGCTATTTGTGATGAATTCGGTATCGTCTTTATCGCAGATGAAATACAAACGGGATTCGGTCGCACGGGTAAAATGTTTGCGATGGAGCATTTTGATTGTGCAGCAGATTTGACAGTAATGTCAAAGTCAATTGCGGCGGGAATCCCATTAAGCGCCATTACAGGTAAAGAAGAAATCATTAATTTTCCAGCAGTAAAAGAACTTGGCGGCACACTTAGTGGAAATACGCTAGGATGTGTTGCAGCATTGGAAGTTATTAAAATGATAGAAAATCAGAACTTACTAAGGCGTGCAAATGAAATCGGTCAATTTATTAAAGACAAATTATCTTTTGATTCAAAACATATTGGTGAAGTTCGTCAAATTGGCGCGATGATCGGAATTGAAATTGTATTGGATAAGCAATCGAAAGCATCCCATCGTAGTTTTGTAAATGACGTAGTCCATACATGTTTTGAAAAGGGTGTGTTATTTATGAGAGCAGCGGAGGGGGATGTTATTCGCCTCTTACCACCGCTTGTTATAACAGATGAACAATTAGACGAAGCAATATCTGTTATCGCTTATACAATAAAAGAACTTGAAGTTGATACAAAACTAATTATGGGGTGAAATGAATGAGGTTGAAAGATAAAGTTTCAGTAATCACTGGTGGTAGTCGTGGAATTGGTGAAGCAATCGCTAAAATGTTCGGTAAAGAAGGGGCGAAAATTGTGATTGCTGATGTGAACGAAGAAACAGGAAATGCCGCACTGGAAGGTTTGAAGAAAGATGGAATAGACGCGATTTTTGTTAAAACAGACGTTTCGAGTGAAGAAAGCGTCATTCATCTAATGAATGAAGCAGTAAATGCATTTGGTAGTGTAGATGTTTTAGTGAATAATGCGGCCGTGTCGATTAGAAAATCGGCGGAGGATACATCATTAGAAGAATGGCAAAAGGTTCTTGGCGTTAATTTAACCGGGGCATTTTTATGTTCAAAATATGCAGTTCCCGAAATGAGAAAAAGAGAACGTGGAGCAATTGTTAATGTTGCTTCATGGCACGCCGATAAAACGATTACTCGTTTTGCCGCCTATGCGGCTTCAAAGGGAGGGATGACCGCGTTAACTCGTCAGATGTCGCTTGATTGTGGTAAAGATAATATTCGTGTGAATGCGGTATTACCAAGTACAGTGGATACGCCTATGTTGTATGAGACAATGCAAAATTTACCGGATCCAGAAGAGGCTTGGAAGCAAACGCTTGATTATCAACCTTTAGGAAGAATCGCAACTGCTGATGATATTGCGCATGCATGTTTGTTCTTGGCAAGTGACGAAGCCGCTTATGTTAGTGGTCATTCTTTACGTGTAGATGGTGGAACTTATGCAAAAGTAGCAAGACCATTAATGTTTGATTAAAAAATAGGATATATGTTGAACTTATGGCAATAGGCATCCGCAAGCGCCGAGCGTTGTTAGAAAGATTCTTTAGTTCAATTTATATAGAAAGGAAGTTTAAGATGAAGTATATTGATTTAAACTGTGATATGGGCGAAAGTTTTGGCGCTTATCAATTAGGGAATGATGAAGAAGTTATTGAACTAATTTCATCTGCTAATATTGCCTGCGGTTTTCATGCAGGCGATCCAAATGTAATGGATAGAACAGTTAGAATGGCGAAAGAACAAGGAGTAGGCATTGGTGTTCATATGGGGTTTCCTGATCTACTAGGATTTGGCCGTCGTGATATTGACATCGCTAAAGATGATCTAGTCAATTATATTATTTATCAAATCGGTGCACTGCAGGCGTTTTGTAAAAAACATGGGGTAGAAATACAACATATTAAATCGCATGGTAGTATGGGGAATATGTCGTATGTAAACCATACAGTGGCAGACGCTGTCACGGATGCAATATTACACGTAGTACCCGATACAAAATTGTTTGTCATTGCAAATACGGTTGTTCATAAACTAGCTGTCGAAAAAGGGATTGCGGTTGTTCTCGAAGTATTTGCGGATCGTACGTATACAAATGATGGTACGTTAGTTTCCCGCAAACAAGAAGGTGCAGTCATTAAAGATCCGGAAAAAGCTGCTGATCAAGTTTTACAAATGGTTTTGGACGGTAACGTTACGACAATTGATGGGAATGTTATCAAAATGGAAGCTGACAGTGTTTGTGTTCACGGTGATACACAAGGTGCACTTGAAATTGTTAGACACGTAAAGTCAAAACTTGAAGAAAATAACGTTACAATTGCCCCAGTAGGCACATGGCTTAAATAATATTTAAAAAATGGATACAAAATCCCGTTCCTTCTATTATAGAGTCTTTTAAGTTATCTAATTAAACTAATTTCAATATAATAAAAAAGACATTCCTGAACCAATTGGGAATGTCTTTTTTTATTTTTAACACGCTTTAGCGTCAATGGTTAGGGGTTTGTTCATGACGAGAGCCATGTGGCGCATACGAATCGAAGCATTTAAAGCGAGTGGTGACTAGCAGCAGAGCATGGTGTGCTACAACTGTAAGCATATAATAAGCGCCCTTTGACGCTGACTTACAAAAACACTTAATAAATTATATATTTTAATAGTTTTGTCATATGTACTAGAGCATTCGTGTTATAGTAAGTGAGCCGAAAAAGTTAAAAATTCAGTCATGGTTTATGGGACGCTAGTGATGACAGGCTTACTATACAAACCATGAAATAGGAGGAATATCGTGGTTTTAAAACAAATTGCACAGAAAATATCGGAAGACACAACTAAAATAATTGGTTTTCCAGTAAGTATTTCTGATGAGAATGGGTACTTAATAGGTGTTAACGACAAGAGACGTGTTGGAATTTACGACTATCTTTTAGCGGAGGTTATTAAAACGAAAAAATTAACATTCTTTGATGAACGGGCTGTCAAAGATTATCCCGATATATTTCCCGGTGTCGCAGGTCCAATTATTGTAAATGACCAAGTTTTGGGGGCGGTCGGAATACTTGGAAAAACCGGACAAGATAGTGAAACATCCAACTACATTCGTCTCGTTAAAAATCATATTGAAATGATTTGTCATGAAGCATTAATGAAAGAAATGAAATCATTGCAATCAAGTGCAGTGGATACACTCATTCACTACATATTAAACTATGAAAAAACACGGCATAACATAGAACAAATTACACGCTATGGCAATATGATGGGGTTTGATATTAATAAGGAACGACTATGTATTATTATTCAAATTAGCCGAGAAAATAACGTTGGTAATACGGAACCATCCCTACGGGCTCACGATCAATTTTATGAAACAATTAATGAAGTCTTTCATGTAAATCATCATGATATTACAGGCCGACTTACATTTGAACAATTTTGTATATTAAAAGTCGTTGGTGAAAATACCGAAAGACTATTCAATGATATTGAACGATACGCGAAAAAGCTTAATGATATTTTGTTGGAGAAACATAATGTGTTAGCGAAAATTGCTATAGGAAATCCTGGCAGTGGTATTGAAGGAATACAAAACTCATATAACAATGCACTTATAGCCTTGGAATCTAATGAAAAAACGCATCCAGAGCATTTTTTATTTAATTATAATGATTTCTCAAACAAGCTAAATATTATTATTAATACACTGCCCCAAAAATATTTTGAGCGTATTGCTTCTACGTTAGATCCTTTTATCAATCACAATAATTTCAAAGTGTTATCGGAAACTTTTAACATTTATTGTGAAAGTAAATTTAATTTAAGTGATGCAGCTCGTAACTTATACATTCATCGGAATTCATTGATTTATCGGTTGGAGCAAATTAAAAAAATAACGGGTATTGATATTAATGATTTTAATCATTGTATTGTTTTATACATTTACATAAAAAAACACCTTATTAATCATTCAGATTGAAGAAAACTTGTATAAAACGCACAATTTTATACGAAATTAAGAAATGAAATTTGTATATATTGCGAATAGTCTTCGATAAGAAAAAGACTTAGACTTAGAATTGTAAACAGAAATAACCAAAAAATCAGAATTACTAGAAAGCGTTTTCAAGGACAAATGAACTGGGGGGATTTGTATGAGAAAAAGATTACTTTTACTGTTTGCGGCAATTTTATTGTTACTACTAGCGGCTTGTAGTGATGGGGACGAGAAGGAAAAAGTGACTGTTTCAGGGGAAAAGGAAAACGGAAGTGGTGACGAGGAGTATGTACTAAGATTAGTACATTCACACCCACAAGCTTCCATGCATCATCAATATGTTGAGTGGTTTGATGAAGAAATTCAAAAACGTAGTAACGGACGTTTGAAAATTGAAGCATACTCTGATGGCCAGCTAATGCCGAGTGACCAAGAAATCCCGGCAATGCTTCAAGGACAAGTTGACATGGTACACTCAAGTTCAGCAATTGCCGGTAGTTTTGATCCAATTTGGTACTTCTTCGATTTACCGTTTCTATTTAACTATGACCCAAATGATAATGATGTCTATTTAGATAATAAAAAAGCGTTTATTGATAGTGAAAATGGTGGAAGAAAAGTTGCTGGAATTATGGAAGATAAAGGTGTTAAAGTTCTTTCGATGAGCTCGACGGATATGTACGGTACGATTTGGACTGGAGATGAAAAGAAGCCAATTACTAATCCAGAAAGTGCTAAAGGTTTAAAGATTAGAGTTCCAGGAGGACCAATTGCTTCTGACACGTTAAAATTGGTTGGTGCAAATGGAACATCAATTCCAGGGCCTGAATTACCAACAGCATTACAACAAGGTGTTGTAGATGGCATGATGATTGTCCCACTATACGTATACGACAATAAATTACCGATTAAAACGCAATCGCTTTATCCGTTAATCAGTTATGTGATGCCGGTAATGATCTCAATGGATAAGTTCAATTCACTACCGGAAGACTTACAAGAGATTTTAGTTGAAACAGGTAGAGATTTAGAAGAGTTTGCAGATAAATTAGTAAGAGAAAAAGGCGAAGATGTTTTCGAAAAACTTGAAGCTGATTTAGGTATCAAAACATACTATCCAACTGAGGAAGAAATTGAAGAATGGAAAGAAGCGACAAAGAGTATGTATGAAAGTTACGAAAAAGGTGAACCACGTGCTAAGGAATTAATTGAAGAAGCAGAGAGAATTAAAGAAGAAATGAAATAAATAGATAAATAAACTTCATACCAAGTTCCAAATTTGAAATTGGTATGAAGTTTATTGGTTATGTATAGAAATATATCGGAAATAAAATGTAGCGAATCACACTGCTCTTGAAGAATGAAAAGCATAGTAAAGGATAATAGAGGAGTTAAAAGTATGGGGAAAGTAAACATATTGGAAAAATTGATTAATCTAGCAGATAAATTGTTGGAATACTTCGCTATCTTTATGATAGGATGTAGTGTTTTATTAGCTTTTGTAAGTGTTATATTGCGATATGTATTTGGAGTTTCATACGAAATTTTAACGGAAATTTCAGTATATACGATTGTGTATGGTGTGTTTTTTTATATGGGACCACTAATTAGACAAAATGAACATATTAAAATGAGTGCATTACACGAGATCCTTAGCAAAAAAGTACTATCATATATTGATTTACTAATTAATATAATCCTTGCTTTAGTATTTGCCTTTTTAATCTATGGTGGATATGGCTGGTCATTTTCTTTACTAGACATGAAAATAAAAACTTTATCCGGTGGTATGTTGTTATTCGTTCCAGCGCTAGCGATTTTAATCGGAATGGTGATCGGATTAGTTTATTCACTATTAGAAATTATAAAAGGTGTAAAAATAATTAGCGCTATATAAGTTGAATTAATTATTCTCCAGCTGATTGGAGTGCAGAGCGGCGACTCCTGCGGGAACAGCGCGAGCTGAAAGCCCCGCAGGAACGCAGTGACGAGGAAATTGAAGCCGTGCCCGTGGAAAGCGTCCGCTCGGAACGGAAATCAGCGGGTAGTTGGATTATTTAATTTAATGTATATAGATAGAGGGTGGGGGTACGTATGGTTATATTAATTGGTTTAGTCATATTTTTAGCTTTTTTAATTATAGGGGCTCCGATATGGCTTAGTTTAAGTATAAGTGGAGGGACCATACTATTTGGTTTTTTGGGTCTACCTATCGAAACGGTTGTGTCTCAATTTTTAATTGCAACAGATAGCTGGATCTTATTGGCTATTCCGTATTTTTTATTGGCCGGTAATTTAATGACAGATTTAGGGATGGCTAATAGAATGTTGAAATTTATCACAAATTTAGTGGGTCATTTACCAGGTGGAATGCCTGCCGCGGCAGTAATGTCTTGTGTAATCTTCGGCGCATTATCCGGATCATCTGCAGCAACAGTTGTCGCTGTTGGGGCAATGGTTATTCCTCAAATGCTGAAACTTGGTTATTCAAAAGAACAAAGTATGGGTATTGTTGCAACTTCCGGTACTTTAGGACAAATGATACCACCTAGTGTGTATATGATTGTTTATGCATCAATGACTCAACAAGATGTCGCAACGATGTTTATGGCAGGAATTATACCGGGGCTTTTTATTGCAGTTGTATTAATTATTACTGCGATTATTGTTACATATAAAGAAAGACCAAAGATACAAGAAAGAAGTAATGCGAAAGAAATTATCAAATCCTTTTTCTACGGTTTGCCTTCATTATTAATGCCGGTTATCATACTAGGCGGTATTTATAAGGGGATATTCACACCGACGGAAGCTGCCGCAGTTGCGGTTGTATACGTTCTTTTCATTAGCTTGATTTTTAATCGTAAAGAATTCACAAAGAAAAATATTATGAATAGCTTTGTAAATTCAATGAAAACAACGACCACTATTTATCTACTACTATGTGGAGCAGTTTTATTTTCATCAGCATTAATGTTTGTACAAGTACCGGCTAAAATCACGCAATTTGTATCTGAGTTAAGCGTTCCAGGTTGGCTTATTTTACTATGTATTTTAGGATTGTATATCTTGTTCGGTATGTTCTTAGACGCGTTACCAATTTTATATATCACTATTCCGATTGTTTACCCTACTATTGTTGCATTAGGTTATGATCCAGTACATTTTGGGGTAATTACGGTAGCTTGTATGATGATTTCGCAAGTAACGCCACCAGTTGGCATTAGCTTATTTGTATTAAGTGGTCACTTTAAAGAAAAGGTAAGTACAGTTATGAGAGGATCTGTTCCGTATTTAATAGCGCTGGCTTTAGCTACCATTGTTCTTATCTACGTACCTTGGTTAAGTACAGTACTTGCAAAATAGATTTTTAGAAGGAGCATACCAATGTTAATGATTAGTGAAGAGGAAGTTCTAAAACATTATAGTATGAAGCAGTGCATAGAGGATGTTGAAAAAGCGTTTGAACTTTCTGGGAGAGCTGAAATTGTTACACCTTTTAGAACCATTTTGCATCACGATGATAAGGGGGCACATACATTATACATGCCTTCATTTATCCCAGAAATTAATTATTCTACTGTGAAAATCGCAAGTATATTTCCTGGAAATAAGGCGTATAACGTCCCGACAATCCAAAGCACGATCGTTCTTTCGGAATCAAAAACGGGCCAACATGTAGCAAATATCGCGGCATCTACATTGACGATGTTAAGAACAGGTGCGATAAGTGGAGTAGCGACGAGATACATGGCAAGAGAAGATGCAAAAAGTCTATCGGTGATTGGCTGTGGTGTTCAATCATTTGGTCAAATACTTGCCATTATGGAAGTTCGAGAGCTGGATAAAATTTATCTTTATAATCGAACAAAAGACAAAGCATTCGATTTAAAAGAAAAAGTAATGAAGCAACATCCTAATTGGAGCGGTGACATAATAATTGTCGATGATGTAAACGATGCTGTGAGTAAAGCGGATATATTGGTTTCGAGTACGTCGGCAAATAAACCGGTTTTTTCAGGTGAATATGTAAAACCTGGAACCCATATTAATGCTATTGGTTCATGTGAGCCGACTAAACAAGAATATGATGTGGCAACGTTACAAAAAGCAAGTAAAGTTGTCGTTGACACTTTGGAAGGTGTTACAGCAGAAGCTGGTGGGCTAATTATTCCTGACAAAAATGGAGAATGGTCAATGGAAAATATTTATAGTGAGCTGGCAGATATTGTTGTAGGTAAAAAGGTAGCGCGTGAAAACGATGAAGAGATTACTTTACTTGATTCGGTTGGAGTCGGTTTTTTAGATACGGTATGTGCGGCGTCCATATATCAATTACGCCGAGGCGAAATTGCGTCTAGATTTTGAATCGAGCTTGCTCGATTGACTCTTTTCAAAATCTGTGACATCCGCCGGAGGCTTCATCTTTGTTCAGCTGGCGTTTGAACACTCGCTAAACAGGAAAGCGAAACGGCATTTATCTGCCACCTATGGAGGTGGGAGTATTCTGTAGCTGACGCTTCGCTTTCAGTACAAAAAGATTTGCTAAATGAAGATGAAAGTTATAAAAATAAGGGAGATTCATAATATGTATATTAATGGGGAATGGATTCAAACTGATAATCAATTACGTATTTATAGTCCAGCGACCGGTGAATTGACTTACGAGGTATCTAATGGAACAGGAGAACATGTGCAGCAAGCAATCGATGCGGCTGATGAAGCATTTAAGACGTGGTCAAAAAATTCTGCCAAAGAAAGAGCCAATTATTTGATTGCTGTCTATAGAAAAATGGAAGAAAAGAAAGAGTTTTTAGCAGAAGTGATTACGAAAGAAATGGGAAAACCGATAAATGATGCAAGAGGCGAAGTCCAATCTTCCATTGAATATTTTAGATGGTTTGCCGAAGAAGCTCGTCGAGTCTATGGTGAGACAATCCCTTCTGATTCGCACGATAAAAGAATTGTCGTTATTAAGCAACCGATTGGTGTTGTTGGAGCCATCACGCCATGGAACTTTCCATTATCTATGGTTGCCCGTAAGGCAGCACCTGCGCTTGCTGCAGGATGTACGCTTGTTATGAAGCCGTCCAGTAAATCACCCCAATCAACAATAGAACTTGCAAAAATATTTGAAGAAGTTGGTTTGCCTCAAGGTGTTTTTAATGTTGTAATGGCTAATTCATCTGAAGTGACTGAAGTATTAATGGATAGCAAAAAAGTAAAAAAGATTACGTTTACTGGATCTACGGGCATTGGAAAATTGCTTATGGAAAAATCAGCAAAAACAGTGAAGCGTATTTCCATGGAACTTGGTGGTCACGCTCCTTTTATTGTATTTGAAGATGCAAATCTCGAACAGGCTGCCCAAGATTTATTGGCAACTAAGTTTAGATGTTCCGGCCAAATGTGTACGTCAACAAATCGTATTTACGTTCAAGATACGGTTGCAGAAAAGTTTACAGAGCTAATTGCAAATAAAGTTAGAAATTTAAAAGTAGGAAATGGTCTTCATGAAGAAACGAATGTGGGGCCTTTAATTGATCAAAATGCAGTAGCTAAAGTTCAAGAACAAATTGATGATGCTGTAAGTAAAGGTGCCCATAAAATTGAAAGTGACATGGAACTTTCTGAAGAAGAAAAAGCAAATGGCAACTTTGTTAAACCTACAATATTAACAAATGTTACGACTCAAATGAAGATTTATACAGAAGAATCGTTTGGCCCTGTTGCCCCGATTATTGTCTTTACATCTGAAGAAGAGCTTATGAATATGGTCAATCATGAGGACTATGGCTTAGCTTCCTATTTATATTCCGATAATATGTCTCGAATCATTCGCGTATCTGAAGCATTGGAATATGGGATGGTGGGCGTGAATGATCCACTTCCATTTGTCGTACAAAGTCCATTTGGTGGCGTTAAAGAGAGTGGAGTCGGCAAAGAAGGCGGACATCAAGGATTAGCGGCTTATCTAGAAGAAAAGTTAGTTGCTATAAAATATAATCTATAATCTGTTTAAGGAGACAGCATTTATGAACTGTCTCCTTATTAGATAAGCCCATGTATTTTTAGAAGTGTACGATATTAATTGAACTGATGATTCAAACATTCTCTAGCTGATGGAAGTCAGCGGTTAGTTGAATTTTTCATGTCAACTTATATGAGTTAATTTCATAATTAAACAATCAATACTAAAATCTGAACAAGGTTGATTTCCGCTTCAGGCGGACGCTTTCCGCGGGCACGGCTTCAATCTCCTCGTCACTACGTTCCTGCGGGGCTTTCAGCTCGTGCTGTTCCCGCAGGAGTCGCCGCCTTACGCTCCGATCAACGAAAATACTATGATATATTGACGAGTATTTTAATAAATCGTCGTCAAATTGCTCGTCTTTATTATCAGAATAAGTAATTATGAAATTGATTCATATAGTTTTTCTTCTGTTTAAAAACTGAATTTTTGAGGTGAAAATATGAGTATCGAAAATAATGAATACCCTTACTATTATTCCATGGGTGATTGTGCAATTGTGGCACAATTTGAAAATATTATAAGTATAGAGGTAAGTAGAAAAATACAATCATTTTTACATATGATTAAAAAACATGATATTCAAGGAATTACAGAGTTATTACCAGCGTATAACAATTTAACAATCGTCTATAATCCGATGCTTATCAAGTATGACGAACTGATTATGGAATTAAAAAAAATCGAGAAAGATATATCCGATGATATACAAGTAGAAAGTAAAACCGTTCATCTTCCAGTCGCCTTCGGTGGTGAATATGGTTTAGATATTGATGAGATTGCTGAACGAGCAGATTTGACATCTGCGGAAGTGATTAAAATGTTACATAGTAAAAGCTATTATGTATATATGATAGGGTTTATAGCTGGATATCCTTATTGTGGGAATATCGATGAGAAATTACGTTTTAAACGGCGCTCCAATCCTCGTATGAGTGTCAAAAAAGGGACAGTTCAAATTGCAGATAAACAGGTAGGCATCTTTACAATGGATGCACCATCTGGATGGCATTTAGTTGGTTGGACGCCTATGGAAGTTTTTAATCCACATCATTTACCTCCCGGGTTATTAAATGCAGGGGATTATGTAAAGTTAGAACCTGTTAGTGCGGATTTTGTACAATCCTGGGATGAAGAGAGGCAGAAGGAGTGGAATCGCGAATGGAATATGTAACGATCTTAAAACCTGGATTATTAACGACAGTACAAGATCTTGGAAGACGAGATTACCGAATTTACGGTGTTTCCATATCAGGTGTAATGGATCCACTCTCATTTCGCCTGGGGAATATTTTAGTAGGAAATAATGAAAATGCTGCTGCCATCGAAGTAACAATGATGGGACCTACCCTTAAATTTGAATCGAAGACGGCATTCTCTATTACCGGTGGTGATTTATCTCCGAAATTGAACGGGAATCGCATCGATATGTGGAAAGTTATTTTTGTTGAAGCGGGAGATGAACTAAGTTTTGGTAAACACGTTTCTGGTTGTCGATCATATATCGCTATAGCCGGTGGAATCAACGTTCCAGAGGTTATGGGAAGCCGTTCGACATTTACTCGTGGTAATTACGGCGGATATAAGGGAAGGGCATTAAAAAGAGATGATAAATTAAATGTAAATATACCTGATTTTGATATAAATCAATTGCAAGGTCGAAGGTTACGAGCGAAAGACATTCCGGTTTTCGATAAAGAACGTCCAATTAGATTCACAGCAGGTCCACATACAGACCGATTTGAAGAGAAGTCCGTCGAGCTTTTTTCAACGAGTACATATCGTTTATCAAATGCATCGGATCGAATGGGGTATCGTTTAGACGGCGAACAATTAACCCATAAAGAGGGTGCTGATATCATTTCCGACTTTATAGCACCGGGAACAATTCAGGTGCCAGGGAATGGTTTTCCAATCATTCATATGGCGGATTGTGGTACCTCAGGTGGTTATACAAAAATCGGCGTCATTATTACTAGTGATCTTCCTTATGTTGCTCAAAAAAAACCTGGAGATACTATCAATTTTCAAGTTTGTGATATTCAAGAAGCGCAAAATGAATTCCGGAAAATCGAGAAAACAATATATGATATTGAGTTAAATAATAAATTATTAATAAGAAATTAATAACCAACGATTGGAGTTGAAATTTAGTCCAATCGTTTATTGTTTAATAAAGGAGTCAATTTCACAATTTCCAAGGAGTGGTATGATGAATCGACCATCTACAGATGAATTAATCAACCTTATCGAACAAGAAATACCTAAAGAAAGAGTACTACGAAACTTAGCTGACCGTTACTCTTATAGTTACGATGCATCATTTGGTGAATACTTACCTGATCTTGTCGTACAAGCGCTAACGAAGGAAGAGGTTTCTTTTATCATAAAATTAGCGAATGAACATCGGATTCCAGTCTATCCTCGCGGCTCTGCTACTTCATTAAGTGGCGGTTCTTTAGCGGTAAATGGGGGCATCATGCTAGATATGTCGCAATTTGAAAAAAAGCTGATGATTGACCAGGAAAACTTATTAGCTATTGCGTCAGCAAGTGTGATTACAAGTGAAATTCATGAAGCAGCTGAAAATGTTGGTCTTTTCTACCCGCCAGATCCAAGTAGCTCACATGTATCGACAATTGGCGGAAATATATTGGAAAATTCGAGTGGCCCTAAAGGGTTGAAATATGGAACGACGAAAGAATATGTTATCGGTTTAGAAGTGGTTACACCGACAGGGGAAATTATTCGTACTGGAGGAAAAACAGTTAAAAATGTAACCGGGTATGATTTGACACGACTTATTGTTGGTTCTGAGGGGACTTTGGGTGTTGTAACGGAAGCAATCATTCGACTTATACCTAAGCCTGAGGACCGAAAAACCCTTTTGGCATCATTCGATTCATTAATTAATTCAGGAAAAGCCATCACGAATATACTGGCCTCGGGAATATTACCAAGTGCCATGGAATTAATGGATAATGCATGTATCGTTGCAGTCGAAAATTATATACCAAGCGGTTTACCAATCGAAGCAGAGGCCATCATCATTATTGAAGTAGATGGACATAAATCTGCAATACAAGAAGAAATCGATAAATGTGCAGAGGTATGTGAACGATTCAATGCGACGAGTGTAAAAGTAGCTAAAAACGAACTAGAACGTGAACAGATTTGGAAAAGCAGACGAATGGTCTCTCCAGCAATCACGCAAATAGGTCCAACGAAAATCTCTGAAGATGCAACGGTCCCAAGAAGCAAAATTCCTGAAATGATGGAAAAGCTCAGTGAGATTAGAGAAAAGTATAAATTAAATCTAGTTGTTTTCGGACATGCAGGTGATGGGAATCTACATCCGAATATTTTAACAGATAAACGCAATATAGAAGAGATGAAGCGTGTAGAAGAGGCGGTTAGTGAAATATTTGAAGCGGCAATCGAATTGGGAGGAACATTATCAGGCGAGCACGGCATTGGGACATTAAAAGCGCCTTATATGTCTTTAGAATTAGGCGAAGATGGACTAATGATGATGCAAAAAATAAAAGAGGCATGGGATCCGAATAATATTTTAAACCCGGGGAAGATCTTTCCGCAGGAAGGACAGACAAAGGTGGTATTAATTTAACGTGAAAACAGATGATATTGATACTAAGTACAGTGAAAAATTGTATGAATTGTCCTATGATGCTGCAAATATG
Organism: Sporosarcina sp. FSL K6-1522; assembly: GCF_038622445.1. Taxonomy (GTDB): domain Bacteria; phylum Bacillota; class Bacilli; order Bacillales_A; family Planococcaceae; genus Sporosarcina. Next base: position 2,510,554 of record NZ_CP152019.1, read on the forward strand.
TGTGTTCAATGTGGTTATTGTTTACCGGTATGTCCTACTTATTTAACGATGGGCAATGAGGCGCAATCCCCAAGAGGGCGCATTAATTTAGTGAAAATGGCAGCTGAAGGTAAGATTGATATTATAAATGATTTAAAAGAACCGATGGACTTATGTTTAGGGTGTCGGGCATGTGAAGTTGCTTGTCCTGTTAATGTTCCATATGGTGATATTTATGGAGCCGCATTGAATGTGATTGCTGAAAAGGAAAAAGCGACAAAGTCACCTCCTACGATGTCCGACAAATTATTACAAACAATGCTCAAAAATCTATTTCCTAAAAAAAATCGTCTGCGTACAGCAGGAAGCTTTTTATGGTTTTATCAATCGACAGGGTTAAGTAAAATAACACAAAATACTAAGATTGTGGAAATGGTTTCTAAACCGATGGGGCAATTTGAACGGGCCTTACCTAAAGTAGAATCACCGACTAAACGTTATAAATTTGGTGAGCATTATAAAGCTGTTGGAGAAAGGAAAATGATTGTCGCTTTTTTTCCAGGCTGTATAATGGATGCAGTTATGTCGAAAATTAATCGTCAATCAATTGAATTGCTACAAAAGTGTGGAATTGAAGTTGTCATACCTCAAAACATAACATGTTGCGGTGCACTCCATAGTCATCAAGGTGAAGTAGATGCAACAAAGAAATTGGCAAAACAAAATATTGAAGCATTTGAAGAACTAGGTGTCACGTATTTGATTAACAATGCTGGTGGTTGCGGAGCAATGTTACATGAATACGATAAATTACTCGCCGATGAACCTGAATGGAAAAACCGTGCAAACAAATTTGTTGATAGATCGAGAGATATTACTGAAGTATTGGCTGAAATTGATGATATTCCATACGAAAAAGAATGGCAAGGTGTGATCACTTATCAAGATTCTTGCCATTTACGAAATGTTCAAGGAGTCGTTGATCCACCGAGAAAATTATTAAAGTCCGTTCCGGGTGCAACATTTGTAGAGATGAAAAATAGTCATTTATGTTGTGCCTCTGGTGGAATATATAATTTACTGAATTTTGAAGAATCAATGGAAATTTTAGATGAGAAAATGCTACACGCAATAAAAACTGAGGCAAGTACAATTGTTACCACAAATCCAGGTTGTTTATTACAAATGCGTTTAGGAATTGAACGTAGTGGCGTAAAGAATAACATGCAAGGACTTCATTTAATAGAAGTAATAGCAGAAGCGTGTGGAATCAATTAAAAAAGTTGGGGATAGTTTAAGTGATATTATTTTAATTTGGCCGAATCCTACTTAGGACGTTTGAAACCCTGTTATATCAAGGTTTCAAACGTTTTTTTCTTTTTGTTGGAATCCAATTGAATAAGGTGGAAAACGGAACTTGGATATTCTAGGATAGCGAGTAGCTGCATATAAATTGGAGATAGGAAATCCGAGTTAACAACTTTCGGTTGGGAACAATATCTATTGTAGTTCGTCTCTATAATCTATACAAAATAAGAATTTATAGGTTTTTTTAGGGAGGAAAAATGGGCGAATTTGATATTATATTAATCATTAAAATGATTGTGATTGGGCTTGTGCAAGGTTTTACAGAACCAATACCTGTATCGTCTAGTGGGCACGTAATGATTGCTAGTGAAATTTTAGGGTTAGGTGAACAAGGATTTACTTTTGCTATCTTAACAAATACAGCGTCATTATTTGCAATACTTTATGTTTATAGAAAAGATATCGCAAGACTTGCAGGGAACTCCATTCTGTATTTGAAGACGCGAAACTCTCGCTATAAGAGTGATTTTCGTTTTGTATTCTTCATCGTCATTGGGACGATTCCGGCTGGTGTGCTTGGTGTTTTATTAAGTGATTATCTAGCGGAAAGTGTTAGCATGACAACGATTGCGATGATGCTCTTTATAACGGGGATTGCCTTGTGGTTAATTCGCAATTTGAAAGGTCATAAAGGTGAGAGTGATATTACAATTAAGGATGCTTTCATTGTTGGATTAGGGCAGGCTGTCGCATTATTACCGGGAATTAGTCGTTCAGGTGCAACGATTATTTCAGCAGTTGCGGTTGGAATGAAACAGGATACGGCACTTCGATTTTCATTTATGCTGTATATTCCCGTGAGCCTTGGAGGAGTTGTACTAGGTTTTACTGATTTTCTAAATGAACCAGCTAAAGCAGACTTAGCAATTCCATATGTAGCTGCATTTATTGCAACACTGTTAATGACTTATTTTGCGATGAAATGGTTTATGGGAATTATGAAAAACGGGAAGTTGGTCTATTTTACATATTACTGTTTCATCGTAGGAGCATTACTGCTAATTTTCTTCTAAGAGAGGTTGATTTTTGGACAATCTGGGTGCGTTAGTTAGATCGGATACTGACGGTCTTTACTCTGCAATATGTACATGTCAAAGGCGGCTGCTCGTTTCATTTGAGTAAGTCGCTTTTTTTATTTGTCATTTTATCAATACGAAAGTGATCAGTAACGATAAGGTTCAAGCATACAATGATGTATATAAGGTGTATTTTAGGGAGACAAGGAACTTGAATGATTTGTAGAAAATTACGGTCGGATTAGGAATATAGGATGGTGATGTATTGAGTAAGCCAGCTGTTGTGAGGTGTGATAATTGCATGACGCCTTTCACGATTCAACCGAAAGAAAAGAAGCACGGCAATGGGATTGTTGAAACGTATTTTCATTGCCCAAAGTGTAACGAACGCTTCACATCATTTGCGACGAATGCTGTAATCAGAAGGAAACAACGCGAAATCAAAAAGCTCTATGATCTATTGCCAACCATTATGGATATAGGGAAGTACAAGGACATGTTGCATAAAATTCAAGGTTTGAAAAGTGAGCTTGAGCCGATGATGAAAGAATTGAAGGGGAAGGTCATGCGAAAATCATAAGAAGAGTAGAAGCACTCATTGTTGGGTGCTTTTTTATTGTTGTTCTGTCAATGCGAAAGTATTTATAATGATAATTTTCCACTCGCAATACGAACGTGCTTGTTCAATTATTAAAGCCGGTGGAAGTGGAATACGAAGGAAGATGGCGGAAAACCTGCAGTGGCTAAGCTCGTTGGATGTGAATTTATGTAAAAAATAAAGAGGGTTTCAATCGTATTTGTGGAATGTCTTTGAATAAAGGGTAGGAGATGGTGAAGAAATTTGAAAACTGTAGATCAAGCAAAAAAAGAAACGGAGGGGGAGATATGTATCTAACGGTTGAAAAAGCGTTGAAAATGCCTGTCCTAAATCAAGTAGAGGTCATTGCTGGCGAACGAGGGCTAAACCGGGTTATCAATTCGGTCTGTATAATGGATCATCCCGATACTTCCTGGATCAAGCGGGGGGAGCTTCTTTTGACAACCGGTTATGTGTTTAAAGATGATGAACAAGCACAAATTACTATGATTAGAGAATTATCGAAAAAAGGATGTGCAGGACTAGCTATCAAAGTAAAACGATTTCTTTCTGTTTTTCCTTCTGAGATGATTCAAGAAGCAAATCGGTGTGGATTACCATTATTAGAAATACCAGATGAAACCCCCTTATCGGACTTATTATTTCTCTTTACCCATGAAATTGTTAACAAAGAGAACGTAAAAAACAAGCAAAATCTAAATTTGAAAGTTTTTAATGATATTTTAAATGGTGAGAATACAGATCTAGAAGATGTAAATCACCAGATGGAGGAGTTAGGTTTTGGATGCACTTCTCCCTATATCATACTTGTGATAAAAGAAAGGAAACCCGAAGGCCAAGTTCCTGTTCATATTTGTCTACAAACACTCTTGGAGGATATGGATAAATCGGAAAAGCAGAATCTAAGGTTTTGGTGTATTCATTTTGAAGGTCCAGTGATTCTATTTCAAGGGAAAAGAATGGAATCTGCCAATCGATTGATTCTTCAGGTGGAAAGAATTGTGAGTGTTTTAGCGGAAAGTATATCAAAGGAATATCCAAGTTCTATTTTCGAAATCGGGTTAAGTAAGGTAAAAATAGGTGTTTTTAAAATGCGGGAAGGTTTGGAGGAAGCGAAAAAAGCAATTTTACTAGGTTCAAAAATTGATCCTTATAAGACTAGAATGGTATTTGATTACGGAAGGTTTGAAGTTGATGATTTAATCAATCAAATACATCAAGATGTTTTATCGAAGTATGTAGAATCTACACTTCATCCTATTATTGAATATGATCGAAAAAATGAGGGAGAGCTGTTAAAAACACTTGAAACATTTCTGTCCTCGAGGGGGAAATTAGAGGATACGGCCCGATTGCTATTCGTTCACCGAAACACTGTAAAGTTTCGGTTATCCCGGATTGAAGAATTATTAAAAGTGGATCTAAAGGCAGAGGATATCCCTTTTAACTTGTTGTTCAGTATAAAGGCGGCAAAGTTATTATAAGACAAAATGGAATGTAGCTTTGTTTTAAAGAAGAAAAGGCCACTGTTGTTCATCAGTGGCCTTTTAGTTGAACAGGTTAAAGTGATTATTTATTTTAGAAGATGCCTGGCATGTAAGGCAAGCTGCAAATTGAAAAGGTTTTTATCGGAACTTAAGTCAGTATTCAATATTTCTTTTATACTTTTAATTCGAGAATGGATGGTATTCCGGTGTACATTCATTCTTCTTGCTGCCTCAGAAGGACCAAGATTGCTTTGCAAAAATACTTCAAGCGTATTTACTAGGTCAGTGTCGGCTAAAGTATCATGTTCCAATAAAGGACGTAGATTACTTGAAACGAAATCAGCTAGGAGTGTAGTGGGGGCGTACTGCAAAAGTATAAGGGGTTCCAATTCATTGAAACAGTAAACCGCCTTTTCGGAACCTAATCGTTTTCCTACTTCTATGGACTTTACAGACTGCTCGTAACTTTTGGTTAGTCTATTCTTCCCTTCATGGTAGTTGCCAATCCCAATTACACATGGCAATTCTGGTATTTGTAGCGAAAGAGTAGAGATAATTTGTTGTGCTAAATAAGCAGTCATCCCATAAATTTCTGTGGTCCCAACGCTATTCTGATTTTGAAAAATGATTACGAGCGTATCGCCAATTATTTCAACGATGTTATCAAAATCTGCATTTCGGATGATTGATTCGATAGTTTGAGAAATTTGTTTAATGGTACTAAAATGATACTCTTGATGTCCAGCTAGGGATATTTCTACCACTACACAAATGCACCCCACATCTTTTTGAAGGTCAATGGCTTTGCTTTCAATCAACTCAATGTGTTTGTGAATGGGGTTTTCACTAAAGATACGAATGGTAGAAGGAGTATCATCATTTATTTCCCGCTGATGATTCTGTCTTGTGACAATCTCTCTTAGTACTGGAGACATGATGTCGGATAATGACAATTGGCTAGGTATCTGGAGAATCGGTAAATGCATGTTATTAGCAATACTAATAACGGTTTGAGGCACATTCAACTTGATGGCTAATCCCGCACACTGTTTTTGGGCTAGCTCATTCACAAGTTGCTCCAATTGTTGCGGTTTGTTTTGAAATACATATCCCGTAGTAAGTACTAGTTCCCTAGGCTTTAACCAGGAAGTTACATCAGGGGCGTCAAAGCTATTGACGGACTCTATTTCTCTGTTCACTCCTTTTAGACCTGCTACCACATTACATTGGCTTACGATTGGAATCTGTAAAGCATTAGCGATGGTAAATTTCAAATTGATCACCTTTCTATTGGGAACATATTCAAATCTAATAGATTTTCGTCCAAGTTATTTTGTGATGTGCTGCAAGCATAGCCTTTTGGGTGAAATATTGGCTCTTTTAGCTAATGACCAATAAGTATGCACCTTATATAATCAACTTAGGTTAAAAGTATTTCAAATTATCTGTATATTATTTCATTGAGAGGGGGAAAAAACAATAACTATTACTCTTGAACATCTAAATACGATGAACCAGAATGTTTTCACTAAGACATTGGGCTGGGTGTATGAATGTTCGCCATGGATAGCGGAACATGTATGGAATCATAAACCGTTCCTTTCTTTAGATCACCTTAAACAGTCGATGGCAACAATTGTTGAAAAGGCGGATTCAATAGAACGCCTTCAATTGATAAAAGCTCACCCGGACTTAGCCAGTCGAATCGATATGGCAGAAGCTTCAGTTAAAGAACAATCAGCGATTGGATTGAATGCTCTCACCCGGGAAGAATATGAGGAGTTTCTTAGCCTAAATAATCGTTATAAAGACAAGTTTGGATTTCCTTTCATCGTTGCTGTTCGCGGTCTGGATAAAACAATGATTAAAGTAGCGATGAAAAATCGTATTAGTTCGGATAAAGAAAGTGAAATAACAGAAGCAATAAGGCAGATTAACGACATTGCCAGTCATAGATTAAATGATTTTATCAAAAGTTAAGGGGGAATTAGAATGACTAATCAAAATGAAAAAAGAACAATGTACTATGGAAAAGGGGACGTATTTGTTTACAGGACGTTTGTAAAACCTTTAACTGGACTGAAACGGATTCCGGAATCCAATTTTACGGAAAGGGATAATACTATTTTTGGATTTAATTGTCAGGTTTCTCTTAAGGGGGACGCTTTCTTACCTTCATTTACTGAGGGAGATAATAGTCTTGTAGTTGCCACAGATTCTATGAAAAACTTTATTCAGCGCAATGCTGCTACCTATCAGGGGAATACAGCGGAAGGATTTATTAAATACATTTGTGAAGCATTTCTCGCGAGGTATAGTCATATTGAAAGTGTAGAACTTACTGCGAATGAAATTTCATTTGATAATGTCCAAGTGCCAAAAGGTGACGGCCATGAAAACAGTGAAGTTGTTTATCGGCGTTCAAGAAATGAAAGCGCTACCACGACGATCGAAGTACAAAGAACTGCAACTGGCAGTGAAGTAACCAAGCATTCCAGCGGTATAGTAGGGGTACAGTTAATCAAGATTAAAGGAAGTTCATTTTATGGGTTCATTCGTGATGAATATACTACTTTGCCAGAAGCTCACGACCGTCCGCTATTCATCTATCTTGATTTCAATTGGGAGTATACAAATATAGAAGATGCCTCTGGGGTGAATCCGGAGAAGTATGTGGCAGCAGAGCAAATTTGCGACATTGCTAACACGGTATTTCACGAATTGGATAACCGTTCCATACAGCAACTTATTTATCATATCGGTCTAAGAATTCTAGAACGCTTCCCGCAACTTGACAATGTTCAATTTAAAACGAACAACCGTACTTGGGAAACCGTTGTAGAAGAAATTCCAAATTCTGAAGGCAGTGTATACCAAGAGCCACGTCCTCCATTTGGGTTCCAAGGTTTTATTGTCACACAGGAAGATCTTAAAAAGAAAGCGACAGCTGATGCAGTTGTTAGCGCTGTACAATAATGGACGGTAGACTAACCACACATGTTTTAGATTTATCTAAAGGTCTGCCAGCTCAAAATGTTAAGGTTGAACTGTGGGCTCTAAGGGATGATGATAGACGTTCACTTATAAAGACAGCTCATACAAATTCTGATGGGAGAGTGGACTCTCCCCTGCTCCAGGGGGATGAGATCATACCAGGTGAATATGAGTTGGTCTTCTATGTTGGGGAATACTTCAATCGCGAAATAATCGATGTCTCAGTTGTACCATTTTTAAATAAAGTACCTCTTCGCTTCGGGATAAGGAGTAAGATAGAACATTATCATATTCCTCTTCTTGTTGCACCTGGTGGATATAGCACATATCGTGGAAGCTAATCGTGAGTGTTCAAAAAGTCCGATAAGAGGGGCCGAGGAGTTCGAGAAATGACACGTATTTAAATACCATGTGAGGACAGAAGAGAGTGGATTTTTATCGAACTCAAAAAGTCACTTTTACCGGGCTTTTTATACACCCCCTTTTACTATATTCATGCTGATAATACAAAACAGTAAATTCGTAAACAACGTTTCCTAATAACCAACAAAAAACTGCTTGTAAAGATGCTTCTTACAGATTTGTCCCATGGAGATGCGAAACTGCCAATTCATCCAGACCTGGAAAAGATCCTACAACGTCATTAACAGGGGGTAAATATGGATAAACTAAGTAAAATAAGCATTCTGATGTTAGGCTTTCAACATGTTTGTGTGATGTATGGAGGAGCGGTAGCTGTTCCACTAATTGTTGGTCCTGCGATTGGCTTGACGCAAGAACAGATTGTCTACCTGATTTCGTTTGATTTACTTGCCTGTGGAGTTGTAACGTTGCTTCAAGTTGTCGGTGGTAAGGGATTTGGAATTAGATTGCCTGCATTAATGGCTGTTTCATTCATTGTTGTTGAACCCGTAATAGCAATAGGACAGGCTCATAGCATAACGGGAGTGATGGGTGCTGTCATGGTTTCAGGATTAATTGTCGGGTTACTTTCAAAATATATCGGCAAATTGGTGCCGTTCTTTCCACCACTCGTTGCAGGGTCTGTCATATTAATTATTGGTGTGTCATTAATGCCAGTTGCAATGAAAAATGCAGCTGGTGGAGGCGGAGCTGCCTCTTTTGGAGACCCTATGAATCTGTTTTTAGCAGCTTTTACTTTACTTACGTTTGTGATACTTAATACACTTACAAAGGGTTTTATGAAAGCGATATCAATTTTACTTTCAATGGTGATGGGTACTATAGTAGCCGCATTTTTAGGGATGGTTGATGCCTCGGCATTTACAAATGCAAGCTGGTTTACAATGGTGAAGCCATTCTATTTCGGTGTACCTACCTTCGATGCTTCATCCATTATCACTATGACAATTATTTCATTAATCATTGCTATTGAAAGTATAGGTGTATTCCTAACGCTAGGTGATGTTTGTGATAGAGAAATTGATGCAAAAGAGGTGGAAAAAGGATTACGTGCTGAAGGGTTTGGTAGTTTCATAAGTGGAGTCTTCAATTCGTTCAATCATTCCACCTTTTCACAAAATGTGGGTTTGGTTCTGCTGACAAAGGTGACTCAGCGCTCTGTTGTCATTATGGCGGGCTGTATTTTAGTAGTTCTTGGTTTTGTTCCTAAGGTCGCTGGACTAACAACTATGATTCCGTTTCCAGTCCTAGGTGGTGCTATGATTCCTATGTTCGGTATGCTTCTTACAGCAGCATTAGGCATGATAGCTAAAGCAGATTTAAGCAAGCCTACAAATCAACTAACAATTGCCATTGGGATTGGTGTAGGATTGGCTATCAAGGGTGTTCCAGAAGCATTTGCACAGTTCCCGGAAACATTGCAATTGATCTGTGGAAATGGGGTAGTAATGGGATCATTTACGCTTGTTTTATTAAATGCAATCCTAAATGGAAAATCAGATCCTAAAGTTGTACATCATCATTCACCTTCACCTCAAGAGAAGTTGGATATGAATTTTGTAGAAGAAGGTCCAAGTGCCGTTCAAAATATTCACGTGAACACTTAGTAAAGAAGGCACTTGCGGATACAAGGAAGTATAATGACATGTTGTGTAAAATTCATGGTTTGAAAAGTGAGCTTGAATCGATGATGAAAGAATTGAAGGATAAGGTCATAGGGAAGTCATAAGAAAAGCACTCACTGTTGGGTGCTTTTTTATTGTCGTTCCGTCAATGTGAAATTATTTATATGATAATATTACCACTTGTAATAAAAACGCTTGTTCTGCATACTATAAAACAAGAGGAGGGAACAGGTGTGCTTGGTCAATTGTTAGTATCGATGGAATGTAATGAGTTACTGGATATGATGTATGTGGATAAGAATGGGAGAGTCAGTAAACGGCGGATAAAGGTAATCCAAGTAGAGGATCAATCATTCAAGGCTTATTGTTATCTGCGGCAATCCAAGCGGACATTTACAATCGATCATGTATTAGCACTTGTTCCCATCATAAAAAGAGAGCGTGACGTTGTATGATGGATTACAGTGAATTTCCAGATCAACAAATCGCGTGCATTGATATACGTAGCTTTTACGCAAGTTGTGCGGCGGCCATCGAGGGACTGGATGTAATGCGCGATATGATTGCGGTGGTGAGTAATTTATCGCAAAAAGGAAGCGTGGTATTAGCCGCAAGTCCACCACTAAAAAGTAAATACAAGGTTAAAACAGGGACGCGGCTTTATGAAATACCTAACGACCCATCCATTTATCTTATCGAGCCGCAAATGGAAATGTACCTTAACATATCCATGGAAATACCTAAACTACTGAATCAGTATGTTCCAATGGAGGCCATACATGTGTACAGCGTGGATGAGTGCTTTTTTTCACTAGCAGGCACAGAAAGGCTTTGGGGGCCAATGGAACAAACAATTGAACGGATTCGATACAATTTAGTAGATCAATTTCAATTGCCGTCCGCTGTGGGCGCGGGACCAAATAGGTTAATGGCCAAACTCGCATTGGACTTGGAGGGGAAGAAAACAGGCTATGCAAAATGGACATACAAGGATATACCAAAAAAGCTGTGGCCTGTTTCTCCTCTATCAAAAATGTGGGGAATCGGAAAGAGGACGGAAAAGACCTTAAACGATATGGGGATATATACAGTTGGTGACTTGGCAAACGCCGAATTGAGTCGACTAGAAAAGAAATTTGGTGTTCTTGGAAATCAGTTATATCATCACGCGTGGGGCATCGATCTGTCCAAAATGGGGGCACCACTCCTGGAAGGTCAGGTCAGCTACGGTAAGAGTCAAATCCTTATGCGCGATTATAACAAGGTTGCGGAGGTCAAGGTAGTGCTGTTGGAAATGTGCGAGGAAGTTGCGAGAAGGACGAGGGAATCGAACAAGGCTGGTCGTACCATATCACTTGGGATTGGATATAGCAAAAATATGCTTGGTGGCGGTTTCTATCGATCACGCACTATATATGAAGCGACGAATGACACGATGCAAATTTACGCCGTCTGTAAAGAATTATTGGAAGAATTTCATGACGGTCGGCCCGTGCGCCAAATTTCAATTTCGATTACGAAGTTGGAAGATGAACACTCGGTGCAGCTAAGCCTGTTTGATGAACAGAAATGGCGCAATCGGCAACTTGGAACAGCGATGGATCAGATTCGAACCCGATATGGTTCGACTGCTATACTGCGCGCTGTATCTCTTACAGATGCCGGTACGGCGATTAAGAGGTCACGTCTTGTGGGTGGACATAAAGGATAGGGGGAGAGCGATGATTAGAGACCGCGGAAATATAAAATGGACAGCTATGATGCTCCCGGAACACGTTACAAAACTCCGCGACTGGATGGATAAAGATCGCTACGTTGAGCGCCCGGAGCTGGAAGATTTCGATCTACAATCCATTCAGGAAGAGATTGAAGTGGCGTACAAGAGGAAATGTCAAACGCTTTTAAAGACTTGGGTTGATGGGAGATTAATACCGTATCAAGGTACAATAGAAAAAATCGATATCCATTTAAAATGTATCATACTAGAGGATCCGTTTGGAATCGAGCGGATACCAGTTGGAGATGTTATAAGTGTGCAGTGTATAGATTAAGAACGCGAGAGGTTCTAATTGGAACCATCTCGTTTTTTTCGTTCTGCAATATAATTTTGGAATAAATCGCTTACCATCTTGTCTGTATTAACTCCCTCCACGACCACGTAATAAAGTATTTCATGAAAAGTATCTTCGTCTAGCGTTACAATAAATCTATGTTTGCCGTTGTTGTTTCCACAGTTCACACCTCCAAGTATTAACTGATCAATATGACGATAGCTCCAAGCGCTTGTGAATTTTTTTGAAATAATCAATTTTGTGATGCTCGGAGCAATCCGAACATCACCTTTAGCCATACTAGTGCCCGATCGGTTGTAGTTCTATGGAAAGATGCTTTGGGTATTTTGGCTATATGTGGATGCAAAGAAAAACAATCACCAACTCAACTGAGTAGGTGTCTGTTCCTTCATTAAAATTGTATCTGGTCGTACCCTCCCCTCAAATAAGGAAACAGTTGGTTTTTGACTAGTTTTAAATCGATGATTAATTTTACAAAAATTCTACACACGATAAACAAGAAACCTTGATATATCAACGTTTACCTCCTATTATATACGTCTGGAACGTAAGTAGTGTTAAAACAGTTAAATAAGAACCGTTTTAAAAGCGTTTGAAACCCTGTCGCATCAAGGTTTCGGACGTTTTTTTGATAGAAAACAGAACTTAGGTATGCAGAAGGTAAACATCAGCTGGCATAGACAGCGACTGCAATATCTTCATCCCGCTGCTCTATTTGGATTGGATGCGAGCCAAACGAAAGAGATTGGATTTTCTAGGATAGCGAATAGTTGCATATAAATTGGAGATAGGAAATCCAAGTTAACAACTTTCGGTTTGGAACAATATCTATTGTAGTTCGTCTCTAAAATCTGTGAAAAATAAGAGTTTATAGTTTTTTTAGGAAGGGAAAATGGGAGAATTTGATATTATATTAATCGTCAAAATGATTTTGATTGTTCAAGGTTTTACAGAATCAATACCTGTATCGTTTAGTGGGCACGTAATGATTGCTAGTGAAATTTTAGAGCTAGGTGAACAAGGATTTACTTTTGCTATCTTAACAAATATAGCGTCATTATTTGCGATACTTTATGTTTATAGAAAAGATATCGCAAGACTTGCAGGAAACTCCATTCTGTATTTGAAGACGCGAAACTCTCGCTATAAGAGTGATTTTCGTTTTGTATCCTTCATCGTCATTGGGACAATTCCAGCAGGTGTGCTTGGCTTCTTATTAAGTGATTATCTAGCAGAAAGAGTTAGCATGACAACGATGGCGATGATGCTCTTTATAACGGGGATTGCCTTATGGTTAATTCGCAATCTGAAAGGGCATAAAGGCGAGGGGGATACTACAACTAAGGATGCTTACCTTGTTGGATTAGGGCAGGCTGTTGCATTATTACCAGGAATTAGTCGTTCGGGTGCAACGATTATTTCAGCAGTTGCTGTAGGCATGAAACAGGAGACGGCACTTCGATTTTCATTTATGTTGTATATTCCTGTGATCCTCGGAGGCGTTATACACGGTTTTTCTGATTTTTTAAATGAGCCGAATAAAGTGGATTTAGCAATTCCATATGCTGCTGCATTTATTGCAACACTGTTAATGACTTATTTTGCGATGAAGTGGTTTATGGGAAATATGAAAAACGGTAAGCTGGTTTATTTCACATATTATTGTTTTATCGTAGGAGCATTACTGCTGAATTTTTTCTAAGAGAGGTTGAATTTTGAACAATCTGGGTGCGTCAGTTAGATCGGATAAGATCGGATACTGACGGTCTTTACTCTGCAATATGTACATGTCAAAGGCGGCTGCTCGTTTCATTTGAGTAAGTCGCTTTTTTATTTGTTATCTCTGAAATAAATCAGAAAGCTGCAAGGACTTCAATCGCATGGGAAAAAGCTTTGAAATAGAATCAATTTCATAAATCATCTTTTACAAGAGCTTAGACTTCCCCTGTACGGTGATGGACGTTGTTTAATTGAAAGTATTGTTTTAAATAGGCGTTGACGCGTTCTACTGAGGTGCGTTATTTGTAAAGTTTCATCCATAATTTTGAGCCGCGTGTTGGATATATATATTTTCGGATATCCGTATCATATTTGATTTTGAACACCTTTTGACACAGTGAATCCCCCGCAATGAACACATTTCTCACGCTTTCGGGTGTGGAAATTTTAATGTACGGTATTTTTATCGAAGCTGTCGTAACAGTAGCTATGTTCAGGTACACAAGTTGGGCGAAAATAGTCATCGAATCCTATTCATTTGTCTTCATTTTGAACATTATATGGAATTAAGACACACATCGTTTGCACCAGCGCTTGTTTATAGATCGGTTCATAATCATAACCTGCGTCGAATAACGCTGTCGTAAAGTGTTTGGGCAAAATAGTAGCTACCTTTTTCAACAGTGGAATGGCCGCTTTACTGTCAGATAAATTGCCTTACGACATGAGGTGACCTATAATATACTGGCTTTTCGTTGAAACAGCCAGATGTTCATTAAAGACGTATAAAAACGTATTTTACCGTCACTATTTTTCTTGATGTCTACTTCTGCTCAATCGGTATATCTTGCCAAAGCGTATCAGCTAAAATCGACAACTATGCTTCCAATTTCTTTTCGTAGGTTGTTAAATTCGCTTCGATTCTGCTTGTTTAGCGAGCCAAGCTACCTGTTCTTCTTTAGTTTTATGTCCATGTTTCGTAGGTGGTTTAGTTCCTTTTTTCTCAGAAGAGATTAATGCATCACGCGCTTTTAAATGTGTGACATCGAAGGCAAGGTGTTCGTCACAAAGGAAACCTTCTAAAAATGCAGCTTGAATCAGCTCATCCTGCATGTTATCAAACACATCAGACTGACTAGTTACACGATCATACGTGAATAAGAAGCCTTCGAAGGGACGGAGTCTGGGGCAAGAAACCCACAATCCAGACGGAATAAAGGGTTGTCGATTAACGTTTTATTAAATTTTTTACGGTTGGTATACGCTCTACAATACGAATCATCAATGATTGAATCTTTGCACCTTAATTGCATTCACGCGGAGCCCCACGCAGCGTCTTTTTAGAAAAAAGATGAAAAATGAGTTGTACATCGAAAGTGGCTAAAATCGTATCAAAGCGATGCGAACTTTCCATTTCGAATAATTGTAGGATGTCAAAAGGCTATTTTGTTTTATAATAGTCATGGGGTATTCACTCCATTCGGGTTAGGTTGTTTAGTCGCTACCACTATACAGAATTTTGGGAGGTGCCTCATTTTTATTTAGTTGAAACCCTTGATACTGAGGAGATAGGAATTATGAAATTAACTTATGTATGTACCCTACAAATGAAATGATAATATTTGTTTGTTTTTGACGTAGAAGAGTCATTTCTTCCTCTGTAGAATTCGTTTATAGATAAGAATATTTTGAAGATTTTAAAAGGGGGGTGAATTTGGACTTTGGTGTAAATAGCGAAGTGAAAGAAGTAATTTCGGCGCTGAACAAATTTATTGAAACGTAAGTTGTCCCACTTCAAGAAAATATAAACGTGGGTTGGAAAACGAATGCTATTTTTACAATGAAAATGGGACATCTTCTCCAAACATTCGGGAAGCATTCAGAAAGATGTGGATGAAGTCGGTTGAAGCCGGATTTTATAATTGCCCATTTAGTTTGAATCGGAAATGAAAGCGGTTACTTACGATGGAAAAGGAGTGGTACAGATGAAAAAGATTTTTGGCATGTTAAGCTTGGTGTTAATATTAATTCTTGGTGCTTGTAATACTGAAAAGGACAGTAGTTCAGAAGGTACAAATGGCACAAACGCTGAAAAAGTCTACGAATTGAACGTCGGTAACATCCAGCCTTCCACGCATCATTATGTGTACAACGTTTATGAACCGTGGACGGAATTTGTGGAAAAAGAAACAAATGGACGGGTGAAGGTGAATGTATTTCATGGAGGAACTTTGGGGAAGGCGACTTCAGCTTTTGAGGATACTCGAGGCGGCATAGCCGATTTAGGGGCGGTCATTTCAACTTATTATTATGATAGCATCTTCTTCCCTTATACGATTGGGAACTTACCGTTCGCTTTCCCGGATTCTACGATAGGCGGTGAAATCATGACTAAGTTCGGAGAAAAATACGCTGTCGATGCGATTGAAGAGGAGGTTCATTATCTAGGCGGAAGCTTTGTAACAGATCCATATAATTTATTCTCCCAAAAGCCAGTTAGAAAAATTGAAGACATAAAAGGATTGAAAATGAGAGTCCAAGGTAAATCGGATGTCCCGCTCGTAGAAGCGTGGGGCGGTGTTCCAGTATCGATTCCGTTGGATGAAACGTACGAAGCTTTGCAAAAAGGTACTTTGGATACTGCTTTCTATTCGACAATCGGTGTTTTGGGTCATAAATACTATGAAGTGGCACCATATGTCATGAAAATGGGGACAACCGTTACGCCTGTTATACCGATCATGAACAAAGATTACTATGAATCGCTGCCCGAAGACTTGCAAAAAATGTTTGACGAAGTGCTTGGACCAAAATTGGCTGAGTTGTTTAGTGAGACGCACAAAAAGGAATTAGAGAAAGCCTATGGCGAACTGGACAAGCTAATTGAAGGTAAGGGAGAGATTATTGAATTGGTTCCTGAAGAAGAAGCGAAATTTAAAGTTTCCGCCAAAACGCTATGGGATGAATGGGTGAAAGAAGCAAATGCGAAAGGGTATCCTGGTGACCAAATGATGGAAGATTTTAAAGACATGCTTCTTGAAGCTGGATTAAAACTACCTTTCTAACAAAAAAGGAGAATAATATGTCTTGGTTGACAATCAAGACATATTTTTCTATACGGAGGTGGAATGAATGGGGATTGTGGAAAAATGGATAGGTTTTTTAACGATAATTGGAAGGTGGATAGCGATTCTCACAATGACGAGTATGATGGTCTTTACGACATATGCAGTCATCAGTCGCAACTTGGGGGCTCCTGTAGTGGGGGATGTTGAATTTATGCAACTAGGCATGGTTGTATTGATAATGTTCGCGCTAGCATACACACAAAAAAGAGATGCACATATTTCCATCGGTTTGTTTGTCGATCGGTTACCCAAAAAAATACAAGAATTTGCAGATGTCATCAGCTATCTTTCCACATTTATCATTTGTCTCTTCATTGGATGGGTAAGCTTTAACATAGGACTAAATTCGATGAATGGAAATGTGAAAACGACAGATTTACTTGGAATCCCACATTTTCCGTTTCGATTCATCATTGCATTGGGTTTCATGATGTGGGGATTGGAAGCACTTTTGAAGTCTATGCGTGCATTCGTTACTTTGTTTGCTGGAAAGGAGGGGTAATATGAGTATCGAGATGATCGGATTGATGGGCCTTGTTTTAATGTTCGTCCTCATGTTTATGCGGCTTCCGATTGCTATTGCCATGGCGATTCCAGCTTTTCTCGGGATCTATTATTTAAAAGGTTGGAATACGCTTACTACCGCGATTGAGACCATTATTTGGGATCATAGTTTTAGTTATACATTATCGACGATTCCGCTTTTCATATGGATGGGGGAATTGCTTTTCGTCTCGGGAATTAGCAATGAACTATTTAAAATGTTTCGCCTGTGGATGGGACGTCTAAAAGGTGGACTCGGTTTGGCGACAATCGGAGCTTCGGCGATTTTTGCAGCTGCTTCAGGCTCCAGTTTGGCTACAACTGGAACGATGGGGGCTATTGCCTCGAAAGAAATGGATCGATTCGGATATAAGGATTCGTTTTCTGCTGGAACAATTGTTGCGGGTGGAACATTAGGCATCCTCATTCCACCGAGTACGGCATTTATCGTGTACGGTATGTTAACCGAGCAGTCCATTGGGAAACTGCTCATTGCCGGTATTATTCCAGGCATCATGTTAACCGTATTATATATGTTGACGGTTTATATTTCAGCGAGTTTAAATCCGGACATCGCCCCCGCGACTTTTGGAGGTGGATGGAAAGAAAAAATTCATTCCCTCAAATCGACAATCTGGATATTAATTTTGTTTGCAGTCGTTATTGGTGGGATGTATATTGGTTTATTCAGCCCGACGGAAGCCGCTGCAGTAGGTGCATTTGGAGCAATGATCATCGCGTTGTTTAATCGGAAATTGACGTTCAGGAATTTTATTGAGTCCGCATCTAACACGTTAAAAACAACCGGTTTTTTATTTGCAATCATATTGGCGGCATTCATTCTGAATTATTTTCTTGCGATTACAAGAGTTCCGATGCTTATGGCGAATGTAATCCATTCAATTTCGATGCCTGACTTTGTGATTTTTATGTTGATCATTTTCATGTATCTCATTCTAGGTGCATTCATGGATTCTATGGCAATGATTGTTATTACCATTCCAATCATTTTACCGATTATTCAAGCGATGGATATGGACTTGATTTGGTTCGGAGTGATAATCGTATTGATTATTGAATTAGGCTTAATCACACCACCTGTTGGAATGAATTGTTATGTATTGAAAGGTGTTTCCGATTATTCACTCGAAACCATCTTTAAAGGTGCGAGCCGGTTCATTATTCCGATCTTTGTTATGATCCTCATCTTGTATTTTTTCCCTGAGATTGCATTGTTTTTACCATCCAAAATGTGATGAAGGCATACGGGGAATGATAATGGTTTCAACAGAAATAGAGAGTGGGAATGTATTTATCCCACTCTCTATTTTTTTCATCTTTGTTTGATGAGTCGATGAATGATGATGGAGATTTGTAGGTTAAGACGGTTTTGTGTGTGCGATAGATCGATTTCTAAAATTTCTTCAATCCGATTCAAACGGTATCTTAATGTGTTGTAGTGGACATGGAGCTTTTCAGCGGAAAGTTGGATAGCCGATTCGTTATCCAAAAATACTTCTAACGTTTTCAGTAATTCGGACTTGTTTTGGACATCGTATTCGATGATTTTTCCTAAGTATCTGTCCATGAATTCTCTCATGTATTCGGGGTTTTCCGTATTGAATATCAACCCTATGATTCCTAGCTCCTTGAAATGGACAATTGGGGCATTGGATTGGAAAGAATGAGCGAATTCAGCTGCTTTTTTGGCTTCGTTGAAACCCCTAAGATATTCTCTCGTTTGTAAGACGGGGTTGCTAATACCGATGCGGAAGTGTAAAGTGGGTTGTTTTTCCTCCGTATAGCTGAGCGCGAAGTTCGCAACGGTGCGAGTATGCTCGTCGGGCGTGACTAGAATGATTTTCTGTCCTTGAATCATGCTGAGCGGCAATAGTTCCTGATCGATTAGATAACTGAATTTCTCAAGGGTACGATTCAATTGTTGTGTATAATCCTCTTCGTTCTCTTTTGGGCTTAAAACAAGAATGGAATACGTCTTTTCAAAAGAAATGTTTAAAAAACGAGCTCTTCGAGTGAGATTTTCCTCCGTTTCCAGTCCGGATATCAAATCGTACAGATAGTCCTGACGTAATCGGTTTTCCACTTCGATATTTGTTTTTTCTTGGTTGATTTGCAGTGCCAGGACGTTTTTAGCTTGCCCAATGGCGACGATGCTTAATTGATCATATGAGTTTATTTTTTTTGAAAGAATTAAATAAGCGACAGTCCGATTGTGCAACGTGATGGTGAAAACGGAGTAGATCTGGCTATTGTTTGAAATTTCAAAAGTGGCATGATGATTCTTAACGGATTGAAGGATGCACTTATAAAGTTCAATATGATCGAAATACTCTCTACTATTAGCGGAATTTCGAGGTGTAGCTTCATAAATGGAATTGCCGAATTCATCAAGCAATAAAATCGGTTCTTCAATAAAATTGGCCACTCTTTGTAATATTCCTTCGTTCCCCCCCTTATTGAGTGCTTCTTCAAAGAGTTCACCGTGAAGCTCACTTATGCGAACTTCATTCGAATACAGCTTTGCGTTTGAAATGGCAAGCGCTGTTTGGTAGCAAAAGTTATTGAGCATTTGCAGTAGTGGCTGCTTGGAATGATACAAAACCGATCGAGCTAAAAAAATGACACCAATCCGTTCGCCATGGGCAATCAATGGTGAACAGATAAGGGATACGACGCCTTTTTTCGCCAGGCGCTGCAATAAAGCGCTTTGGAAGGAGGGATGTATAGCGATATCCGATAAGATGAAAGGCTCTTGATTGTCCGCCAGTTCCATTTGGAATCTCGAATCTAACGGTTCTTCGAAATATAACAAGTCGGACTGTTCTTCCCCGGCGACCGCATCAATCCTCATACAGGATTTCTCGTTATCAATTATTCCGATGAGGACATAATGTGCTTTAGAAGTATCCAATAGACGAGCTGCGCTTAAATTTAGAATATCGGTTAGCGGAGCGAGAGAAGCGACTTCCAAATTTATTTGATGAAGGATTTCAAACGTACTCGTTGAGAATTTCAAGAAATCTGCCTTTTGTTTCAAAGATTGAAGTGCGTAAAAATGGGACTGTAACTTGTCATCTATGGAATACTCGTGGAGTCTCGCTTTTAAAGCCTCCCACTTACTTTCATCATACTGATTGCTTTCGATGAGCGGAAAAAGCTCATCGATAAAACTGCCGTAGCTGATTTCGTTTTTGAGCATTGGGTATCCTCCTGTGTGTTTCTTTTATAAAATGCCGACTAGTATGAATTATACAATAAAACAAAAGAACATTGTAGTCAATTGACATAGTTGAATAGATTGGAAAGAAGTAGAATAGGGGAAATGATAAAGTTAGAAAGGGGTTATGAAATGAGATTTCATGATTGTGTTGCTATCGTAACGGGGGGGGCGGATGGAATCGGAAAAGAAATTGCCCGTAAAATGCTCACGGAAGGGGCAACGGTCATTATTTCCGATATTAATGTGGGAGCGTGTGAAGAAACGATAAAAGAATTTCAATTGTCCGGTTTCGATGCTCATGCGATGCCCGCAGATGTTGCAAAAAAGAAAGAAGTCATGTCCGTCGTTGAAAAAACAAAGGAGCAATTCGGGAAGATTGATATTTTAGTAAATAACGCTGGGCTTGTTCGTGATGCGAAAATTACGGAAATGGAAGAAGAAGATTGGGATTGTGTAGTAGATGTATGCTTAAAGGGTTCTTTCCTTTTTGCGAAGTATGTGGCTGAACATATGATTTCCCAAGAGTACGGAAAAATTGTCAACATTGCATCTCGCGCATACTTGGGCAATCCAGGACAAGCTAATTACGCTTCTGCCAAGTCAGGTGTTCTTGGTCTTACTAAAGCGCTCGCAAAGGAGCTGGGCAAACATAACATTAACGTGAATGCGGTTGCGCCTGGGTTAATTGAAACTAGTGCATTGCGGAATCATCCGAAATTCGAAAGGATTAAAGAACTCCAAAAACGCGATTCCCCGATTAAACGTGTAGGCTCGACGGAGGACGTCGCAAATGCAGTTTTGTTTTTTGCTTCTGACGCTTCATCCTACATAACCGGAGATATATTACATGTGACGGGTGGAAGATTTGGATAATCAAACAGGAGGCGAATGCGATGATGAAAATTGAACGAAAAGCTATTCCAGTCATGGAAGGCTTATGGAAAGTAGAAGCGGATGGCAAACCTTATTTGATTGGAAGTCGATGCGAGGCATGTGGAGAGGTGTTTTTTCCACGGAAAAAATTGAATTTTTGCATGCAGTGTCATGAAGAGTATTTAGAAGAAATACAATTTTCTGGCGAGGGGCGTGTCTTGGCACTAACAAAAGTGGAAAGACAACCGGCCGGGGGTTTTTATAAAGGAGCGGTTCCTTATACATATGGAATCGTGCAACTAGATGAAGGAGTAAATATTTGTTCACAGCTCGTAGATGATCCAGTGCTATCAGTCGGTGAACGTGTCAAAATGGTTGTGGTGAAATTATATGAAGAAGAAAACAACGATGTCATGACATTCAAGTTTACAGCGGAAAATTCTCTGGTAAGGGGGGAGGGATGATGAGTCAAAATGCAAAATGGAAAGATGTGTATGTTCAAGGGGCGAGTACCACAAAATGGGGTTTCTTTCCGAATGATTCCACCAGCTCGATGGGATCTGCAGCGATTGTAGACGCTTTAAAGGATGCTCAAATCAAGTGGGGGAAAGTGGAAGCCGTTTTTGCAGGTAGTGTCTATCAAGGGACGGCTTCCGGGCATAGAGTAGTAGGGGAAATTGGATTTACAGGAATTCCAATCGTCAATGTGGAAAGTGCCTGTTCAAGTGGGGCAACCGCGTTTCGACTGGCTTATGATTCGATTCGATTAGGGCAATACGAAACGGTACTCGCCATCGGATTTGAAAAGATGCCAAGAGGGCCAATCCCAAGCACCGCTTTTCCGAGCTGGCAATTGGCAATGGGCTTCAACGTACAACCGGCCAACTATGCCTTGGAAACGATGGAATATATGCACCAATACGGAGCTACGGTTGAAGATTTTGCAAGAGTCAGTGTGAAAAATAGGCGAAACGGTTCGCTAAATCCCAATGCACGATTTCAAAAAGCAGTTTCCACAGAGGAGGTACTCCAATCAGCGATGATAGCATCTCCACTTCGGTTACTGAACTGTTGTCCTTTGGCGGACGGGGCGGTCGCGATGGTTTTGACAAGTAAGCCAGAAAGCAATCGGGCGATTCGTGTGGCAAGCTCCGTTTTGGTGTCAGGTGTATATGGTGAAGAGTCGTATCAATCCGGTATTACGGCAAGCGTCCACCACTATCCTTCGAAAGGCATTGTCGAGAAATCTGCTCGTGAAGCCTTTGAGAGCGCCGGCTATGGACCAGAAGATATTGACATCGTGCAAGCCTACGACAGCATGGGACCAGGCGAACTATGGGACATTGAAAAACTTGGTTTTTGTGCGAGAGGAACAGCACCTGAATTGTTACGTGAAGGTGTCTTCGATTTGACGGGAAGTTTACCGGTCAACACCGACGGTGGACTGTTATCTAGAGGTCATCCACTCGGTGCAACCGCATTGGCACAAATACATGAAATTGTATCGCAATTGCGGGGAGAAGCTGGTCAGCGACAAGTGGCCAATCCTAAGCTTGGTTTGGCACATGCCATGGGGGCCGGTCCAAATAGTGCCGTTACGATATTACAACGATGAAGGGGGAAAGAAGGATGGAAGATAACGGGTTGTTTTATGAAGACTTTCAAATCGGAGATAAATTCTTATCTCCTTCACGTACTATTACAGAAACGGATGTTGTCAATTTTGCGGGTTTATCAGGAGATTATAATTTGCTCCATGTGGATAAGGAGTATGCAAAAAACACGGTTTTTCAAGAACGGATTGCACACGGCTTGTTAGGACTATCCATCGCGTCCGGACTTTTTACACGCACAGAGCTGAATCGACGGATGAGTAAAAACTTGATTGCTTTATTAGGTTTGGAGTCTTGGAGTTTTCTGGCACCCATCAAAATTAACGATACAATTAATCTTGAAATTGAAATCGTTGAGATGAAAGAAACAAGTAAACAAGACCGAGGGGTTGTGAAATTTGTTCGTAAAATCATCAATCAGAACGGGGTGGTCGTCCAAGAAGGCTTTACCCCGATGATGATTGCGAGAAGAAAGAACTAGGGGGAGTTCGGAATGGCATTTCAATTAACGGATGAGCAACTGATGATCAAAGAAACATTGGCGAAGTTTTTGGACAAGGAAATTGCGCCAATGGTGGAGGAATATGAAAGACAGGAAAAACCTGTCACGAAAGAGATTGTACAAAAACTCGTCCCATTTGGCTTTTTAGGGGGATTGCTGCCGGTGGAAGCGGGTGGACATGGTCTAGATTACACAACGTATTTTACGATGATCGAAGAATTATCCCGTGTCTGGCCTTCTTTAAGGGCGACCGTTGGCATTTCTAACTCCGTCCTCACACATATTTACGAATATGGGACGGATGAGCAGAAGGAAAAATATTTGGGGCCGCTGTTGCGCGGGGAAAAGCTCGGTTTCTTTGCACTTACAGAGCCGAATGTCGGATCGGATGCTTCCAGTGTTGAAACACGTGCAGTGTTAAAAGGGGATAAATGGATTATCAACGGAACAAAAATCTTTATAACGAATGGTTTGGAAGGCGAAATCGGTATCGTCATTGCACAGACGGACAAAACGTTAGGGAATAAAGGAATCGCAGCCCTGCTTATAGATAAAGAGGAAACTTCTTTTTTAGCGACGAAAATTGAAAAGATGGGTACAGTTAGCTGTCCTTTTGCTGAATTGGTTTTCGAAAATAGTGAAATTCCTGCCAAAAACGTGCTCGGCAATGTCGGTGAAGGTTTGAAACAAGGATTGAAGTTTTTGAACAGCGCGCGTGCCATGGTTGCATACATCGCTACGGGTATTTCGCAAGCTTGCCTGGATGCATCCATTAAGTACGTAAAGGAACGTCATCAGTTCGGGAAGTCAATCGGTAGTTTTCAATTGATACAAGAAAAAATTAGTGAAATGATGACGCTAACTAATGCGATGCGGTTGCTCGGGCAGCAAGCGAGCACATTGCTGGACCAAGGGAAGGATGCAAAGGTTGAGTGCTCAATGGCAAAGTATTTTGCGACGGATCGCGTGTTAAAGGTGGCGGAAGAGGCTTTGCAAATTCATGGAGGATACGGCTATACGAAGGAGTTTCCCGTTGAGCGGTATTATCGCGATATTCGATACTTTACTATTGCGGAAGGGACGAATGAGATGCAAAAGCTGATCATCGGCAGGGAAGTGTTAGGCATTTCTGCTTTTGTATGACTAGATGAGGGGTGACTGAAATGGGCGTGTTGGAGGGCATTCGCGTTGTGGACTTGACGAATTTATTGCCGGGGCCATTCGCGACGAATATTTTTGCGGAATTGGGAGCAGAAGTCATAAAAGTGGAAAGGCCTGATGGAGGCGATCCATCGCGTCAGATGGTTCCTGGCTTGTATGAAATGTTGAACAGTCGAAAAAAAAGTTTGACGCTCGATTTGAAAGATGAGAGCGACAAAAGTACTCTTCGGAAACTGTTAAGGGAAAGTGATGTGCTCATCGAAGGGTTCCGGCCAGGCGTCATGGATCGATTGGGCTTTGGTAAAGATGAGGTTGCAAAACTGAATTCGGAGCTGATTTACTGTTCGATTTCAGGATATGGGCAGAGCGGTCCTTACCGCGATGCACCGGGACATGATTTGAATTATTTAGCGGTTTCGGGCATTCTCGGAATCAGTGGTCTGCCGAACGGGGGGCCTGAAGCGGCAGGAGGAATCCAAATAGCGGATCTTGCGGCATCGTTATACGCTACGATTTCGGTGTTAGGGGCATTGTTGAACAAGGCTCGAACCCGTTCGAATGGGGTTTACATCGATGTGTCTTTAGTGGAAAGCGCACTTGCTTTAATGTCTCCACGCATTGCGGAATATTACGCACGCAATGAGCCGGCTAAATCGGATTTCATGGGCCGAGGGGCTTATGGGGCATATTTGACGAAAGATGGACAATATATTTCCATCGCTTGTGTAGAAGAGAAGTTTTGGGAAACATTTTGTGAAACGGTGGGCATGAAAGAGTTTTTGCTGGATAACTTGTTTAATAGTTGGACAAAAAGGATGGAAAATGCTGAAATAATTAATCGGAAAATTGAGGCAATAATTATTCGAAAAACATTATCTGAGTGGTTGTCGATTTTCGGCGAGGTTGATTTACCAGTCAGTCGCGTCAATATGATTAACGATTTGTCGAAAGACCCACATTTGAAGCATCGGAACGCAATTATCGAAGAAGGCGATTGTTTGAGAGTCCCATTTCCGGTAAAGATGCATCGAATGGAAGCGTTCAGCCAAATCGGGCACCTCGAAAATACCGAAAGGAAAGGGGATTGAAAATGGGATTATTAGACGGGAAAGTAGCAATCATTACAGGGGCAGGTAGGGGGATCGGTAGAGAAACTGCATTGGTTTTTGCGGAAAACGGTGCAACCGTCATTATTTCGGATATGGATGCACAACCTGCGGCGGAAATAGAAAGCGAAATCATGAAGAGAGGTGGTCAGGCACTTGCGATTTGTGGTGATATTACAGATTCCAGGTTTCCGCGGACATTAATCGAGAAAACGGTTGCTGAATTCGGAAGATTGGATATTTTGGTAAATAACGCTGGTGTCACGCGCGATAGTTTAATCCATAAAATGACGGACGAACAGTTTCAGCAAGTGCTAGATATTCATTTGGTTGCTCCTTTCCGTTTAATCCGCGAGGCTGCGCCTTATATGCGGGAAGCGGCAAAGGTGGAGATCGAACAAGGGATTGTGAATTACCGGAAAATTATTAACGTATCATCCGTTTCAGGACTTCGAGGGAATATGGGGCAAGCCAACTATTCGTCTGCCAAAGCGGGAGTCGTCGGCCTGACAAAGGTCGTTGCCCAGGAATGGGGACGCTATAACATCAATTCGAATGCGGTGGCGTTTGGGTTCATCGAAACAAGGATGACTCAATCGCTTGAATCTAGTGAAGACCAGACAGGCGTTCCAGATAAATTGCGCCAAATGTTTATTGACAAAGTCCCACAAAAAAGGACGGGGCAACCGCGGGAAGCGGCAGAGGGGATTCTTTACTTGGCTTCTCCTTTGTCTAATTATGTGAATGGACAAGTTTTGCAAATTAACGGTGGCTCTTACACTTGATTTGGTAAACCGGAAGGGACGGATGGTGATGGGATGTATGAAAAAATAGGACCGATTGAAATTTTGGGGGACAATTCTAGCAAAGTACCGTTTTGTACGACGTTACTGCTGACGTATAACCGAGAATCTGCATTATTGGAATGCGGAGCTGGCTTCGACAGTTTGAGATATATTAAAAAAAACTATTTCGTACGTGATATTTACTTGACCCATCATCATATCGATCACGTGTGGGGTGTGTCGTTTTTTCCTGAAGCTGACGTGCATATCAATCCGTTTGATTTTGAAAAAGCTTCGGATATTTACGCTCTTTCACATGCTGACGGAATGTTGGCAGTACAAGACGAAGAGACGTTTCAAATTTGGCTAAAGCAACAGGAAAACAGGCATTTCGGAGACAAAACCGTTGGAAAACGGACAATACAGCCAAATCGGAAATACCCGCTGGATGAGCCGGTTGAAATCGCGGGCATGGACGTGCAGTTTATCCACGCCCCGGGCCATTCGGAAGGATATACGGTTCCGTATATTGAAAAATACGGTGTCGTCTACGTAGGGGATATCGACTTGACATCCTTTGGTCCTTTTTATAATGAATTGGAATCCGATATTGCCGATTTCATCACTTCTGCAAAGAAAGTTGGGGATCTTGATGCGAAGTATTTTGTAACGGGGCATCATAAAGGAATCGTTTCCCAACAGGAGTATAACGAGAAAGTCGTCGATTTTTTGAACGTCATTGAAAGGCGGCATGAGAAAATTACCCGTTGTATCCGTAATGGAATCTCTCCGGAAAAAATGATTGAACAAGGCATTTTTTATTGGAAAGAACAAATAGAAGGCTCGATTTTACGCAAAAAAAATGAAGTGATTGGGATTTATAAACATTTGCAACAATTGCTGCAGGAGGGTGAAGTTTGTACGCAATTTGTTGACGCATTTATTAGGGAACATATTGTCAAACCCGAATACTTGAAATGGTAGTGGAAAGGGGTGCGAAGAAATGAGAAGAAAATGGCACGATTTCTATCCAGAAGGGATTCCTTATGAAGTGGAAATTCCAACGGATGTGTCTATTTACGATACTTTTGAAAAGGCGGTTAACAAATCTCCATCATCAATCGCCGTCATTGATGAAGAACTTGTGATGACCTATTCGGAACTGCAGGCAGCCACTGAGCGCCTTGCAAAGTATTTTCATAAGCAAGGCATGCGGAAAGGTGATCACATTGCGGTCATGTTGCCGAATTGTGCGGAATACGCCGTGTGCTACTTTGCGCTTCAAAGGATTGGTTGCACGCAAGTCCAAGTGAATATTCTATACCAGTCGAGCGAACTTTCTCACATTTTGAATGATAGTGAAGCAAAATGGATTGTATGTGATGATGCCCAAGTTCCTAAATTGAAGGCCATCGAAATACAGAGGAAAATCGAACAAATTGTTTTCGATGCGGAAAGGAATCTTTTTCAACAAGTTTGTTTTCATAAAGGGGCGACAGTAAGTGTCGAATTGCCGAATGTTCCGATATATCCGATGGAGGATGTCGCCATTATTCAATACACAGGCGGTACGACGGGCCATGCCAAAGGGGTCATGCTAACACATTATAATATTGTCGGGTATGTCATTCAAAATCGTGTATTCTACTCTTTAAAAGAAAAAGAAGAGGTTACACTTGGTAATACGCCAATGGCCCACATCATGGGAATCGGCTATCTGAATCTGACAATTGCATTGAGCGGGACGTACATCGTTATGAGACGATTTAATATCCCAAAAGTGAAAGAGCTGCTACAAAAGTACGCACCTACTGTATTTATTGGCGCACCTACTATTTATATTGCTTTATTGAATAGCGATGAAATCGCTGATGAAGATTTGAAGAGCCTGAAAGTATGCACGTGTGGTTCAGCACCGTTACCAGTAGAAGTAATCAAAGAATTCGAGGAACGTTCCGGTACACAAATTATGGAAGGGTATGGGATGTCGGAGGTGCTTGTCACCCATCGGAACCCACGGACGAAAAAGAAGACGGGCAGTATCGGGATTCCAATCCCGAGCGTCGATTGCAAAATCATCAAGCTGGAAGATAGCAATGTGGAAGTCCCCGTAGGCGAAGAAGGGGAACTGCTGATCAAAGGACCGCAAGTGATGAAAGGATATTGGAACAATTCAGATGAAACCGCACAAGTATTGATAGACGGATGGATGACGACGGGCGATATCGCTGTGATGGATGACGACGGCTATTTCTTTATTGTCGGTAGAAAAAAAGATTTGATCATTGCGAGCGGATATAACATTTATCCAATTGAAGTGGAAAATGTCGTTTATGAACATCCGTCCGTCTTGGAAGCGTGTGTGCTTGGTATCCCGGATTCTTATCGCGGGGAAACGGTTAAATGTTTCATTGTGCGGAAAGAGGGGCACCAGCTTTCGACTGCGGAAATCATTGCATTTTGCAAAGAAAGGCTTGCAACATATAAGGTGCCGAGAATCATCGAATTTCGTGATTTCCTTCCGAAAACGGCCGTCGGGAAAATTATGAAACGAGAACTGATGCAGGAAGGACTGTTGAAATAAGGGCTGAATGGTGACGGAATGTTGCTGTTTAGGCTTTTTCATAGTGAACAAAGGCGATGTGTGAAGACATGTGAAAGAGATGATAGGAAAAAAGGGGGATTTGAATGTGAAAAGAAAAGTCAAAGTGATCGGTGTAGATATGGTGAAGTTTGTGAAGCCAGGCATGCAGGAACCTTATGAAGTGATGGCATCGAAAGCGATTAAAGGAGCAATCAAAGATGCGGGGATTGGGTTCAAAGAAATTGAACACGCCTTTGCCAGTTATGTTTATGGAGATAGCACGTCAGGACAAGCAGCTTTGTATAAAGTTGGGTTAAGCGGCATCCCGGTATTCAATGTCAACAATAACTGCTCTTCGGGTTCGACGGCGATTTTTTTAGCAAGGCAGGCTGTTGAAAGCGGCATTGTAGAATGTGCACTTGCTTTCGGTTTTGAAGAGATGAAGCCTGGGGCGCTTTCCACGGTGTATACAGATCGAACGACACCGATGCAGGCATTTGTTGATCGATTGGAAGAATTGAGGCCCGGTTATTCTTTGGAATCTCCTCGTGCAGCTCGAATGTTCGGTTCTGGTGGGATGGAATACATCGAAAAGTATGGAGCGAATCCTGATATTTTTGCCAAAGTGGCGGTGAAAACTCGAAGCCACGCCATCCACAATCCTTATTCGATGTTTGACAATCCGTTGACCGTTGAAGAAGTACAGAATTCTCCGATGATTTTCCCGCCATATTTGACAAGATATTGTGCATGCCCACCTTCATGTGGTGCGGCAGCAGCAATTATTTGTAGCGAAGACTTCGCAAAAAAGCACGGTCATGAAGATGCTGTGGAAATCGTTGCCCAATCTATGGCAACGGACACGGAACTGACTTTCACAACAGGTGCCATGAATTTAGTAGGCATGGATATGACAAGAAGAGCCGCCCGTCAAGTGTTTGAGCAATCTGGAATTGGAGTGGAAGAGGTAGATGTTGTCGAATTGCATGACTGCTTTACCCCGAATGAAGTGATCACTTACGAAGGGCTTGGATTGTGTGAAGAGGGCGAAGCGGAAAAATTCATCAATGATGGAGACAATACGTATGGCGGAAAATACGTCGTTAACCCTTCCGGCGGTTTGATGTCAAAAGGCCATCCGATCGGAGCGACCGGTCTGGCACAGTGTACGGAACTTGTTTGGCAGCTCAGAGGGGTGACAGGAAAAAGGCAAGTGGACAATGCGAGAGTTGCGTTACAACATAATCTCGGACTTGGCGGCGCAGTCGTTGTGACGATGTATCGAAAACCGTGAAAGCAAAAAGAATGACAAAGACAATGAGGTGTTTCAATGCGGTATCCGGATTATCAAACCATCGACATCCAAATGGACGGAAATGTCTGTATCGTTTCACTGAATAAGCCCGAAATACGAAATGCATTAATGGAAGAAATGCGGGAAGAATTGAAGAATTTTTTTCTTGCGGCTGGTGATGATTGTTCGATTCGATCAATCGTATTGGCGGCAAGAGGAAGTGTGTTTTCAGCGGGTGGGGATTTGAAAGCTCTTAAACATTCGAATGCCAAAGAAATAAAAGAAAGAATGGAAAAAAGCCAAGAGCTTATCAAAAGCATCCTTTGTCTCAACAAGCCGGTCATCGCAGTCGTCCATGGGGCGGCTGCGGGAGCAGGCTTCAGCTTGGCGCTTGCTTGCGATATGATTTTCGCCGCAAAATCTTCGGTCTTCATTCAAAGTTTCATCAAAATCGGTGTTGTACCCGATTTAGGTGCAATGTATTTCCTCCCTGAATTAGTCGGTCGACAAAAGGCCATGGAAATGATGCTTCTAGGAGAAAAAGTGAGTGCGGATGAGATGGAGCAGGTTGGAGTGGTTAATCGTGTATTCGAAGATAATGTAGTGTTCGATGAAGCGTTAGTAACGGCAAAAAAAATGGCAGAGAATCCACGACTTTCGATGGGGCTTATTAAAAGGATGGCAAACTTTAATGTGTTAAATGAACTGGAGCAAACCTTTGAGTTGGAAATATCTTCGCAGTGCTTGTGTGTTGAATCCGAAGATTTCAAAGAAGGTGTACAGGCTTTTTTTGAGAAACGGAAAGCCGTCTATAATTGATGGGCGATTGTCATTGCTGCACGATGAAAAAAGGAGGGACTCCACTTGACCCAAACCGAATCACGTTTAGAACAAATCAAAAATACAAAAATCGAAACGTTCACTTATACAATTGAAAAAGGGAAAATTAAGGAACTTGCCATTGCGTTGGGTGACCAAAAAGAAAGTTATTTGAACGGGGATGCAGTGCCGCCGACATTTGCAACCGTTATCGAATTTTGGGGCGGTCCAACTTCCATTTCCAAAGTGCTTGGTTTGAATCTTTCCAAAGTGCTGCACGGGGAGCAAAGTTACAAGTATGTAGGAACGTTGAAGGCTGGCGATGAAATTATTGTTCATACGGTCGTTGAAAAAGCTTTTGCGAAAGCGACCATGAATTTCATTGAACTGAAAAAGGAGTTTTTGAATCAACATGGCGAATTGGTGTTGATTGGCCGCTCTACGATCATTGAAAGACATTAGGAGGCGATTGCTTTGATGGTTGGTCACCAGTTTGAAACGATCCAAAAGGAAGAGGTCACACATACACAAATTGTACGCTATGCAGGGGCGTCGGGCGATTTTAATCCGATTCATACCGTCGTGCCGTTTGCAGAAAAAGTGGGACTTGGCGGTGCCGTTGCACATGGCATGATGATCATGGGGTTTATCGGACAAGCGATTGTCGACTGGTTCCCTTCGAACCGACTGGAAAACTTCACAGTCCGCTTTAATGCGATGACGAAGCCGGGCGAGAAAATCGTTGTCAAAGGACAGATTGTTGGGGAAACGGATGATTCATGGCTCTGTGAGTCGATTGCGTCAAATGAAAATGGAGAAATAAAGGTGACTGCGAAGTTCACTATTCACAAAAGACATTAGGAGGTTTTTAGTCGAATGAACATGATAGAGGAGAAGGAAAAGGCGCACATTGGTCAGACGGACATCCCAGTTATCATGGCGCCGATGTTCCTCGTCTCAAGCCCTCAATCGGTCATTGAAGCATGTAAAGCACGGATTATCGGAACTTTTCCGTTATTGAACGCACGGACTTCCGAGGAGCTGGAAAAATGGTTCGAAACGATCCAGAAAGCATTGGATCCACAGCGAAATCATCCGTCGGCCCCTCTTTCCCCTTGGGGTGTCAACCTAATCGTCCATAAGACGAATAAGCGGTTGGATGCCGATCTGGAGGCGATCCGAAAATACGAGCCTCCAATCGTCATTACATCGCTTGGAAATCCGCAAGCAGTTGTGGAAATCGTCCATCAATACGGGGGCGTTGTCTTATCGGATGTCATTTCCATCAAGCATGCCCAAAAAGCAGCGAAATCGGGCGTGGACGGGCTCATCCTCGTCTGCAATGGCGCGGGTGGCCACGGGGGTACACTTAATCCGTTCGCATTCGTGCCAGAAGTGCGCAAATTTTGGAAAGGGCTTACCATTGTGGCAGGATGTATTTCAAACGGACAAGACATTGTTGCCGTTCAAGCGTTAGGCGCGGATTTCGCCTATATGGGAACAAGGTTCATCGCGGCGGAAGAGACGATGGCGAACGATGTGTATAAGGAAATGCTCATTGAAGCGACGTCGGAGGATATCATCTACACCGATGCCATTTCGGGCGTGAATGGGAATTATTTGATTCCGAGCATTGTGAATGCTGGTCTCAATCTGGAAAATTTACAGAAGAAAAGCGATTTCAACACGGGTTGGAGGGAAAATGAGCCAAAAGCGTGGAAAAACATTTGGGGCGCCGGGCAAGGTGTTGGAGAAATCATGGAAATTGAACCCATTGGAAAAATCGTGGAAACGTTGAAAGAAGAGTATTTCCAAGCGTTGGATCAATTGAAGAAGTTTTGACTTTTCAAGGGAGGAATTTCAATGAACATTTACGTACTCGTTAAACGTACATTTGATACGGAGGGGAAAATCGCAGTGTATGGAGCGGAATTCATCATTAACGCGAGTGAATATGCGGTTAAGGAAGCATAAAAATACATGGAGGTATAAAAATGATAAAAACTAATTTGGAAGCCAAAAGTAAAACTCGATCTTATTTTTCCGAGCAACATATTATGTTTCGAGATTCACTTCGAAAGTTTTTAGAAAAAGAAGCTGTACCTTATTTTGATCAATGGGAAAAAGATCGTCTTGTCCCACAAACATTTTGGAGGAAGATGGGTGAACAAGGTTTTCTCTGTCCCTGGGTAGATGAAAAATATGGAGGTATGAGTGCCGACTTTATTTTTACGGTAATTTTAAGCGAAGAGTTAAGGCGCATTGGGGCGGGATTAGGAGGAATTGTCGTTCACAGTAGTGTTGTAGCTCCTTATATCGGAAAATTCGGAACGGAAGAGCAAAAGAAAAAGTATTTTCCAGGTTTAATGAGTGGAGATACGATTAGCGCGATAGCTATGACTGAACCAGGTGCAGGATCTGATTTGGCATCAATTAGTACGACGGCGATTAAAGATGGAGACAGCTACATTATAAACGGTCAAAAAACATTTATTTCAAACGGTATTCTATCAGATTTGATTGTTGTTGTTTGTAAAACAGATCCAAAGGCGATTCCAGGCCATAAAGGGATTAGTTTGTTTTTAGTAGAAAGCGATATGCCTGGATTTTCCCGTGGCAGGAAACTAGACAAGGTTGGGCTACATAGTCAAGATACGTCAGAGCTAGTTTTTGAAGATGTAAGGGTGCCGGCTTCCAACCTACTTGGTGAGGAAGGGAAAGGGTTTTACCACTTAATGGAGGAATTGCAGCAAGAAAGAATTATTTCTGCAATCAATTCTCAAGTTTTAGCGGAACAGATGTTAAGTGTAACGCTTGAATATGTAAAAGGGCGAGAAGCATTCGGACAGTCTATTGGCAAATTCCAAAACACTCAATTTAAATTAGCGGAAATGGCGACGCAAGTTCAACTTGGTCGAACATTTATTGATGATTTAATAGTAAAGCATATGGATGGACAAGATGTTTATTCTCAAGTGTCTATGGCTAAATGGTGGATTTCAGATAATGCAAGAAAAATGGCGCCGGAATGTATGCAACTTCACGGTGGATACGGATATATGGAGGAATATCAAATTGCCCGTCTGTATCGTGATATTGCAGTAGCTCCTATTTATGCAGGATCCAATGAAATAATGAAAGTTATTATTGCAAAAGAACTAGGTCTATAAGGATATTTTGAGAAGGTGAAGGGATATATTGAATGAGAAAGAAAAAGTAATTGGGATAAATATGCGCTAGTTTCTATAAAGCGGCCTTTAAATAGTAGCTGATTTGCAGATAGGTTCGCTTACTTTTTGTTCGCAACTGCGCAAGTATGTTCAAACAATACATAATCATTGCAATATACACTTGATTATGTACGCTTTGTTCACTATAACCGTAAAACTTCTTGATGTTCAAATGCTGTTTCATCCATTGAAAAACAATTTAATTGCCTAACATGACTTGTATAGTTCTGCGATTTCATCCGCAGCAAGTCAAATCGGTTCGTCAGTAGATTCAGTTGACTCTTGGAATCTGATACATTGAGAAGACGAGACATATTTTCTATGCGATTTTGCATGAGACCGATGACCATTATTTTATTTGACAAAACCAGTGAATCTTCTGCTAGTTCTTCAGAAAATGGTGGCACGTAAACTTTTGGTTTCATGGAGCTGCACGTACACTAATCATTTCGTAAACGAAGCCATGTGTAATTTCTTTGTATAGTAATCTAGGTAATGAGCTATCACTTGTTCTTCGAGTAATTGGTTAGAGGTCGGTGCAATCCATTGCTCAAATACTGTTTTTCGTGTAACCTTATCCATCCTTAGTCCTTTATGTTGGATTTAGATAGGTTACTATCTTCCGATCATTATAAAGGATTTTTTTGTGCCTGATTTTAATTTTAGAGTATTCAGTTTTTTGTGTGATATTTTAATGCGACGTTAGTGAGCTAAACAGTATAAATAAATTTGGCTTATTAATAGCTATAATTTTAAACTGTTTAAAATTATAGGTTCTAAGTAATTCATCAACAGATATATTTAAAATGGGTTCAAACCTATAATATAATCCTGACGCACACCATGAATAGAACCACATTCATGGTGTGCGTTTTCGGAAATCTGGTCAAAATTGGTGGAGAAGGAAAAGTGATGAAGTGTAGTCAGTGTGGGAAATAAAATGTAAAGTGTAAGGGAGATTTATTGAATGATATTACCCAGAAATGATGGACACACATGACAATGTTGTATGCAATTATACAAGAAAAATACTATAGAAAAAGGTGTCGTGCTTTGGCTAATTTCAATGATCAAGTTGCGGTTATTACTGGGGCAGGAAGCGGGATAGGGAAGGAGCTAGCAAGAACTCTAGGTTTGGAAGGAGCATTTGTGTACCTGCTAGATGCAGATGAATCAGCTTTAAACGAATCCTGTCATGAATTGAAAGCGTTACCTATTTCTTTCGAGAAGTTCATAGTAGAAACGACCAATGAATTTGCTTTGGCTAAAGTGTTTAATGCCATAAAAGAACGTCATGGAAAAGTGGATATTTTAGTGAATAATGATGAAATGATTTCTGATGAACGGCTTGAAAAAATGAGCATAGATGATTGGGCGCATCTAGCGAATGTTCATTTAAAAGGAACGTTTCTTTGTAGTAAATATGCCCAGGAGCTTATGGTCGCTAATTCATATGGTCGTATCATTAATCTATCTTTAGCATCTTCTCTAGAAAATGAGGGGCAGGCAAATTATGCTACAACAAAGGCGGGCGTTCAATGGTTTACGAAAAAGTTTGCATTGGAACTTGGCCGCAATAATATTACTGTGAACACAGTGATTCCAGGGTTTATAGAGACAGATGCAATGAAGTCCGTTGCGGAGAAAGGTGGAGTTGACTATGAATTATTAAAAGAAGAGAAAAGGAATCAAATACCCGTGAAGCGTGTTGGATTACCAGAGGATGTAGCGCATGCAATCTGTTTCTTTGCGAGTAAACAGGCCTCCTTTATTTCCGGGCAAGTTCTTTATGTTGCAGGTGGTCCGAAAATCTAAGGATAAAGGGAGTTTGAGGGAGGAATATGATGATTATTGAACGGATACGTGAAAGTTTTAAGCAAAGTGGTTTTGCACATTATATTGGTTTCGAAGTCGATAATATTGAAGAGGGAAATGTTCAATTAAAACTATCCGTAAGAGAGGAGTTATTAAACTCAAATGGCTCTATACATGGAGGCGTTCATGCTTCAATGTTAGACACCATTCTAGGCATAGCAATCTGTTCTGTCACTAAAACCAGCTGTCTGACGATAAATTTGAATGTGAGTTATCTCAATAC
Source organism: Sporosarcina sp. FSL K6-1522 (assembly GCF_038622445.1). Classification (GTDB taxonomy): domain Bacteria; phylum Bacillota; class Bacilli; order Bacillales_A; family Planococcaceae; genus Sporosarcina. The sequence continues at coordinate 2,546,812 of NZ_CP152019.1, forward strand.
TTCCACAAGTGGTGAGTTGTTTGCGACAGGAAGAATTTTGAAACAAGGATACAGAACCGCGATGGCAGAGGGGGAAATATATGATTCCAATGGGGTTTTATTAGCCAAGGCGGTTGGAACGTTTAAGTTACTTCGAAATTAAAGAGTATTTGTCGAAGAGTATTGGTCATGCATTGAGCATTTATAGTAGAGATGAGGAGTCTGGAGGTAGATTCCTCATCTCTACGGGGCAGTGATAATTTTCATTGAAAATAGTCGAGTTTTGCTTAGTCCGTTTCCCCATAGAGAATCTGGAGTGTATACGTAGGGTCGTCAGCCTCTCCCACCGCTTGATAATGTAAATGGTGAGCGTCTTTTCTACCTTGATAAGCAATAATCTTTTCAGCCATATTGATTTCTTGTATTTCATAGCCATTGTCTTGTAAGTAGGTGTGATACATTTCTATATCGTCAACGATTGTTCCCTGTATTTCATAAGACAGCATATAGGAAAGTGTTCCATCTTGTTCGGTTTCATTGCTTAATAGGAGTGTTCCATCCTTTGGCAATAAAATATCTTTCGGAAAATCCGCGGGAATTGTTGCATCAGAGCCTGCCTTTGCAATATTTCCATCGCTTTCAATGGTGTATCCGCCCTGATCCTATCCATAGTAATGGTGGATTTTTCCCCTTCTTTGTCCTCGACTTTACCCCCGTCTTTTGACAACTTTATTTTTCCACCATCTCCTGTTGGAATCGCTATGCAGCCTGTCATAAGCATAGCGATGATGAAGAATCCAATCAGGCTTGTTAAGCGGTTCATGGGCTCAACCTCCATTCTTACTTAATTTTTAGTAGTTATTATATAGGCTAGCATTAGAAGGTTAAATGGTTGGCGTTTTGAAGGAGAGGAATCTGAGATATCCCCCTGCATTCAAGTTGAATTGAATAGTGGAGAGTTGTAGTTCATGCGCGCTTTCGTTTTGCGGAATTTAGCTTGTTAGTTAATTGATGATCTTTTTTCTTTAATATATATAACAAGGGTCACGACTCGTTTAATTTCCAAATGTGTGCCTAACTCCATTGTTTTTAGTAGGTGTTCGTTTAAGAAGAAACACGTGTAAACATTGAAACCCAATGTTTACACGTGTTTTTTTAGATTTTTCGAAGTGCGAGTTTACGCTGAAAAGCTTATACATTTTCCCATTAAGTATATAAACGAATAATCGTGTATGAATATTTTTTTCTCTAACTTTATATATAAACTTTGAGTTTTCAGTATACACTTGCAATTCGTTAAACTCTCTTGTAATATATGACCTAACGAATATTAGGTAGGTTGATAAGATGACAACAATGACGAAAGAGAAATTGATAGAAGCGGCATTATCTATTTATGCAGAGCACGGTTACAAAGGGACAACGATGAAAAAAATAGCGGATGCAGTAGGAATTAAAGCTGCGTCAATTTATTTTTTTTATCCAAACAAAGAGGCATTATTAAGGGGAGTGTTTCAAAAAATCCTTGAAAATCACCGCGAAGAATTACAAAAGACATTTGAACAGGTGAAAGAATTACCTGTTCAAAAAAGTTTAACGCAGCTAATTATAGGGGTTGCCCACTACCACAGGAATGATATAACGGGTGCGAAGGCGTATATTCAGTTAATGACATCTGGACGTGCGGAATTCAAGCTAGAGTTTTCTGAATACGTAAACAACTTCGAAGAGTGGTTATTGAAAAATTATTTGGATGCGCTAGTAGTAATGTTTCCGAATGCCACTGAAAAGGAAATCAGAAATTGTATACTGCAAGTTGAATTGATAGCAAATGGTTTGTTTTGGTCGACGATTGTTTATACAGGTGAGGCATTTCAGCAGCAAATGCAAGTTGCTGAAGAATTATTGGTGGTATTGATTAATCAACTACATAGATAAGGGGATGAAAAGTAATGAGATTATTAGGCAAAGAGGAAATTGAAAACATTGCAATAGGGGCTGCTTTACTCGGTACAGGAGGAGGCGGAGATCCTTACATTGGAAAGTTAATGGCTCTTCAAGCCATTGAAGAGCATGGACCGATTAAACTAATTTCGATTGATGAGGTTCCTGATGGTGCGCTCATTGTACCTTCTGCGATGATGGGGGCACCAACTGTTATGGTTGAAAAAATTCCAAATGGTGAAGAAGCAGAAGATGCTTTTAAAGCCTTAGAAGACTATATGGGACAAGAAATTTATGCAACAATGCCAATCGAGGCAGGCGGTGTCAATTCGTTATTGCCATTGGCTTTAGCCGCGAAACTTGGTTTGCCTGTTGTCGACGCGGATGGCATGGGGCGTGCTTTTCCGGAATTACAAATGGTTACTTTCTATTTAGATGGTATTTCGGCTTCACCGATGGTACTGGCGGATGAAAAAGGGAACAATATTGTGATGAATACCATTAACAATAAATGGGCGGAGAGAATTGCTCGTAGTGCAACAATCGATATGGGTGGTTCGGTCATGTTGGCCATTTACCCGATGACGAAAGAACAAGTCAAAGAAAGTGCCATTTTAAATAGTTTAACGTTAGAGGAGCAAATTGGTGCAGTTGTTCGAAAAGCGAAAGAAAACGAGGCCAATCCAATCGACGAAGTTCTAACATTATTAGGCGGTTTTGAATTGTTTAAAGGGAAGATTAGCGACATTGACCGTGTGACGAAAGACGGATTCGCTAGAGGGCAAGCGAAAGTGCAAGGTGTTGATGCATATAGTGATCAAGAATGTACATTACACTTTCAAAACGAGCATTTACTAGCGACGAAAGGGCAGGAAACGCTATGTGTAACACCTGATTTAATCGCTGTATTGGATACGGATACCGCATTACCTATCACGACAGAAGGTATTCGTTACGGCGCACGTTGCACAGTGATTGGCATTCCGGCACATGAGAAATGGCGTACCATAAAAGGCCTGGAAACAGTTGGGCCACAGTATTTTGGTTATGATGTACCGTATGTTGAAGTTGAGAAATTACAAGAAAAGAAGGTGCTGTAATATGGAAATCTATCGTATTGGTATCGATGTTGGGGGTACACATACAGATGCAGTTATTTTAGATGAGTCATACAATGTTATCGCTGAGGCAAAAGAAGCAACGTCAGCAGATACATCTACCGGTATTTTTAATGCGTTAAAACGAGTGATTGCTACATCGGGTGTTGATAAAAGTCAAATAAAGTATGCCATGCTTGGAACGACACATTGTACAAATGCTATTGTAGAGCGCAAACGTCTCAATAAAGTAGCGTCTATTCGAATTGGAGCACCCGCAACATTGGCTATTAAACCGTTAATTGGTGTGCCTGATGATTTGAAAAAGATTATTGGTCAACATGTTCATATCGTCGAAGGAGGACACGAGTTTGATGGTAGGGAAATTACGCAACTGAATGAGGAAGAAATTCGACAGATTTGTCGCTCACTGATAGGAAAAGTTGATTCGATGGCTGTCGTTTCTGTATTCTCTCCGATTTCAAAAGTGCATGAAGAGCGTGTAAGTGAAATCATTCGTGAAGAAATGGGCTCGGATATTGCAATCTCACAATCCGCAGAGATTGGTAATGTGGGGTTGATTGAGCGAGAAAATGCAACGATTTTAAATGCCGCAATCGTGAATGTTGCGAAAATAACGGCTCAAAGTTTTATCGAAGCATTAAAAAATGAAGGCGTTGAAGCGACGGTGTTCTTTGGGCAAAATGATGGCACGTTAATGTCTGTCGAATATACGATGAAGTATCCTATTTTAACGATTGCTTGTGGTCCGACGAATAGTATTCGAGGGGCATCTTATTTATCGTCTAAAAAAGATGCACTTGTTGTAGATGTAGGCGGAACGACGACGGATATTGGTGTTTTGTCAAGTGGATTTCCGCGTCAATCTTCTTTGGCGGTAGATGTCGGAGGGGTGCGTACGAATTTCCGTATGCCTGATATTTTATCGTTAGGTTTAGGGGGAGGGACTATTATCACGTTGCATGACGATGGGGCGTTTTCGATTGGGCCGGAAAGTGTTGGACATAACTTGTATAAAGAAGGGCTGGCATTTGGTGGGAATACATTAACGACGACGGATGTTGTTATTGCTTTAGGGAAAGCATCGATTGGCAATCGTGAATTAGTAGCACATTTGGATCGTGCATTGCTGGAGAAAATTTATGCGCGGATGACATTTATGTTGGAAGAATCAATCGATAAAATGAAAATAAGTGCAGATGACGTTGCGGTTGTATTAGTAGGTGGAGGGAGTATTTTATTCCCTACACATTTAAAGGGAGCAAATGAGGTCGTTAAGCCAGAAAACTACGGCGTTGCAAATGCGATTGGTTCAGCAATTTCTCAAGTGAGCGCACAGGTAGAAAAAATCTTTAAAATGGATGACTTGGGTCGTGAACGAACATTAGAGCGAGCGAAGTCTATGGCATATGAAGAAGCTGTAAAGGCTGGTGCGAATAGAGATAATTTAACAGTTGTCGATATTCAAGAAGTTCCACTTGCTTATTTGGCTGGTAATGCGACAAAAGTTCGCATAAAAGTTGCGGGGGATTTAGCTTAATTCAGCAGAAATTCTCTATATCTATGAGTGGTGAGATGGATGCTAGATAGATTCAAAACCCTGTTGAATATTTAGAGGAACGCAGGAAAAAGTCTCAACATACTGTGGTAGCACCTGCACTGTTGGTCCAAACCTTCGGTGTAATCGATTATAAATACTAGGGAGAGATGGATATGAAAGTAAAAGTGATTTTGCCGATTACATCAACGATTTTCAATGAGGAAGTTGTACAGGAATTTGAATTTTATGCATCGCCTGATACTGAAATAGGGATGACAAATTTATCGGTGGGTCCCGAATCGATTGAAAGTGAGTACGATGAAGCATTGTGCTTACCAGATTTTTTAGCAAAAGCAATTGCGGCGGAGGAAGAAGGATATGATGCAGTAATTAGTGATTGCTTTGCAGATCCAGGTGTAAAAGCAGCAAGGGAAGTATTATCGATTCCAGTAATCGGTCCTGGAGAAGCATCTATGTTATACGCAAGTTCACTTGCAAGTTCGTTTTCTGTAGTAACGGTGTTGCCAAATGTCATCTCGATGATTAAAAATGTCAGTAAGTTGGCCGGGCTAGATTGTAAGCTAGCATCTGTTCGTTATGTGTCAATCCCTGTGTTAGAGGTGCAAGATAAGGAACGCTTAGTCCATGCATTGTACGCTGAAATGGTACGAGCCATTGAAGAGGATCATGCACATGCGTTGGTATTAGGATGCACAGGATTTTTAGGGGTAGCAAGTGAATTGCAAGAACGGTTGAAAGATGCGGGATATGAGGTGCCGGTCATTGACCCTGCGTTTGCTTCGCTACAATTGGCTGAGTCGCTTGTAACGATGAAAGTGAAACAAAGTCGTCTGACGTATATGACGCCACCATCTAAAAAAAGAACGATGTAAATGTAGCGTATAACGAAGTGTGTTTGTCTGTCGGTTCATCTCCCAAATGTCAGTGTGGACAAAGGGAGATGAGTTTTCTTTAGGGAAATATTTTGAAGACAAATAGAAGAGGAGGGGTTATATGGGAGAGGTAAAAGCGAGTTTTGGGGATGATTATTCGCTGTCACGTGTACCGCAATCTGCTCGGCGCTCACTCTGGAGCATAACTATTATTCGAATTGGTGCGTTTGCTACGATTGTCCAGTTCATATTAGGAGCTACACTAGGTTATGGAATGACATTTAAAAGCGCGTTAATGGCTACAATTCTAGGTAGTTTAGTGCTACAAATTATCGGGTTTTTATTGGGATACATCGGAATGCGGGAAGGGATTTCTACAAGTCTAATTACGAGATGGACAGGATTTGGAAAGCATGGTGGGACAGTTTTTAGTGCGATTATTGCTATTTCATGTATCGGATGGTTTGGCGTACAAAACTCGATTTTTGCGAGCGGGATTGTAGAAGCATCAAATGGTAAGTTGCCACTAACGTTGGTAACATTTCTTACGGGATTGAGTGTGACGTTTTTAGTCATTTTTGGATTCCGATTTTTGAGCATTACCGCTACGATTGCAGTACCTGCCTTTTTAGTTGCGGTATCGATTGGCGTCATATCTATTTTCAGTAAAACGTCCATTTCAGAATTGCTCGTAGCGTCACCAGCGGGCGAACCGCTAACGATTGGCTTGGCGGCTACGATGGTAGCGGGAAGTTTTATTGTTGGGGCTATTATTACACCGGATATTAGTCGATATGCTAAAAGTGGGAAAGATGTATTTTGGATGACGGCAATCGGCTTACTTATCGGTGAGTTAGGTATTAATATGATTGCGGTGTTGATGGCGCTCGCCGCGAGAACAAATGATATCGTAAGCATTATGGTTCAAGCATCAGGCATTGTTGCGGCGTTAGTCGTTGTATTTTCAACTGTGAAAATTAACAATATTAACTTGTATTCGGCCTCTTTAGGATTTTCTTCGATTTTGGATTCTATTTTCAATGTTAAGTTAAATCGTGCATATATTACGTTAGTTATTGGAATTGTCGGAACGATTTTATCGGCACTTGGTATGTTGGATCGCTTTGTTGATTTTTTAGTATTTTTAGGTGTTCTTGTTCCTCCGGTAGCGGGAATTATTATTATTGATTACTATATTTTGAAAACGCATCGTGAATTATTAGATGAATCTAGGGCAAGGGGGGAGTTACCGAGTGTTGCCGGGCGTATGAGTACAATGACATTTATCGCATGGATTGCTGGAGTGGCAGTCGGTTATTTTGCGACATGGGGAATCCCGGCTTTGAATGCGTTAATGGTAAGTGGTGTGATTTACTATGTAGGAGAGCTCCTTATAAGAGCAAGAAAAGTGAGCTATTCGCATTCTTAACTTGATTTAGCACTCATCTAGCTACCTCTATAAGTAATGGGATGAGTGCTGAATTGGGGTTTTACTAAGGCACCTATTTCTATTGTAACTCCTTAATTCACGAATTCCTATCAGGTATGTTCATTTTAATGCCTGTTGATATCACTTTGTCGGTTAGTACCTTACTAGTCGGTAAAGTGATTTTTAGTTTACTTGAAACCCATATAGTTGAATTCCTATTCAATCTATTCTGTCAATATGTTAAACTGGTATAGACAACTATACCAAGTCGGTATATAGTAAAAGTGTATTCACGAATAGCTATGAACTTTTAGTATTATCGAATGGTGTCGACTGTGAAATTTAGAAGGGTGTGGTGTGTAGAAGGAGGGATGATAGACGGGGAAAACGGGGATTATTTCAAACATCATCATTGCCGATGCAGTGAACGATTTGCTTGTAGGTGATATTCATCTTGAGGCGGGAAATTACGGAAGTGGCGGACTCGATTACGAGAAGGGCGGACGTACGAATTGATGCAACGCTTGCGGGCAGTATTTTAACGATGGTGAAGGTGGCGCAAAGCATGAAGGCGATGACGAGCTGTACAGTTGCTCAACTTGTTGCGATGACGTCTGCTAATGCAGCAAAGTAAACATTGGTGTATGGAAAGATGCGGATCTAACAATTATCGATGAGAATTGGAATGTACAGATGACGATTTGTCGGGGGAACGTGGCATATATGAAGGGGGAAACACGTTGGAAGTACTAGTATTTGAAGATTATGATGCAGCGAGTGCACAGGCAGCGCGGCTGGTAGAGACACAAGTATTGGAAAACGGGCAGTCGGTGCTTGGATTAGCGACAGGTTCTACACCACTTGGACTGTATAAGGCATTAATCGAAGGCTTTAAAACACGCGGTGTATCGTATAAAAATGTGCGCACGATTAATTTAGACGAGTATATTGGTTTAGCAAAAGATCATCCGGAGAGCTACCATACCTTTATGTCTAAGCGGCTGTTTAAGCATATAGATATTTCGCTGGAGAATACCTATATTCCAGATGGCATGACGCATTCACCAGAAGAAGAGTGTCAGCGTTATGAGGCTGTAATTGACAATGTGGGTCCAATGGATTTGCAAATATTGGGTATCGGGACGAATGGTCATATTGGCTTCAATGAGCCGGGAACAGATCCAACTAGTTTGACGCATGTTGTTGAACTTGTACACTCAACGCGGGCCAGTAACTCCCGTTTCTTTCCTTCGCTAGATGAAGTGCCGACACATGCGGTGACAACGGGTATTCAATCCATTTTCAAAAGTAGGAAGATTATTTTACTGGCATCTGGTAAAAATAAAGCGGCCGCTGTGGCACAATTACTCAGTAAGGAAATCAGTGCAGATTTTCCTGCATCATTTTTATGGAACCATCCGGACGTCACATTGATTGTTGATAAAGATGCGTATGCGTTGGTTCAGACAGAAGGGCAGTGAATAGTTTGCTGGATAAACAATCTCCGGTACCGATGTATGTGCAAATTGAGGAGCAGCTAAAACGCCAAATTTTACAAAAAGAATTTGCCGTTGGTTCGACCATTCCATCCGAACGAGAATTGACAGAGCTGTTCGATGTTAGTCGTATGACTGTTCGTCAAGCCATTACCAATCTTGTAAAAGAGGGACTGCTCTATCGTGAGAAGGGGCGGGGGACATTTGTTGCGGCTCCAAAGGTCGAACAGCCTCTTAACGGAAATGGGTTAATGGGCTTTACAGAAGATATGCTATCACGGGGCATGATCCCTAGCAGTAAGCTCGTTAGCTTTAAGAAAATCATCCCAGAGATAGATATTGCACAAGCGTTGCAGCTAGAAGAAGGGGAAGAAGTATTTATCGTTAAGCGAATTCGTTATGCGGATGATAAGCCGATGGCGATTGAACGATCATATCTTCCATTCAAGCTTGTTCCAGAACTTGATTTGGAGGTGGTAGAAGGATCACTTTATTCGTTTGTTGAACAGAGTCAGGAGCTAACCATTGGCCATGCTTTGCAGCAGATGGAGGCTACACTTGTCAAAAAAGAAGATGCTGAGTTATTACAGATTAGCACTCCTTCGGCTGTCTTATTTATAGAACGTGTCAGTTATTTAACGAATGAAGTACCCATTGAGATTGTGCGAAGTACGTATCGGGCGGATCGTTATAAATTTATCAGTGAAATTAGAAGGTAAGTTGTTATGGTCGCGTATTTTACGGAACTTGTTGCATTGCTGTGGGCACTCGTATTTAATCGCAGAAGACCTGTTTTATCGTGCCGGTGTTTTAGCACTTACATAACAAATCTTTGTAGGGAATTTATAAAAATACAGGAGCAATTAGCGTCTTCGGTTCGTCGCGATGGTGCTTTTGCTCATGCCAAGAGATCAATAGCAATTTTTCGTTCAATGACCCGATAATTAATTTCAAAATAGAAATCGCTATGCTATAGTGGAAAAGATGAAAGAGGGTGTGCGTAATGCGAAGGAAATATGGTAGGTTACGGAAAACGGACAAAGTGATCGTCTTCCCAGGTACATATGAAAGACTTGTTGAAAAAGGGCTGACTGCCGTCGAACAGTCAAACTTTGAGCAGGCGGTTAAAGCATTCGATCAAGCCATCCATTATGAACCTGACTATCCGGAGTTTCTGGGTCCATACGCGGTCGCCCTTTATGAAACAAAAGACTTTCATCGGGCAAAAGAAGTGGCGGCGAAGCTTCTCCATAGCGGTACGATGGATTACATGGATGCGATGGAACTGTATTTAACGATTAGTATTCAGCTAGAGGAGTACGAAGAGGTGGAAACAACCATCGGTGCGTTAATCGACGAAGGCGTTGTTCCCCATGGACTGGTGAACAAATTTCATTACTTACGGGAGTTAAATGCGCGTTTGTCACAGCGCTATGCCCCCAACACAGAGATTGCTCCAAAGCCGCCGTTTACGTTGGAGGAATTCATCGATATGGATGCAGAAACGCAACAATACGCCCTCGCTTCCCTTGAAGGTAGTGATTTGTCCGCATTGACGCCTACTTTGGTGGCCATTGCGGAGAGAGCTGACTTGGTGCCAATTGTCATTACATTTGCGCTAACATTGCTCTATCAGGCTGATTATACGGCTGATATTACGGTGTGTAAATTTGGCTTAGAAAAAGTGGTCGTGCCGGCTGAAATGGTGCTTCCAGGGCAGGATGAGCAAACGCTTCGTGTACTTGCTGCGATAGAGGGCTTATTTTTCAAAGAACCTTCGCGCTTAGAATTGGCGCAAGGTATCATCGAAAAATTTGCGATAGCGGCATTCCCCTTTGGCTGGGGAAAACATTCTATAGAAGAAATTGCAACTGCTTATGTACAATACATAGAAAGCCTTTTTTCTGGAGAACAATTGCCGGAGACAGAATTGCACTTACGTATTCAACAGATTGATAATGATTTATCTTGAATCAGCAGAAAATTCTCTCCTTATCAATCATGTCGAGGTGTAATTGATAAGGATAGCGCGTGTGAAATCTGTTGAAAGATGAAGAGACTGTGATATACTAAAAGGGTTGTCAATGGAGTATATACGTTGAAAAAATATATTGGCCAAAATGATTCGGAGGTATTTTATTATGTCAGTTAAATGGGAAAAACAAGAAGGTAACAAAGGGACACTTACAGTAGAAGTGCCAGCAACAGAAGTAACAGCAGGTCTTGATAAAGCATTCAAAAAAGTAGTAAAACAAGTACAAGCACCAGGATTCCGTAAAGGAAAAATGCCACGTCCAATGTTCGAAAAAATGTATGGCGTAGAAGCGCTTTATAATGATGCACTTGATTTCATCCTTCCAGAAGCTTATGCAAGCGCTGTTGAAGAAGCAGGTATCGAGCCAATCGATCGCCCTGAAATCGACATCGAGCAAATGGAAAAAGGCAAAGAATTAATCTTCAAAGCGGTTGTTACGTTGAAACCTGAAGTAACACTTGGTGAATACAAAGGTCTTGAAGTAACACGTCAAGAAACAGCAGTAACTGACGAAGAAATCGAAGAGCAATTGACACAACGTCAACAAGCGTTTGCTGAGCTTGTGGTAAAAGAAGACGGCGCTATTGAAAACGGCGACACTGTAAACCTTGATTTTGAAGGATTTGCTGACGGCGAAGCATTTGAAGGCGGGAAAGCTGAAAAGTACGATCTTGAAATCGGTACAGGTTCATTCATCCCAGGTTTCGAAGAGCAACTAGTTGGCGTGAAACAAGGCGAAGAAAAAGACGTTGAAGTTACTTTCCCTGAAGAGTACCATGCGGCAGAGCTTGCGGGCAAACCAGCAGTATTCAAAGTAAAAGTACATGAAATCAAAACAAAAGAAATTCCAGAGCTTAATGACGAACTAGCAAAAGAAATCGACGAAGAAGTTGAAAGCCTTGATGCACTACGTACGAAAATGAAAGAAGCAGCTTTGGAAGAAAAACACGTTGCATCAGAAACAGCACTTCGTGATGATCTTGTAGAAGCAGCTGCACGCAATGCAGAAGTAGACATTCCTGAAGTAATGGTTGATTCTGAAATCGAACGTATGATGGAGGAATTCGGACAACGTCTTCAATCACAAGGTATGAATCTTGAGCTATACTTCCAGTTCTCTGGTCAAGATGAAGCAGCACTTCGTGAGCAAATGAAAGACGACGCACTTAGCCGTGTACGTGTTTCACTAGTACTTGAAGCAATCGGTAAAGCTGAAAACATTGAAGTTGCAGAAGAAGACATCAATGCTGAGCTTGAAAAAATGTCTGCACAATTCGGCATGGAAGTTGACAAAATCAAAGCTGCACTAGGCGGCACGAAGGTTCTTGAAAACGACCTACGTTTCAACAAAACAGTTGAACTACTTGTTGAAAACGCAAAAGTGACTGAATAATAAAAGGGAATAGAGGCAAGGTACGGAAAACCGTACCTTGTTTTTCATAGGAAAATAAGAATGTATCCGTTTTTTCTTTCCATAAATATAGATGAATTCTAATTAGTTGATAAAATACGGGGAATCTTGTAAGATTGTCACTTGATAGGGGTGAGCATAATGTTCAAATTTAACGATGAAAAAGATAACTTGAACTGTTCTTTTTGCGGGAAATCCCAGGAGCAGGTTCGAAAGCTAGTCGCTGGACAAGGCGTTTATATTTGTGATGAATGTGTTGAACTTTGTGCGGAAATCGTTGAAGAGGAAGTCGGACTTGAAGAAGGATTCGAGTTGAAAGATGTTCCGAAACCAAAAGAAATCCAAAGCATACTTAACGACTATTTGATTGGACAGGATCGGGCGAAAAAATCTCTTGCAGTTGCTGTCTATAATCACTATAAACGTGTGAACTCCAACAGTAAGATTGATGATGTTGAATTATCGAAGTCTAATATCGTTCTTATTGGACCTACTGGTAGCGGGAAGACGTTGCTAGCGCAAACGTTGGCTAGAATTTTGGACGTTCCGTTTGCAATTGCGGATGCAACATCGCTGACAGAAGCAGGATACGTAGGGGAAGATGTTGAAAACATTTTACTGAAGCTGATTCAAGCAGCGGATTATGATGTTGAACGTGCTGAAAAAGGCATTATTTATATCGATGAAATCGATAAAGTTGCACGGAAATCTGAAAACGCGTCTATTACACGTGATGTTTCGGGTGAAGGGGTCCAACAGGCACTTCTAAAAATTCTTGAAGGAACAGTTGCGAGCGTGCCACCACAAGGCGGACGTAAGCATCCACATCAAGAATTCATCCAAATAGATACAACAAATGTGCTATTCATCGTTGGTGGTGCTTTTGATGGTATCGAAGACATTATCAAACGACGCATTGGACAAAAAGTAATCGGGTTTGGAACTGAGCAAAAAGTGGTAAATGAAGAAGAATCACTGCTTGCAAAACTCATTCCCGAGGATCTTCAGCGCTTCGGCTTAATTCCTGAGTTTATCGGTCGTTTACCGGTAATTGCGACATTGGAGCAGTTAAGCGAAGATACGCTTTACCAAATTTTGACAATTCCGAAAAATGCAATCGTTAAACAATATCAAAAGATGCTTGAACTCGATAATGTTGCACTTCGTTTCGAGGATGGTGCATTGCTTGAAATTGCGAAAGAGGCGATTGAACGGAAAACAGGAGCTCGTGGTTTGCGTTCAATTATCGAAAACATTATGCTCGATGTGATGTATGAGTTACCGTCGCTTGAAGAAGTGACAGAGTGCGTCATTACACAACAATCCGTTTTAGGCCAATCAAGCCCACTTTTGTATACAGAAGATGGTACAAAGATTGAACTAGATAACGAGAAGACTTCGGCGTAACGCCTTAAGGATGAAGCTGACTCCGACGACACGCTTGCTTATGTGCTCATCGGTTGTCGGCTTTTTCCACCTTATAGAAAGTGATGAAAATGGACATACATACTACATGGAGGTGACTTTCGATTGCCAACAACTATAAAGAAAAACATACCTTTACTACCATTACGTGGGCTCATTCTGTATCCGACAATGATTTTACATATTGATGTTGGGAGAGAGCGTTCTGTATTCGCGATTGAGCATGCGATGGCACAAGATCATTTGATATTTCTTGCGACGCAACGGGATATTAGTGTAGAAGACCCTGGTGTAGAAGATTTATATGAAATCGGTACACTTGCACGTGTTAAATCGTTGACGCAGTTACCAAATGGTACGCATCGTATACTAATCGAAGGTATTGAACGGGCGGAATGGTCAAATTATGAAGAAGCAGATTTGTATCCCGTTGTCGAAATAATAGGATATCCCGATGAGGAAAAGCAAGACGCGGAATCCGAGGCTTTGATGCGAACACTTCTTACATACTTTAAGAAATACTCAAAGGTTTCAAAGCGTGTGACAAAAGAAACGTATGATTCAGTGGCTACGATTACAGAACCAGGTCGCTTAGCCGATATGATTGCTTCGCATTTGCCATTGAAAATGGTGGCGAAGCAAGAAATTCTTGAACTGTTTGATGTTAATGAGCGACTTGAATGGCTGATTAGTAGGTTGTACAACGAGCAGGAAGTACTCAATCTTGAACGCAAAATTAACGAGCGAGTTAAAGAAGCGATGGAGCGCACGCAAAAGGAATTTTATTTGCGTGAGCAGATGAAGGCCATTCAAACAGAACTTGGCGATAAGGACGGGAAAGGTCTAGAAGTTGCGGAGTTAAGTGAGAAAATCGAAAATGCCAACATGCCTGAAGGTGTGAAGGAAGTGGCGTTACGCGAATTGGACAGATATGAAAAAATACCATCCGCTGCAGCGGAAAGTGGGATTATCCGTAATTATATCGATTGGCTCGTGACATTACCATGGGCTGCTGCATCAAAAGATCAGCTCGACATTAAGCGTTCAGAAGCCATTTTGAACAGAGATCATGATGGCTTGGATTCTGTGAAAGAACGAATTCTAGAATATTTAGCTGTTCGTCAATTGACGAATTCGTTGCGTGGTCCGATTCTTTGTTTAGCGGGTCCACCAGGTGTCGGGAAAACGTCACTTGCCCGTTCGATTGCAGAATCTTTAGGGCGGAAATTTGTTCGTATTTCACTTGGTGGTGTCCGGGATGAATCTGAAATTCGTGGGCATAGACGCACATACGTAGGCGCAATGCCAGGACGTATTATCCAAGGTATGAAAAAAGCTGGGAAAATCAACCCCGTATTTTTGCTAGATGAAATCGATAAGATGTCCAATGATTTTCGTGGTGATCCATCTTCTGCGATGTTAGAGGTGTTGGATCCTGAACAAAATAGTACATTTAGTGATCATTACATTGAAGAACCGTATAATTTATCAAATGTTCTGTTCATCGCGACGGCCAATGATCTAAGTGCGATTCCAGGGCCGCTACGCGATCGTATGGAAATTATTACGATTGCTGGTTATACGGAAATTGAGAAGAATGCTATTGCAAAAAATCATTTAATCCCAAAGCAGTTGAAGGAGCATGGACTGACGAAGTCACAAGTGCGCTTCAATGATGAGGCGATTATGGATATTGTGCGATATTATACGCGTGAAGCGGGTGTTCGTGGCTTGGAACGTGAGATTGCAGGTATTTGCCGAAAAGCAGCGAAGCTCATAGTCACAGGTGAGAAGAAAAGTACAACCATTAGTCCGAGAACATTGGAGTCTATGATTGGGAAGAAGAAATTCCGGTTCGGCCAAGCGGAAACTGTCAATCAAGTTGGTGTAGCAACGGGGCTTGCCTATACGCAAGTTGGCGGAGATACACTGCAAATCGAAGTTTCGTTATCGCCGGGTAAAGGGAAATTGATTTTGACAGGGAAATTAGGCGACGTCATGAAAGAATCTGCGCAGACAGCACTGTCCTATGTGCGGTCCAAAACAGAGGAATTTGGTATTGCACCCGATTTCCATGAGTCATGTGATATTCATATCCACGTTCCAGAAGGGGCTACACCGAAGGACGGTCCATCAGCGGGTGTGACGATTGCGACAGCGCTCGTCTCTGCATTGACGAAGCGCCCAATCCGTAGGGAAGTGGGCATGACAGGTGAAATTACACTTCGTGGACGCGTGTTACCGATTGGTGGATTGAAAGAAAAAGCATTAAGTGCTCATCGTGCAGGATTGACAACGATTATCTTGCCGAGGGATAATGAGCGAGACATCGAAGATATTCCGGAAAGCGTTCAAAGCGAGTTAACGTTTAAACTTGTTTCAGACGCAGAAGAAGTCCTCGAAATTGCATTGGAGGCGTCTTCAAAATGAAAGTTCATAACGTTGAAATGATTATGAGTGCGGTTAGACCAGAACAATACCCGACAGAAGGGTATCCAGAGTTTGCGCTCGCAGGTAGATCGAATGTTGGAAAATCCTCGTTTATCAATAAAATGATTGGTCGAAAGAGCTTGGCACGTACGTCTTCAAAACCGGGTAAGACACAAACGCTTAACTTTTATAAAATCGAAGAGCAGCTATTTTTTGTCGATGTACCTGGCTACGGCTATGCGAAAGTATCGAAGTCTTCGCGAGAAATATGGGGACGGTTTATCCAACAATATATGGTAGAGCGCGAGCATCTTCGTGCGGTGATTCTCATTGTGGATTTACGTCATCCGCCGAGTGCGGACGATTGCTCCATGTACGATTTCTTGGTGAATTATAATATTCCCACAATCGTCATTGCGACAAAAGCTGATAAAATCCCAAAAGGTAAGTGGGATAAGCATAAGAAAATTGTTCGGGAAAAATTAGATATGCGTAGCTATGACCCTCTGTTGATCTTTTCATCTGAAAAGGGGATTGGAGTAGAGGAAGCTTGGAAGGAAATTGAAAGTAGAATGTAAGCAGTAGAAGGAAATCTGGTTGGTGCGCAAGCATCGCCGGATTTTTTTGTCGCATCCCGATAATAGTAAGCAAAAAATTTGCGTGTACATGTAGTCGTTGGTAGAATAAATTAGAATTATTATAAATTAAAAAGTGCATATTATTATTCATATTCATACGTTGTTCACATTTTTTTTATAACCGATGACGGAGATATGTTATAATAAAAAGCATGAAATAGAATGTGAGAGGTGTGAACACCCGATGCATACAATCGTAGTCGGTGTCAATCACAGGACAGCACCGGTTGAAATCAGGGAGAAGTTAGCATTTGCTGAAGCAGAGTTGCCACAAGCGATGCAAACATTACAACAACAAAAAAGTATATTAGAAAATATTATTGTGTCGACATGTAATCGCACGGAAATTTATGCGGTAGTCGATCAGCTTCACACAGGGCGTTATTATGTGAAGAGCTTTTTAGCGGAATGGTTTAACATACCGCTTGAAAAGATTTCTACGCATCTTATTATTCATGAGAATGATGGAGCTGTCGAACATTTGTTAAGAGTGTCGGCTGGTATTGATTCCATGGTGCTTGGAGAGACGCAAATCTTAGGGCAAGTTCGGGATAGCTTTCTTACTGGGCAGGAAATCGGGACAACGGGAACGGTTTTCAATGAGCTATTTAAACAGGCAGTGACATTTGCGAAGAAAGCACATACAGAAACTGCAATTGGTGAAAATGCGGTTTCGGTGTCTTATGCTGCTGTTGAACTTGGGAAAAAAATCTTTGGCTCACTAAATCGTAAGCATGTTGCCATTTTAGGCGCGGGTGAAATGGGCGAACTGGCTATTAAAAACTTGCATGGCAGCGGTGCAGGAAAAGTGACGGTCATTAACCGTACGCTTTCGAAGGCGGAAGAGTTGGCTGAGAAATTCGGCGGGGCAGCTAAGTCTATGCAAGAGTTACAATGTTCACTTTTGGAAGCGGATATATTGATTAGTTCGACGGGTGCTAGTAATTTTGTCATCGATTATGAGCGCATGCAACTGATTGACCGACTGCGTAAAGGGAAGCCGATTTTTATGGTAGATATTGCGGTTCCGCGTGACTTAGACCCACGTATTGGCGATTTACCAAACGTGTTCCTTTATGACATTGATGATTTACAAGGGATTGTTGAGGCGAATCTGGCAGACAGAAAGCGAGCAGCTGAGGAAATTGGGCTTATGATTGAGCAGGAAATCGTCCTATTTAAAGAATGGTTGGCAACGCTTGGCGTAGTGCCAGTCATTTCAGCACTCCGTCAAAAAGCACATCGGATTCAATCGGAAACGATGGCTAGTATTGAAAATAAGATGCCTGATTTAACGGATCGTGAAAAGAAAATATTAAGCAAACATACAAAGTCCATCGTTAACCAGCTATTGAAAGAGCCAATCTTGCAAGTCAAGGAATTGGCGATGGATGCAAAATCAGAAGAGAAACTGGCGTTGTTCCAACAACTATTTGGGATTGATGAAGAAGTATTGAATGAGAAAGAAGCATTGGCACAACAGGCGAAAAATCGGTTGAAGCAACGTGCAGAAAAATATGCTGCGACACAACCGGGTTTAACGTTTTAAGCGATAGTTTGGAGGAGTGTTATCGGTTTCTGTATAAGTAGAATAGATGCGGAAGCAGCAGACACTCCTTTTTTGATGGAAAGGCAGAGAAGGCATCATGGCAGATATGACGGTGGCGAGGCTGCAAGAAGTGATGATTGTTCTATACGCAGCAAGCCTCGTCTTTTATTTTATCGATTATTTGAATAAAAATACAGTGGCGCACCGAAGTGCTTTTTGGCTGTTGACAGTCGTATACTTACTGCAAACAGGATTTCTTGTGTATTATATTGTCGAAACGAGACGTTTTCCAATTCTTTCATTATTTGAAGGGATTTATTTTTATGCGTGGCTACTCATTACGTTATCGATGATTTTGCATATATTTTATAAAGTAGGACATGCGGTCTTTTTCTTGAATGTCATTGGTTTTTGCTTTATGACCATTCATACGTTTGCCCCGAATCAAATTGCACAGTCACCAGTGGGTGAAGCGCTTATTTCGGAGCTTTTATTCATTCATATAACATTTGCGATTTTGTCTTATGCGGCATTTGCGATGTCATTTGTTTTTGCAATTCTTTATCTACTTGTTTACAAAGTGTTGAAGAAGAAGAAATGGTCGAAGCAATTTGGACGATTGCCATCGCTTCATCAGACGACGATAGGGATGAAAGCGGCGATTTATACGGGTATTCCTGTACTGCTTGTTAGCTTAATTCTTGGGACGCAGTGGGCGTATGTTGTATTGGATGAGTGGTCGATATTCGATTTTAAAATTATCGGCTCATTCTTTTTGATTATTGTTTATGGGTCTGTATTATTTTTACAGCGAAGTGGCAGGCTGACAGCGAATGATTTTGCATGGGCAAATATCTTTGCTTTTCTTTTTGTTATTATTAATTTCTTCCTCGGAGGCAGGTTATCCGAGTTTCATTTTTGGTTATAAGTACAGAGGAACGTATAAACGAAAGGTTGGATTTTGTTGAGAAAAATTGTGGTAGGTTCGAGAAGAAGCAAACTAGCGTTGACGCAAACAAATTGGTTTATCGACCAGTTAAAAGCAGCGGGTGTTCCTTTTGAGTTTGAAGTGAAGGAAATTGTCACAAAAGGTGACCAAATTCTCGATGTGATGCTGTCGAAAGTGGGCGGAAAAGGCCTGTTTGTAAAGGAAATTGAGCAAGCACTTTATGATAAAGAAATCGATTTTGCTGTTCACAGTATGAAGGATATGCCGGCAATCTTGCCGGAAGGGCTTGTCATCGGCTGCATGCCACCACGTGAAGATGCACGAGACGCATTTATTTCCAACGACCATGTGAAATTCATGGATCTGCCTGTCGGTGCAGTAGTAGGAACGTCAAGTTTGCGCCGTAGTTCACAGCTATTACTATTGCGCCCAGATTTAGAGATTAAATGGATTCGCGGCAATATCGATACGCGTCTGAAGAAATTACATGATGGAGAATATGATGCGATTTTATTGGCCGCTGCGGGCATGAAGCGCATGGGCTGGAGCGAGGATATCATTACGGAATTTATGTCTGTTGAAGACTGTATCCCAGCTGTTGGTCAAGGAGCGCTTGCCATTGAATGTCGTGCAGATGATGCGGAATTATTGGCAGAACTTGCAAAACTATCGGATGATAAAACGTGGAAAGAAGTTGAAGCAGAGCGTACATTCTTGTCTGAAATGGACGGTTCTTGTCAAGTTCCGATTGCTGGCTTTGCTCAATACGATGGCACTAATGTGGAGTTAACGGGCTATATTGCTTCTCCAGATGCGACGCAAATTTTCAAGCATACTTTTACAGCGACAGAAGCGGTTGAAGCGGGTAAGGAAGTTGCGAAAACATTGCGTGCTGAAGGGGCTGCCGAAGTGATTGAGAAAGTGAAGGCGGAAATGGATGCGTAAGGACCGACCGCTAATCGGGGAAACGGTTATTTTTACAGGGACTCCTAAATCAGTAGAAGTCTTTGAACGTGTCAAGCAGTACGGAGGGAAGCCTGTGTCGTTGCCGCTGATCCAAGTGGCAGAGCTAAAGGGCACAACGGATGAGCTACGCTTGCAGGCGTGCCGAACGTACGATTGGCTGATTTTTACGAGCCAGAGTGCGGTAGCAGCTTTTGGTGCAAAAATGGAACGTCATGGTGTTACTTCTGCAACTATTCCCTCAAAAATAGCGGCGGTTGGGACACGAACGGCAGAAGCGCTTGAAAAACTGGGCTTTACTGTCGAGTTTATCCCGACAGTTTTCAGTGCAGATGTTTTTGTGAAGGAATTCAAGCCGTCCGAAACGACAATCCGACGCATCTTATTTTTGCGGGGTTCGATCGCGGGTGTCACGATTACGGAGGAGTTGCCGTATGCGGTGGATGAATGGACAGTTTATGCAACAGAGCGTGTCAATGATTCGGTTGATACATTGATTGAAGTTGTGAGCAAGGAGCCACGCGTTTCTGTGCTGTTTGCAAGTCCTTCGGCAGTGACAGTTTTTGCGGAAGAAGTCGTTCCGCAAACAGGCTGGAGAGGATTTACAATCGGTGCAATCGGTCATGTCACAGAGCAGGCATTGCTGAAATTAGGTGCGCCTGTTCATGTTAGGCCCGATACATATACACTGATGGATCTCGTTGAGAAGTTGACGGGGCGAAAGGAAGGGTAACTTTGGAAACATTACAATTCAGACGAAATAGACGTCTACGCAATTCAGCTACGTTACGTGCAATGGTGAGAGAAACGGTTTTACAAGCGGAAGATTTTATCTACCCGATTTTTGTGACTGAAGGAGAGAATGTGAAAAATCCTGTGTCTTCAATGCCTGGTGTTTTTCAGTTTTCGTTAGATCAATTAGCGCAAGAATTAGATGAAGTCGTTGCACTCGGTATTCCATCGGTCATTTTATTCGGCGTGCCGGCAGAAAAGGATGCGGTAGGGACAGGTGCTTATCATGAGCATGGTATCGTTCAACAAGGGATTCGTTTTGCGAAAGAACGCCATCCAGAATTGGTGGTCATTGCGGATACTTGTCTATGCGAATATACCGACCACGGCCATTGTGGCGTTGTGGAAGGCGACAAAGTATTGAATGATCCGTCTCTTGAGTTGCTTGTGCGCACGGCAGTTAGTCAAGCGCAAGCGGGTGCTGATATTATTGCCCCGTCCAATATGATGGACGGTTTTGTCGTTGCAATCCGTCAAGGGCTTGATGCAGCAGGATTTACAGAGATTCCAATTATGTCTTATGCGGTGAAATATGCTTCCGCTTATTATGGACCGTTCCGTGAAGCTGCAGGTTCTACACCGCAGTTCGGAGATCGCAAAACGTATCAAATGGACCCTGCAAACCGTATGGAAGCAATGCGTGAAGCTGAATCAGACGTTGCGGAAGGCGCAGATTTCCTGATTGTGAAACCGGCATTATCGTATTTGGATATTATTCGCGATGTGAAAAACAATTTTGTGTTACCGATTGTCGCTTATAATGTGAGTGGAGAGTATGCGATGGTCAAGGCGGCGGCCCAAAACGATTGGATTGACGAAAAGAAAGTGGTTCTTGAAACGTTGACAAGTATGAAGCGTGCGGGTGCGGATTTGATTATGACGTACCATGCAAAAGATGCGGCGCGCTGGCTGGAGGAGAACTAAATGGGAAGAAGTTATGAGTTGTCGAAAAAAGCATTTGCAGAAGCGGTACACTTATTACCGGGCGGTGTGAATTCACCTGTTCGTGCGTTTAAGTCCGTCAATATGGACCCGATTTTCATGGAAAGTGGAAAAGGTGCCATCATTAAAGATATCGATGGCAATGAATACATCGATTACGTTTTATCATGGGGACCCCTTATTTTAGGTCATACCGATCCCGATGTTGTTGAAGGCATTAAGCGTGTGGCGGAAACTGGTACGAGCTTTGGTGCGCCAGCATTGGTGGAAAACGAACTAGCGAAACTCGTTATCGATCGCGTGCCGTCTATTGAAATGGTGCGTATGGTGTCGTCTGGAACGGAAGCGACGATGAGTGCATTGCGCTTAGCGCGCGGTGTAACAGGTCGCGATAAAATCTTGAAGTTCGAAGGCTGTTACCACGGGCATGGGGATTCATTGTTGATTAAAGCAGGTTCGGGTGTTGCGACACTTGGTCTGCCGGATAGCCCAGGTGTACCTGAATCAGTAGCAAAAAATACGATTACAGTTGCGTATAATGATTTAGAGAGTGTAAAAGCGGTCTTTGCTGAATTTGGCAACGACTTGGCAGCAATCATTGTTGAACCTGTTGCAGGGAATATGGGCGTTGTTCCTCCAGAACCAGGTTTCCTAGAAGGATTACGTGAGCTAACAACGAACAATGGCTCCCTGTTGATTTTCGATGAAGTCATGACAGGTTTCCGTGTGGGTTATCAATGTGCACAAGGTCATTTTGGCGTAACACCTGATATTACTTGCCTTGGAAAAGTAATTGGTGGTGGGCTTCCTGTTGGTGCGTACGGCGGGAAACGTGAGATTATGGAAAACATTGCGCCAGCTGGTACCGTTTATCAAGCAGGGACATTGTCAGGGAATCCACTTGCGATGACAGCTGGCATTGAAACGTTGAAAAAGCTAACGCCTGCATCTTATGAGCACTTTATGAAGCTTGGTGACCAACTTGAAGCTGGCTTCCGTGCGGCTGCGGAGAAGTATGATATTCCACATACAGTGAACCGGGCAGGCTCGATGATTGGCTTCTTCTTCACAAATGACAAAGTGTCTAATTATGATCAAGCTAAAACATCCGATCTGCAACTATTCGCTGAATACTACCGTCTGATGGCTGAAGAAGGTATATTCCTTCCACCATCACAGTTTGAAGGCATGTTCCTGTCGACTGCACATACGGAAGCGCATATTGCGACAACAGTGGAAGCATTCCATACAGTATTTAAGAAATTGCGTGGCTAAGTGACATGTGAACAGAACATCCTTTGATTTGATGAATAAATCAGGGGATGTTCTTTTTCTTTTCATCTTCTATGAAGCCTGCACGATGCATACAATTGTTTGTGAAGGAATAAGAGGAGGGGAACAGCATGGAGAACAAGCAGTGGACAATGGAGGAAGTGTTTATTTTTCCAGAGCATGCAGGTCTGCCGGCGGGGGTGAAATCGCTAAAAGTAACACCTGGATTTACGGAAAAGCGAACAGAAGACGCTGTGCGCCTAACAGGTATTTATCATGTGGCGGCGAATGTGGAGTTTGCGGAGGGAGAACGTGCGGAAGGTATCCCGGATGCAACGATTTTTATCGATGATGTAGAACTTGCTGAGGATGCAGGTTATTTTGAATATGCTGTGCCGCTTCATATTGATTTGCCGCCCGAAGTGGAAGGGCCGCTGCAGGTCGTGACAACGAATGTCACGAGTGAATCGGACGGACAAGGATTATTCAGCATTGTTTGGGATGTAGCTGTTACACAAGAAGAGCCTGTCGTTGTAAGTGTGCAAGAGGAGCCAGCGATAGCGTTTGAGTTGGAAGAACAGGCAAGTCCAATTGCCGAAGCGGAGGTTGTTCAAGAAGAAAAAAGTGTAGCGGCCATTCAAGAGGAGGAATATGTGGCGTTTGCGCCAGAGGAAGAAGTTGCTATAGAAAAAGTGACAGAAGCTGAGAGTGTCGCACAAACTGCAACGTATAACAGCACTTCATACAATAATGCAGACGAAGCGCTGTCATTCATTGCAGGGCTTGAAGATGGCATTTCGACGACGTCGTTTCGTTCAAATGATGTTTTTGTACAGAACAAAAGCTAAGCCACAAAGCAGGCATAACAGTAGGAAATCCCCCGTCGTCGGGACGATTAATAAGCGAATCAGTTGAAATACGCAGATTGGGATAATAATCCCTTTACAATAAAATCGACATTTTCGTAACCAAGGTGGTAGCAAATAAGGGTTATAACCTCTTCTCATAACACAATCCTTTCATTAGTTACTTGACGCATAAGCGGCTATTCCGTTATAATTATTTTTAACTGCATATGGATGCGATGAACGGGATAGTACGTGAATATGATTACCAAAGAGAGGGTGCCGGTGGTGAGAGGCCCTGTAATCGATTGACCGAATGTCACCCGGGAGCAGTTTTCGTGAAATTATAATAGTAGCGGAAGCCGGTTTGAAGCCGTTATACAAGTTTGAGGTGTACGATTTTTTTGCGTACACGAATAAAGGTGGTACCGCGAACAACTCCTTCGTCCTTTAAGGCGACAGGAGTTTTTTTATGTTCAATTTTAGCGGAGATTCGCACCTTCGAGTAGCCAAAAATAAAGGAGGAAACAACATGTCAAATGAAAATCTATCTATGCCGACAAAGTATGATCCACAGTCGATTGAAGCTGGCCGTTATGAATGGTGGCTGAAAGGGAAATTCTTCGAAGCGCAACCTGAAAGTGATAAAGAGCCGTATACAATCGTTATTCCACCACCGAACGTAACAGGTAAACTGCACCTAGGTCACGCATGGGATACAACATTACAAGATATTCTCATCCGTATGAAGCGTATGCAAGGCTATGATGCATTATGGCTACCAGGAATGGACCATGCGGGTATTGCAACGCAAGCGCGTGTTGAAGCGAAATTACGTGAAGAAGGCGTTACACGCTATGACTTAGGTCGGGAAAAGTTCGTTGAAGAAACATGGAAATGGAAAGAAGAATACGCAGGGCATATTCGCGAGCAATGGGGTAAATTAGGACTGGGTCTTGATTATTCACGCGAGCGTTTCACGTTGGATGAAGGGCTATCAAAAGCAGTGCGGGAAGTATTCGTAAAACTGTATGAAAAAGACCTAATTTACCGTGGCGAATACATCATCAACTGGGACCCAGCGACGAAAACAGCACTTTCCGACATTGAGGTTATTCATAAAGATGTACAGGGTGCCTTCTATCATATGCGCTATCCACTAACAGATGGCACGGGTAGTATCGAAATTGCTACAACACGCCCAGAAACAATGCTTGGCGATACAGCAGTAGCTGTTCATCCAGAAGATGAGCGCTATAAGCATCTAATTGGAAAAACAGTAACATTGCCAATCGTTGGCCGTGAAATTCCAATCGTTGCAGATGATTATGTCGATATGGAATTCGGAAGCGGTGCGGTGAAAATTACACCTGCGCATGACCCGAATGACTTTGAAATCGGCAACCGTCACAATCTTGCACGCGTTTTGGTGATGAATGAAGACGGTTCGATGAACAAACTTGCAGGCAAATACGAAGGTATGGATCGTTTCGAATGCCGCAAAGCAATCGTCAAAGACTTGCAGGATATGGGCGTATTATTTGAAATTGAAGATCACCCACACTCGGTTGGTCACTCAGAGCGTAGTGGCGCAGTCGTAGAGCCATACTTGTCGACACAATGGTTCGTTAAAATGCAGCCACTTGCTGATGAAGCGATTAAATTACAACAAGCAGAAGGAAAAGTGACATTTGTTCCGGACCGCTTTGAACACACATATTTACAATGGATGGAAAACGTCCATGACTGGTGTATTTCTCGTCAACTATGGTGGGGTCACCGCATCCCAGCTTGGTATCATAACGAAACAGGCGAAGTCTATGTTGGGCACGAAGAGCCAGCAGATATCGAAAACTGGACACAGGACAATGACGTACTTGACACATGGTTCTCGTCTGCGCTATGGCCGTTCTCGACAATGGGTTGGCCGGATGTAGACAATGAAGAATTCAAGCGCTACTACCCGACGGATGCACTTGTGACAGGCTATGACATTATTTTCTTCTGGGTGTCACGCATGATTTTCCAAGGCATTGAATTTACGGAGCAACGTCCGTTTAAAGATGTTTTGATTCATGGATTAGTTCGGGCTGAAGATGGTCGTAAGATGTCCAAATCGCTAGGTAACGGTATTGACCCAATGGACGTTATCGACAAATACGGTGCGGATGCACTGCGCTATTTCTTGTCTACAGGCTCATCTCCAGGACAGGACTTGCGTTATTCAACAGAAAAAGTGGAATCGATCTGGAACTTTGCCAATAAAATTTGGAATGCATCTCGTTTTGCATTGATGAATATGGATGGCATGACGTATGAAGAAATCGACCTAACAGGTGAGAAATCTGCGGCAGATGCATGGATTTTAACTCGTTTGAATGAAACGATTGAGCAAGTAACGAAGTTAGCAGATCGCTATGAGTTCGGTGAAGTAGGTCGCGCATTGTACAACTTCATCTGGGATGATTTCTGTGACTGGTATATTGAAATGGCGAAATTGCCATTGTACGGGGACGACGAAGCGGCGAAGAAAATGACACGTTCTGTTTTGGCGTATGTTCTTGACAATACAATGCGTTTGCTACACCCATTCATGCCATTTATCACAGAAGAAATTTGGCAGAACTTGCCGCATGAAGGCGAGTCGATTACCGTCGCTGCATGGCCAGTGGCGGATGCGAAGTTGACAGATAAAGCGCGTGCGACAGATATGAAGTTGCTCATGGATATTATCCGTGCAGTCCGTACGATCCGCGCGGAAGTCAACACGCCAATGAGCAAAAAAGTGCCATTGTACATTTCTGCGAAAGACGATGCAACTGTAGCGGTATTGGAAGCGAACCGTAGCTACATTGAGCGCTTCTGTAACCCAGAGACGTTAACACTTGGCAACGGTATCGAAGCACCAGGTAAATCGATGTCAGCTGTTGTAACAGGGGCAGAATTGTTCTTACCGTTGGAAGGACTACTCAACATTGACGAAGAAATCGCTCGTCTAACAAAAGAGCTTGCAAAATGGCAAAGTGAAGTGAAACGCGTCCAAGGCAAACTGTCCAACGAACGTTTCATGTCCAAAGCGCCTGAAGCAGTCGTTGAAGAAGAACGCGCCAAAGAAAAGGACTATCTTGAAAAATACGCCGCAGTCGAGCGTCGTATGCAAGAATTGAAAGAAATCTAATCGACAAAATAGCAAGACCCTCAATTTGCAGAAAATGCGATTGAGGGTCTTTTGTTCATTAGAATATGGAATAATTTTGGATCACTCACGCAATCCTTTGTAGCGTGTGATTTTTTGCCCAGGTGTATTCAAATTCAGTGACTGGCTCCCGCCTCTGAATTACATTCAAGAAAGTCTTTCTTTAACATACCTTATCAATTTCCTTGCCACAGAAAAATCATGGGTTGTATATAAAGACCGTGCGCCGACGGGGTCTTCGATTTCGTTGAATAGCCATTCACCATCAGGTAGTAGGATAAAGTCGATGCCGATATAGTCGCTTTTCAAAGCGCGGGCGATGGTTTGGACATCTTGTAGTTGCCGGCTAGCAAGTGGATATTTTTCGATGGAGCCGCCGAGTGTATAGTTCGATTTGAAGGAGTCTTTGCCAGTGCGCTTGACCGCACCGACGACTTCTTCGCCAATCATAAAGACACGAACATCGCATGCGCCAGATTCGATATACGGCTGGACGATGATGTGCTTATTATGAAACTGCTTGAAAAATGCGGACGCTTGGGCTTCTGAGCTACAGAGAACGACTTCTTGTCCACCGTGGCCATCTACTGTTTTCAAGATGCATGGATAGGTATCAATCCCATGTACTTCTCGAATGCTTTTCGAAGGAACAGCAGGAACGCCGAGTAAAGTAGCGAGTTGGAAGGCCTTGAGCTTGTCGTTGGCAATATGATTGACTTCAGCTCGGTTGAATAAACGAAAGCCTTCCTGCTCAAATGCTATAGCAAGTTCAGGATTGCGATCACGAAAAAGGATAAAATCCGCATTCCTATTTGGTCGTTCTTGCCCGATAAGCAATTTCAAATCAATTGCAGCCTGCGTAGCTTCTTTTATTAAATCATCAATGAATAGACGATTTCTCAACGCTTCCTGCTCCGAATAATAGACATAGCCCTTCATTTCAATACCTTCAAAATATACGCAATCATCGCATCTGCAACGTTGATGCCTGTTACGTTGTAAATATTGCGGATATGCGCCGCTGCATTCACTTCGCAGACAAGCGGTTCGTCATTTGGACCAAATAGTAAATCGACACCTGCAAATTCAGCACCGACTGCTTGAGCGGCACGTATTGCTAAGGCTTGTTGGGCTTCCGTTAGGACAACTTCTGTTGCGACTCCGCCATTTGTGATGTTCGCGCGGAAATCGGTTTCGGAATGGCGGTACATTGCGGCTACGATTTCACCACCTACAATATTCACACGAATATCGCGCCCGTGACTGGAGGCGATAAATTGTTGGAACACATAATCGACGCCGCGCAATGCTTCGGTCTTATCATAAAATTGTTGCTCCGTTTCAATCAAATAGACTTTCATGCCAAACGAGCCATGGCCTTCTTTAATAATCATTGGCAGTCCTAGACGTTCTAGGACTTGTTTATAGTATCCCGAATCCTGAATGGTAAATGCAGGATAGACCTTTGGTGCAATAATTGTTTCTGGCATTGGGATGTCATGATGTGCTAATTGTAAATACTGTTTTGCCTTGTTATCGCATGTTTCAATCACTGCGGGATCGTTAAACACCGCGATACCGGCATTTTTTAGAAACTGTGCTAGCAAAATATCTTTATCAAGAAAAACGACAAAATCGGGACGTTGCGTTAGTGCTTGATTGATCGTCATCAACACTTCGTAATTTTTTTTGAGTGCTGCTTGGACGCCTGCCCGTTCGGCGGCTTCTTGTAATAATGCAGCTTGATCTTTAAATTTATCGCTCGTAAGACTTCCATTATAAATTACCCAGCAAGTTAACATTGTGTTCCTCCAGCCATGATATACTTTTAGTATATAAATTCTATCATATGGAGGGATAGTTTTGATTCCAAAAATGGACGAATATAAAAAACGCTGGGGAATTGATAGTGACGCCTCGGTTAAACCAGGGCTGGAAGCTGTACAACAGGCGCTCATAAAAGTAGGAAATCCGGAAAAGAACCTGCGAATTTTGCACGTGGCGGGAACAAATGGCAAAGGGTCAACGATTGCATTTATGGAGGGAATCCTGCGACAACACGGTTTTTCTACAGGTGTTTTCTCTTCGCCAGCCTTAGTCGATATTCACGATCAAATTCGCCTTAATGGGCAGCCAATTGAGCAAAAGGATTTAGATGCTTCGTTTGCATTGATGAAAAAGGCGGGGCTAAGTGGCTTGCTGACAGACTTCGAGTTATTGACAGTCGCGGCATTGCTAGCATTCAGGCAGTTTGCACCTGATTATGTGCTGCTAGAAACGGGAATGGGCGGGGCATTAGATAGCACGAATATTGTCACGCCGCTAGTATCGGTTATTACATCCATTGCCGTAGAGCATGTTACCTTTCTCGGTAACACAGTGGAGGCAGTTACTGAACATAAAGCTGGAATTATAAAGAGTAATAGACCTGTTGTCATTGGACCTCTTGGGAAAGAAGCCGTAGATGTCGTGCGTCGTGTTGCACGGGAGAAAAATAGTCTATTGTTTATGTATGGACAAGATTTTGTCATGGATTGTAACGCTGGGGAAGTGTTTAAAGGAAGCCAAACGTATCGTTTGGCGGAGCGGCATATGAAAGGGCCGCATCAAGGTGCCAATGCAGCAGTGGCAATTGAAGCATTGTTAGTGGCGGGGGCTGAACTTGTAGAGGAACAGGTAGCAGCTGCCATTGCAACTGTTCAGCTAAGGCATCGCTTTGAAGAAATTATACCTGGAGTTTTTAGGGATGGTGCGCATAATCCGGCTGCCGCTGCGATGTTGGTACAAACCATTCAGTCAGAATTTCCGGGAGAGAAAGTAGATTTTGTGATTGGCATGTTGAAGGGAAAGGACATTGAAAAAACGCTTGACGTACTAGCACCTGTCGCAGCTTCCTTCACCTTTTTAACATTTGCACATCCGCAGGCTGAATCTGCTGAGCGTTTAATGTTATATTGTAAATGTAACATTAAAACAGTGACAAACGTTGAGAGTGATACTATAATACTGGATAGGGTGGATGGTAGAAGGATAATAGTAACGGGTTCTCTTTATATGATAGCAGGCCTAAAGGTTTGTCTTCGAGCTTCGTGATAGGATTGGTATACATAATGTTTTTCGATTAGTCTGGGTTGCCTGATTAGGAGTGGATATTATATGAAAACTATAAATAGGTCCACTTTACGGTATTTCTTTGCATGGCTAGTGATTGTTCCGCCGGGCTTATTTTACGCTTGGATCAATCATCCGCCTGTGCAAGTGAATGGCTCTTATATTGTCATTTTTGTGGTACTTAGTTTTTTAGCGGTCTATTTCCCAATCGTTAGAAAGGGTATGCCGATTTTACTTGTCATGTGGTTAACGTTACCGGCTTTTTTACTGTATGGATTGTTTGTTGAAATCGTCATTATGCAAATCGCGATTCTGGCGATTTTATTTTCTGTTTCAAGCTCAGCGACACTACCGATGCGTTTTTTCTTTAACTCGACGCTGTTCTTTATCCTCTCGTTTTTATCAGCAGGAGCTTTTTATGCAGTAGGCGGAGAAGTAGGCTCAGTCGAATTTTGGTCGGTATTATTGAGTGTATTTATGTATCAAGTGGTGCACACGGTTGTTAATCATGTATTCATGAAACAATATATGCGCTATAAGCGGATGCAATTTGCTTATGCCTCCTCCAAAAAAATTATGGATTATGCCGTTGTTTTTGTGACAGTTCCATTAGCGTTATCCCTTTACTTCATGCTAGGTATTGTTGGCATAGGTGCTTTTGTATTGTTGAGCATCCCTTATTTCTTTGTGACATTGATTGTACGTCTATATAATAATACTGAAAAAATCAATCGCTATTTACGAGAAACAGGTCGAGTTGGCCATGAGATTTCGGGTCAGGTAACGGAAAAAGAAGTAATCGATCAGTTTGCGAGTAAAGTATCCGAGATTTTTAATACGGATTTCGCTTATTTATTTGATAATCAAAATGGCTGGCTAGAGCCGATTCGTTCATATGAATATAAACAATTTCGAGACATTAAATTTGATGGATTGGCTATAGGGGAAGGTCTAGTCGGAAGGGTATATGAGGAAAATAAGCCAGTCATCTATTCCTTGAGGGAAGAGTGGGCGGCAAACGCTAGAAACTATACACCAGGGGATATGGAGAGTGTTTTGTGTGTGCCGATTACGAGGAATCAAAAGATAGAGGGGGTTCTTCTACTTGGTTCTAAAAAGAAAGCGGCTTTTCAAGAATATCAGCTACAAATTGTAGATTTACTATGCTCTTATTTTACCGTTTCAGTAGAAAAAGCTCGTTATATGCAGAAAGCTATAACGAAAAATGAGCGCTGTGTATTGACAGGGCTTTATAACTATAAGTATTTGGAAGAAGCATTGGTCGATTACATGCAACAGGTAGACAGTCAAGTTTACAAAGAGTTATCCGTTGTGATGCTTGATATTGATTATTTTAAAAAAGTTAATGATACATATGGCCATCAAAGTGGGAATGATATCCTTTTTACTCTGGCGAGGAAGTTGGAGGCGGCGCGGCCAGTTGAAGGTATTGTTGGTCGCTATGGTGGCGAAGAATTTGTTTACATTTTACCTGGAAAATCGAAAGTAGAAGCGGCCGAGTTTGCAGAGGATTTGCGCACTGAAATTGCAGGGCATGATTTTGTTATCACGTCCGATTTAGGCGATCAAAAACAACAGACTGTGCATATTACGTGTAGCATAGGGGTGTCGTCTGCTCCGGAAGATACGGATGAAGCGATGACTTTGTTGCGCAATGTGGATCGCGCGTTGTATATCGGAGCTAAACAGGCTGGTCGGAATCGCGTTGCGACGTATGTGCAGTGAGTAACTTGGAGGGAGCGGGGTGTGGTGATAACTAAAAAAAAGCAACTACTTATAGCAGTGGCTTGGATATGTATCGTTCCACCCGGTGTCTATTTCGCCTTCAATTATTTTCCTTCCAAAGTGATGGATTGGCCGAGTCTTTTACTCTATTTTTTCATACTCATTGTAACAATGGCGATGCCGATTCACGTATCGCATATGAGGATATCATTGGAGCGCTGGATTACGTTTATAGTATTTTTTCAATACGGCGTATTTGCTGAGTTGGTTTTCTCGCAAGTTGCGATGATACTTCTGTTGTTTAATGGAAAAGGGAAGCCCCCCATATTGCATCGGTTTCTCGTTAATTCGATTATGTTTACGATTGTCTCGAATGTCAGTGGCCTCATTTTTCATGCTTTTAGTGGGGGAATAGGCATGATGCTGGACTTTCACCAACTGCTAATCTTAGGCTCTTTGTATGCCATTAGCTATATGGTGCTAAATAGTGTTCTAGTACAATTGTATTTCACTTGGATGCGCGCAGGGATTTTAATCTGGACCAATGGGACGATGTGGGATTATATCGTTACAATGATTGTGTTGCCGTTTAGTATTTCGCTTTATTATTTGAACATCCATTTTGGCAATAAATCGATTTTATTAATCGGTATTCCATTATTATTGATCATATACATTATTCGACTGTATCATCGCTCGGATGATTTGAATGCCAAGCTGTCATCGGCAAGTGTGATTGGTCGTGAGTTGGCGGATCGGCTAGGTTTCGAGGATGTGATTCGAACATTCATTGTCAAGTTGCGGGATGTTGTTTCGTATGATCAGGCGTATGTGTTCGACTTGAAGTCGGGGAAACACCTTGTGCCGCTAATGGGCTCTGAGAATGGTGTCGTCACCAAGGATGTGCAGAATCTCGTCTTGCGGACGCCTATATTTGCGGGCAATGGGCTTGATTTAGATAAAACGAGCATCATAGAAACG
Source organism: Sporosarcina sp. FSL K6-1522 (assembly GCF_038622445.1). Lineage (GTDB taxonomy): Bacteria > Bacillota > Bacilli > Bacillales_A > Planococcaceae > Sporosarcina. The sequence goes on from NZ_CP152019.1 coordinate 2,579,496, forward strand.
AAGAAAGAAGCCAAGATGTTGAAGAATTTTGTATTTCCACAGTCCGTTCAAAGTATTATGGTGGCACCTATTAAACGCGATCAGAAGACAGAAGGCTATCTCATTTTGACATCCCATCAAAAAAATATGTTTCAAGCATTGGAAATGCAAATTGTTGATGTCTTGACCGGTTATTTTGCTATTTCACTTGTGAAGGCTCGCTTATATGAAAAAACGGTGGAGCAAAGTGAACGCTGTGGACTTACAAAGCTTTATAATTTCCGTTATCTCGATGCAAAATTGGATGCAGACATTTTGCGCTATCACGAAGGAGATATTCATTCACTGTCTGCGATTATGTTGGACATCGATTATTTTAAAAAAATCAATGATACATATGGTCATCAAAGTGGCAATGATTTGCTATGTGCATTTTCCAAGCTTCTTTTGCCATTTGTGGAACAGGATGCTACACTTGCTCGCTACGGTGGAGAAGAGTTTGTCTTCATTCTCCCGAACAAAGGAAAAAACGAGAGCATTGCACTTGCAGAGCAAATTCGGAAAACTGTCGAAGAGGTACGGTTCCGTATTGTTCCAGATTTATCGGAAAGCCGTCAGCCGATCGATATTGGCGTGACGGTTAGTATTGGAGTTGCTAGTGTACCGGAAGATGCGGAAGACGTTAAAAGTCTGTTACGCAATGCAGATCGGGCGTTGTATATTGGCGGTAAGCAAGCGGGGAGAAATCGGGTAGGTGTATTTTCAAGAGAAGAAACTGGGGCTGTTGAGTGAACGCTAAGAATCAGTCTGCGTTCGACGAACTGGTGTAGACGAGTAAATGTATAGACGTGAAAATTAAACCGATGACGCTTTATGCAGAAGGGGTGGCTTGTTAAATGGATGTGGTTCTTCTCGTACTGTTCTTTCTATATGGCACCGTCTTCGGCTCTTTTTTCAATGTTGTGGGCTTGCGTGTGCCGAAAAAAGAGTCCATCGTCTCGCTGCCGTCGCATTGCACAGCTTGCGACCGTAGGCTAAGTGCCATCGATCTTGTGCCGGTTTTTTCTTATGTATTCTTGAGGGGGCGTTGTCGAGGATGCGGCTCGGAAATCAGCCCAATTTATCCGTTTATGGAACTGATGACGGGCATGTTATTTGCGCTGAGCTTTTACATGCTTGGTTGGAATGCTGAACTGGTCGTTGCGCTATTGTTCGTGTCACTACTTGTTATCATTACAGTATCGGATATAGCTTACATGCTCATTCCTGACAAGGTGCTCTTGCCGTTTGCTGTCGTGCTGTTTGGCCTACGCTTGTTCCTGCCACTTGGCGCATGGTGGAGCAGCCTATTAGGGGCGATTGTTGGCTTTGGTGTCTTATACCTCATTGCGATCGTGTCGAAAGGTGGCATGGGTGGGGGAGACATTAAATTGTTTTTCGTTATTGGGCTCGTGCTTGGGACTGTGAGTACGCTGTTGACGTTATTTTTAGCGGCGTTCATTGGTACGATTACGGGGCTAATTGTCTTAAAGCGAAGGGGACAAGGGCGCAAGACGCCGATGCCATTTGGTCCTTCGATTGCGGTGGCAGCTGTCATTGCGTATTTCTGGGGAAGCGAATTTGTCGCTTGGTACGGCAATCTGTTTAGTTAGGTCGATAAATTTTCTAGGACAAGACGACAAGCGTCTTGTCCTTTTTCACATGCCGTTTGCTACAGTAAAGAAAAACGGGGTGGATGACAGTGAAATTTGGGAAACGCTATTCAAAAGTAACCGTCTTCATGGCGATGTTGCATGGGGTGTTAATTGGTATTGTAGCTGTAGCGTTAATTGGTTTACTGCTGTACTGGACGCGGGATAAAGAGCCTGAGGTGACGATGGACAAAGAAGTGCCGACGTCGGGGCCGGCGGTGGTGGAGACGCCTGTAGAAGGGGAGGAACAGCTATTGCAATTATATGCAAAGCAACACGGCGCATTTTCCTCTGCAGCTGCTGCGGCAGCGTTTATAGCGGAGGACACGTCTTTAGCGAAAGCAGCCATTATTCGAGTGGATCAGAATTACCTCGTCTGGTCGGCGGTCGGGCTAGCAGAGGGGGAAATTGAGGTGAGTGCATCAGAAGGCACGTTTCGCAAGGCATTTAAGGCTAATGCGGCATCCTGCTCGGCGATGGGGGCAGGCAAATTACAAGCGGTGTTGAGTGAAACCGATAGTGCCAAAATAAAATCTTTGGCAACTAGTGAAAAGGACGGTAAAAAGGAAGAGGGAGCGCAGGGGTTCGGTCAAAATATCAAGGCTATCACTGACTTTACCGATGATATGCGTACCATCCGCCTCCAGCTGATTTCCCATTATTCTTCTGTAGATGACTGTATTAAAATTACGTTTTAATGGCGAATTTGCCACCAAAATCTCATTATCGCACTTTCTACACAATTTCCTCATTTCGTGTCATCCTGTATGATAGAGCAAAGGAGGAATTTACATGAAATTTAACATTCAGAGATCAGTTGTTTTGGCGTCAGCGTCACCACGCAGGAAGGAATTATTAAGTTTGCTTGGCTTCCCATTTGAGATTGTGCCGAGCCATGTAGCAGAGGATATTGAACTAACGGGTGATGTCACGAAGTATGCAAGGGAGTTAGCTGCGAAAAAAACGTTAGTAGTTGCTGCACAACATAAAACATCGATTGTCATTGGCGCGGATACAATTGTCGTACTTGATGGGAAGATTTATCCGAAGCCTAATTCGAATCAACAAGCCAAACAATTTTTGCAGGAATTATCCGGGAAAACCCATTCTGTTATTACGGGTGTTGGTATTCACACTGATAGACATTTGGCAACATTTGCGGTGGAGACGAAAGTCACATTCCGCACATTGGACGAAGTGTTAATTGATGCCTATGTCGCTTCGGGCGACTCGATGGATAAGGCAGGTGCATATGGCATTCAAACGGCGGGAGCGTTACTCGTCGAGAAAATTGAAGGCGATTATCATGCGGTTGTTGGTTTGCCGATTGCAAAATTGGCGGAGCATCTACGAAAATTAGGTCTGATTTCGTTAAAGGAGGACGATCCATACGTTGCCTATTGACCTTCAACCAAAAATGATGATTAGGGACGTACATATTGCGGATAGACCACGTGAACGGCTAATTCGGCAAGGGGCAGGTAGCCTGTCGAATCAGGAGCTTATTGCGATTTTGTTGCGCACAGGCACAAAGTCAGAATCGGTGCTTGTGCTCGCCAATCGAATTTTATCTTCATTTGACAAAATACAAGATTTAAAGAATGTCACAATTGAAGAGTTGATGGCAGTGAAAGGCGTTGGACAGGCCAAAGCCGTTCAACTATTGGCGGCAGCTGAAATTGGCAAACGGCTCTATCAGAAACATTCAGAAGGTCGTTACACCATTCGTTCACCGGAAGATGCTGCAGCGTATTTGATGACGGATATGTCCTCTTTGAACCAAGAGCATCTTGTTGCCTTATTTCTGAACGTCAAGAACGAAGTGCTACACAAGCAGACAATCTTTATCGGTTCGCTAAATGCATCTATCGTCCACCCACGCGACATATTCCGCGAAGCTGTGAAGCGCTCAGCGGCGTCGATTATTATTTCTCATAATCATCCCTCCGGAAATCCGTCACCATCACCTGAAGACATTGCGGTTACGAAGCGATTAATAGAGGCGGGAGAGATTATGGGCATTGAAACAATCGACCATATTATCATCGGCGACCACCAGTTTGTCAGTCTTAAAGAGAAAGGATATATGTGACACTGTGAATTTCTCGCGCTATCCGTTATAATGTGTTGTAGGATTTCATGAAGGCCGTACTTATACGGTTAAGGAGAAAGGAAGAACACATTTGTTTGGATTAGGATCGAGAGATGTCGGGATTGACCTCGGCACAGCGAATACATTAGTTTTCATTAAAGGAAAAGGGATTGTGCTTAGAGAGCCATCGGTAGTAGCGAAAAATACGAATACAGGTGAAATTGTGGCGGTTGGTAGCGCTGCGAAAAATATGATTGGTCGTACACCGGGTTCGATTGTGGCAACGCGTCCAATGAAAGATGGCGTTATCGCAGACTATGAGATTACAACAGCGATGATTGAGCATTACATGAAAGAAGCGATGAAAGTATCGGGGAATTCATGGAAAAAGCCGAATGTCATGATTTGTGTTCCTTACGGCATTACATCCGTTGAGCAACGTGCAGTTACTGATGCTTCACGTCAAGCGGGTGCAAAAGATGCTTTTACAATTGAAGAACCATTTGCGGCTGCAATCGGAGCAAATTTACCAGTTTGGGAACCTACGGGCAGTATGGTCGTCGATATAGGTGGAGGTACAACAGAAGTAGCTGTTATTTCACTTGGCGGAATTGTGACAAGTGAGTCGATTCGTGTCGGTGGCGATACAATGGACAGCTCGATTATTAGTTATATTCGTAAAACGTACAATTTGACGATTGGTGAGCGTACAGCGGAAGCTGTTAAAATTGAAATCGGTTCTGCAATTCCAACTGGTAAAACAGAGAAGATGGAAATCCGTGGCCGTGACTTATTGACAGGTCTTCCAAAAACAATCGAAATTTCATCCGACGAAATTGCGGGAGCGTTGCGTGAATCAATTACGCAAATTCTTGACGGTGTTAAGAAAACACTTGAAACAACACCACCGGAACTATCATCTGACGTGATGGAACGTGGAATCGTCCTAACAGGCGGTGGCGCACTTCTTCGCAACTTAGACAAAACGCTTTCTGAGGAAACGAATATGCCTGTCTTTGTAGCAGAAGATCCATTGGACTGTGTGGCAATTGGGACAGGGAAAGCGCTTGATAATTTCGAGTTGATTAAAAAGATGCAAACAAGATAAACGAGGGAGGACATAGGCAATGCCGCGATTTTTTTCGAATAAACGTTTGATATTACTGTTGGTAGGTGTCATTTTCCTGGTAGCATTAATATCATTCTCCCTCAGGGATCGGCAACACGCCTCCCTCCCAGAACAGATTGTGAAAGACGTCGTCGGTTTCGGGCAGTCACTTTTCTCGAAGCCGGCGCACTACATAACGAACGTTATCGGGAATATTGATGGGATTTTGAATACATATGAAGAAAACAAGCAATTGAAAGCAAGATTGGATGAGTATGCTGCGAGTCAATCGGCACTCGTTGATGTTGAGAATGAAAATAAGCGTCTGCGAGAAATTATTGGCAAGGAAGATAATTTACGTGCATATGAACCGATTCAAGCAACTGTTATTTCAAGAAACCCTGATCAATGGGAAGAGAAAATTATCATTGATAAAGGGGAAGAGCATGGCATTGAGAAAAACATGGCTGTCATGACAGCAACTGGTTTAATCGGTAAAGTCATTCTTGTGACACCATTTACGTCAACGATTGAGTTATTATCAACAGAAAATCGTAATTTCCGAGTGGCAGCGGTTATTCCGGGAGAAACCGAAGTTTTTGGCCTAATAGAAGGATATGATTCAAAACGTGGCGAACTGATTATGAAACGCATTGATTCAAGCTTTGAGGTGGAGGTTGGTCAGCAAGTTATTTCATCTGGCTTAGGTGGTATATTCCCAAAAGGTTTGCCAATTGGGGAAGTGACAGAGGTGTCGACGGATGATTTCGGGTTGACGAAATTAACCTATATTCGCCCGGCCGCTGATTTTGTCATGTTGGATCATGTAATGGTCGCAAAACGACAAACTCGTCCGTTTACGGAAGGATCAGATGGCGACAATACGGCAGAAGGGGAGGATGGATCATGATCCGATTCGTCATCCCTTTTCTTGCCATTATCTTATTTTTTATGGAGCCGGTGTTTAGCTTATTCTCTCCATTGAATATTGGAGATACGTCTTACACCCTTGTGCCACGATTTGTGATCGTGTACCTTATTTTTATCGCTGTTTACTATAGTCGTCAGCGTGCAATCATTTATGGAATTATACTTGGACTCTTGTATGATATGTATCACATTGATATTATTGGTTTATACGCATTTCTTTATCCGTTGATATGCATAATCGCTTCGGTCATTATTCGTCAAATCCATCGCCATATTATGACGGTGATGTGTTTAGCGTTATTCCTAATTATGGTGCTCGAAGTACTCTCGTATCTCTTTGCGAGTCTGATTGCATTGACAACAATCGGGATGGAGGAATTCATGGTAACAAGGCTCATGCCGACACTTATTGCGAACTCTCTTTTCGTTGGTATGTTTGGCTGGTTTTTCAAAAATCTTATTTACAAACGTGTACTACAGCGACAAGGTGACGTTTTGTGATTGAGGGGAATTAAGCGGGGTGACGCAAATGACGAAACAGCAATATGTGACGATCAAAGGGACGAAAGCGGGCCTTGTCCTCCGACTTGACGACAAATGTGCCTATTCGGATATGATTGCCGAACTCCGTCTGAAGGTACAAGAAGACGGTTTGGAAGGGCTTGTAGAAGTACAAGTGCATACGGGCAATCGCTATTGCAATGAAGAAGAATTAAAGGAAATTATGCATATCATTCATGAATCGCCGAATCTACGTATATCGAAAATCCAAAGCGATGTCATTACGATGGAAGAATGTAGTCGAAAGTTACTGGAAAACCAATCCGAAACATTTATCGGTATCATTCGCTCAGGGCAAGTTGTACAAGCGGACGGCGATCTCGTTGTTATTGGTGATGTGAATCCGAATGGTCGTGTTGTAGCAGCGGGCAGTATTTACGTGCTTGGGCGACTAAAAGGGATTGCGCATGCTGGCGTGAATGGCAATCGAGAAGCTGTCATTGCAGCATCTTGGCTAGAAGCGACACATCTTATGATTGCTGATGAAATTGAAACGATGACGGACGAATTGACAATTTTGTCAGAACAGCCGGAAATGGAATGTGCTTATTTACATCCGAATGGTTTTATCGCCATTAATCGTTTGCAGGAACTTCGGATACTCCGACCGGGTCTATCATCATTTAAAGGAGGAAGCTGACGTGGGAGAAGCAATCGTAATAACATCTGGTAAAGGCGGTGTTGGCAAGACGACAACAACTGCAAACCTTGGAACGGCATTAGCGCTTCAGGGGAAGAAAGTATGTCTCGTAGACACCGATATCGGACTCCGCAACCTCGACGTTATACTCGGTCTTGAAAATCGTATCATTTATGATCTTGTCGATGTTATTGAAGGACGTTGCAAAGTGCAACAGGCCCTTGTGAAAGACAAGCGTTTCGAGGATGGGCTTTATTTGCTGCCAGCCGCTCAGACGACAGATAAAAATGCTGTTACACCTGAGCAAATGAAAGCGTTAATTACTGAGTTAAAGCGGGATTATGATTATGTCATCATCGACTGTCCTGCTGGTATTGAACAGGGGTACAAAAATGCAATTGCAGGTGCAGACCGGGCAATTGTTGTGACGACGCCTGAAATTTCGGCTGTCCGAGATGCGGATCGTATTATCGGTCTACTGGAGCAAGAAGATATCGAACCACCAAAGTTAATTATTAATCGCATTAAGCGTCAGTTAATGACGGAAGGCGATGCGCTTGATGTCAATGATATTACAACGCACTTATCGATTGATTTATTAGGCATTGTGCTCGATGATGAAAATGTCATTGTCTCTTCGAATAAAGGAGAGCCTGTCGTCATGGATCCATCGAATCCAGCTGCAATGGGTTATCGCAATATGGCTCGCCGCATTCTAGGTGAATCGGTTCCACTGATGTCATTGAATACAGGGAAGCCGGGCTTTTTTGAAAAGATTAAACTGATATTTTCAAAATAAAGAAAAGCGCAAGCGCCTGTTCAGAGGCGATAGGCGCTGGAGTCTGGACAATTAAGTACAGTTATCCCCAACACATTTTGTGGTGGGGATTTTTTTATCTTAGTTCAGCAAATATCTGCTGAACTAAGATAAAAGCCTTCGGTGGATGTCATTCCTTTCAAAATCCAGACGCAAACACGCCGAGGTGTAATTGATGCGTTGATATAACTAGTCCCGAAAATCATCTCGCCCATACTATTCTCGCCTTTGGCGACATATACTAAAAAAAACGGGTGGTGTTACGGGGTGAAATGGAGGACAAAGTGGTTATTGGCAATTGTCTTGGCGATTGGCGTTATCGGGGTAGCGAAGTTGGAGCAGGCCGGTGTAATCCAGCAGCCTATCACGCAGTATGTAACAACCGGTCAAGATTTTTTAGTCGTGAAGAAATGGGTCGCGTCGATGATTGAAGACCCCGAGGCTGAAACGATTGCGGTTATGGCAGACCCACATAAGGAAGAACCTTTTTCTGCTTACGAATCTATGCAACCTTACAAGAGTGGTGTCATCGTGTCGTACGCAAATCCATTGCCAATTGCGGCGCATGGTGATGGGCTTGTCATGTTTACGGGTTTTACACGTCAGTCAGGGAAAACGGTAACGGTTTTATATGATAATGGAGATGAAGTGACCTATGGCTTTGTGGGGACTTTTTCAAAACTGCCCTATACAACTGTGAAAAAAGGGGACACGCTCGCATTAATGGATGAGGACACCATCTTTTTAATGGTAAAACGAGATGGGGTTGCATTAGATGCATCACTATTGCCAACCTTTTTGTCAGGGGAAGCGCAATTAGAAGGGGAATGATGAAGTTTCGACTACATCCCATTTTGTTGCCTTTTTTTCTGTTTTTAATCGTAACAGGTGGCTGGTCGATGTATGCGCTTCTTTTCCTGTCGTTGCTTCTTCATGAAGTAGGTCACCTTATTGTGGCGTGGCTTATGCATATGCGTGTTCGCTCCTGTACGATTATGCCGTACGGTGGGGAGCTTGTCATCGTGAATCGCCATCTGGCATCTAAAAAAGCGCAGGTGCTCGTTGCACTTGGGGGGCCGGCGGCAACACTCCTTCTGTTAGTTGTGGCGGTCATCGTCCCGTTTCCTGGAGATGATGCCGTCATTCGCATTCAAGTAGCGTTATTATGTATTAATTTACTTCCGATTCTCCCGCTAGATGGTGGACAGGTACTTTGTCTATGGTTCGAATCAGAGGATGCTGTGCACCGTAGGCGTTCCTTTTTTTTAGGGTACTCTATTTTGTTTTTAGCAATGGCGATTTTCTTGTTAACAAGTTATTTACCGGCAACAATGCCGTATATACTACTTGCCATTTTTTTGCTGATACAAAACATCTCTGTGCTTCGCTATCAAAAATATGATAAGGCTTATAGAGAAATAATTATAAAACGGTTGACGTAATTAATTCTACGTGGTAATATTCAAATGTTATTGTTTGTAGCACCCGTGCTACTGCAACCGCACTGATAGGGTATAAGCATCCATATGGATCACCTTAGAAGGCGAGTCTGAGTCTAAAGAGGAGGTGCAAGTATGTACGCAATCATTGAAACTGGTGGTAAACAAATCAAAGTTGAACAAGGCCAGGAAATCTACATCGAAAAAGTAGCTGGTGAAGCTGACGAAATCGTCACTTTCGACAAAGTTCTATTCGTAGGTGGAGAAGACGTGAAAGTTGGTGCTCCATTCGTGGAAGGTGCTTCTGTAACTGGTAAAGTTGTTAAACAGGGCCGCGCTAAGAAAATCACGGTATTCAAGTACAAGCCTAAAAAGAACTACCGCAAAAAACAAGGTCATCGTCAGCCATACACGAAAATCGTCATTGACGGTATCAACCTGTAAGCCGGCATGATTAAGATCATCATCAATGAACAATCTTCAGGCCACATCCATTCATTTGAGATGAAAGGTCACGCTAATTTCGCAGAACATGGAAAAGACCTTGTCTGTGCAGGAGCATCCGCAGTATCCTTCGGGGCTGTCAATGCCATCATTGCGCTTACAGGAAAGACCCCTGACATCCATCAAGGAGCAGACGGTGGTTATTTGAAAGTCATTTTTCCGGAAGATGATGAAAAAGATTACGATATACAGTTAATCTTAAAAGCGATGATTGTCTCATTACAGACGATTGAACAAGACTATGGGCAACATATAAAACTCATCTTCAATAAGTAGGAGGTGGCATACATGCTACGTTTGGATCTCCAGTTTTTCGCATCGAAAAAAGGGGTAGGTTCTACTCGGAACGGTCGTGACTCTCACTCGAAACGTCTTGGCGCAAAACGCGCTGACGGACAATTCGTGTCAGGCGGCTCAATCCTTTATCGTCAGCGCGGAACGAAAATTCACCCAGGTGAAAACGTCGGTCGCGGTGGTGACGATACACTTTTCGCGAAAGTTGACGGCGTTGTACGTTTTGAACGTCTTGGCCGTAACAAAAAGAAAGTTAGCGTTTATCCTGAAGTTCAGGAAGCGTAACATACGACAGGAAGGACTGCATATGATGTGCAGTCCTTTTTCTTTTTATAAGATGAAAGTATACGTTTTTAAACTTTTTCTTTAACAAAGGTGCTTTTGTTTTTCTAGAACCTTTATTGACGAAGAAAGGTATGAAAATGTTATACTATAGTCATGAAATAGTGGCGGTGAATGAAAAATGGGAAATGAGAAGCTGACAGTAGCAGAAGCACTAAAATTTGCACGGCATGATTTTCTGAATGAACTTCAGCTAATCTTGCTCTATATGGATCTTGGGAAACATCCTGAAGCTAGAAAAACGATTATGAATGCGACGGAGTGTATGCGGCAAGTATCTGTATTAGAAAAGCTTGGTCTTCCCGCAGTACAAATCTGGCTGAGTACGTTTGACTGGACGTACAGTGTATTTCCAAAAACATTAACTTGCGATATTCAATCAGGCATTCGGGAAGTGGATGATGCCGAAGTTGTATCTTATTTACAACAAGTATTCAGCGAAGCGGAAAGAGCGGTTGACCCCGCGAGCGAATATGAAACGCAAATCGATGTTCATGCATTGCAAACAAGTTGGTCAATCCAGATTACAGTCAATGGTGTTATGCATAACAAATTACCGGCTCCAAAAGTGACAGGAGATTTTATGGTAGAAGAAACATTTGCGCATAATCAATGGACGTTCACAATTAGTGGACGATAGGAGGAAAATAGATGTTTGTCGATCACGTAAAGATTTTTGTAAAAGGTGGCGACGGCGGTGATGGGATGGTTGCCTTCCGTCGAGAAAAGTATATCGCATACGGCGGGCCAGCTGGCGGTGACGGTGGAAAAGGCGGCGACGTCGTTTTTATCGTTGATGAAGGGCTACGGACATTAATGGATTTCCGTTACCAACGTCATTTTAAGGCAACGCGTGGTGAGCATGGTGGTACGAAAAACATGCATGGTAAAGGTGCGCCGAATATGGTCGTAAAAGTTCCACCTGGCACGGTTGTCACGGACGTAGCGGATGGTACGATTATCGCAGACCTTGTTGAGCATGGTCAAACTGCTGTCATTGCCAAGGGTGGTCGTGGTGGACGTGGGAATAGTCGTTTTGCAACGCCGCAAAACCCAGCACCAGAACTGTCGGAAAAAGGCGAGCCGGGTGTAGATCGGGAAATTAACTTGGAGTTAAAGGTACTAGCAGATGCAGGTCTTGTTGGATTCCCTAGTGTAGGGAAATCGACGCTGTTATCCGTTGTTTCTTCAGCAAAACCGAAGATTGCGGATTATCATTTTACAACGCTTGTTCCGAATCTAGGGATGGTCGAGACAGAGGATCATCGTGGTTTTGCGCTTGCAGATCTCCCAGGTTTGATTGAGGGAGCGCATGCGGGGATTGGATTAGGGCATCAGTTCTTACGTCATATCGAGCGTACGCGTGTCATCATTCATGTCATTGATATGTCAGGACTTGAAGGGCGCGATCCGTTTGAAGATTATGAGACGATTAACGAAGAATTGGAACAATACAATATGCGTCTGATGGAACGTCCACAAGTAATCGTTGCCAATAAAATGGACATGCCTGATGCAGAAGAAAATCTCAAAGCATTTAAAAAGAAAGTGGGCGACGATGTTCGCATCTTCCCGATTTCTGCGATTACACGAAAAGGTCTTGATGATTTACTGTTCGCAGTTGCGGATCTGCTTGAAACGACACCAGAATTTCCAATGTATGATATCAAGGATGAGGACGAGAATTCTGTACTTTACAAACATGAATCGGAAGTGGACTTTGAAATTACGCGGGATGATGATGGCGCATTTGTCTTGTCGGGTTACACGATTGAGCGTCTGTTTAAAATGACGGACTTCAACTTTGACCAATCTGTGCGGAAGTTTGCAAGACAACTACGTGGTATGGGTGTTGATGATGAACTTCGAAAACGTGGTGCCGAAGATGGAGATACGGTACGTATTCTTGAATTCGAATTTGAATTCCTAGAATAAGTAGGTATGCTTAAAAAGGGTAATTAGTAATGCTGTGTTCGTGGAAAGGGGGAAATTTGATGAAGCAATTAGGGGAAGGGCAGTTTTATCTTGTTCGGGAAGATGTGTTGACCGAATCGATGCAAAAAATGTTAGAAGCGAAAAGGCTGTTGACTAGCGGAGAAGAATCCACAATTCAGGATGCTACGAAAAGAGTGGGGTTGTCGCGGAGTGCATTTTATAAATACCGCGACACCGTTTTTCCATTTGAGTCGATTGCACGAGAGCGTATTTTGACGATTTTCATCCAACTGGAGGATCGAAAAGGATCACTTGCGACATTGTTACAAATCATATCTGAGTCAAAATGCAATGTCCTGACAATTCACCAAACGATACCTGTCCAAGCTCGTGCGAATATTACGCTCTCGCTCGATGTGACAGAAATGCACATCAAACTAGAAGAGTTTTTACAACGGCTAAAAGCGCCTGACTTTGTCGACTCGGTCAATTTAATCAGTTCGGGTGCACTTTGAAGGGGGAACTATTGTATGACAGATGAAAAATTTACGCCATCGGTCGCTTATTTAGGACCTGAAGCGTCATTCACGCATATTGCAGCAAGTACTCTTTTTGGGACGGCGGGATTAGTTCCCTATCAAACGATACCCGATTGTATTGAGGCGGTCACGGCGGGGCATGTTGCTTACGCAATTGTACCGCTGGAGAATGCTTTGGAAGGCTCTGTACCGATGACGGTAGACTATTTATTCCACGGTAGTGAATTGTTTATCAATGCAGAAATTTCCACGCCGATTGAACAGCATTTGATGGTGAATCAACAGCAGGCTCAATTTGTCGATGACATTGAGTCTGTGCATTCGCATCCACATGCACTTGCACAATGCCATAAGTATTTGCAATACCGTTTTCGTCGCATTCCGTTGCATCAGACGACATCGACAGCAGCGGCAGCCAAATATGTTTCTGAAAATCCGGATGTTAAAATCGCGGCGATTGGCAACAGGTTGGCGGCTGAAAAGTACGGATTACATATCGCTGAAGAGAATATTCATGACTTTCATTTCAATCATACGCGATTCGTTGTCTTGTCATTGCGGAAAGAAGTGTTACCGACTACGAGCGATGCGGGTAAACTGAAAACGACTTTAATGGTGAAACTGCCAAAGGATGATCGCCCGGGGGTGCTTCATCAAGTGCTGTCTGTTTTCTCTTGGCGCAGACTCAATTTGAGCAAAATTGAATCAAGACCATTAAAAACAGGTCTTGGCAATTATTTTTTCATTGTCGATGTGCTGGAGGATGAAGGGCATCCGATGATGGTAGGTGCGATGGAAGAACTTGCTGCTCTCGGTTGTTCTGTCCGCTCCTTTGGTTCTTATTATACGTATGAAGAAATGCCGTCACGCTATGTTAAATGAGCGTGGCGTTTTTTCTTTGTGAGAATGAGCGAGGTTGTTGAAGTGTGCAAATCTTATTGCGAAGCACGCAAAGTTACTCGAATCTTTATGCATAACGCACGGTGCTGCAAATTTAATTTCTTGATCTGAATAAACTACCTTCTTCTGTAATATACATGGCAAGAGAGGACGTCCTTTTTGAAATGAGGAGCACACAGGCGGGCGTCCGTTCATACGATGAACTGATGGAAGGGGGAATTTTTTAGTGGAAGTCCACATTGTTGTAAAAGGGGATACGCTGTGGAAGATTGCGCGGCAATATGGCATCCCGTTCGAAGAATTGAAGCGGGTGAATGCGCATCTTGCCAATCCTGATTATATTGTGCCGGGGATGAAAATATTTTTGCCGAAAAAGACACACGGGGGAGAGCATAAAGGTTCGAAAGGGGAACATATAAAGCATCCTGAGAAGGGGAAGGTACCTGTGAAACCAACTCCGCCTTCACATGAGAAAGTACCTCCACAACCAGCACCACAAACGAAACCGAAGCCAAAGCCGCAGCCACACCCGGCGCCGCAGCCTGCTCCGAAGCCGACGCCGAAACCACACCCAGCGCCACAGCCGAAACCAACGCCGAAGCCACACCCAACACCTGTGCCAATACCAGTTCCGCCGCCGTCACCACCAGCACAGCCCGCTCCGATGCCACCGGCGCAGACGTTTCCAACAATGCCATACGTTCAACCAATCTTTGGCATTCCATGTGGTTGGATGCCGATTTATGATGCCGACTGTCATCCATTTGTGCATTCCGGACAAATACAGGCGATGCCACAAGCACCTGAACAGCAACGTCCACCTGCTCCGATGCCACCACCAGCACCTTCGAAGCCTTTAGAGCAACGCCCAGTGCAGATGCCTATGTTTGAAGAAGAATGTGAAGAATCACCGATTTTCCATAGCCAAGGACCGCCGACGATGCAATTACCAAGTCAAATGCCGAGTGGTTGGGAATTACTTGAATCTCCTGACCTTCTGTGTGATGAAGAATCGCCAGAATTTGATATGTCGCTGTCTGCTCCATGTCCACCAGGCCCTGGTTATGTACCACAACCTGTCTCACCGATGTGGGGGGCTATGCCTGGGCAGCACGCGTTGCCGCAGTCCTTTATTCAACAGGGGTGTGGCTGCGGAGGACATCATGCCATGATGATACCGATGTATTATGGGCAGCCGTGTTCATGTAATTCGGGAATGATGCCTTATCCGATGATGCCAATGCCGATGCCGTATCAAGGCTCTACTATGTACGGAGCGTACTGATTGGCCTATGGTGCCGGGGGGGAATCTTGAAAAAATTAAAGACAATGTTTGGAAAAGGGAGCAGGATGGTAAGCGTTTTTCCGTAAAACGTTATCAATCCATGTCTACCATAGTGAAAGTGCGTGAAGTGCATGACTTGCTAAAAGGAGCGTCCTTTTCGAATATTGTCCCAGTTGTAGCTGACGATAATCCATTGCTGTTCGTCCAGCCGTGGCTAGATGGGGCGAGGGCAGCTAATTTTAAAAAGCGAGTAGATCGGACGGACTCGCTTGCGGTACTCCATGCGCTTCATGAAACAGCCGAACAAATCGACTGGCACGCCTCTCCTTATTTGCATCCGTACCCGCTTATTGCGAAATGGGAAAATCGGATTGTTCGTTTCCGTGAAATTCGCGGAATGTGCGAGGCGTATATCGGAAAAGGCCGTGTCGATGAAATTTTGTTTTTTGCACGTAATGCATTGGCGCTTGTCAAAAAAAATTATCGGACCGATAAAGATTGCACACTGCTTCATGGCGATGTTGTCCATCATAATATGTTGCGTGACGAAGGTGGCATTATTCGTTTGATAGATTTTGACCTCGCTTGTGTAGGTCCAGCTGGTACTGAAATCGCACTATGGATGCATCGGGTGTTGCCACAAATCGGGTATGATGTTGAGTTTCTTTTTGATGAACAGCCTTCGTTGCAAAAGCTGGATCGTACTTCAAAGACACTGCTTCTTTACCCAAATGAATTGCTCCGGGAATGGCTCTATTTGTTTACGCTGTCTCCCGCTTCTAGGGAGAGGCATGCGAAACAACTAATCCCCTTTACAGAATCCGCACTCTCACATTGGCCGAAATTATGGTATGATGTAGAGCGGATAAACATATAGGGGGTAGTCAGTATGGCAGGCCATTCCAAGTGGAAGAATATACAAAACCGTAAAGGTGCTCAAGATGCGAAACGCGGGAAGATTTTTCAGAAGATGTCTAAAGAAATCTACGTTGCTGCAAAATCAGGCGGCCCTGACGTTGAATCGAATGCCGCACTTCGTCTTGCAATTGAAAAGTCGAAGAGTGTCAACGTTCCGAATGATGTCATTAAACGTGCAATCGATAAGGCGACAGGTACAGGGGCAGACGAAAACTATGAAGAAGTCATTTATGAAGGTTATGGCCCGGGTGGTGTCGCTGTACTCGTGTATTGTTTGACAGAAAATCGAAATCGAACAGCCCCGAATGTACGTGTCGCGTTTAATAAAAACGGCGGCAGTCTTGGAGAAAGTGGTTCGGTTGGATACATGTTCGACCGCAAAGGGCGTCTTTTCATCGAAAGGACAGAGAGCACGGACGAAGACATTGTGATGATGGCAGCACTTGAAGCAGGTGCAGATGACATTGAGTCTACAGAAGAAGGATTTGAAATTGTGACACAGCCGTCTGATTTTCTAGCAGTGAAAGAATCGCTTGAAGCAGAAGGTGTGGAATTCATTTCAGCGGAAATTGAGATGATTCCATCCATGTACACGGAGCTATCTGCGGAGCAGGAAGAGCAGTTTGAAAAAATGCTCGAAGCGCTTGAAGATGACGATGACGTGCAAGATATTTATCATAATGCGGCAGAGTAAGTGTAAGGTATCTAGTATCCATCCATTGAGAGAATAATAATCTCCCAGTGAATGGATACTTGTTTTTATCTTTATTCAGCGGGTGTTCAAACGCCCGCTGAATAAAGATAAAGCCTCCAGCGGTTGTCACAGATTTTGAAAGGAAGCTTAAGAAGGCAATCTAAATTCGCCACGTCCTAAAAAAGGTGCCTTAATTTCTGCAAAGAACGCAAAAATACGGCAAATCGAACCCTTCGCTGTTCGATTGACAACGGTTGCATGACCTACATCCTGTAGGACTCAAGCTTGATTCAAAATCTGGACGCAATTACGCCGAGGCGTAATTGATAGAGAAGATAGTTTTAAAATAGACGAGTAAAGAAAGCGATTCATACGTGTTTATAAAACCCATAGCGATCTGTCATGGATTCGCACGGAAGGAAGTTTCACTTGATTGAAACATTATTATTAAATGTATTGTTTTTGCTTTTCCCTGTACTAATAGCCGTTATTTTCTTTGAAAATCGATTAACAAATATTGATAAATATATATTAATTACCTTGGCATCTATTGCACTCATTTTTTGTATGGCTTTCCCATTTGCATTGGAAATAGGGTTTATATTTGATTTGCGGTATATCCCATTTGTGATTGTGGCGCTTTATGGTGGATATAAAATGGTTTTCCCTCTGTACATCGTGTTAAATGGTTATCGGATGTTGATTGGAGGGGAGGGAATCTATCAATCCCTTCTTTTCTCGACAATTATTTTTATAGTTGTTCCGCTATTGAGTAAAAAGTTTATGCAGCAAGACGCAAAGGGGAGAGTCGTCTATGCGATGGCTGTTACTTTTTCGACGATGGCCTTTTATTTTTTCGTTTTGAGCTTTAATTATGAACAATTAATGAGTGATTTTTGGGGACTCATGACCTATGCTCTTGTCATTCATATGATTGTCGTTGCGCTCATTATGTCTTTAATTGAGAAAGTGATTTCTAATGTCAAAACGCGTGAAATGTATTTGCGCGCTGAAAGATTAAAAGATATTAGTGATCTTACCGCGAGCATTGCGCATGAAATCCGCAATCCACTAACGGTTACGAACGGCTTTCTGCAGCTACTAAGCGGTTCAAAGACGATTACGCCTGAGGAAAAGCAGTATTTGACCTTTTCCTTGAAAGAACTTGGACGAGCAGAACAGATTGTCAGTGACTTTCTTGCGTTTTCAAAACCGCAGTCGGCAAACATGGTATATGCGAATTTAAAAGATGAAATTGAGTACGTAGAAAATATTTTAAGCCCTTATGCAAAGCTGAATAAAGTAATGATTCAAGTTCGTTTTTCCAATAAATCAAAGCTCCATTATGATAAAAATCAAATGACTCAGTGTTTTATCAATCTTTTTAAAAATGGTATTGAAGCCATGAGAGAGCATGGTGGAACGTTGCTGATTGATGTGTCAGAGCAAAAGAAGGAGATTGTCATTCGAATTCAGGATAATGGCCAGGGGATGACTTACGAAGAAGTTAGACAACTTGGGAAACCGTATTACTCCACTAAAAAAGAGGGAACCGGTTTGGGCATGCTGATGGTATATAGCACAATTCGCAATGTTAAAGGGAAAATGACGGTGGACAGCGAACTAGGTAAAGGAACGACTTTTCTAATTTCGATCCCAACAGAAAGAAAACACCGACAAAATTGATAAATGGTGAGTGACTTGTTATGATAGCTATATAGAATGCTTACATAATCGCACAAGTGAATAACCGATGGCCGCCGACAAAGCGGTCATCTTTTCTTTTGTGTTTCTACGAGGTGGAAAGTGTGTTCGTATGGTATAATCAGTTCTGACCATATAGGGGGAAGATAAGATGTACGATTATATAAAAGGGCATGTCACGCGTGTGACGCCAGAATACATAACGCTTGAACAAGGCGGGGTTGGTTGGCTCATTATGACGCCAAATCCGTATGCCTTTCATAAGACGGATGACGTGCAGCAAGTATTCACCTATTTGCATGTGCGTGAAGATATTCAGTTGTTACTCGGTTTTAAGACATTAGAGCAACGTGAGCTGTTTAAAAAGCTCATTACGGTTTCGGGCATCGGTCCGAAAGGCGCTTTGGCGATTTTAGCGAGTGGCATTCCTTCCCAAGTGATTGGAGCAATCGAACGTGAGGACGAGACGTTTCTTGTCCAATTTCCGGGCGTTGGTAAAAAGACGGCACGGCAGATGATTTTGGATTTGAAAGGTAAGCTACATGATCTCTTTAGTGAAATTGATGTGGAAGACGAAGATGTCACATTGTTGACGATGGCGGAGAATGGCGCATTGGATGAAGCCATTTTAGCATTGGAAGCGCTTGGCTATTCACAGCGTGAATTGACGAAAGTGAAACCGAAGTTGGAAAAAGAAGAGCATGATACAGAAGGTTATATGAAATTGGCTTTGCGTTTATTATTAAAGCAACAATGAGTCGGCAACTACTACTAGAAAGGGGGGTGGACAATGGAGGAACGAGTCATATCAGGAGAAGTATCGAATTTTGATGAGCGTTTTGAGCAGTCGTTGAGACCTCAGTTTCTGAGCCAGTATATCGGGCAGGAAAAAGTAAAGGATAACCTAGGGGTTTTCATCGAAGCGGCGAAGGGACGCAGTGAAAGTTTGGATCATGTCTTACTGTATGGGCCTCCGGGTCTTGGTAAGACGACGCTCGCAACGGTTATAGCCAATGAAATGGATGTTAACGTCCGGATGACGAGCGGTCCAGCAATCGAGCGGCCAGGAGATCTTGCCGCGGTTGTTTCTTCGTTGGAGCCAGGCGATGTGTTATTTATTGACGAAATCCACAGACTCAATCGGGCAATTGAAGAAGTGTTGTATCCGGCGATGGAAGATTTTTGTTTGGACATTGTCGTCGGTAAAGGACCAGCAGCAAGGTCAATTCGTCTTGATTTACCGCCATTTACGCTCATCGGGGCAACAACTCGTGCAGGTGCTTTATCAGCCCCTCTGCGCGATCGATTTGGTGTGCCGCTGCGCTTAGAATATTATGAGGTTGGGCCGTTAAAAGAAATCGTTGTCCGCAGTGCTGGGCTGTTTGATGTGACGATTGATGAGCAGGCGGCTTTCGAAATCGCGCGTCGATCTCGTGGGACTCCACGTATTGCTAATCGATTGTTACGTCGCGTGCGTGATTTTGCGCAAGTAAGAGGCAATGGTAGTGTAACGTTGGAAATTGCACAAGAAGCACTGGAAATGCTACAAGTCGATTCACATGGGCTGGATCATATCGATCATAAGTTGCTGACCGGCATGATTGAGCGCTTTCAAGGTGGCCCTGTTGGAATCGATACGATTTCGGCTAGTATTGGTGAGGAATCAGTAACCATTGAAGATGTCTATGAACCGTATTTACTGCAAATCGGTTTCATTCAACGGACACCGCGTGGGCGGGTTGCGACGCATTTGGCGTATGACCATTTTGGCTATGCAGTTCCAGAACAAAATAACTAGTAATGCTAACAACTTCGGTGGATACCGAGGCTTATTTAATCATAAAAGGGAGTCAACGAGACGATGGATGTAAATGATTTTGATTTTGATTTACCAGAAAATCTGATAGCACAAACCCCATTGCAGGACCGTACAGCAAGTCGGCTCATGGTGCTCGATAAAGAAACGGGTGAAGTGCAGCACCGCCGCTTCCCTGATTTGCTTGATGAATTGGAAGCAGGGGATGTCCTCGTTTTGAATGACACGCGCGTGTTACCAGCACGTCTCATGGGTGTAAAAGAGGATACAGGTGCTACAATTGAAGTGCTTCTGTTGAAGGAAATGGCTACAAATGAGTGGGAAACACTTGTGAAACCAGCAAAGCGTGTCAAACTTGGAACGATTGTCACGTTTGGCGATGGGCGCCTGAAAGCGGAATGTACGGGCATATTGGAACAAGGTGGCCGCACATTCAAGTTAATCTATGATGGGATTTTTTATGAAATCTTGGAGGCGCTTGGCCAAATGCCATTGCCGCCATATATTACGGAGACGCTTGATGATCAGGCGCGCTATCAGACGGTGTTTGCAAAAGAACGTGGGTCGGCAGCAGCACCGACAGCAGGTCTCCATTTTACAGATGATATTTTAGAACAGATTCGGGCAAAAGGCGTTGATATTGCATTTATCACATTGCATGTTGGCCTTGGCACGTTTCGTCCAGTGAGCGTTGACTCGATTGAAGCGCATACGATGCATTCCGAATACTATCAGGTTTCACAGCTGACCACGGATATTATCAATCAGGCGAAAGCGCGAGGCGGCCGTGTTATAGCGGTGGGCACTACGTCTGCGCGAACATTGGAGACCATTGCATCGGCAAATAATGGTAAAGTCATCGCAACAAGTGGCTGGACCTCGATTTTCATCTACCCAGGTTATGCATTTAGCTTGCTGGATGGACTATTGACCAATTTCCATTTACCGAAATCAACGTTAATTATGCTGATTTCGGCACTTGCAACGCGCGAACATGTTCTCGCGGCATACAACAAGGCGGTTGAGGAAAACTATCGTTTCTTTAGTTTTGGAGATGCAATGTTCATCAAACCGTCACAAAGGAAGGAATTACAGTAATGGCAGCAATCACATACGAACATATTAAAACTTGTAAACAGACCGGAGCGCGTTTAGGTATCGTCCACACGCCGCACGGCTCATTTGAGACGCCTGCATTTATGCCGGTAGGTACACAGGCTACGGTGAAAACGATGTCGCCGGAAGAATTGAAAGACATCGGTGCAGGCATTATTTTAAGCAACACGTACCACTTATGGCTCCGTCCAGGGCATGAAATTATTAAAGAAGCGGGTGGCTTGCACAAATTTATGAACTGGGACCGACCGATTCTGACGGATTCAGGCGGTTTCCAAGTGTTTTCATTGAGCAAATTCCGCAAAATCGAAGAAGAGGGTGTCCATTTCAGACATCACTTAAATGGCAGCAAGTTGTTTTTAAGTCCTGAAAAGGCGATGGAAATTCAAAATGCGCTCGGGCCAGATATTATGATGGCGTTTGACGAGTGTCCACCGTTCCCGGCAACGTATGAGTATATGAAGGCAAGTGTGGAGCGTACATCTAGATGGGCAGAGCGTTGTTTAGCGGCTCATGCACGCCCAGATGAGCAAGCCTTATTTGGCATTGTTCAAGGAGGAGAGTTTGAAGAGTTGCGCAAGCAGAGTGCAAGAGATCTTGTTGCTCTTGATTTCCCTGGTTATGCGATTGGTGGGTTATCTGTCGGAGAGCCGAAAGATATTATGAATCGTGTGCTTGAGTACACAACACCACTATTGCCAGAGGACAAGCCGCGTTATTTGATGGGGGTTGGGTCACCTGACTCGCTCATCGACGGCGCCATCCGCGGTATCGACATGTTTGACTGTGTGTTGCCGACACGTATCGCACGTAACGGCACATTGATGACAAGCGAAGGGCGTTTGGTTGTGCGCAATGCGAAGTATAAAAATGATTTCCGGCCACTTGACGAAAATTGTGATTGCTATGCTTGTAAAAATTATAGCCGAGCGTATATCCATCATCTCATCCGTACAGAGGAGACGTTTGGTATTCGTTTGACGACGCATCATAACTTGCATTTCTTGCTCAATTTAATGGAGCAAGTACGGGATGCAATCCGCAATGATCGTTTGGGTGATTTCCGAGAAGAGTTTTTTGAGAGTTACGGATTCAACAAACCGAATGCAAAAAACTTTTGAATCTTGTATAATGAATCGAGGTTGAAAGGGGGATGAAACAATGGAAGGATTAGCTGGATTATTGCCGTTCGTGGCAATGTTCGCAGTCATGTGGTTTTTGTTAATCAGGCCGGCGCAAAAGAGACAGAAAGCGACGAAGCAGATGCAAAACGATTTAAAACGTGGCGATAAAGTGATTACAATTGGTGGTATTCACGGAACAATTGATGCGGTAGATGAAGCATCTGTTTTCCTGAAAGTTTCCGATAGTACAACATTACAATTTGATCGACAAGCAGTTGGACGTGTAGTAGATTCCAAAGCAGGATTGTAAGTACAAAAAGAGACAGTTATCTAGGTGGGGAATTTCCCGCTTAGGCAACTGTCTTTTTTGTATAGAAGCTGATTTGATAAGGGCATCCTTTTACCAAAGGGGAGGATGCGTATGGATGATTTACTGATAATCGGGTTTCGGACGGTTTTTCTTTATGTGCTCATCGTTGTGATTTTGCGAATTATGGGCAAACGGGAAGTTGGCGAGCTTGGGGTCATTGATGTTGTCGTATTTGTCATTATGGCAGAAGTGGCGGCGTTTGCGCTCGATTCCCCTGATCAGAAGTTGTTACAATCGATTGTGCCGATGCTTATTTTGTTGGTCATTCAATTACTGTCATCTTTGATTTCATTGAAAAGTAAACGATTTAGGGATTTAGTGGATGGTGAACCGACAATTATCATTAAGCATGGAAAAATAATTGAACAGGAAATGCGCAAGCAGCGTTACAATTTGGATGACTTATTTCAACAATTACGTGAACAGCAAATCGGTTCGGTCCATGAGGTCTCTTTTGCTTATTTAGAGCCGTCAGGGAATTTGTCGGTCTTTAAACATGATGATGTGCAACCGGTTCTTGCACTGGTCGCTGACGGCGTTATGCAAAGTAGGCATTTGGCGTTAATTGGCAAAACTGAATCGTGGCTTGAAACGGAAATTAAAGCGCAAGGTATTCAAAGTATTGAGCAAATTTTTTATTGTACATTTGAAAATGGTGAATTGAAGTGTCAGTTGAAAGAACAGTATCAATGAGTTTTCATCAGTTTTTTAAATTGAAACAAATCTCCTTTTTTCACTTGACCTGTCAAAATAAGAACGACAAGCAAGAATAGAGAGGTAATCGCACATTCCATCAGTAAACCAAAATCGCCGATGGGAATAAAAATGGGGCGTGCAATCGCTGTCATGACAAATGATGCATAAGGCATGGCAAACATAGTGAATCCCGTCGCGGTCGCTTTATTTTTTCGTAGTGTTGCGATATGGAGAAAGGAGGTAATCAAGACACCAAAACCAATCGCCAGCACCGCTCCTGTTTCTTGGAGACCGGGTTGAGAGGCAAGGATGAACATGACACCAAGCTTGGCGATTCCGCCATACACAGAATTCATCATCCCTGCTTTGGCATCGCCCGTTGCTTGTAAAATGGAATAGAGAGGGCTCTGGATGTAATAAAAGAAAAACACGGGCGCAAGAAGTGTCATGTAGGACGCACCGCTTGTCACATGGAAAAGCTTTTCAGCCAGTGCCTGTCCGTGAACAAAAAAGACAGCTGCCGCAAAAGCCCCGGTCAATGCCGATAAACGTAGCGATAGATGAATCCGCTCTTGTAACTTTCCGATATTTTGCGAGGCGGCTGCGCCACTAACTGCCGGAACTAGGACGACGGATAGCGCGTAGGGAATGAAGGATGGAAATAGTAGTAGTGGAATGAGCACGCCAGAAATGACGCCATAGAGTGAAGTGGCAGCAACTGCCGTAACCCCAGCCATTGACAAGGCACGTAGAAAGATAATCGGTTCCAGAAACCATGTGAATGTTCCGAAAAGCCGGCTTCCTGAAGAAGGTAGTGCAATCGCAAGGAGTGGTTCCATCGGATAGCGTGGTTGTTTGCCTTGTACTTTTGGCATGCGCTTTTTGCGCTGGTAATATTTATACAGTAAATAGAGAACGGAAAGCATTTCGGCAAGCAGTGTGATCCCCATTGCATAGGCTGCGCTCATCCCAGCATTGTCGGATATCAATAGGGATGGCAATAACCATGTGATAAGGATGATACGAAAAAACTGTTCAATAATTTGTGACCAAGCCGTTTCCTCGATACGTGCGATGCCTTGAAAGTAGCCACGTATTAATCCTCCGATTGCCGCAATAGGTACGATGGCGATCCCGACATACAGCGTTGTTGCAGAGGAAGCATTTTCAAGCAATGTTTCTGATAAAAAAGGGACGAACAATATACAGGCTGGGATGAAAACAAGGCTCGTCAGGATGGTTATGAAATAAGAGGTTTTCATGACGGCAGGAAGCTTCGTCGTTTGCCCTTTTGCATCCAGCTCTGCAATTACTTTGGCGAGGGCGATAGGCACACCGAGCTGAACAAGCGACAGAAAGAAGATGAAAGCTGGGTAAGCCGTCATATAGATACCGACCGCTTCTTCCCCTGCAATACGCATGAATTGGATGCGGTAAACGAATCCTAACAGCTTCGACAAGAAGACTGCGACCATCAAAACGACTGTTCCACGTATAAAAGAGGACATACTAAAACAACTCCTTCTCAATTCCGGTCATTTCGTATAGACTAAACATATGCGGAAATATATGTATTTACGACTGCCAATAGGAAAGGGATGAAGACAATGGCGGTACAATTCGAACACTTATTTACGAAAGTGCGCCCAGCGATTGAAAGCAAAAGGAATGAATTCCAGCTATATGGCTATTCGACAGTAACCGAAGAAGATATCTGGGCGTATTGTGTCAAGAAAAAATGGCGGAAAAAAGATATCGCTTCAATGCGCGTGCATGAAATTGTCAATGGCATCCTACAAGTCTTACCAGCAGAGTATATGACATATAGCCAAATTGAAGAACAACGCGCTTCGGACTGGTTTTCTGATTTAAACAGTGCCGAGCTACAAATGTTATTGGCACCCCCGAAATCGAGAAGCGACTTAAGCTAGATCGATTGAACCAAGTTAAACAGTGATGATTTGACACAAGGATGCCTGTGTTTCATAATGAAAGTACTGTTTTTAAAAATGCATTAGTCTTTAGGCATCTATGCTTTTCAAGGAATGTATACATACATAGGGAAATCATTTGGTGATACATTCCGCATCTAGAGGGGGAAACGGAATTATGAAAAGAAGAGGACGGATTGTAGCGTTCTTATTACTACTCGTCATTTTTGCTGCGACGATAGGTACGACTACAAATCCGATATTGAAAAATGTAAATCTTGGGCTTGATTTGCAGGGCGGTTTTGAAGTCCTTTATGAAGTACAACCATTGAAAGATGGTCAAAAAATAACAGAAGCTGTTGTGAAAGATACGCAAAAAGCATTAAGAAATCGGATTGACGTTCTTGGAGTGAGTGAGCCAAATATTCAAATCGAGTCCAATAACCGGATTCGGGTTCAACTTGCGGGTGTGAAAGACCAACAATCCGCACGGGAATTGTTGGCGACACAGGCAAATCTGACGTTTAGGGATGCCGATGATAATCTATTGCTTGATGGTAATGATTTGAAAGCCGGCAAGGCGAAGGCCAATTTCGATGAAAACGGTCAGCCTGTCGTCACACTTGAAATGAAAGATCCAAATAAATTCGGTGAAGTGACAACGACCATTTTGCAGAAAAAACCTGAAAATGTGATGGTTATCTGGTTAGATTTTGTAGAAGGCGAAGATTCGTTTAAAGCGGAGATGGCCAAGCCGGATCCAAAATTCGTTTCTGCTCCATATGTAAGTCAGCCAATCCATTCTTCAGATGTTCAAATTTCAGGAAGTTTTACGGCTGAAGAGACGAATAATCTTGCGGGGATTTTGAATGCGGGTGCGTTACCTGTCCATCTGGAAGAAGTTTATTCCACTTCAGTTGGTGCACAGTTTGGTGAACAAGCGCTCGATAAAACGATTATTGCCGGAATTGTTGGGGTTGCGCTGATTTTTGTCTTTATGCTTGTCTATTATCGCCTGCCAGGTTTTGTGGCGGTTGTGACATTATCGGTGTATATCTTCCTGATTTTACTCGTCTTTACGCTTATTAATGGCGTGCTGACATTGCCAGGGATTGCAGCACTTATGCTCGGGGTTGGGATGGCTGTCGATGCCAATATCTTGACGTATGAACGGATACGGGAAGAATTACGTGTTGGTAAGTCGGTGAAGACTTCGTTCCTTGCGGGAGCAAAATCTTCCTTTACGGCTATTCTTGATGCCAATATTACGACGCTTCTTGCGGCGGTTGTCTTGTTTATTTTTGGGACAAGCTCGGTAAAAGGTTTTGCGACAATGCTCATTATCAGTATTATGGTTAGCTTCTTGACGGCAGTTTGGGGCTCTCGCTTGCTGCTTGGACTTCTTGTCAATAGTGGTGCATTGGATGGCAAGACTGGTTTGTTCGGTATTGCGAAAAACAAGGTTCACCCAGTGGAAGATAACGTAGAACCGTTGGATTTGACAACGAAGTTTGACCGTTTTGATTTTGTTGGAACGCGAAAAAGATTCTATGTGATTTCGACGATTTTACTCGTTACGGGTGTCATTATGCTTGGGGTCTTTAAATTGAATTTGGGGATCGATTTCTCGAGTGGTACGCGTGTTGAAGTGCTTGCCAATCAGTCGGTAACGAAAGATGAAATTACGAAATTCTTGGACGAAGTCGGTCATCCATCAGATGATGTTGTTATTTCCGGTGACACGAAAAACATCGCAGTTATTCGTTATAAACAAGAAGAATTCCAACAAGAAGAATTGAATAAATTTAAAGCTAATATTGCAACTGAATATGGCTCGGAGCCGAATGTGTCTGCGGTTTCGGATACAGTGGGTAAAGAATTGGCGCAAAATGCCCTGCAAGCACTATTGTATGCAGCGCTAGGGATTGTTATTTACGTCGCCTTCCGTTTTGAATGGCGAATGGGCGTTGCATCGATTATCGGTCTACTCCATGATGCATTCTTCATGGTTGCGTTGTTCAGTATTCTGCGTCTTGAAGTGGACATTACGTTCATAGCAGCTGTATTAACGATTGTCGGGTACTCCATCAATGACACAATTGTGACATTTGACCGGATACGGGAAAATATTAGTTATCGCAAACAAATTACGACTGAAAAAGAGTTGGCGGATATTGTCAATGGCTCATTGCGTCAAACGCTTAGTCGTTCTGTGAACACGGTGCTGACAGTTATTTTTGTAGTCGCAGCATTGATGCTCCTTGGCGCGGAATCGATCCGGACATTCTCAATTGCACTTTTGATAGGGTTGTTGGCGGGAACCTATTCTTCAATTTTCATTTCAGCTCAAATTTGGTTTGACTTGAAAAAACGTGAGTTAAAGGATAAAGGTCCGATTAAAGCAGATGAGAAGAAAAAATGGGGCTCAGACGAACCTGTCGTCTAAGCAAAGCCTAAAAAAAATACGTTTCACTTTTAAACGGAACTGGGTATACTTTTTGTATACCTGTTCCGTTTTTTGAATGGCTAGGTTAGAAGAATAGCTTGGTGGCAATTGATATAGTTAGGGGGAAGGGCTATGAAATCGGATACGAAAATTCAATGGAATTTATTGTTGGGGTTACTATTTGCTATTATTATTGCTACATTCGCTGTTATTAACGTCGAGCCAGTTGAGGTGAACTATTTAGTGGCGAAAGCACAGTGGCCGCTTGTTCTTGTTATACTAGGATCGGCATTACTTGGGGCAGCGGTTAGCGGGTTAATCGCCATTGTGAAGTCGACGAAATTGCATCACCGTGTGAAAATCCATCATAAAGAAATGGAAGCGAAAGAACAGACGATTGCGCTTCTTGAAAAAGAAATTGTGGAATTGAAAAAGCAAGCCGTGTCCGCTTTAATCAAAAAGGAAGACCACACAAAAACGCTCGATTGAACACGAAAGCACTCTCTAAGAACGATGCTCTTAGAGGGTGCTTTCACATTGAGGAGAAGCGAGCAGCCTTTTCTTTAAGATACGGGTTTCATCAGCTATAATGAACGTAAGGATGTGAAGATGTTGATAGATTCAATGAAAAGATGGACTGTAAATCGGCCGGATGAACAGCTAGTTGCCACATTGGCAAATGCGCTTGCTATTCCATCCGTCCATGCGAAAATATTAGCTTCAAGAGGGATTACGGATGTAGAGGAAGCGAAAGCGTTTTTACATATGGATGTGAGCTCCATGCATAACCCGCACTTACTCTATGATATGGACAAAGCAGTCTCGCTCATTGAAGATGCAATTGTGTCAGATCAGAAAATCGCTGTTTATGGCGATTATGATGGGGACGGTGTAACGAGTGTAACCGTGTTGATGACAGCATTGGAGGAGTTAGGGGCGGACGTCTTCTTTGCTATTCCGAATCGCTTTACGCATGGTTATGGACCGAATAAGGAATTATTCCGCGAGTTACATGAAAAGGGCACATCTCTAATTATCACTGTCGATAACGGCATTTCAGGTGTCGATGAAATTGCTTATGCCAAATCGCTCGGTATGGATGTGATTGTTACTGATCACCATGAAATCGGTGAGGTGTTGCCTCCGGCTGATGCCATTCTTCATCCAAGGCATCCGGCAGGGGCGTATCCATTCGGAGAACTCGCTGGAGTGGGGGTAGCATTCAAACTGGTTTGTGCGTTACTAGATGACGTACCGCTCGAATTGCTGGAACTTGTGGCAATTGGAACGGTTGCGGATCTTGTGCCACTGCGAGACGAGAATCGTTATTTTGTGAAGGAAGGCATTCAGCAGATGCGGACATCGAAGCGTCCGGCGATTCAAGCGCTTGCGCGGGTTGCTGGTGTGGAGCAATCGACGTTGTCAGAGGAATCCATAGGCTTCATGATTGGGCCGCGCCTCAATGCTGCAGGACGCCTTGGCGATGCAGACCCGGCTGTTGAGTTACTAAAGACGGAAGACTTAGCTACGGCGCTAGCATTGGCAAATGAATTAGATGCGTTGAATAAAGAGCGACAAGGCATTGTGTCGACCATTACAAAAGAGGCAGAAGACATGATTGCGGCGATGTATGGAGAAGCGATACCACATGTGCTTGTTATCGCGGGTGAGGGTTGGAATGCAGGTGTTGTCGGCATCGTTGCTTCGCGGTTGACAGAAAAGTATTATCGTCCATCGATTGTGTTGTCAATCGATACGGAAAAGGGCACTGCCAAAGGGTCGGCACGTAGCATTTCTGGCTTTGATATGTTTGTTGAACTATCGAAAAATGCGCAACTGCTATCTCATTTTGGCGGACATCAGATGGCGGCGGGTATGTCGCTTGCCATTGCAGATGTCGAGCAGTTGCGTGCCAAGTTGAATGAGCAGGCGCAGGCCGTGTTGACAGCGGAATTGCTGTCTCCAGAACTGCATATTGACGTACCGTTATCGATTGAAGAGATTGATGTGAATGTGTTGGAGTCGCTCGAACTGCTTCGTCCATTTGGTATGGCCTTTGCGAAACCCGTCTACTTGTTGGATGAGTTATCGGCCGCCTCGGTGCGAAAAATTGGTGCAGCTAAAAATCATCTGAAGTTAGAAGTAACAGATGGAGAGCAGACACTAGATACGATTGGATTCGGACTTGGTCATATTGCAGATCAGTTGACACCGGGTGTGAAATTATCTGTTGCGGGGGATTTACAAGTAAATGAATGGAATGGCCATAAAAAGCCACAGTTGTTAATTGGGGATATACGTTCAGATGAATGGCAGCTATTTGACTTGCGTGGGGTACGTGAACCGTCTAGATGGCTACCGACGATTCCAGTTGAGCGTACACTATTCGCGGCGTTTCAAGAGCAGACAGTGGTGCATTTCCAATCTGTATTGAAAGGGATTGCCATTCATTTAGTGGGCAAGTCTGCAATGGTGGAGGCAGAAAATCTTGTTTTGCTTGATATACCAAACGATGCGCAACAGTTGGAAGAGCTTGTGAGGGCGATGAATCCGAATCGAATTTATGCCCATTTTTATGCGGCAGAATCTAAGTATTTTGATGGCATTCCAGAACGTGAGCAGTTTGGCTGGTATTATGGATTTTTGAAAAAGCGCGGTACTTTTGACATTACGAAAAACGGTGAACAGTTAACGCAACATAAAGGATGGAAGAAAGAAACGGTCTATTTTATGTCAAAGGTGTTTTCTGAGCTTGGATTTGTTAAGATAGAGAATGGTGTAGCTTCTTTTGTAGAGCCAGTTGGCAAGCGAGATTTGTCTGAAGCGCCATCCTACCAGGAGCGGCAACTACAGATTGAATTGGAAAAGAGGCTGCTCTATGCATCTTATATGGAATTGAAACAATGGTTCGATGGCGTAAGGCAAGAAACCATCGACAAGGAGGAACAGGTATGGATTTGAAGGAATATGTGACGATTGTACCGAACTATCCGAAAGAGGGCATTAGTTTTAAGGATATTTCAACCATTATGGATAATGGTAAGGCTTATAAATATGCAACGGACGAAATTGTTAAGTATGCGAAGGAATTGGGGACAGATATTATCGTTGGTCCAGAGGCACGCGGTTTTATCATCGGTTGTCCAGTTGCTTATGCACTTGAAGTTGGTTTTGCTCCAGTTCGTAAACCTGGGAAGTTGCCACGAGAAACAATTGAAGTGGAATATGATTTGGAATATGGGACAGATACATTAACAATTCACAAAGATGCCATAAAGCCAGGGCAACGTGTACTCATCGTCGATGATTTACTAGCGACAGGTGGTACAGTCGAAGCAACGATTAAACTTGTAGAAAAGCTTGGTGGCGTTGTTGCAGGCTGTGCGTTCATCATCGAACTCTCTTACTTAAGCGGACGTGAAAAGTTGAAAGGTTACAACACGCGTTCATTGATCACATACTAAAAAAAAGCGCAAGCGCCTGTTCAGGCGCTGGAGTCTAGACAACTAAAAAAGGTCCTCCGCACGAAAAGCGGAGGATTTTTCTATATGTAGGTACTTTACAGATGGATGCATTTATACATACAATAAGAATATTATTATTTTTTTGCGGAAAAGGTCGAAAGGGGTAAAGACATGGCGAAAAATCGTGACATGACGGCAGAAGAGTTATTTGCACTAATCGGCTCCTATATGAATGAAGAACATGTAGCGTTTGTCCAAAAAGCATACGAGGTTGCAAAATCTTCGCATGAAGGACAGTTTAGAAGTTCAGGGGAGCCATATATCCTTCATCCGATTCAAGTTGCGGGTATTCTAGCTGAATTGCAAATGGATCCTTCAACGGTTGCTGCAGGATTTCTTCACGATGTTGTGGAGGATACAGATGTCGATCGAGAAGACATTATCCGTGATTTCGGAGAAGAAGTCGCGATGCTCGTTGATGGCGTCACAAAGTTGGATAAGCTAAAGTTCAAATCGAAAGAAGAGAAACAGGCTGAGAACCATCGAAAAATGTTCATAGCGATGGCGCGGGACATTCGTGTCATTCTGATTAAATTAGCAGACCGTTTGCATAATATGCGGACATTGAAGCATGTTTCGGAAGAAAAACAACGTCGTGTGGCAGCTGAAACGTTAGAAATCTTTGCACCACTTGCACATCGACTCGGTATTTCTGCGATTAAATGGGAATTAGAAGACACGGCATTACGTTATTTAAACCCTCAACAATATTATCGAATTGTTAATATGATGAAGCGCAAGCGTGTTGAGCGTGAAAATTATTTGGATAATGTGATGGAGCAAATTAAGACGGAAATCGGTGAGATGGATATTGCTGCCGATCTTTCAGGCCGTCCAAAACATTTATATTCCATTTATCGAAAAATGATTATTCAGAAGAAGGAGTTCAATGAAATTTATGATCTCCTTGCTGTTCGAATCATTGTTTCCAGTATTAAAGACTGCTATGCGGTACTTGGGAGTATTCATACGCTGTGGAAACCAATGCCTGGCAGGTTTAAAGATTATATTGCTATGCCGAAACAGAATTTATACCAATCAATCCATACGACGGTTGTAGGGCCAGCGGGTGATCCCCTTGAGGTGCAGATTCGAACGGAAGAGATGCACAAAATTGCCGAGTTTGGGGTAGCTGCACATTGGGCGTACAAAGAAGGCAAGACATTAATGGCGAATCCGAGTGATATTGATTCGAAATTGACATGGTTTAGGGAGATATTGGAGATTCAAAACGAATCCTCAAACGCTGAGGAATTCATGGAGTCTTTAAAATTCGATTTGTTTTCGGATATGGTGTACGTGTTTACACCAGACGGTGATGTCATTGAACTTCCAGCAGGTTCGGTGCCGATTGACTTTGCGTATCGCGTCCATTCAGAGGTCGGGAATCGAACAATTGGTGCCAAGGTCAATGGCAAAATGGTGCCACTCGATTCGGAACTTTTTACAGGCGATATTATTGAAATTTTAACCTCTAAACAATCATTTGGGCCAAGTCGCGATTGGCTGAAAATTGCTAATACATCACAGGCAAAAAACAAAATTCGTCAATTTTTCAAGAAGCAACTTCGTGATGAAAACATTATCAAAGGTCGCGAGATGATTGAAAAAGAAATAAAAGCACAAGAATACGATATAAAAGCCGTGTTAACGCAAGAAAATATTAACCGTGTGATTGATAAATTCAGCTTTACATCCGAAGAAGATATGTGTGCGGCTGTTGGCTTCAACGGTATTACAGCACAGCAAGTTGTCAATCGACTTGCGGAGAAAATGCGTAAAGAGCGTGAACAGCAAGATACCATTGATAAAATTGTGTCCGATATGAAAGTCGCTCAACCAGAAAAAGTGACTGAGTCAGGTGTGATTGTTAAAGGCATCGAAAACTTATTAATCAGACTGTCTAAATGTTGTAACCCGATACCAGGCGACGATATTGTCGGTTTTATTACAAAAGGTCGAGGCGTTTCCGTCCACCGTACGGACTGTCCGAACATTGTAACGAGTGAAGAGGATAAGGATCGTATTATTGACGTCGAGTGGGCACTTGGTTCTCCAACGAATAAAAAAGAGTTCCAAGTCGATATCGAAATTACGGGATATGATCGATTGGGCTTGCTCAATGAAGTGATGATGGTAGTTGCTGAAACGAAAACGCCGATGGTAGCGGTGAGTGGCAAAGCTGATCGTGAAAAAATTGCACATATGAATTTGACGATTAAAATTACGGATATTGATCATTTACACAAAATTGTCGACCGAATCAAACAAATTCGAGACATCTATTCGGTCCAAAGAATTATTAATTAATGAGAAGGTGTACAAAATGAAAGTGGTATTACAAAGATCAGGCCCGGCCTCGGTACAAGTTGATGGGGAAGTGACGGGCTCGATTGATAAAGGCTATGTGCTACTCGTCGGCATTACCCACACGGATACAGAGGAAGATGTCGATTACGTGGCAAAGAAAATCGCAGGGCTGCGTTTATGGGAAGATGCCGAAGGGAAGATGAATCGCTCAATCGATGAGGTGAACGGTTCGATTTTGTCCATCTCTCAGTTTACACTGTATGGAGATGTTAAAAAAGGGCGCCGTCCTAGCTTTATAGAGGCGGCTAGACCTGAACAAGCCAAGCCGCTGTGGGACTATTTTAACGCACAGCTTCAAGCGGAAGGGCTGCAAGTTGAAACGGGTATTTTCGGCGCGATGATGGATGTCGAGCTCGTCAATGATGGTCCAGTGACGATTATTGTAGAATCAAAATGATAAAGAAAAGGACTTTCCTGCGCGGAAAGTCCTTTATTTTGGCATGGCTTGGTTCGCAGAGATTGTCAGCGCAAAGTGTGAAACTGTCCGTGCAAGTTGTCGAATTACCAGTACAAGCCCCATACCTACCCACACAAAAAGCCACTTCATTTATCAGGAAAAAATCCCGTCGATGAAGCGGCTTTTTAGGTTGCATGACCAACATCCTGTTGGCCCTGGGCTCGAAAAAAATCTGGACGCAATTACGTCGAGGCGTAATTGATGATTAATTCGAATTAAAGTATTTGAGTAACCCTTTATAAATACCATGTGCGGCTTGCTCACGGAACATGTCTGTTGTAATGGCTCGTTCTTCAGATGCGTTCGAGAGGAAGCCGAGTTCAATCAGGATGGCGTCTTGCTTGTTTTCCCGAAGCACTAAGAAATCTGCAGGTTGTGCTCCTCGATTGCGTAGGTTGACAGTCGAAGCCAGTCCTTTATTCACTGCCGTAGCGAGTGCTCGTTGCGAACTATGTGTGTAATAGGTTGTGAAGCCTGTAATCGATGTATCTAAGTTGGCATCGTAATGCACGCTAATGAAGGCGTCAGCTTGATGTTGTTGGCTGATAGCAACCCGTTTTCTCAGGGAGACAAAGGTATCGGATTCGCGTGTCATGATGACATTTGCTCCAGCTGCTTTCAGTTTGGCAGCTAATAGTTCTGCAGTTAGAAGAGTGATGCCTTTTTCATCGGTCCCACGTGCACCTGTTGTGCCACGATCATTGCCGCCGTGTCCAGCATCTATGACAAGCGTCAGCCCTTTTAGTGTGCCAGGTACGCGTGCAGTTTTTGGTTTTTTGGCAGACTTTGTCGCTACTGTATCGTCTGTTGAAACAACCCATTTGGCAACAAATGCGGTTTTACCTGATGGCAATGATACTTTATACCAGTCACCTTCTTCTCCGATGATCGCAAGCTTGTCTCCCGCGTCTACACGCAAAACAGTTTGTGACGAAGTTGTAGCGGCTTCACGAATATTTGTGCCGTTGGATAAGATTGTCACAGTTTTTGTAGCTTTTTTTTCAGATGTTTGCTTTTTTTGCGTAAAGAGCGTTCCGTGGAACGAATAGACCCAGCCTTCTTGCTTTTTATCGACGGCTATGCGGACCCAGTTGCCATCGACTTCTTTGACAGCATA
Source organism: Sporosarcina sp. FSL K6-1522 (assembly GCF_038622445.1). Taxonomy (GTDB): domain Bacteria; phylum Bacillota; class Bacilli; order Bacillales_A; family Planococcaceae; genus Sporosarcina. The sequence goes on from NZ_CP152019.1 coordinate 2,614,835, forward strand.
CGTTTCCCCTTTATGAATGAGCCCAACACGCTTCGATGACAGGTCGGCTTTATTTCGCACATTCAGCGTATTGACAGATACGGTGAAGGAATCAGGTGTTGTTACTTTCGTATTCGTTGTTGGTATAGCCTGTTCCGTTGCTTCTGAAATGTAATCGGTATGTACCCAACCTTCTGTGCCGTTCACAATAATGGCGGCCCACTCGCCGTCCCTTTCAGTCAAAACGGCTTTTTCACCAGCATTCATGCGATCGAGTACAGCAGAATCGATAGAAGGACCAGATCGTACATTTAAGCCGTTAACACGGGCAACGATTGTTTTGTTGTCCGCGGTGACTGTAGTTGCTGAAGTTGTTAACCATGAGGCAACCCAGCCGGATTGATTGCCGAATGCTATTTGGAACCAGTCACCGGATATAGCAGTGACATTGATGCGCTCGCCTTTTTTTAATGAGCCGATGACTGTATATGTCAACCCAGGACCAGAGCGAACTTGAAGTGATTTCGTATCGACGATGACCGTTTGCGTTTCGGCAGAAGCCGATGGAACTTCGTGGAATACACTGAACAAAAGGATGACCGTAAGAATCCATTTACTCGTTTTTAACAAAATATCATCCCCCTTATGAATCCATTGTAAAAGGTTTATGAACAAAAAACCACAATCAATTGAAAAAGGTTGACACTCGGGGAATGAATCATTAAGATTATGTTGAATCAACAATATATTTATTTGTCGAAGACATGGAAAGTAGTTGTATAAGGATCTGACAAGAGAGGGACGGACGTGGCTGAAATCCATCCTACAGGACTGTACAGTGAAAAACACCATCGAGGCTCTGTGCTGAACGATATAAATTTAGTAGGTGCAGACGGAACCGGCCGTTATCCGGATTTTGAGTGGGCGCGCAAGCTAGATGTGCCAATTTGGGTGGAACCACGGAAGCTATTAAGGCTCTCGTCCCTTGCATAAGCAAGGGATGGGGGTCTTTTTTTATCTTGCAGCGTGGTTGTATCGAGATAAGGCAGAAGGATGTCATGGATTAGCCGGACTTGCCCACGTACTTTATTTAGAAAGGGGAATACTTATGAACTTTAAAGTGCCAAGAGGAACACAGGATCTTTTGCCATCCGAAACATGGAAGTGGCAAAAAGTCGAGAAAATCATTAATGATACATGTGATGTGTATCGGTACAAGGAAATTCGTACACCGATGTTTGAACAAACGGAACTGTTTCAGCGAACAGTTGGGGATACGACGGATATCGTTCAAAAAGAGATGTACACTTTTACAGACCGCGGCAATCGTTCGTTGACGCTTCGACCTGAAGGAACAGCAGCGGTTGTCCGTTCGTTTGTAGAGCATAAAATGTTTGGTTATCCAGACCAGCCTGTTAAATTGTACTATACAGGACCAATGTTCCGCTACGAGCGTCAACAAGCAGGGCGTTATCGTCAATTTGTCCAGTTCGGTGTAGAAGCAATTGGTAGTGCGGATCCAGCAATTGATGCGGAAGTCATTGCATTGGCGATGGATGTCTACAAACGTGCAGGATTGACGGAGCTAAAATTGGTTATCAACTCTCTTGGAGATACAGACTCCAGGAAAGAGCACCGAGATGCACTTGTTGTACACTTCAGCCCGCATATCGGTGAATTCTGTGCAGATTGTCAATCGAGAATTGAGAAGAATCCATTACGCATTCTCGATTGTAAAGTCGACAGTGGCAATCCACTTATCGCGACAGCACCATCTCTTGCGGATTATTTGAATGAAGAATCAGCAGGGTACTTTGCAACTGTACAAAGCTATCTTGATGACGCAGGAATTCCTTACGTAGTGGACGCCAACTTAGTGCGTGGATTGGATTATTATAACCATACGGCATTTGAAATCATGAGTACATCAAGTGGTTTCGGAGCCATCACAACGCTATGTGGTGGTGGACGATACAATGGCCTTGCAGAGGAAATCGGTGGACCACCTGCACCAGGTATCGGTTTTGCGATGAGTATTGAACGTTTACTACTCGCAATGGCAGCAGAGGGCAAAACATTTACAGACGAGCCAGTACTTGATGTCTATGTTGTGACGCTTGGCGAAGGTGCGCGACGTCCAGGCTTTAAATTGCTTGGTGAATTACGAGCAGCGGGAATCCGTGCAGATATGGACTATATGGATCGTAAAATGAAGGCGCAGATGAAATCAGCCGATCGCCTCGATGCGAAAACGGTGATTATTATCGGAGAAGATGAAGTGGCGGAAGGTGCCGCTCAATTAAAAGACATGGCAAATGGTACACAAGAAAAGGTACCTTTGGCAGGACTTGTAGCAAAAATTCAAGCAACATTGATGGACTAAGAGAGGCGGATGACAGCAATGCAACGGACACATTATTGTGGTGACTTAACAGAACAAGCAATCGGAGAAACAATTACACTAAAAGGGTGGGTACAGAAAAGACGGGATCTCGGCGGCGTTATTTTCGTTGACGTACGAGATCGTTCAGGTATCGTACAAGCAGTCTTTAACCCAGATATTTCAGCAGAAGCACTTGCAACTGCGGACAAACTACGTAACGAATACGTTGTTGAAATTACAGGGAAAGTGATTGAGCGACAAGAAAGTCAAAAGAATCCGAAAGTAAAAACAGGTTCAATTGAAGTGCAAGTCGAAGAAGTAACAATCATCAATGAAGCGAAAAACCCACCGTTTATGATTGAAGATGAGACGGATGTTAACGAAGAAATTCGACTGAAATATCGCTACCTTGACTTGCGTCGTCCGAAATTGGCGAACGTCTTCAAATTGCGTTCGGATATTACGAAAACAGTGCGTAATTTCCTAGATGACGAAGGATTCATGGAAGTGGAAACACCGATTTTAACAAAATCAACACCGGAAGGCGCACGTGACTACCTCGTACCGAGCCGTGTACATGAAGGTGAGTTTTACGCTCTGCCACAATCACCACAACTATTCAAACAGATGTTAATGGTGTCTGGTTTCGACCGTTATTACCAAATTGCACGCTGTTTCCGTGATGAAGACCTGCGCGCTGATCGTCAGCCGGAATTCACACAAATTGATATGGAAATGAGTTTCATGTCAATGGAAGAAATTATCGAATTGAACGAGCGCTTAATGCAGAAAGTGATGAAAGATGTTAAAGGCATCGACGTGGAAATTCCATTCAAACGTCTGCCATATGATGAAGCAATGGCGCGTTTTGGTTCTGATAAACCAGATACACGTTTCGGTATGGAATTGACGGATGTCTCAGAAGTAATGAAAGAGTCATCATTCAAAGTATTCGCGGGAGCAGTTGAAGCGGGACAACAAGTGAAGCTGATCAATGCAAAAGGGTTAGCGGATCAGTATTCACGTAAAGATATCGATGCGCTTACAGAGTTTGCAGCACTTTACGGTGCAAAAGGACTTGCATGGTTGAAAGTCGATGAAGACGGTTTTAAAGGGCCGATTGCTAAGTTCTTTGAAGGCGAAGAAGGTGCGGCATTGAAAGCGGCGGCAAACGCTGAAGCAGGGGACTTACTATTGTTCGTAGCGGACAAAAAGAGCGTCGTTGCAGATGCACTTGGCGCACTTCGTTCTAAATTTGGAAAAGACCATAACCTCATCGATGAATCGAAATTCAATTTCCTATGGGTAACAGAGTGGCCGTTATTTGAATACGACGAGAAAGCAGGTCGTTATTCTGCAGCGCATCATCCGTTCACAATGCCGGCTGACGTGGAAGAGCTTGTAACGAGCCCTGAAACAGTGAAAGCACAAGCATATGACCTCGTATTGAACGGTTATGAGCTTGGCGGCGGATCACTCCGTATTTACGAGCGTGATGTGCAAGAAAAAATGTTCAAGGCGCTTGGGTTTACTCAGGAGCAAGCTCAGGAACAATTTGGCTTCCTACTTGACGCATTTGATTATGGAACACCACCACATGGCGGATTGGCATTCGGACTCGATCGAATTGTTATGTTGCTTGCGGGCTCAACAAACTTGCGTGATACAATCGCATTCCCGAAAACAGCAAGTGCTAGCTGCTTGTTGACATCGGCACCGGACCATGTGGACGACAAACAACTGGCGGAGCTAGGCGTTCTTGTGATGTCGAAAAACAAAAAGTAATTTGCTATGGGAAGAGCGAACGAAAAAATGTTTTTGTGAAGTCATTGAATTGCCTGACAATACATGATAAGATACTTGTAATACAAATCCTGAAGTGTTCGTTATTTGCCCATCAGTTTTGACCGAACATTCTATCGTCGGGAGTCCGCATTTTGATTAGGATGACACGCCCTCTAGGGGGACGCCAAAGTAATCGGGTAGGACACCCACCTGCTGAAATTGCAGGTTCAAAACGATACTACAAAGACGGCACATTCGGGATTTGTTTTTACTTGACTATCACCCTCTCCGTAAAGCGTCGGAGAGGTTTTTTTTATCTTTGTTTAGCAGGAGTTTGAATACCTGCTGACAAAGATAAAAGCCTCCGGCGGATGTCACGGATTTTGAAAGGAGTTAAAGAAGGCAGTCTAAGTTCGCGACGTCCAAAGAACGGTGCCTTAATTTCTGCAAGAACACAGAAATATGGCAAATCGAACCCTTCGTAGTTCGATTCGCAACGACTGCATGACCTACATCCTGTAGTCCTCAAGCTCGATTCAAAATCCGGGCGCAATTACGCCGAGGCGTAATTGATTCAAAAAAACAATGGTTATTCAATAATGGAAGGCGGAATTAGTTTGTTGCATCAATTTTCACGAAACGAATTAGCGATTGGTACAGAAGGTGTTAAACGCATGAAGGATATGACGGTTGCGATACTTGGTGTCGGAGGAGTCGGTTCGTTTGCTGCGGAAGCATGTGCACGAAGTGGGATTGGTCGGATTATTCTTGTAGATAAGGACGATGTCGATATTACGAATATTAATCGGCAAATTGTCGCGTATTTATCGACGATTGGTCGTTCGAAAACAGAAGTTATGCAAGAGCGTATTGCAGATATTAACAAAGACTGTGAAGTGATTTCACTGCATATGTTTTATACAGAAGAAACGGCTGAAGAGTTTTTTAGCTATAAACCTGATTATGTCATTGACGCGTCGGATACGATTAGTTATAAAATTCATCTGATTAAAGAATGTTTGGCCCGTGGTGTAAAAATTATTTCAAGCATGGGGGCAGCTAATAAGATGGATCCGACGCGTTTCCAAATCGCTGATATTTCCAAGACACATACGGACCCGATTGCCAAAGTCATTCGTTTAAGGCTGCGCAAAGAGGGCATTCGTAAAGGTGTTCCCGTTGTCTTTTCGGATGAAAGCCCGATTGTTATTCGGGAAGACGTCGTTGACACGGTCGGGAAGCCGGAAGCGCAGATTCGCAAGGCAAAGATGCCACCTGCATCGAATGCATTTGTTCCGTCTGTTGCCGGACTTGTTTGTGCCAGCTGGGTTATCAATGATATCGTTGCGGATATCCCGATTCAACGCGTGAAGGACAAACAATAAACAGGAAAAGCCACATGGGTGAACTTCACTCCATGTGGCTTTTTTACATAGTAAGCTCAATGATTATTTCGTCGACTTGCGAAATTCCTTTAACCGCTCATAAATGGCCGCTAATTTCTTTTCTTCACCGGCAATGACGGGTTGATAAAATTCTAGATTTTTGATTTTATCAGGCAAGTATTGCTGGTTCGTCCAACCACCAAATGAGCCGACAGGTGTGTCATGCGGGTATTTGTAGCCGACATGACCGAGTTCCGCTGCCCCTGCATAATGCGCATCGCGTAAGTGGAGGGGAATATCACCTGTTTTACCTTCATTGATGGCTTTGACGGCGGCATCGAATGCTTTGTAAGCAGAATTCGATTTAGACGCCAGGCACATTTCAATGACTGCGTTGGCAAGTGGAATGCGTGCTTCGGGCATACCGAGACGTACAGCGGCATCCGTGGCTGCGAGGACATGTGCACCGACTTCTGGTGCTGCGAGTCCAATATCCTCATAAGCCATAACAAGCAGTCGTCTATTTACTGCGACTAAATCCCCGATTTCCAGCAAGTTTGCTAAATAATACATAGCGGCATTGACATCGCTACCTCGAACTGATTTTTGCAACGCAGATAATAGATTATAAAAATGTGATCCTTTTTTATCGCCAAATAAGCCAATCCGCCCTAGTAGGTTTTCAATGAGCCAGTCCTCAACAACGGTTTGTCCATCATTTTCATCGCTTGCAGAAATAACCGACTCCAGCACGGTTAATGCCTTGCGTGCATCTCCGTTAACACCTTCAGCGATTAATGTGATTTGGTCATCTGTCATCTTAATCGCCATTTTCCCAAGCCCGCGTACCTCGTCTTCTAATGCATTGCGAAGTACCCCTATCAAATCTTCCGGCTCTAACCGAGAGAGTTGCCGAATTTCCCCGCATCGGGAACGAATGGCCGGGTTAACGTCATGATAGGGATTTTCTGTCGTCGCGCCAATTAACACAATGGCGCCACTTTCTACATGGGGCAATAACGTATCCTGCTGTAATTTATTGAACCGATGGATTTCATCGAGGAATAATAATACTTTTCCTGTCATTCTAGATTCAGCGACAACATCTTCTACATCTTTTTTCCCTGACACCGTCGCATTTAAAGCGATAAAGGGCAGGGCGCTCGTGCCGGCAATGGCATGGGCGAGCGATGTTTTGCCGATACCGGGTTCTCCATACAACAGCATTGAAGGGACATGACCGTTTTTAATCATTCGATATAGGGCTGTTTGTGGGCCAATAATGTCTTGTTGTCCTGCAATTTCATCGATCGTTCTTGGGCGCATACGATACGCCAATGGTTCATTGTGCAAAAAAAAACCTCCTCCGTACATCCGTTCTTTTAGTATACTACAAGAGTAGATGAAAGTTGTCATTTCGAGATAGTGGAGAGGCATTTATGCTATACTATTTTGAAGCAAACCTAAAAAGGACGGGGTTATGTATATGAAAATTTCAACTAAAGGTCGCTATGGATTGACAATCGTTGTAGAGCTCGGCAATAAATACGGAGAAGGTCCTGTACCACTGCGAAAAATCGCCGAAGAACAGACGTTATCTGAAGCATATTTGGAACAGTTGATTCCACCACTACGTAATAGCGGAATCGTGAAAAGTGTCCGCGGCGCATATGGCGGTTATATGTTGGCCAAGCCACCGACAGAAATTACAGCAGGGGATGTCATTCGTATTTTGGAGGGACCTATTCAGCTTGTCGAAGGACTTGAAGAATCGGATATTCCACAACAAGAGTTATGGAATCGAATTGGAGAAGCGGTGCGCAGTGTATTGGATACAACAACGATTCAACATTTGATGGAATCAGGTAAAAATACAGACCGCGATAGTTATATGTTTTACATTTAAAGGAGTTTTTAAATCATGACGACAATTTATTTGGATCATGCAGCGACGACACCGGTTCATCCGGCAGTAAGCGCTACGTATATCAAACAGCTGGAAGCGATTTTTGGCAATCCTTCTAGCATTCATAGCTATGGCAGAGAAGCACGGAAATGGTTAGATACGGCAAGAAAAACGTTGGCACAATCCATTCATGCGACACCGGCTGAAATTATTTTCACGTCAGGTGGGACAGAAGCGGATAATATGGCGATTTTCGGAACTGTTGCGGCTATGAAAGGCAAGGGAAACCATATTATTACGACAACAGTTGAACATCATGCGGTCTTAAATCCCTGTAAACAGCTTGAATTGCTTGGGTACGAGGTCAGTTATGTGGGTGTGGATGCCAACGGACAAATTTCTGTTGAGCAAGTGAAACAGGCATTGACGGATCAAACCGTTCTTGTCTCCGTTATGTATGGCAATAACGAGGTGGGGACCATCCAGCCAATTCGTGAAATTGGCGAGCTGTTGAAAGGGCATCAAGCGAAATTTCACACGGATGCCGTACAAGCGTATGGGCTTGTGCCACTTGACGTGGATGAACTTGGTGTGGATTTACTCTCTGTTTCAGCTCATAAATTAAACGGCCCGAAAGGCATTGGCTTTTTATATCAACGAAAAGGCGCAGAGACGATACCGGTTCTTTTCGGCGGCGAGCAGGAACGAAAACGTCGAGCAGGTACAGAAAACCTTCCCGCAATTATCGCTTTTGCAGAGGCGGTAACCATTGCACAACAAGCTATGCAGCATAACATTGTGCAGTATACAAACTATGCAAAAATCTTAACAGATGTTTTCGATGCACAAGGCGTTATTTACGAAGTGAATGTTGACGCTGATATGGAGAAGTTACCGCATATTGCGAATATTAGTTTCCCAGGAACAGACATCGAATCGTTACTTGTTAATCTTGATATGGCAGGGATTGCGGTATCGAGCGGTTCGGCATGCACGGCGGGTTCACTAGATCCATCGCATGTTCTGACTGCAATGTTTGGCGAAGGTTCGCCTAAGCTCCGCAACTCGGTGCGTTTTAGCTTTGGACTTGGGTTGGATGAAAAAACGATGACAGAAGCAGCAGAAACGACTGCTACTATCGTCAAACGACTTGTGAAATGACTATCAATTACGCCGAGGCGTAATTGCGTCCGGATTTTTTCGAGCTTGGGGCCTACAGGAAGTAGGTCATGCAGGCGTTGCTAATCGAACTTCGAAGAGTTCGATTTGCTGTATTTCTGCGCTTTTTTGCGGAAATTAAGGCACCGTTCTTTGGACGTGGCGAACTTAGACTGCGTTCCCCTATTGTTCAGCGGGCGTTCTAATATATGCTGAACAGGGAATTAATATCGCAAATACTCACCACCTATTGAGGTGGAGGTATTCAGCTGAATAAAGATAAAAGGATGAATAACATATGAGAACAACAAAAGCACCAGCGGATACACGCGTCGTTATCGGAATGTCAGGCGGGGTCGACTCGTCCGTTGCGGCACTTCTATTAAAAGAACAAGGCTATGATGTCATTGGCATCTTCATGAAAAACTGGGATGATACAGACGAATTTGGCGTCTGTACAGCAACAGAGGATTATGAAGATGTCATTAGCGTGTGCAATGAAATCGGTATTCCATACTACGCGGTCAATTTTGAAAAACAATATTGGGATAAAGTCTTTACGTATTTTCTCGAAGAATATAAAGCAGGCCGCACACCAAATCCAGACGTCATGTGTAATAAAGAAATTAAGTTCAAAGCATTCCTTGAGCATGCGATGAGCTTAGGTGCAGATTATTTGGCAACGGGCCACTATGCGCAAGTTGTGGAAGTTGAAGGCGGCGTTTCGATGCTGCGTGGGAAAGATGAAAATAAAGATCAAACGTATTTCCTCAATCAACTGACGCAAGATCAATTGCAAAAAGTCATGTTCCCGATCGGGCATATGGACAAAAGTTTAGTGCGTGAAAAAGCAGTTGAAGCAGGACTGACGACTGCAACGAAAAAAGATTCTACAGGCATTTGTTTCATTGGTGAGCGTAATTTCAAGGAGTTTCTTGGACAATACCTACCAGCTCAACCAGGGGATATGAAGACGATGGATGGTGAAGTGGTTGGTCGTCATGATGGGTTGATGTACTATACAATTGGTCAACGTCATGGTCTTGGAATCGGTGGAGCGGGTGATCCTTGGTTTGTTTTAGGGAAAGACTTGGCATCGAATGCATTATTGGTCGGACAAAATTTCTACAATGATGCCCTATTTTCCGATAGCCTGACGGCGATTGACGTTGGCTTTTCAACGGTGCGGGAACTCCCAGAAAAGTTTAGCTGTACCGCCAAATTCCGCTACCGACAACCAGATACAAAGGTAACAGTCGAGCGCACAGGAGATGGTACGGCGATTGTACGCTTTGCAGAGCCGGTTCGTGCGATTACACCAGGACAGGCTGTTGTATTCTATGATGGCGATGAATGTTTGGGCGGCGGTACGATTGATACAGTCATTAAAAATGGTAAACAACTTGAATATGTTGGGTAAGGGGAAGTTAACAATGGAATACAATGAAATCGGCATTGCAGCATTGCAAGATGGCGAATATGAAAAAGCAGTTGAATCGTTTGTCAAAGCGGTTGAAGAAGAACCCAAAAATGCATTAGGCTACATCAATTTAGGGAATGTTTTCGCTTCTCTAGGAGATGCTGAAAAAGCAGAGCCCTTTTTCCAAAAAGCCATTACGCTAGATGCAGAAGCAGGCACAGCTTATTACGGCCTTGCCAATCTTTATTACAATAAAGAGCGCTATGAGGAAGCTGCAAAGTTATATGAAACAGCAATTCGTCAAGGCATTGATGCGGCGGACGCTTATTTCATGCTTGGTAAAAGTCTTGAACGCTCAAGCAATGAAAAATTGGCGTTGCCGTACTTGCAACGTGCTGCGGAGTTGGCGCCAGAGGATCTTGAAATCCGCTTATCCTATGGGATTTTATTGGCCAATATGGAGCTGTTTACGGAAGCGGGCAACGAGTTCCGTTTCATTATCGAACAAGATGCAGAAAATGCGGATGCTCATTATAATTTAGGGTTTTTATATGCGGTGTCAACGGAACAGAAAGAAGATGCGTTAATGCATCTTGAACGGGCATTTACAATCGACCCAGAACATGTGCAGGCACGTTATATTTACGACATGATTCAACTCGGTGAAAACGAAAAATAAGGAGGAATCGCGGTGATGGAAGGGCTTATCGAAACGGAAAAAGCGAATGAGATTTTTTTGATTGGACGACCGGTCGTGACGATCTTCCATAACCCCGACAACCTTTTTACGATTGTCAAATTGAAGGTGCGCGAAACGAATAGTGGCTATGAGGATAAAGAAATCATTGTCAAAGGAAGCTTTCCACAACTAAATGCTGATGAAGACTACAAGTTTACGGGTAGGCTTGTCAATCATCCAACGTATGGTGCGCAGTTCGATGTCCAGACGTTTGCAAAGGAAATGCCGGCAACGGAAACAGGGCTTGTCCATTATTTATCGGGCGATTTGTTTCCAGGCATTGGGATGAAAACGGCGCAAACGATTGTTAAAAAGCTCGGCACAGACGCGATTAAGAAAATCCTCGACAATCCAGCTGTGCTCGATACAGTTCCTAGGTTATCTGACGAGAAAAAAGAAGTGCTTGTCTCGGTGCTCGAACAAAATATGGGACTCGAGCGCACCATCATTCAGTTGAATGAATGGGGATTCGGCCCGCAAATTGCGATGCGCATTTATCAAACGTATCGTGAAGAAGCTATTTCCCAACTATCTGAGAATCCGTACCGGCTCATTGAAGAAGTGGAAGGGGTCGGCTTCCAACGTGCGGATGAGCTTGGTAGGCATCTTGGCATTACAGGCAATCATCCTGCAAGGATTAAAGCGGCCATTTTGCATGCACTCAATCAAGCGGTGCAATCGGCGGGGCATGTCTACGCAGAAGCGGAGTCGACTTTGCCGGAAGTGAAGCGCTTGCTTGAAATGAGTCAACCTGTGGACATCCCATTTACGGCTATTTCCCAGGCAATTATTGAACTTGTCGAGGAAGGGAAATTAGCAGCAGAAGGGCAAAAACTCTATATTCCATCCCTTTATTTCTCAGAAATCGGCATTGCCTCGAAACTAGAACGACTGATGCAAAATGATACGACGGACCAGTTTCCAGTGTCTGAAATCAGGAAAGCAGTAGGGGAAGTGGAAGAGCGTTTAGGCGTCAATTATGCGGAAACGCAAGTCGCGGCGATTGAAACGGCCCTTCATTCACCGACGATGATTTTAACAGGTGGACCGGGGACAGGAAAAACGACGGTGATTCGCGGGTTGGTTGAGGTGTATGCGGAGCTGCATGGCTTATCGCTTGATCCGAATGAGTATGCCAAAAAGAAAGAACCTTTTCCAATTGTGTTGGCGGCACCGACAGGACGTGCGGCGAAGCGGATGTCTGAATCGACAGGTTTACCTGCTATGACAATTCACCGTTTGTTAGGCTTTAACGGGCTCGAAAAGGAAGAAGAAACCGAGCGAGAAGTCGAAGGGCGACTCATTATTATTGATGAAATGTCGATGGTAGACACATGGCTAGCGCATCAATTACTAAAGGCGCTGGCGGACGATGTCCAACTGCTTTTTGTGGGTGACCAAGACCAATTACCTCCCGTCGGACCGGGCCAAGTGCTACGGGATATGCTGGATTCTGGGAAAGTTCCAGTTGTCGAGCTGACTGAAATTTACCGGCAAAGTGCGGGCTCGACGATTATTGAAATGGCGCATATGATTAAGCGGTCTGAATGGTCTGCGGATATTACGCAAAAAACCTCGGATCGTTCTTTCATTAAAGCGAGCGGTGATCGGATTTTGGAAGTCGTTGAGCAAGTTGTCAAAAATGCCATTACAAAAGGCCATCACATTAAAGACATTCAAGTGCTTGCGCCAATGTATCGAGGTCCGGCTGGAATTGATGGCTTGAACAAAATGATTCAAGAGATGGTCAATCCACCTGGGCCTGACCGAAAGGAAGTCGTATTTGGCGAGGCGGTCTATCGAATCGGTGACAAAGTACTGCAACTCGTCAATCAACCTGAGAGTAACGTTTTCAATGGGGATATGGGCGAGGTTATTTCAATCATCAAGGCAAAAGAAACAATCGATAAAAAAGAGCTACTGGTTGTGTCCTATGATGGGATCGAAGTAACGTATGAACGCAGTGATTTAAACCAAATTACATTGGCCTACTGTTGTTCGATCCATAAATCACAGGGCAGTGAATTTCCAATTGTTATTATGCCAATTGTGCGAAGTCAACGGAAAATGCTACGCCGCAATTTATTGTACACAGGCATTACACGTGCGAAAAATTTTCTCATTCTTTGCGGAGAGCCAGAAGAATTCAGAGTCGGCATTAGCCGAACGGATGAGTTGGAAAGGCAGACGACGTTGAAAGAACGATTGAATGGGGAATTTGTTGGGCTAGAAGCTCAAGAGGAGCCAACTTCAGAGCAAGAAGAGCAGGCGATATCGACAGAGGAGTTACAGCCAGCTGTTTATGCGCTCACAGTGGAGACATTTCTTGCAGTTGACCCGTTGATTGGCATGAAAGGCATCTCACCTTACGATTATCTCGAAGCTTCTGATTGACAAGACCAGTGAATTTTTCTATAATCCAGATAGAAATGCTGAAGCTGAGCATCACAATCATACGAAATACGTTGACGGAGAAAGTACATATGTTTACTCGTTCAGAAAGAAGCCCCTTGGCTGAAAGGGCTTTCGAGTGTGCGTGTCGAAAAGCTACTCCTGAGTGCAGCTCATCCCTGCCGTTCGCCGCGTTAAGGCAACCAGAGATGCCGAATGCAATTCGATTCGGTAATTAGGGTGGTACCGCGAGACTAACATCTTCGTCCCTTGTTTTAGGGGCGAGGATTTTTTTGTGTGTCCGTACGATGCGGGTATGCAGTCGTTGCGAATCGAACTACGAAGGTTTCGATTTGCCGCGTTTCTGTGTTTTGCGGAAATTAAGGCACCTTCCTTCAGGACGTCGCGCACTTAGACTGCCTTCCTCTGATCGCCGCCATCCCTGTATTTTTTCAAACTATTAAGGAGGAATATTGATGAAAAAACAAACGTCATCGCAAATCCGTAACATGTTCTTAGAATACTTTAAGGAAAAGGGACATAGTGTAGAGCCGTCTGCACCACTTGTTCCAATTGATGATGCATCGCTTTTATGGATTAATAGTGGTGTTGCGACATTAAAGAAATATTTTGATGGACGTGTCGTTCCGACAAATCCGCGGATTGTTAATGCACAAAAATCGATCCGTACAAATGACATTGAAAACGTTGGGAAAACAGCACGTCACCATACATTTTTTGAAATGCTTGGTAACTTTTCCATCGGAGATTACTTCAAAGAAGAAGCAATTATTCGTGCGTGGGAATTTCTAACGGATGCAAAATGGATTGGCTTTGATCCAGAACTATTGTCTATCACGGTTCATCCTGAAGACGAAGAGGCTTATGCAATTTGGCGCGATAAAATCGGCATTCCAGAAGAGCGGATTATCCGATTGGAAGGGAACTTCTGGGATATCGGAGAAGGTCCAAGCGGTCCGAACTCTGAAATCTTCTATGACCGAGGACCGGCATATGGCGATGATTATTCAGATCCTGAACTGTATCCCGGCGGAGAAAATGAGCGCTACCTGGAAGTTTGGAACCTTGTATTCTCAGAGTTCAATCATAACCCGGATCATACGTACACACCGCTTCCGAAAAAGAATATCGATACAGGTATGGGGCTAGAGCGTCTAGCTTCTATTATCCAAAATGTCCCAACGAACTTCGATACAGATTTATTCATGCCGATTATGCATGCCATTGAACGGGTTTCAGGTGAAAAATACGGCGTAGATACACAGAAAGACACGGCATTCAAAGTCATTGCAGACCATATCCGCACAGTGGCGTTTGCGATTGGAGATGGAGCATTGCCGTCCAATGAAGGTCGTGGCTACGTACTAAGAAGATTGCTACGCAGAGCCGTCCGTTTTGCGAAACAGCTCGGCATTAATGATCCATTCATGTACAATCTTGTGCCAGTAGTAGGGGAAATCATGAAGGATTTCTATCCGGAAGTGGACGACAAACAAGCTTTCATTATGAAAGTGATTAAAAATGAAGAAGAGCGTTTCCATGAAACATTGACGGAAGGCTTAGCGATTTTGTCAGGTGTTATTGATAATGCAAAATCATCAGGCACATCTGTTGTTCCTGGAGCCGATGCATTTCGTTTGTATGACACATATGGCTTCCCATTCGAATTGACAGAGGAATTCGCGGAAGAGGCTGGAATCGCTGTTGATCGGGCTGGTTTCGATGCAGAGATGGAAAATCAACGTCAACGTGCACGTGCGGCTCGTCAAGACGTTGACTCGATGCATGTTCAATCAGGTATTCTTGGCGACATCCATGATGTGAGTGAATTTATTGGCTACGATCAATTGCAATGCGAAGCAACTGTTGTTGCGCTTTTACAGCAAGGGGTAGCAGTGGAGCAAGCATCTGAAGGGGACGAAATTCAGTTCATCCTCAATCGCACACCGTTCTATGCGGAAAGTGGCGGACAAGTAGCGGATAAAGGGACGATTAGTGGTGAGACTTTCATTGCAGATATCAAAGATGTGCAAAAAGCGCCAAACGGGCAAAACTTGCATACAGCGATTATCCGTTCAGGTGAATTGCTCAAAGGTGCGACTGTTCATGCAGAAGTACAGCAAGAGGAGCGGAAGCTGACGATTCGTAACCATACGGCGACGCATTTATTGCACAAAGCATTGAAAGAAGTATTAGGTGAGCACGTCAACCAAGCCGGCTCTTATGTAGGGCCAGATCGTCTGCGCTTCGACTTCTCTCATTTTGGTCAGGTAACGAAAGAAGAATTGGAAACCATTGAACAAATGGTGAATGAGCAAATTTGGCAAGATATCGCAGTAAACATTGCAGAAAAACCAATTGCCGAAGCGAAGGAAATGGGCGCAATGGCATTGTTCGGCGAAAAATACGGCGATATTGTTCGTGTCGTATCAGTAGGCGATTACTCGATTGAACTGTGCGGAGGCTGTCACGTCACATCGACATCCGTTATTGGTATGTTTAAACTCGTATCCGAGAGTGGAATCGGTGCGGGTACTCGTCGTATCGAGGCACTGACAGGCCAACAGGCTTTCCGTTCTTTTAAAGAGGAAGAAGCGATGCTTGTTAGCGCGGCGGGGCTTTTGAAAGCGAACCCGAAAGATCTTGTGACGAAAATTGGGTCCGTGTTAGCGGATATGAAAGAATTACAGCGTGAAAACGACTCGCTCGCTGCTAAGCTCGGCAATAGCCAAGTGGCAGACATTCTAGCAGCGGCACAGCAAATCAACGATGTCTCGGTCATCGCAGCGCGCGTTGATGTGAAAGATAATAACGGATTGCGTCAGATGATGGATGAAATGAAGCAAAAATTGTCGAAAGCTGTAATCGTTCTTGGAGCAGCAGCAGATGGCAAAGTCATGCTCGTTTCAGGCGTAACGGAAGATTTGAAAACAGGGAACTATCATGCAGGCAAAATCGTCAGTCATGTTGCAGCGCAGTGTGATGGAAAAGGCGGCGGACGACCTGATATGGCAATGGCTGGAGCAAAAGATGCGTCCAAACTTGATGAAGCGCTTCAATCCGTGTATGATTATGTCAAATCTGTTTAACCGAAATTGCAAATCGGGTATACTTATAGACGGAGTACAGGTACGATTCGATTTGTAAAAACGGATGATCTGAAAGCGGGGTGTCGATCATGAATTCATACGACAAAACGATGAAATTCAACTTTCCTGAAGAGTCGATGGAGCAGGAAGTGAAGCAGGTCATGCTTCATGTGCACAAGGCACTTGATGATAAGGGGTATAATCCAATCAATCAGATTGTCGGTTATCTTCTATCAGGCGACCCAGCATATATACCACGTCATGAAGATGCACGCAATTCGATTCGGAAACTAGAACGGGACGAAATTCTTGAGGAACTCGTAAAGTTTTATATCCGTGAAAACGGAGGGAATATGGATTGAGAACAATGGGATTAGATGTCGGGACCAAAACAGTCGGCATTGCGATTAGTGATGCACTTGGGTGGACAGCCCAAGGCATTGAAACGCTCAAGGTCGATGAGGGTGCCGGTCAGTTCGGCATAGAAAGAATTCAGCAACTCGTGAAAGAATACGATGTAAATGGATTCGTAGTCGGATACCCCAAAAACATGAATAACACGATTGGACCGAGAGGGGAAGCATCTGAAAAGTATGCAGAACTGCTCAAAGAAACATTTGGTCTTCCCGTTATATTATGGGATGAGCGACTGACAACGATGGCTGCTGAGCGCGTGTTAATTGATGCAGATGTTAGCCGGAAAAAAAGAAAGACTGTAATCGATAAGATGGCAGCAATCATGATCCTGCAAGGGTATCTTGATTCAAAAAATTGATGAGGTGATTGGAATGGTAGAGCACGGACAAGAAACAATGACGATTGTAGATGAAAACGGAAATGAACACGTATGTGAAGTAATCTTCACATTTGACTCAGAAGACTTTGGTAAGTCGTATGTTCTTTATCACATACTAGGTCAAGATGATACAGATGATGAGGAAGTTGAAATTCATGCATCTGCATTCATCCCTTCTGAAGACAATCAAGATGGCGAATTAATGCCAATCGAAGATGATGCTGAGTGGGAAATGATCGAAGAAATGTTGAACACGTTCCTTGCAGAAGAGGACGAAGACGAAGAATAAACCATATGTGCACGGACGGGACGGTGCAGACCGTTCCGTCTTTCTTTGTGTTTTCCTTGGCTTTAGCAGGAGATCGCACAAGGGAATGGTACTAGTGCATCCCTGCGCTTTTCTTATTGAAAGAGGTGATTTAGTATGGACAATGAGAATGGTTCAAAAAAAGAAGTCATGCTTGAGCGAATGACTGAAAAGAAAAAAGAAGTAAAAGTCGTTAGAAAAATCGTTTTTGGTATTGCATTGGTCGTTGTGCTTATTGGCTTAATCGGTGGATTTGCAACTTTTAACTATGTAACAGGGGCACTTGAACCGATGGATCCGAAATCGAAAAAAGTCATTCAAGTGGAGATTCCAATTGGCTCAGGCTTGAATGCAATCTCTGCAGAACTGCAAGAAAAAGGGATTATTAAAAATGCACGTATTTTTAAATACTATGCGAAGTTTAACAATGAATCACAGTTTCAAGCGGGTACATATGGGCTAACAAAAGCAATGACACCAGATGAATTAATCCAAAGTTTGAAAACCGGAAAAGTATATCGCACACCTGTCTTTACGGTGGCTGTTCCTGAAGGATTGACTGTGCAGCAGATTGCTGACATTGTTGAAAAGCGTACGGGTCATACTGCAGAAGCTTTTCTTGCGTATATTAATGATCCAGAAACCATTGACTATTTGATGGGGAAATATCCACAACTTTTGACCGAGGATATTAAAGCGGAATCAGTTCGTTATCCTTTGGAAGGGTACTTATTCCCAGCGACCTATCCATTTTACGAGGATAAGCCATCCCTTGAAACGATTGTCGATTCAATGGTACAAGCAACAAATGTCAACGTGACACCTTACCTTGATTTCCTTGATCAGGAAGGAAAATCGGTTCATTGGCTATTGACATTTGCTTCTTTACTTGAAAAGGAAGCGACGGCACAATCAGATCGTGAAACGATTGCCAGTGTATTTTACAATCGCTTAAAAGTCGATATGCCTTTGCAGACGGATCCAACTGTTCTCTACGCACTTGGCGAACATAAAGATCGCGTTCTCTATGCGGATTTAGAAATTGATAATCCATATAATACGTACAAAAATAAAGGACTACCACCAGGACCAATTGCTGGGGCCGGTGTGTCTTCGATCAAAGCCGTAGTGGATCCATCGAGGACTGATTATCTGTTCTTCTTAGCGGATAAAAAAGGAGTCAATCACTTCACGGATAATTATGATCAGCACTTGGAAAATAAGAAGAAGTATATAGATGGACAATAAGGCAATGAACATGAAGGACTGGAGTGGGCAATTTGGACAACTATGATGCATATATTGCAAGCTTCGTAAAAGAAAAAGAGCCCTTCATCGAGGAGATGGAAAGGTACGCGGAAGATCAGTGTGTGCCCATCATGGATAGCGGCGGGATTGAAACATTTATCGGTCTTTTACGCATTCAACGGCCGAAAAAAATTCTAGAACTTGGCAGTGCCATTGGCTATTCAGCAATACGGATTGCAGGGGCGTTGAAAGAATCAACCATCGTGACTGTTGAGCGGGATCCCGCACGTTATCAGAAGGCATTCGACAATATTCAGCGGAGTGACTGTGCCGAGCGTATTCAAATCATTGAGGCGGATGCGTTGTTGACAGAGGATCCTGCAATTTTTGAACAGACCTATGATGCATTGTTCATTGACGCAGCGAAAGGGCAATATCAACGCTTCTTTGAAAAATATGCATCAACTGTTGCTACTGGCGGTGTCATCTATTGCGATAATCTGTTCATGCATGGTATGGTATTGCTCGAAGCAAATGAAGTGCCGCGACGCAAGCGTACGATGATTCGCAATTTGAAGGAATTTACGCGCTGGGTTATGGCACACCCCGATTTTGAAACAGCATTGCTCCCAGTAGGAGACGGACTGTTAATCGCGGTGAAAAAATAAGAAACAATCGATTGAGGAGAGTTTGAAGATGAATTCAAGAAAACCTCTCGTCATCGGCATTGCTGGTGGTTCGGGATCTGGAAAGACGAGCGTTACACATGCAATCTATGACGTGTTTAAGGAGCATTCTGTTGTTGTCATTGAACAGGATTACTATTATAAAGACCAGTCCCATCTAGTATTTGAAGAGCGTCTAGCAACTAATTATGACCATCCGTTGGCATTCGATACGGATTTGCTCATTCAACATGTTGGGCGGCTACTCGAGCGGGAAACGATTGAAAAACCTGTCTACGATTATTCGCTGCACACAAGGTCAGACGAGACGGTTGTCATTGAGCCGCAAGATGTTATCATTTTAGAAGGGATTTTGGTCCTTGAAGATGAGCGGCTACGTGAGCTGATGGATATTAAGTTATTCGTTGATACGGATGCGGATTTGCGCATTATTCGTCGCATTATGCGGGACATTAATGAGCGTGGTAGAACAATCGAGTCAGTGATTGATCAATATATGTCCGTTGTTCGCCCAATGCATAATCAATTCATCGAGCCAACGAAGAGATATGCGGATATTATTATTCCAGAAGGCGGACAGAATGAAGTCGCGATTGACCTAATGGTTACAAAAATAAAAACAATTCTTGAATCTGGCACGAAACTGTAATATGATGATGACATAATAATTCAATAAAGATGAAAACTATGTCGCATACCTCTTGTAGGAGCGGCATAGTATTTTTATGAAGAGGAATATGAGGAGTGTTGTGAAATGATTACTGAAAAGAAGTTTCCAATGACGGCAACAGGTAAACAAAAGCTTGAGGAAGAGCTTGAATTTTTGAAAACGGTTAAGCGTAAAGAAGTGGTTGAGCGTATTAAAATTGCTCGAAGCTACGGCGACCTATCGGAAAACTCCGAATACGATTCTGCGAAAGAAGATCAGGCTTTCCTAGAAGGTAAAATCTCAACGTTAGAATCAATGATCCGTAATGCGGTAATTATTACAGAAGACGAACTAAATACTGACGAAGTCCGCCTTGGGAAAACGGTTACATTTAAAGAACTACCGGACGGCGACGAAGAAACGTATACGATTGTTGGTTCTGCAGAAGCGAATCCGCTGGAAGGTCTTATTTCAAATGATTCACCAATTGCCAAAGGCCTAATCGGTCGTTGTAAAGGTGACGAAGTGAAAATCGTAACACCGGGTGGAGAAATGTCGGTTACCATTCTTGAAATAAAATAACTCGATGTGCCGCCTTCTACATGAGGGCGGTTTTACTCTTTTTCTTAAGAAGGGATGCGCTTTTCTTATGAAACCTTTGCACTTGTCAATCGTCCAATAACAGATTGGCAAACTGACAAAATCGAAACGGAGTTGATTGCGTATGAATGGACAAGACCCGGAGCTTTCAAGGGTAAGTCGTAAAAAAGGACGCAACCGTAAAGACAACATCTTGAACATTTTGATCGGCGTGGTCGTCATATTGATTGTGATTACTGCATCCATCATATTTGCTGGAAACAATGATGGTGAACAGGTTAGTGATAAGGGTGCGGTGACAGAAGAAAATCGACCAAATGACAACGATGATAAAAGTGATCCAAAGGATAAAGGACAAGAAGGTCCAGTTGTGGATGAAGACGAAGACGAAGACGTATCAGTAAAAGATGATGAACCAATAACGGATTCGATGGCGGATGAGGATAGTACTACAGAATCTGAAACGGTTACAAGTAGTCCATCAGATGATGCTGCTGTTGCGGAAACATTGGTTGATTCGTCATGGCAACCGATTGGAACGACTCAAACGGGTAATCATGTATCACTTTATGACGGTACGTCTGTAGACTGGAATGAAAAGAAGCAAGCACTTGCCTATGCAACGGGACTACCAGAAGATACAATGATTTTTTGGAAAATCAAAAATGGTGGGGATCCACAAAAATCCATCGGTATTGTTTCCTCACAAGATACAACGGAGAAATACCGTGTCTACTTGGAATGGGTGGATGGAGAAGGATGGAAGCCTACGAAGATGGACGTGTTAACGACATTGGAAGGGCAAAAGTAAGCAATATATAGGTTGGACTTATGATTTGCACCCAATCTCCAGCGAAGGTGCCTTACATGCGGTAGCCAACCGAACAACGAAGGGTTCGGTTTGTATAATTTCTGTGTCCTTTGCAGAAATTATACAGAAAATGCAAAGGAGTAACTAGTTAGGTGGGAGGCATCCGCAAGCGCCAAGCGTTGTTGGGAAGTTTCTTTTGTTCAATGTATGATAGTTAAAAAGAAACCTGTGGAGGGAATTAGATGAGAATCGCAGTAATTGGTGCAATGGAAGAAGAAGTAGAATTATTACGTAAAGAAATTGTTTCGGGCAAAGTAACAGTGGTAGCGGATTGTGAATTTATCGAAGGAGAAATTGGGCAACATACGGTGATCCTTGTGAAAAGCGGAATCGGTAAAGTCAATGCTGCCATTGCAACGACGTTATTATTGAATAATTATAAGCCTGATGTAGTCCTCAATACAGGATCTGCGGGTGGTTTCCAAACATCGCTAGAAGTCGGTACAGTCGTTATTTCTGATGAAGTCCGACATCACGATGTCGATGTGACAGCATTTGGTTATGAGCATGGGCAAGTACCTGGTCAACCTGCTGCTTATGTTGCGGATGAAAAATTAGTAACAATTGCACGTGCTGCGGTTGAAGAAATTGGCGAACATGCACATGCAACGGGACTTATCGCTTCGGGTGATGTCTTTATGAGTGATCCTGTACGCGTTGAAAAAGTGCGAGAATTATTCCCAACGATGATTGCTGCAGAAATGGAAGCTTCGGCTGTTGCACAAGTATGTCATCAGTTTGGCACACCATTTGTTGTGATTCGTGCATTATCAGATATTGCAGGCAAAGAATCATCTATTAGTTTTGATGAATTTCTCCCGATTGCGGCACGCCATTCAACAGATATTGTTTTACAAGCTATCTCGAAACTTTAAACATTTCATGGTAAGATAGACGTAAGGGTCTTTTATTTTAAAGATGTTTTCAAGGAGGGAACCCACTATGTTATATTTAATGGCTGGTACATTCGTTGGTACGGCAATCATCGCACTTATTATTGCACGTGAGGTTAGTGCAGACTGAGGCTGGATAAAAAGAGGCGTTTCCGATGTCGGGGGTCACTCCCGCATGGAAACGCCTTTTGATTTTCCAGACAAGGGAACGTTAGCTTTATTCATGTCTAGCTCCAGGCGCCAGCCGCTTGGGTCATAAGCTGTTTCGGCTATGAGGCAAAGAACGCCTCTTCGTGCTTGCAGGATGCAGGTATGCAATCATTGCCGCAGGACGCGGCGGACTTAGATTGCCTTCCCTAAATCTAAATCATCTTATGCCTGTCGCGTCTTAGTGGGCGCCTAACGCCTGGGCCTACAGGAAGTAGGTCATGCAGTCGTTGCCACAGGACGTGGCGATTTTAGACTGCTTTCCGCTATTCATTATATTCATGTTTAAATAACTGATACAATTTAACGATTGCACGTTTTTCAATGCGGGAAACATAGCTTCTTGAAATATTGAGTTGCTCGGCAATTTCCTTTTGTGTCATCGGTTGATCGTCTAACAGGCCGTAGCGTCGTTGAATGATTTCGAGCTCTCTACCGTCAAGTTTTCCAAGATGCCTATACAGCCGTTCTTTTCGTTCTTTTTGCTCGACGGTATCGACCGGTGCTTCGTCATCTGTTTGCAGCAGATCGGCAATTTGGAGTGACTGCCCATCTTTATCCATACCGATTGGGTCAAATAGTGATACATCTTTTTGCACTTTTTTTTGCGTGCGTAAGTACATGAGTATTTCGTTTTCGATACAGCGTGCAGCATATGTGGCAAGTTTCGTTTTGCGGTCGGGCGTGAAGCTGTTGACGGCTTTCATAAGTCCAATTGTCCCGATTGAAATATAGTCATCAAGCAGTTCATGTTTTGGGTGGAATTTTTTTACGATATGTGCGACAAGTCGCATGTTGCGTTCAATGAGTTCATCCCGAGCGTCTTCATCGCCTTCTGCAAGCCGTGCAAGGCAAGCTGCTTCCTCTTCTTTTGATAAGGGACGTTGAAATGCCTGCCCTCTGATATAGCCAATCACGGCAGGAATCTCAAGCCATAGCTGGACCATCGCCATGACAAACCCGCTCATCGGGCCACCTCCTGTGTCGTTGTATGACAGCATATGCGGTCGCGCCTTGCCATATCACCGATTATTCAGTCGGACAGGCGGTACAGGATGTCCGTATTTTCGAACAAAGCGTGTAATGTGGATGATTATGTTATAATCATTTCAGAAACAGTACTATATCGGAGTGGATAACATGTATAACAACTTTTTACCAAGTGAATACGTCAAAAATGTTTTTCATATTCAACCAGAGAAACTAGTAGCCAGAGGCGTTAAAGGGATTATTACGGATCTAGACAATACACTTGTCGAATGGGACCGACCTCTTGCGACCGCTGAAATCATTGACTGGGTGACATCTATGAGAGACGTTGGCATACAAGTGATGATTGTTTCGAATAACAATAACACGCGCGTGAAAGCATTTTGTGATCCGCTTGGGATTCCATTCATTTGCGATGCTCGTAAGCCACTAAGAAAGTCTTTTAACAAGGCACTTATGACTATGGGTATCCAAAAAGAGCAAGCGGTTTTCATCGGTGATCAGATGATGACCGATATTCTGGGCGGTAACCGGGCAGGCTTGCACACAATACTTGTTGTGCCAGTGGCTAGCTCTGACGGTTTCTTCACAAAGTTTAACCGAATGATGGAAAGAAGAATTATGGCCAAGCTTAAACGTAAAGGCCTGTTGAAGTGGGAGGAATAAGTTTGGAAGAGATTAAATGTATTGGTTGCGGGATTACGATTCAGACAGATAATCCGAAAGCAGAGGGCTATACGCCACCTGTTTCGTTGGAAAAAGACGATGTTATTTGTAAACGCTGCTTTCGATTACGCAATTACAATGAGCTACAACCCGTATCGTTATCAGGAGACGATTTTTTAAATATCTTAAACGGTATTGGACAAAAGGATGGTTTAGTCGTTAAAATCGTTGACATTTTCGATTTTAACGGTAGCTGGATCAATGGCTTACACCGTTTTGTCGGCAATAAAGATATTTTATTAATCGGCAATAAATCTGATGTTTTACCGAAATCCATTAATCCAAATCGTTTGATTAACTGGATGAAGGCAGAGGCGGTTAAATTAGGATTGAAACCTGCTGATGTTCTGCTCGTTTCTGCGCATAAAGGGCATGGGATGGAAGAGGCACTTGCAGCAATTGACAAGCTTCGTCGTGGTAAAGATGTCTATGTTGTAGGTTGTACAAATGTTGGGAAATCGACATTCATAAATCGTATTATTAAAGGTGCTACGGGTGTGGGCGAAGTCATTACAACTTCTCATTTTCCGGGAACAACACTCGATTTAGTGGAGATTCCACTGGATGATGGCAAGGCGATTTACGATACACCAGGTATTATTAATGACCACCAGATTGCGCATCATTTGAATGCACAAGATTTGAAAGCTATCACACCGAAGAAAGAATTGAAACCAAAAGTGTTTCAGTTAAATGCGGAACAAACACTGTTTATCGCTGGGCTGGCGCGCTTCGATTTCATCGCAGGTGACCGTTCGTCCTTTACGATTCATGTGTCTAACGATTTGCTTATTCATCGTACAAAGCTTTCGAATGCTGAGACATTGTACCGTGAGCATCTTGGTGCGATGTTGTCACCGCCATCTGGTGAATCAGTGGATACATTGCCACCATTTGTGCGTCATGAATTTTCGGTGAAAAAGGCAAAAACGGATATTGTCATTTCAGGTCTTGGATGGATTACTATCCAGCATCCAGACGTCGTTGTCGCTGTCCATGCACCACGGGGCGTGGATGTCGTTCTTCGACCTTCATTAATCTAAGGGTGTTCAAAAAAGTCCGGTGAAAATGGCTCTTCGGATTACGTTGTCAGCTTGCTACTCCACTGCTCGTAGCTACGCTTCCTAGTACTCCTCGGCCCTTTTCATTTTCCTTTTTGAACGTATAGGAAGGGATGGCTTCAGATGAAAAAATGGTATGCAGTAATCGGGGATCCAATCGCACAGTCGATGTCTCCAGCTATGCATGAAGCGTGGTTTGCGGAAAATGATATTGAGGCTGCTTATATTCCGATTCATGTAACGGCGGCCAAGCTTGGAGAAGCTGTTGCGAGCTTAAAGAATCTAGGCTGTAGTGGTTGGAATGTGACCGTTCCACATAAAAGTGCTATCATCCCATATCTTGATCGATTGGAGCCGTCTGCACAGCAGATGAATGCCGTCAATACGGTTCATGTGTTGCCAGATGGCTCATTGGTCGGTTCCAATACGGACGGTCTTGGCTTTGTTCGTTCGTTGGAAGAAGCATATGGCGAGCAGTGCAAACAACAAAAAGTATTGCTTGTCGGTGCCGGTGGTGCAGCTCGTGGCATCGCATTTGCACTTGATGCGATGGGGTATGGTCCAATTACCTTCACGAATCGAACGTTTGAGAAGGCTGAACAATTGGCATCAGATCTTTCCAATGCATCAGTTTCGTCTCTAGCTGAAGCAGAAACCTCTTTAGCTGACTATGGTTTAATCGTCCAGACGACCTCTGTTGGCATGAACTTCGCGCAGGCAGGAATGCCGATTAATCCAATGAATGTCGCAGGTGGGGCGGTTGTCGCAGATATTATTTATAATCCGCTTGAAACAGAACTTCTTGCGGAAGCTCGGAAAAAAGGTGCCCACACGATGAACGGCGTCGGCATGTTTGCCCATCAGGGAGCATTGGCCTTTGAAACATGGACGGGCGTTCGACCGAATACAGAAAAAATGATTAAAAAAATAACAACAACTCTTGGAGGTTAACACATGTTAACAGGTAAACAAAAAGGATTTCTACGCAGTGAAGCACATCATTTACAACCACTTTTTCAAATTGGGAAGAGCGGTTTGACAGCATCAGTCATTACACAAATTGAAGAAGCACTTGAAGCAAAAGAATTAATAAAAGTGAACATTTTACAAAACTGTGAGCAAGACAAAAAAGAAATCGCAGCGCAACTTGGCGAGCAAGAAGGAATGGAAGTTGTCCAAGTGATTGGCAATATCCTCATTTTGTATAAAGAGTCTGTAGAGAAAAAACGCATCGTCCTGCCGTAAGGAGGAAGATTAATGAAAGTGAAAAAGATTGGCATACTTGGCGGGACGTTTAACCCGCCACATATCGGTCATCTAATCGTCGCCAATGAAGTTCAACACGCATTAGGGCTTGATGAAGTTCGCTTCATGCCAACTGCGTTGCCACCTCATAAAAGTGCGCCGGGAGATGCGACCGCTGAACAGCGTTTGCGCATGGTAGAACTGGCTGTAGCGGATTATGACAAGTTTGCTGTATCCGCATTCGAAGTCACACGTGGAGGAATTTCCTACACGTATGATACGATGAAACAGTTGACAGAGCTTGAGCCAGAAGTGGATTTCCATTTCATCATTGGTGGCGATATGATCGACATGTTGCCAAAGTGGCACCGAATTGAAGAGCTGCTGGAGCTTGTGACATTTGTAGGGGTGGCTAGACCTGGGACAATTGGAACGACGGCATTCCCGATTACGATGGTGGAAATCCCGCAAATTGAGTTATCTTCAACACTCATTCGGCAACGTTTTGTGATGGATGGAACGGTTCAATTTCTCCTCCCGCCCAAAGTGGAAGCTTTCATACGTGAGGAGGGCTTATATGGATGTTGAATTGTTAAAAGAGGAACTGCAGAAGCGCTTGCCGACAAAGCGTTATGACCATGTTTTACGCGTCACAGCAACGGCAATCGCATTAGCAGAAAGATACGCCATTCCCGTATGGAAGGCTGAGCAAGCGGCTTTGTTTCATGACTTTGCTAAGTTTATGGACAAGGCTGAACTTAAGATGTTTCTTGTACAAGGAAACGAGGATCCAAGGCTACTGTCCTTCCATCATGAATTATGGCATGCGCCGGTAGGAGCCATTATTGCACAAGATCAATTTGGTATGACGGATATCGACATTTTAAATGCAATCCGTTATCATACAACAGGGCGGGCAAAGATGTCTGCGCTTGAAAAACTTATTTATGTAGCGGATATGATTGAACCCGGGCGTGTATTTCCGGGCGTCGAAGCATTACGAACAATGGCCGAAGAGAGCTTGGATTCGGCAATGGAAGCTTGTATCTATCAGTCGGTACAGTTTTTGATTCATAAAAGAGCGCCGGTTTTTCCGGACTCTCTCGACTGTTACAACGAATTTGTGAATACGAAAGGAAAAGTGGAATAATGTCAACATTACTTGAAATCGCTTATAAAGCAGTAGATGATAAAAAAGGCGAGGATATCGTCGTATTGAATATGGAAGGGGTATCGCTAATCGCGGACCAATTTATCATTTGTCATGCCAACTCAGATCGCCAAGTGCAAGCAATTGCGCGCGAAGTGTCTGATAAGGCGGCAGAAGCAGGGCATCATGTAAAACGCATCGAAGGGTTTGATTTAGGGAAATGGATTCTTGTCGATCTTGGTGATGTCGTTGTGCATGTATTCCATCGCGATGAGCGTGGTTACTATAACCTTGAAAAGCTTTGGGGAGACGCTCCGATGTTAAATATGGTAGATGGGCAATGACACAAGCCTATTCGGAATTCGCCGCAGTTTATGATGAACTGATGGCGGACATCCCTTATGATGCTTATGTCGATATCATTGATGTAGCGACTAACGGGATAAGCGGGAAGCGGATTTTGGATATCGGTTGTGGTACAGGGTTATTGTCAGTGAAACTCGCTAAGCAGGGGGCCGATGTCACGGGAATTGACCTTTCTCAGGACATGCTAGCGGTAGCGGAGCAACGTGCGCAATCGCTGGCTTTGCCTGTGCGATTTAAGCAACAACCGATGCAACAATTGGATGGTTTTACAGACTATGATGTAGCGGTCATCGCCATCGATTCGTTGAATTATGTAGTAGATAAGGAAGATGTGTTGGCTACATTCCATCGTGTCTATTCCGCGCTTGCAGCTGGTGGTGTACTCGTCTTTGATGTTCATTCCATTTTTAAAACGGATGAGATTTTCATGGAAGGTCCTTTTACGTTTGACAACGGGCATATCGCATATATTTGGGAAACAGATGAAGGTGCTCATCCTCATTCCGTCTATTCTCAACTTGCTTTTTTTGTCGAAGGGCAGGACGGCTTATATAAGCGATTTGATGAAGTACATAGTCAACGCTCATTTCCTATCCAAGAATATGTGGAGATGTTGATGGACGCTGGTTTTTCAATCGAACGCATTTTTGCAGATTGGGAAGATGAACCTCCATACGAAGAAAGTGAGAGAATATTCTTCCAAGTACGAAAGTAAACCTTTCTTTTTGGTGGTCATTCATATATAGTTTTAAGTAGACTCCATATGGATGCCGCCGAAGAAAGGGTGAACGTGCTGTTTCTTTCGTTCGTATCCAGTAAGTGGCGTAAGATCATCACCCCTATTGCAGCGCTCGCTGTCCTATCCGCTTTACTGTTCTTTCCCCGGGAACAGATCGACAACAATGAATTTGTTGTGAGCGGACAAAAACCATTCCCTGAAGCAAGTGAAGAAGAGATTAAGCCAATAGATGAAACCGTAAACCAGAACACTTCTCCTATAGCCATCGTTGTCGATGTGAAAGGGGCTGTTCAGCATCCTGGCGTCTATTCGATGGAAGATGGAGATCGTCTCATTGATGCGATTAATGCCGCTGGTGGTTATTTGCCGAGCGCAGATTCACGCATGTTGAACCATGCCATGAAATTAACCGATGAATTCGTCGTCTATGTGCCAGTTGAAGGTGAAGAAGCGATAGACATTGCCACGAGCCCAACAACTGGGACAACCATTCAACAAGAAGACGGAAAAATCAATATCAATACGGCGGATGAACAACAACTCATGACCATTCCAGGAATTGGTCCAGCAAAAGCTTCGGCCATTATTCAATATCGGACAGATCACGGTGCGTTTAAAGCGCCTGAATCATTGATGGAGGTATCTGGAATTGGTCAGAAAACATTTGACAAACTTGCATCACAAATTACAGTAAAATAAGCGGTCCTGCTTTCCTAAATTGGAAGTGATGGAACCGAAAAATAAGTTGGAGGCAACCATATGGAGCGAATTACATGGGATCAGTTCTTCATGGCCCAATGTCATCTTTTAGCGGTACGAAGCACTTGTACAAGACTCGCAGTCGGTGCAACAATCGTTCGGGACAACCGAATTGTTGCAGGAGGCTATAATGGCTCGATTTCAGGTGGCGATCATTGTATTGATCATGGTTGTTATGTCATCGATAATCATTGTGTTCGGACGATTCATGCAGAGATGAATGCTTTGTTGCAATGTTCGAAATACGGTATTCCTGTCGCGGGATCAACCCTTTATGTGACGCATTTTCCTTGTCTGCAATGTACAAAAGCCATCATTCAAGCAGGCATTCGGCATGTGTTTTACGCAGCGGATTATAAAAACAATGACTATGCCATGAAATTATTTGCACAGTCTGGCATATCCGTTCAGCACATTCCGTTTGACGAACGAAAGGTCGATTTTACAAGCGATAGCAAATTAGAACTGATGAATGAAATGATCCAAAAGATGCAAACACTTGGCGCTAAGGATGAGGAACTGGCCCCTTTTATGACAAGGGTGAATGACTTATTCAAGCAATAATCGCACGTATTCGATTTATCTACATCGCTATTCCGGTTGCCGTATCTGCATTTGCTGCGTACGGCCCGGTTTCTTTACTACTCTGTAATCTATTTCTTCTCCCCATCTTTTTACGAAGAAAAGAAGATTTCCTCACACCTCTCCTCGCCGTTACGGCTGCTGTTTTTTCCTATGTTTATATTTCTTCGAGTGTTCCTGTTATTGTAGATGAAGGAACAGCAACGCTCACGTTAACATGGTCCGAAAATGTAAAAATCGACGGTGGAAAAGTGAAAGGTTTCGCTCAGACAACTTCCGGTGAGACCGTATATGTCAGCTATTCCATTAAAAATGCACAAGAAAAAAGCCGATTGCTCACGCTGAATATTCCATCCTTTACGTTCACATTATCCGGTGCTTATCGGCAAGCGGACAACCCTTCGCATGACTATTCATTTGATATGAAAAAATATATGACCATGTACGGTACTTCAGCTATATTTGAGTCAGATAAGATGATTTATATGGAGCAGGATACAAGTATCCGTAGTCGCTTATCGATGCAACGATGGCAAGTGAAAAAGCAAATTGAAACCGTATTTCCTGAAGTCCTTCAAACAGAAGCGGAGGCGCTCTTAATCGGCGATCGACGCGGAATGGATGACGAGTTGGCGGCAAGTTATCGAACGCTGGGTATTACGCATTTATTTGCGATTTCTGGCTTGCATGTTGGCTTGCTGACTTTTCTTCTACGTAGCTTACTTTTACGATTGATGATCAGGAAAGAGACTGTGGACATGCTGCTGATTGTTCTGTTGCCTTTGTACGCTGTTTTGGCGGGTGGGGCACCTTCTGTTTGGCGTGCCGTGTCTGTGACGATTCTGGTGTTACTGACGGCGGCAGGGCGGTTGCGGATTCGATTGGATGATGCAATTGCGATAAGTGCGGTCGTCTTTATACTTTATCAACCATTTGTCATCTTTCAGCCGGGATTTCAGTTGTCTTATTTGGCGGCGTGCTCGCTCGTTTATTCGTCCAATATATTAGCGAAATCGAAGAATGCTCTTAGCACTTCATTTCTCGTAACCGCCATCAGTCAGTTAGCGCTCTATCCAGTCCTACTCGTCCATTTTTATGAGCTCTCACTGTCATCTTTCGTTGTAAATCTTGTGTATGTACCGTTATATTCCATCATCATATTGCCGGCGAATATCATTTTGCTTGGACTGTCGTTTATTATGCCGAAAGTGGCAGACCTGCTGTTCATAATCTACACCCCCTTCAGAGAAGGCGTCGGTGTCGTTACAAGCTGGCTATCGGCTTTGCCTTATCAGCTATGGACGCCTGGGAAGCCGGAAGCGTTATGGGCGACGCTAGCGGTGTTAGGGACATTATTCTTTTTTGTGCGTTTGGAGCAAGGGGCTAAATGGTTTACTGCATTGCCGCTTGTACTTGTACCTGCATTTCTAATCCAATTGCAACCATATACGGATGGTGCGCTACATGTGACGTTTGTAGATGTTGGTCAAGGAGATAGTATTGTGATTGAATTGCCTTATCGCCAAGCTGTTTATGTCATCGATACAGGCGGAACGGTCACCTTTGGGGAAGCGACTTGGCAAACGCCAGACAAGCCTTTTGAAGTCGGAAGGAAAATTGTTGTCCCTTATTTGAAAGGACGTGGAATTACAACAATCGACAAGCTCATACTTTCACACGCGGATGCCGATCATATGGAAGGGGCGGACGAAGTGCTCGAAGAAATTGAGGTTAAAGAAATTCATATTTCTGCGGGAAGTGAACAGGAAAAAACGATGGAGGCTATTAATCGACTAGCGAAGGAACAACGAATTCCAATTTTTTTAATGAAAGAGGGAATTTCATGGCAGCAAGGAGCGTCGTCATTTCATTATTTAGCGCCGGTAGATCGTAATTATCTAGGGAATGATAGTTCGTTAGTACTGTATATGAGGTCAACAGGGCCATCTTTTTTGTTCACAGGAGATTTGGAACAAACGGGGGAACAACGTTTTCTTCAACAGTACGGCCAAGCCGACTTTGGACAGCTAATCTTGAAGGCGGCCCATCATGGTAGTAAGACATCTAGTACAGAACCGTTTGTGAAAGCGTTACAACCGGATGTAACCATCTTTTCAGCAGGGAAAAATAATCGTTATGGGCATCCTCATCCTGACGTTGTGGCAACGTTTGACAAGTATGGTGTACCGACGATGTCGACAGCAGAGCTCGGTTCCATCACGGTTACTGTGAAAAAAGAGAAGTATCGTATTTCTACAACAGTACAATGAAAAAACGGACAGCGTGTCCCCGAAATGGGGAACGATGTCCGTTTTTGCTACTTCGTCTTAGCTAGCGATAAAGTCAATAATGGTAGCAATAATAAAAATGGCAGAAAAACCTACGAAAGCTACTGCGAAGCCGATTCCTGAATCGATTGCATCATTACGTTTTGACTGTACGTCATGTTCAAATTCGTTCATTGCTACACCTCCTAATTCCATTATAGTATAGATGATAGCGAACAAAAAATCCATAGCAATCGACTTTTTGTAAAGGTTCGTTCACAACTGTCACAAATTACAGAACTTCATTTAACGAATGGATTATTGAAGGATACGCATTTTGACTGATAGAAAATTTGGAATGCGTAGCGAACTATTGTTCAAACAGTCGTTGTAGCGTATCGTATAAATGGAGAGTACGGAATGTAGAAGAGGTGAAAAAGGTGTCGACTGCAGTTTGGAAGAAAATAACCGCCGGGGAAATCGATCCCGTTTATTTAGTAACAGGACTGGAACAACATATTATTGATACAACCATTAAGCGGTTGAAAAAGGCGTTGCCAGACATTGATGATGCATCAGTCATTCGTTTTGATCTTGAAGAGACGCCCGTCGACCTTGTTATTGAAGAAGCGGATACATTACCTTTTCTGGAAGATCGAAAATTGATCATTGCAGGAAATGCTTCGTTTTTGAAAGCACAAGATAAAAATCGAGAAAAGGTAGCGCATCATGTGGAGCAGTTGGAAGCCTGGCTTGCCAATCCATCGCCAACGGCAGTCGTCGTTTTCATAGCACCTTATGAAAAATTGGATGCCAGGAAACGCATTACGAAAACGATGCGGGAAAAAGCGACAGTTATTGAAGCAAATCGGCTTCAGGGAAAAGATCTTACGACATGGATTCAACAGGAGGCAGGTGCGAATGGCGCACGCATAGCGACAGAGGCGGCTGATTTCCTTGTGGAGATGACAGGGGATGATTTGTTAACACTGTCGACAGAAATTGCGAAGATGGCAACCTTTTTAAATGGGGAAGGCGATATAACGACTGCCATTATTGAGTCGCTTGTGCCACGTACACCCGAAATGGATGTGTTTCGATTGACGGATGCCTATTTGGCAGGGCGAGTGGCGGATACGGTGTCCATTTACCATGATCTATTGCGTAACGGAGAAGAGCCCATTATGCTGACGTCTTTAATTGCGAGTCAAATCCGGCTGATGATCCATGTAGGGGCGTTACGGAAAAAGGGCTATCAGCAGCATCAAATTGCGAAAACGTTAGGTGTCCATCCGTATCGTGTGAAGCTAATGATGGAAAACAGAAGTTTGCCAAGTGGAGAGCGTTTGCTAATTGTTTTGGATAAGCTTGCGGAAATCGATTATAAATTGAAATCTACAGGCGGGAAACGTGAGCGGATTTTAGAGTTGTTTTTTATGGAACCGCTAAGGAAATAATAAAAAAGAAAGGTTGTCCGAAAACCGGATAACCTTTCTTTTTTGATTACAATGCTTTTTTAGTAAGACGTGCTTTTTGACGAGATGCAGTGTTTTTATGGATAAGGCCTTTACGTGCAGCTGTGTCCATTTTTTTGATCGCATCTTTTAGAAGAACAGTAGCGTCTTCAGCTTTAGCGTCAAGAGCAACTTCAGCTTTACGGATAGCAGTACGCATAGCATGCTTCGTGTTAGAGTTCTGTTCGTTCGCAGCAGCGCTTTGTTTCACGCGTTTGATAGCTCCTTTAATGTTTGGCAATTCATTCACCTCCAACTTTCAGGTAAGGCAAGAGTGATTCCACGTTCATTCGGATATCTCTTTCACAACAAGCATTATTTTAGCAAATCACAAGCCTAAATGCAATAAAAAAAGCGCAAAGAATATTTCCTTGACACATCGCACAAACTTGATGGTGAGGTGATTGGATGAACAACTATGATTTTTACCGGACAGATTTGGTCGATGAAAGCGAAGAGATGGTTCGCCACCGGACGGCCGAGGAGAAAAATACATTGCAAGAAACGGAAGGTGTAACGTTCGAAGAATCGAGAGATGGCAGAGTTGTACTCACTTCTGTCACAATCGATGCGCAAGGGGAGAAAAGGATTGGTAAGAAGGCAGGCGCTTATGTGACATTGACTGTACCAACGCTGACGACGGAAGATCATGATGGCTTAGCGGAGTTATCCCGTGTACTTATCAAAGAGCTAGAAGAGATGCTACGTGAAGTGCCTACTGTTAAACAAGGCAAGATTCTTTTTATAGGTCTTGGCAACCGAGATGTGACGCCAGATGCGGTCGGGCCATACGCGATGGATCATTTACAACAGATTGTGCCTAATTATTATGCGGAAGAAGGCAGTGAAGTTTTTGTCTATGCGCCAGGTGTCACGATTCAAACGGGGCTTGAAACGGCCAATTTTGTCAAAGCGGTGACAACAGAAATACAGCCAGATGTACTAATTGTCATCGATGCGCTTGCCGCTAGAAATAGTACGAGATTATGCCGAACCATTCAATTGACAAACACGGGCATACACCCGGGGTCTGGTGTTGGCAATAATCGAAAAGAGATTTCTCAGGAAGCGTTAGGTGTTCCCGTGATTGCAATCGGCATTCCGACGGTTGTGGATGGTCCCGTCTTTATCGCAGATGCAATCGATACGATGTTTGGCTATATTGCTTCTAAAATAGGAGAAAAGGATAGCCCTTCGTCCAGTTTATCTGTCACACCGTGGTTGCATAATGAAAAAAAAGATGCCGATCGTTCCACGTTGTTACCTATTTTTGGTGATTGGTCTACATGGCCACATGAAGACCGCGTCCAATTATTTGAGGAAGTGTTGACAAATCATGATTTGCGGACATTTATCTCACCAAAAGAAATTGATTCTTGGGTAGCCCTTTATGCAGAAACACTTTCCGCTTCGCTCGCTTCTTGGGTAGAAAATATGAAAAAGTAGGCATTGCTCCGTTTTTCACTGCATATAGTTGAAAGACGGAGGGATGACATTTGAAAAAGACTTTGCAAATATGGGGCACACTCGTACTACTTCTCTTCCTCTTTCCAGTACTTCTTCAATTAATACCTGGCGGGCCAACGGTGAAATCACCTAAGATTTTGAAAGAAAAGGCCGTTATCGTTTATGCTTCGAATATTACAGAAGAGGAAACCGTGAAGGCTGACAAGGGAAAGGCGCTCTTATACTTTACGCATTCACATGAAGCTTATGAACCCGTAACGCAAGCCGTTGACGGGAAAGTTGCTGTTTCCCATCAGACTGAGAATATCACGAAGTTCGGAGAAAAGTTAAAAAATCAACTGAGTGTGAATGGAGTAGAAACTGATATTTTACCGATAGATAATGCGAGTGAAATGCGGAAAAATGGAGTTCCTCACAGTCGTGCATATAAAGCGATTCGTCCGCATGTTGAGAAACAACTTCAGCAAAATCAATACGGGCTCGTAATTGATCTGCATAGAGATTCATTAGAAGCTAGCAGAACAACAATGGAGCATGCAGGTGAAAAGTATGCCAAGGTGGCCTTTGTGGTTGGTATGGATCATCCGAATGCCGAGAAAAACAAGGCCAATGCGACATTTATTAAAAATGAGATGGAAAAGCTTGTACCCGGGATTACGCGAGGCTTGGTGTTGAAAGGGGGGGCAGGTGTTGACGGTAAGTACAATCAGGACCTCAACACTTCCGTCATTTTAATTGAATTGGGAGGGAGAGGAAATTCGGAGGATGAGTTGAATCGGACAGTTGCAGTTATCGCGCAGGCGGCTGCAGCTTTTATAGAAAATACTGAGCAAGCTGAATAGAAATTAATGCAGGTAGAAAAGCCGATCAGATTATATTTTGCTGATGGGCTTTTTGGAGTTAACGCTCCTGTTTGCTCATAAGATGGCTGAAAAGCAATACAATCGGGTACATTTCACAAGTTTCGGGTAATAATATGTAACATGTTGGCGAGTTATTTGATATACTTCAAATAGCTAAAATAGGAGTGAACTGAAATGAATCTTGAACAAAAGTTAGCAAGACAGAAGAATATTCGAAACTTCTCCATTATTGCCCATATCGACCACGGGAAATCGACGCTGGCCGATCGCATTTTGGAGCAAACTCAAACATTAACAGCTCGGGAAATGAAAACCCAAACATTGGACTCAATGGATTTAGAACGTGAACGCGGCATTACGATTAAATTGAATGCTGTGCAGTTGACGTATACGGCGAAAGATGGTCAAGAGTATACATTCCATTTGATTGACACACCTGGACACGTCGACTTTACATATGAAGTGTCACGGAGCCTAGCAGCATGTGAAGGGGCAATTCTTGTTGTCGATGCAGCACAAGGTATTGAAGCGCAAACGTTGGCGAATGTTTACTTAGCACTCGACAATGATCTTGAGATTTTACCTGTTATCAATAAAATCGATCTACCTGCAGCGGACCCTGAACGAGTCAAGCAGGAAATTGAAGATGTAATTGGACTAGATGCATCAGAAGCCGTCCATGCATCTGCCAAAGCAGGTATTGGAATTGAAGATATTTTAGAACAAATCGTTGAAAAAGTGCCGGCTCCACAAGGAGATCCAGAAGCACCGTTGAAGGCTCTGATTTTCGACTCGCATTATGATGCGTATAAAGGTGTTATTGTTAATATCCGTATTATGGAAGGTACCGTTAAGCCTGGTGACAAAATCCGCATGATGGCAACTGGTAAAGAATTCGAAGTCATCGAGACGGGCGTATTTACACCAGCAGCGAAGCACCGAGATGAATTGACGGTTGGGGACGTTGGTTACTTATCGGCATCTATCAAAAATGTTGGAGATACTCGAGTAGGGGACACAATTACAACGGTGAAAAATGGAGCGAGTGAACCACTTGCTGGTTATCGTCGTCTAAACCCAATGGTATTCTGTGGTCTGTACCCAATCGATACTTCCAAATACAATGACTTACGTGAAGCGCTTGAAAAACTAGAACTGAATGACTCCGCACTTGAATATGAAGCAGAGACGTCACAAGCGCTCGGTTTTGGGTATCGTTGTGGATTCCTCGGTCTTTTGCATATGGAGATTATTCAGGAGCGTATTGAACGTGAATTTAAAATTGATTTGATTACAACAGCACCAAGTGTTATTTACAATGTCATCATGACGGATGGCACAGAATTGAAAGTGGATAATCCAGCAATGATGCCAGATGCACAGAAAATCGATCATGTTGAAGAGCCTTACGTTAAAGCATCAATTATGGTTCCGAATGATTACGTCGGTTCTGTGATGGAACTTTGTCAGCAAAAACGTGGAAACTTCATGACGATGGATTACATTGACGCAACACGTGTCAATATTATCTACGAGCTGCCATTAGCAGAAATCGTCTATGACTTCTTTGACCAATTGAAGTCGAGCACGAAAGGCTATGCATCATTCGATTATGAATTAATTGGCTACAAACAGTCGAAACTCGTGAAAATGGACATACTTCTAAATGGCGAGCAAGTCGATGCATTGAGCTTCATCGTTCACCGCGACTTCTCGTATGAGCGTGGAAAAGCAATCGTTGAAAAACTACGGAAATTGATTCCAAGACAACAATTTGAAGTGCCTGTCCAAGCTGCAATCGGACAAAAAATCGTTGCCCGTTCTACGATCAAGTCAATGGGGAAAAACGTTCTTGCGAAATGTTACGGAGGAGACATCTCCCGTAAACGTAAACTTCTTGAGAAACAAAAAGAAGGTAAAAAGCGTATGAAACAAGTGGGCTCTGTTGAAGTCCCTCAAGAGGCGTTTATGGCTGTTTTGAAGATGGACGAGGATTAAACGTTGTAGGTATGGGGTTTGTGTTCTAGATGAAACGTCAGAAGTGGTGTTTTACCATCCTGTTGCCAACAACAAACTTGTTGAAATGAATAAAGCGGGGCCCGTATCTTTATGGTACGGGTCTTTTTTGGTTTTTTATGCCTTCCAAATGGGTAACTGTGATACTATAAAGCTAAATTATTCAGCAGAATTTAGCTATTATCTAACGGCGAGTATAAATTTTCATAGGACATAAATGAGGAGGAATTACTATTGGGGACAGAAATTAAGTTTAGAATTGCTACTGAACAAGATTTGGATAAAATTGTGGAAATGCTTGCAGACGATCTATTAGGCAGCAAGAGAGAGCGTTTCGAACAACCATTGCCAGTTAGTTATAAAGAAGCATTTCAGGCTATTACATCTGACCCGAATAATGAGTTAGTAGTAGCTTGTGACGGAAATGAAGTGATTGGTGTACAACAAATCACATTTACACCATATATAACACATCAAGGTGGATGGAGAGCCACTATCGAAGGAGTCAGAACATCATCTTCTTTACGCGGCAAAGGGGTAGGAACTGAACTTATACGATGGGCAATCCATCGTGCAAGGGAGCGTGGTTGTCACTTGATTCAACTTACAACTGATAAAGAGCGAGAAGATGCTTTACGTTTCTATGAGCGTCTAGGTTTTAAAGCATCGCATGAAGGAATGAAAATGAAACTGTAAATATGTTAGCTTTTTTGTATCTGGATTATATTACGCCGTAAGGAAATTGAGGGATTCTTTCTTTTGGCGAAAGGTAGAATGGAAGGGGGGACCATGAACCAGAAATTAGTCTATATAGGCGTTTTCATTTTAGGAATGTTAGTGGGAATGCTTGTCTTAGTTCCATTGTTCGGAAATCCGTTTGCCTAAAATAATTAGATAGCCTAATCTTTTGTCAAGAGCGTCCAGTTGGGCGTTCTTTTTTTATATACTCGAAAAAGGTAGAGATGATGTGGAAGGTACACACATGAACAATTAAGAAGTACAGACTGATTAAACCTGACTCAGGTGAATTTTATGATGTTTAGGTTAGTAATGATAACTTGAACAAAATAGATTGTGAGTTGAAATTAATGGAAGAATAAGCGGGAGAGGTAGATTTGTTCGACCTCGCCACCCAGCAGGAAATGCAATACCATTACGCGAGAGTTTACGACGCATAAGGCGGAAGATGCGACGAACGCCCACATGGGTAAAAACATTGGGATTGCGGACGCGGACAATCATTTCACGTCAGATAACGTTGAGGGTGCATTACAAGAACTTTTTCAATTTGCCGATGACGGGAAAAAAGGGATTGCATCTGTTGTCGGCGCTCCTGCTTCCGAAAATAATACTTTTTCTCAATTAAAAACGCATATCCAAAATGCGAAAAATACTCTTGCAACAAATTTAACTGAGAAGGGTGAGGAATCTAATAGTTCTGAACCCCTGAATGCACTAGCACAAAAAGTCTCTAATATATCCTCATCAATAACGTTGCCGAGTGACTTCTTTATCGAATATCACTCTCAGCCTTATAGAGGAGGAGAGTTTAAGCTAGTAGAAGTAACAAAAGACAGATATTATATGTACTTTGGAGCAATTCAAGATGGTCAGAACACCACTCAGAGATTAAGGGCATACGACTTCAACGGAAATCTTTTGTTAAACCGTACGGTGTACTACACTCACTATTATACCGTTGGGGAAAGTTTAAAAGGTTTTTCTCAATATGGGTATGTAATAGAAAAATCTGGGGAGATTCCTTATGAAAAAAGAGTGTACAGTAATAATGGTAACTTGCTAGGGATGTTTAACCACCGAGGAATATCCTGTCATGTTTACAAGGACAATACAATAGTTGCTTTCAAGTCAACAGCAACTCAATATGGGACAGCAAAATATGATTTCAACGGGAACATGATAATGGATTTGAACTTCGACCAGTTTTACGCAGGTATATTAAAAGACAATATAGTTCACTACCTTACTGAGAGTCTAGTAACATTCCATAATTTAGACACGGGCGAGAAGTCAATTCATATTCAGGGGAGTTATAGGAGTTTTAAACCGATAATTGATTTACTTGCAATGACTATAAAATAAGAAGGGGTGTCAAATGTGTTTTACTACAAGATTAATAACTTTATCAACCAGTTTGGTACTGTGGATTATAAGCAGCTAGATATTAGTAAAAATATTGCAGGTTCACAAGTTTATCCTCATGATTTTAAAGAAACCAATATCTGTTTACTAGCAAACGCCGAGAATATAGAAGGTGTTAACGACTTGATACAGATTACAGAGAAAGAGTACAACGAATTGAAAGGTGAAATATTGGCGGCTCACCCAAATAACGAAATACCATCGGAGATGGAACAATTACAGCAAGAAAACACTGAACTAAAACTTGCAATAGCCGAACTAGCCGAAGCACACGAACTATCAAAACTAGAAACACAGCTTGCCTTGGCCGAGATTGCCGAAGCAATGACAGGAGGTGTTTACAATGGCTAAAGTGTATTATGATTTAATCAAAGCAGGGCTACGTACAATTGACCAGGTGCCGTCATTATGGCGGACTGGCACACAAGCATTATTAGACAAAGATCAAAACGCAGCATAAGCTAGCGTTATTTTTTTGTCCGAAATGAGTCAAAAGGAGGACGCCAATTCTCTTATGTAGTATGGTTGAATAAATAATTACTAGGAGGTGGTGAGGGAATGGATTTCAAAAAAGCGTTCAAATTGTTCAATGACTTACAAAGTGTAGTGGAAACAGGAGTGGTTAAAAGAGAGGATGATGAACCAAGTATACGTTTCGGAGCTGGGGAAAGTGCATTAATAATTCAAGGGGCTAATAACGTAAATGCTTTCAATGATACAGTTGATTATCTGTGGAAGAGTGATAAGGATATATTTGATACAATTTCTCGAGATACGATTAGAAATAAATTAGTAGGCTTGGTTAGTAGTTCTATAGATGGCGGGGAAGTCACTTTAGATATATTTAAAAAAAAGATTGCTGATCTAAAGGATATTCAGGAAGAGAGTTTTGAGGTGCTCTATCCTGTATTTGGTGTAAATTATTTTAAGGCAGACCCTCTGAAAATTGGTCCATACACTATTTACAATAAAAATATTCATAGAAAAGTTCTGATAAAGAAATATCCTCACAGCGAATCAATCCTTTCTCTCGAATTAGACGATGAATATTATAACAGCGATGTAGTAATAAGTGTATGCGAAAATGCAAGGGAGCTATCACGAGCGAATGAAAAAGCGCGCGTGAAATTCCGACAGTTTGAAGATACAATCCGATTTATGATTGGTGATTATAGCAAAAGGTACGATGTAGGAATATATAATTTCAACTCATTTAGACGCACTAGCAGCATTATTCTTTCTGAAAAAAACGCGGGATTGAATAATAGTATGTCAGGCACTATTGATAGCATTAATTTACACCAATTCCCTATTGATGATCCCGAGTATGGACATGATAGGATATGGGGAATATTAGCGAAAGCCAATCCGACTAATTTGGAGAATCGCATTATTACGGCAATAGAATGGGCTGGAAAAGCGATGAGAGACGATGAGCCAGCGAGGGCATTTACTCAGTATATATTCGGCTTGGAAGCACTTTTACAGTTCCAGCAAAAAGGTGTGTTAGTTTCTCCATCAATTACTTATCAAATTTCGGAATTTGCTGCGTTTATTATTTCGGACGAATTAGAAAGTCGACTAGTTATTGAAAAAATGGTTAAGAAATTGTACTCAAAGCGATCTGCTATAGCTCATGGTGGTAGTAGTGATGTCGATGATAAAGATGTTAATGAAGCTATGTATCTTATAAAGCAAATTGTTACGATATTATTGAAAAAACAAGAGTTCAAGGATTTTAATAGTATTGAACAAATAGGCGAATGGGTAAAAGTTCAAAAATATTCATAAACCGAATTTAGTTTCTCGATAAATTAAACACTCTAAATAGGAACGTCTACCACGGATGTTCCTATTTAATACGCAAAAACAATTTCTCATTAGGACCATTATGTCCATTTACTGTATACTTGAAGAATAATATTGCACATGTTCCACAAACAGGCCAATTAAATTTATAGGGAGTATTGCTATGCTGATATATCTAACGATTTTCTTTGTGTTTGTGTTTGCAGTGGTAATGAGTGCTGCCATTGGATTATTATTTTACGAAGCAAGTGACAAATTTTTACCCTCCACCGTAATCCGACATATATTGGGAGTGGGGGCATCGGTACTCATAAGCTGTTTAATTACAGCGCTGTTACTTTTCGGAGTTTGGTATTTTTACGTTGCCACTATAGGTGTAGGGGTAATGTTGTATGTCTTGTTCGTTGTATCATTTGGTAAACATTTCAAGTAGGATACTTCTGCAATCGGGCGCGTTAGTTGAACAAGAGGAGATCGTCTATTGACGGTCTTTTTTTCTGTCGCATCCGGACGATAATGTGTAACAGTAAACACCTTATGTGGGGGGGACTGTTACACTTCCTAAGTGGTTAATTATGGTACTATGATAATGAATAGTTCTTCAACTATGTAGTTGGTTAGGAAAGTAACTCATAAAAAAGGGGTGTGAAAATGGATTTGTTACTTTGGATAACAGTTGGTTTTATCGTAATCGGATTTGTTGTTCTTGTTTCTATGAAAAAAAGTATGGAAAGGAGAGTTAATTTAATAATAGAAAATGAGAAAAATATAGAGAGTGAACAGGTTTCAAATAAACCCGTTATCTGGTGGATAACGGGAGCCAC
This sequence comes from Sporosarcina sp. FSL K6-1522, assembly GCF_038622445.1. Taxonomy (GTDB): domain Bacteria; phylum Bacillota; class Bacilli; order Bacillales_A; family Planococcaceae; genus Sporosarcina. The sequence continues at coordinate 2,657,889 of NZ_CP152019.1, forward strand.
AGTTTGGGGACTAGTAAGCATGAATTTAGTCGTACGGTCTTTTTCTGTTTATATGTAAAATGGTGAGTGTCGGATAATGGATTTTTGGGACGAAGTAATTCAATTTTTATGAAAGACTTTATTTAAACAAACGGGCGCGTTAGTTGAACAAGAGGAGATCGTTTATTGACGGTCTTTTTTATGTCAGATCCGGATCATTATGTGTAATAGCAAAGCCTTATTAGGAAGTGTTTTTTAATGTCTTCTATTGTAGGTAATTATGGTACTGTGATAATAAATAGTTATTCAACTAACGGGGCAGGTTAGTTGAACAAGAAAGGGAGATGGATAAAGGAGGATTTTTGTGAAGTTATTATTGTCTGTTCTATTTGCTGGACTTTTGGGTATTTTGGCTTTCCTCGGACCCATTGGTATATATATATTATGTGCAATTATTGTTGGAGTAATTTTTAGGTCATTTATTTTAATCAATGAAATTCATAAACAAGTAGTACCAATCAATGGCAATGATAGGGTGAAAGAGGCATACGAAAGATATATAAAAGAGAGAGGCGAAAAAGAAAAGGATACTAACGGAGAAAGGAACTGACAATGTTGCTACTGTAGTGGCTATTTTCTTAACTGTAAATGGAAAACTAATATTAAATTGTGAAATGATGTTCTTCAACTAACGGGTGCTTTAGTTTAACAAGTTAAATCAACACTTTGTTTGCTTTTTTGTTGCACATCCGGACCATAACGTGAAGTGGCACGCATTAACGGAAGGTGTTTTTAATGCCTTCTAAATGGTCTATTATGTTACTGTGATAATAAATAGCTCTTCAACTAACATGAAGTTTAGTTGAAGAGTACTGTTTGATTTTTATTCCGCAAACGGGCCATTTTCTTGAAGAAAGGAGTTTTGATTTGAAGAAAATTGATGATTTAAAAGCTGGAGTTGCTGTAATTATTTTGAACCAAGAGAATCAAGTTCTATTGCAAAAAAGAGCTGATGTGGGCTTATGGGGAATCCCTTCAGGACATGTAGAAATTGGTGAAACAGTGTCTGAAGCAGTCATGAGAGAAGTAAAAGAAGAGACTAATTTAGATATAAGAATTAAAAAGCTGATTGGTGTTTATTCCGATCCTGATTCACAAGTTTTCAATTATCCAAATGGCAAGGTAGTGCATTTTATAACGACTTGTTTTCTTGCTGAAATTTCAGGTGGGGAACTTAAATGTAATTCAGATGAATCGCTTGAAATAAAATTTTTTGGTCAGGATAACCTACCAGAAGATTTGTTAACAATGCACCCTCAATGGTTAGAGGATGCTCTTTCAAAAAAGGAAGCGGCATTTATTCGCTGACCAATATTCTAGAATCGGGTTCGTTAGTTGAACAAGAGGAGATCGTCTATTGATGCTTTTTTTTCTGTTGCATCGGGATTCTTATGCAGCGTAGTAGATGGTATCGCCAAAGGGGTGCATGGCTCAAGGACTTCAGGGAAGGCAAGATATCACTGAATGATGTATTAGCGTTGAAGCTTATTGTTGATTAGCGCGTAAAACAAAAAAGACGACTACTCTTCATTTGAGAGGCCGCCTTTTTGTTTTACGAATTTAAATTGTCAGTGTATTAAGCGGCTAGTTATCAAATCACGAACACTAGATTCAACGAGGTGAAGGTCATCTTTTTCAATTTTGCTATGGGGTTGTGGTTGAAACCATTGAACTTCCTCATCATGAAAAATCCCTCGATAGTCGTTCCCTTTAATGTTTAGCTTGAATTGAAGGCGTTCGTTAGCTTGACCTTCAAACAATGGTGTAATTACTTCAAAATTTTGTAGCATAATGAAAATCCCCTTCCTTAGTTGGTCTTTAAAGTATTCTCTGAGCTGTTTTGCTTACGTCCATATACTAACTATCCGAAATTAAAAAGTTGGGTGAAGAAGATTAGAGTTTCATGAGAATAACGCAGCAAAATGTATTTTTCAGAAGGTCGTCTACTAGCGTTTTTTTAATTTCTTTATATGCAAATGTTTGTTCTCTAAGATGGGTGTGGAAGATGCTTAAATTTCCTTGTCTTTCGCCAAAGTTAGGGTAGAGGTTGATTAGGAAGAAATCAGCAGACTAACGCAAGGGGGGGATGAAACTAATTAAGTGTTTTTATTCACCTGGGGTCTTAAGGAAATGTCAAAGCGGATTTGTATGAGCATAAGGACAATCGAAGAGGGTTTTCTGAAAGACAATCGCATGAGAGGGTTGCAACGACAAAAAATGGGTGGAAAATGTTATTGGTTTTACGAGCCGAGCTTGAAGGTTATCTGGGAAATCATGGATGAATAGTAATCGAAAAATAAACGCGTTGGCAGGCGAACGGAACAGGGGTAGAAGAGATTACAGACCTTATAAAATGCCCCAATTGTTTTGTTGAATTCTTTCAGGGGTGAATATGAAACAGCCATCCGCTGAAGTGACCCCTAAAAGTTAGAGTTTTATGTTATGCAGTCAATTTCTGTTTGATTCGTTTGTGATTGTAATAATTGATGTATGACTCGATATCTCTTTTTAATTCCTCGTATGTGCGAAGCGCCTCGCGATAATATATCTCCTGCTTGAGAAGCCCGAAGAAGTTCTCCATTGGTGAATTATCTATGCAGTTTCCTTTGCGGGACATGCTTTGGAACACATTGTGGTCCTTAAGGGTCTTGATCCACTTCTTGTACTGATAGTGCCATCCCTGATCAGAGTGGATAGTTGTCCGGCACTTTGAATCTTTTACAATTTGAAGAGCGTCTTCTAACGGTTTCATCACAAAATCTAGTGTTGGATGCATACTGATACCGTATGAAAGTATTTCTCCGTTATACATGTCCATAATAGGACTTAGGTAGAGTTTGAAGTTATCTGAACACTTGAATTCTGTAATGTCTGTTGTTAGCTTTTGATAAGCCGTAATTGTATAGAAACGGCGATGAATAAGGTTCTTCGCAACAGTACCGACAGTTCCTTTGTAAGAACTATAGCGGCGCGATTTCCGCATGAACTTCTTCCCCTTCAATCCAAGTTCCGTCATGATGCGCTGAACCTTCTTGTGATTCACTTGGATTCGTCGGTAGCCATAGTTGCCATCGTTCTCCTCGAAAATGGATTGAATCATCTCTTCCAACTCTTGATCAGGGTTATCTGTTTTCATTCGATTGATATGATAATGATAGGAAGACTCAGGGATGCCAATGACTTGAAGGACATCCTTCAGTAGGAATTTTTCTTTGAGTTCGAATGATAGCGTTGCTTGTGATTTTCGAGATAGCCTTCCGGATCCATCTGAAAAGCTTTCAACTTTTTTAAGTACTCTACCTCTAAACGAAGAAGCCCATTCTCCCGTACTAATTCCTGTTCTCGTGTCATCCCATTCGTTTTTGACTGTTTACTCGTATTATTTTTGTTAGTTTCTTTATTAGACATTAGACATGGATGGTCGTCCTCTCGGTCTGTCTAGGGCTTCCGTGCCACCATCAAGGAACTTTTTCTTCCATAAGGAGATCATTGATGGGTTGATTATTCCAAAGTTAAGAGCAGTTTCAGTTAAAGAAGCGCCTGTCCTTTTCATAAAGCTTAGTACATCTAACTTAAATTGAATAGAATAAACCTCATTTTTCTTCCTTCGAAATAGTCCAACTGCGCCAATTTTCTTGTATACATTCACCCAATCTAAAAGCTGTCTATGTGATTTCACATTGTGTTTGCGTGCTAGCAGCCTAGATCCTAGTGGGCCTTCCAAATACTCTTGCACGATCATCAGCTTAAAAGCATCACTATATTTTGTCATAATAAAACACCCCAAAAGTTAGATTCAAAATCTAACTTTTGGGGTGTACTTCACTTGGCGACAACAGATTACTTCGGTTCACGCATAGCTTGTTCAGAAATACGGTGTTTTTGGTATATCCAAACGATTTGCCTAATAAAAATTATGAAATTAACGGCGAAATTGATTCATCTAGATTATCCTACGGGTGTACCGACAGTATTAGCAACCGTCGTCGCACCCACCAGTGTTTAAGAAACTTGCGCCAATAATAATTAAAAGAATAAACAGCACAACAATTAAAGCGAAGCCTGACCCGTATCCGAAACCTGAACCATATCCATATCCGGGGCCGTACCCCGGTCCACATCCGTAACCCGCATAACCCATAATGTCTACCTCCTAAAATGATTTAGTTCATTCTATGTCAATAATTCGTGTATGTCTGATTCATTCGTTTAGTTTTTTTAAAAAATATTGAGGTATTGTAGGCTTTTTATGTCGCAATTGGATCATTAGATAATAGAAGGATTCCTTTCTCTTCTGTCGAATGGTGAAAGTGGGAGGGATCATTTATGATGAATGAAGAAGTAAATAAAATGGCGGATCTGCTATTACAAAGTTTATATGATTATCATTTTGCTAATAATGGAGGCAGCTATACATTACCCAAAGTGATGCTAAATGCTGACGTCAATAGCAAACTCGCGATTGAACACCTGATTGAAAAGGAATACGCCACAGATAGTGGAGAAGGGTCAGATAATCTAGTTTTAGCAATCACAGCGCAAGGTATGGATTATATAAAAAATAAGTAACTCCATTGATCTTTTTATTCATTCGATGTCTACAAATACAAAGGCGGCTACTCATTGGTTTGAGTAAGTCACCTTTTGTAGTTGAACTTGCAAACTCCTAAGTTTACCCATGTGATGGAAGTTAGCTACATAAAATCTAGACTAGGTAGTGAATGATGTCTTGACTTTCTAGCATATCGGGTGATTGCTACTAAACGTTTATGGACATGTTTAGAGGGAGGAGAAAACCATGAAAACAAAAATTTCACCGATTGTAGTAATTCTTATTTTCTTGGCTTTAGGTGCTTTGGGCTACTTCCTATTTATGAATGTATTTATTCCAAATATGATGTGATGAATCTGAAAAAAATATATTGTGCTGCACAATCGTTAGTGAGAAAACTACTAAATCAAGAGACTTTATTAAGATAAATCACTAATAAAAGTATCTTATTTCCATTACAGGAAACATTCACCTCGTCAAGGGCGTTATATTTATGTAACTAAATTTGAATGAGGAGATGGGCTGATGGGCTTTTATTATTTATTAATGCTCTTTATAGGAATTGTTTTTCTTATTGTAGGTGCGATGAAAAAAGGCGTTTCTCGCTCTGTTAAAATAGTGATTATGCTGTTTGTTTTAGGTGTATTATTTATTTTTACTTCGTTAATACGATTGATGCCTGGTAGCTCGGATCTTATTGCGGGGCTGTTGAAAATATCATAAGTGTAGTTTTCAATTAACAATGAGAGATCGCTGATTGGTGGTCTTTTTAATTTACCCTTCTGTAATTATGTAAACATCCCCTGTAACCGTTAGTTAATAAAAAAACTTCGTAAACGCTTATCAGCTCCATGTTTGTATGCAGAACAAGGATGCTGTATGATGGAATTTGTTACATCTATTCATCAAAAAGTATTTATCGTTGTATTGAAAATGGATGAGGATTAAAAGATAATCTAGAGAAGAGGGCATCCTAGCCCTCTTTTTGCCGTTAAGAAAGGAAGTGATGGAATGAGAGGTATGTATATCCATATCCCGTTTTGCCATCAAATTTGTCACTACTGTGATTTCAATAAAGTATTTTTCAAAAATCAGCCGGTAGATGCGTATATCGAATCGATTGGCGAGGAATTAGCCATTATGAAAAGCGAGGGTATTTCGTTTGAAGCGTTAGAAACGGTGTTTTTAGGTGGCGGTACGCCGACATCGTTGTCTGAACAGCAACTGGATCGACTGCTTGCGATTATTCATGAGTATGTCGATGTTCGTTCATTAAAAGAATTTTCGACGGAAGCCAACCCAGATGAATTAACATTCGGGAAATTGATGGTTTTGAAAAAAGGTGGTGTCAATAGATTGAGCATTGGGGTTCAGTCCTTTGATGCGGAGCTATTGACAAAAATCGGCCGCACGCATGGTCCGGATGATGCGGCGCGTGTCGTTGGAGAAGCGCGAAAAGCAGGCTTTGACAATATTAGTATCGATCTAATTTACGGATTACCGGGGCAGACGGTTGCACAGTGGCAGGACACGCTTGATAAAGCGTTGGCACTGGAGCTACCGCATTATTCGGGGTACTCGCTCATTGTTGAGCCGAAAACCGTTTTTTATAATTTAATGAATAAGGGCAAACTGCCGTTACCAGGTGAAGATATGGAAACGGAAATGTTTTCAATGCTCATCGACCAGATGGAACAGCGTGGGCGTATGCGCTATGAGATTAGTAATTTTGCCGTTTCGGGGCATGAGTCTATTCATAATCTACTTTATTGGGAAAATGCAACGTATGCAGGCGTTGGGGCAGGTGCGCATGGCTATATAAATGGTACGAGGTATTCCAACATTGGTCCGCTGACGAAATATATGGAGAAGACTGCATCAGGCGCACGCCCTTTGCAACATACACATATTGTGACGGAGACGGAAGCAATGGAGGAAGAAATGTTTCTTGGACTGCGAAAATCGAATGGTGTATCGATTTCATCATTCCAAGAGAAGTTTGGCAAATCATTAGAGGCTGTATACGGAGAGACGCTAACAGCGCTAATGGCAAGCGGATTGGTTGAACAATCAAATGACGTGATTCGGTTGACACGGAGAGGCGTTTTTCAAGGGAACGAAGTATTCCAGCAATTTCTTAAATGAGATGGGGTCAATTCATTGACACGTCGAGTGGGATTTGTTAAATTATCAGTAGCATTAGCACTCGGAGTTATAGAGTGCTAACAAGGCACTTGAAGAAGTATAGTGCTTTTAGGAGTGATGATTATGTTGACAAACAGACAATTGCTTATCTTGCAACTGACGGTTAACGACTTCATCGAATCCGCACAACCTGTCGGATCGAGGCAGCTATCGAAGAAGCCGGAAGCGCCGTTCAGTTCGGCAACCATACGGAACGACATGGCTGACCTTGAAGAGATGGGTTATCTTGAAAAAACTCATACCTCATCTGGCAGAATTCCATCCGAAAAAGGATACCGATTTTATGTGGATCACTTGCTGACACCGGAGAAACTCAACGCGGAGGACAGCAGTCAGATTCGCTCTGTTTTCAAAGAAAAAGCGATGGAAACAGAAGAGTTAATTCGAAAATCGGCGACGATTCTTTCGGAATTGACAAATTACACGTCGATTCTACTCGGTCCTGACACATCGTTGCATAAAGTGAAACGATTCTCAATTGTTCCTTTAGATGAGAAAAGGGCTGTTGCCATTATTGTGATGGACAGTGGGCGAGTTGAAAATCGAATGTTCAATGTACCGGAAGGATTCACTGCATCCGACATTGAAAAGATGGTCAACATTTTGAATGAGCGACTCGTCGGTACACCGCTTGCGAATATTCAAAATACGCTTATTCGAGAAGCAAAAATGGTTTTGGAACAGCATGTCCAACATGCGGCAGAAATGTTTACTTCGTTGCAACGTGCGATTTCAGTGGAACCAGAAGAACGCTTGTACTTCGGTGGCAAAATGAATATGATGAAACAGCCTGAGTTCAATGACATTCAGAAAATGAAAACATTTTTTGAGTTAATTGAAAAAGGGTCTCCGGCAACAACGTTTTTCCAAAACGATTTGCTAGGGATTCATGTGCGTATTGGTTCTGAAAACAAGCACGATGCGATGGAAGACTGTAGTATTATAACAGCGACGTATTCCGCTGGTGAAAATATGACAGGTTCTATTGCAATTATTGGTCCTAAACGCATGGATTATGGTAGGGTCATTACATTGCTTGATATTATGAGCGGTGATTTGTCTAAGGAATTGGCGAAACTGACCATTGATGGTGGAACAGCAGGGAGGAACGGAAATTGACAGAGGTAAAAGACGAATTTGAAACAGGGCGCCCAGTAGTAGAGGAAACAGAAGGGGATGCGACTGAAGAGAACGCTACAGTCGAACTTGTGGATAATCATGAAGAAATTGAAGCCGTTGATAACGGGAATGACAGCATTATAGAAGAGTTAACAGTGAAGCTGCGGGAAGAAGAGAATAAACGACTTCGACTGCTTGCGGATTATGATAACTTCAAAAGAAGAACAGCGTTAGACAAAGAAGCTGCGCAAAAATACCGTGCCCAAAACGTCGTGACAAATCTTATTCCGGTTTTAGATAACTTCGCACGGGCACTTTCAGTTGAAGTGAAAACGGAAGAAGCGCAATCACTGATGACAGGTGTAGAAATGGTTTATCGCACGCTTGTCGAAGCGCTTGAAGCAGAAGGGCTTGTTGAAATCGAAGCGCTTGATAAGGAATTCGATCCGAATTTCCACCAAGCGATTATGACAGGTTCGGATGAAGAAAAGGCTTCGGGCATTGTATTGGAAGACATGCAAAAAGGTTATATGTTAAAAGATCGTGTACTTCGACCGTCGATGGTTAAAGTAAACGAATAAAAATAGTAATATTTATATCCTAGGAGGAAATGAATCATGAGTAAAATTATTGGTATTGACTTAGGGACAACAAACTCAGTAGTAGCAGTATACGAAGGCGGAGAGCCGAAAGTTATTCCAAATCCAGAAGGTAACCGTACAACACCATCTGTTGTTGCATTTAAAAATGGTGAAAAACAAGTAGGGGAAGTTGCGAAGCGTCAATCGATTACAAACCCAAATACAATCATGTCTGTTAAGCGTCATATGGGCTCAGACTATAAAGTAAAAGTGGATGATAAAGAATATACACCACAAGAAGTATCTGCAATGATTCTTCAGTACATGAAAGGCTATGCAGAAGAGTATCTTGGCGAGCCAGTAACAAAAGCAGTTATTACAGTTCCAGCTTACTTCAGCGATGCACAGCGTCAAGCGACACAAGATGCAGGTAAAATTGCAGGTCTTGAGGTAGAGCGTATTATTAACGAGCCAACTGCAGCAGCACTTGCATATGGTCTTGATAAAACAGATGAAGACCAAACGATTCTTGTCTATGACCTTGGTGGTGGTACGTTTGACGTATCCATCCTTGAACTAGGCGATGGCGTATTCCAAGTTCTTGCAACTGCTGGAGACAATCAACTGGGTGGAGATGATTTCGATGACGTGATCATTAACTACCTTGTGGAAGAGTTCCGTAAAGAAAATGGTATCGACTTGTCTAAAGATAAAATGGCAATGCAACGTTTGAAAGATGGAGCGGAAAAAGCGAAAAAAGACTTGTCAGGTGTAACATCTGCACAAATTTCACTGCCATTCATCACAGCAGGCGAAGCAGGACCACTTCACCTTGAAGTATCACTTTCACGTGCGAAATTTGATGAGTTGACTGCACATCTTGTTGAGCGTTCAATGGTACCAACACGTCAAGCGATGAAAGATGCTGGATTATCTTCATCACAAATCGATCGCGTTATCCTTGTAGGTGGATCTACACGTATCCCAGCGGTTCAAGATGCGATTCAAAAAGAAACAGGTAAAGAACCATATAAAGGTGTAAACCCAGACGAAGTTGTCGCAATGGGAGCGGCTGTTCAAGGTTCAATCTTGAGCGGAGACGTAACAGACGTTGTTCTTCTTGACGTAACACCATTGTCACTTGGTATTGAAACAATGGGTAACGTATTTACAAAATTGATCGAACGGAATACAACAATTCCAACAAGTAAATCACAAGTGTTCTCAACAGCAGCAGACAACCAACCTGCAGTAGATATCCATGTTCTACAAGGAGAGCGTCCAATGTCAGCTGATAATAAAACACTTGGTCGTTTCCAATTGACGGATATTCCACCAGCACCACGTGGCGTTCCACAAATTGAAGTAACATTTGATATCGATAAAAATGGTATCGTAACGGTTAAAGCGAAAGACCTTGGTACACAAAAAGAGCAAGACATCACAATCCAAGCGAGCTCAGGTCTATCTGACGAAGAAATCGAGCGCATGGTAAAAGACGCAGAAGCAAATGCTGAAGCGGACCAAAAGCGTAAAGAAGAAGCAGACTTGAAAAACGAAGCAGACCAACTTGTCTTCATGGCTGAAAAAACGCTAAAAGACCTTGAAGGTAAAGTTTCTGAAGAAGAAGTGAAAAATGTTGAAGAAGCGAAGGAAGAATTGAAAGCTGCGCTTGAAGCAGGAGATTTCGATGAAATCCGCGCGAAGAAAGAGAAATTAGAGGAAATCGTGCAACAAATGACGATGAAACTCTATGAGCAAGCAGCAGCTGAAGGCGCTGAGGGTGCTGAAAATGCAGGCGGGCCACAAGATGATGGTGTAGTTGACGCTGATTTTGAAGAAATTATTGATGAAGATAAAAAATAAGAGTAGAGCGTGTTCACTATTGAACATAATCTAATGTTGTTGACGGAAAAGTCAAAGTCCGATATTCCGGCTTTGGCTTTTTCGATTTTTATTGACCGCACATAGTGATACAATAGGCTACAGGCAAAAGTATTTCGGGAGAGTGGAAAATGAGTAAACGAGATTATTATGAGGTGCTAGGTTTAACGAAATCAGCATCAAAAGACGAAATTAGGAAAGCGTACAGATCGCTTTCAAAGAAATATCACCCAGACTTGAACAAAGCGGCAGATGCAGAGGAGAAATTTAAAGAAGCAACAGAAGCTTATGAAGTGCTAAGTGATGAGACGAAAAAAGCGAATTACGACCAGTTTGGTCATGCGGATCCAAACCAAGGATTTGGTGGTTTCGGAGGTGGCGGTGATGGCTTTGGGTTTGAAGATATCTTCAGCACGTTTTTCGGCGGCGGTGGTGGTCGCCGACGTGATCCAAATGCACCGCGAAAAGGTGATGATTTACAATACTCCATGACAATTGATTTTATGGAAGCTGTTTTCGGTAAAGAAACTGAGATTGAAATTCCGAAAGAAGAAAACTGTGACACATGTGAAGGCTCAGGCGCTAAAAAAGGAACATCTCCTAAAACATGTAATCATTGTGGTGGTTCAGGACAAATCAGCGTGACGCAAAACACGCCGCTTGGCCAGATGGTAAATCGCAGAGCATGTCCACAGTGTCAAGGGACAGGTAAAATCATCCCGGAAAAATGTACAACATGCCATGGTGCAGGAAAAGTGACGAAAAGAAAAAAAATCAAGGTCACGATTCCAGAAGGTGTTGACGATGGGCAACAGCTACGCGTATCAGGTCAAGGGGAACCAGGTCATAAAGGCGGCCCAGCAGGTGATTTGTACATCGTGTTCCGCGTCAAACCGCATGAGAAATTTATCCGTGAAGATGACGATATTTACTTAGAGCTCGGTTTAACGTATCCACAAGCCGCACTTGGCGATGAAATCGAAGTGCCGACTGTACAAGGCGATGTGAAGTTGAAAATCCCAGCAGGTACTCAAACAGGTACACGCTTCCGCTTGAAAGGCAAGGGTGTCAAAAACGTTCATGGCCGTGGAATTGGTGACCAGCATGTCATTGTGAAAGTATTGACACCGAAAAAAATGACTGAAAAACAAAAAGAATTGATGCGTGAATTTGCAGCGATTAGCGGCAATACACCTGACGAGTACTCTAGTTCATTATTCGATAAAATTAAACGAACAATCAAAGGCGACTGAAAGGATGAAATCATTTGAAATGGTCGGAAGTTGCGATTCATACAACGCATGAAGCGACAGAAGCAGTTGCGAATATTTTACATGAAGCAGGTGCTAGTGGAGTCGTTATTGAAGATTCTGCAGAGCCAGACCGTATTCATGAAGACCGTTACGGGGAAATCTATGCGCTCGACAAAAACGATTTTCCAACAGACGGCGTGATTGTAAAAGCCTATTTACCTGTCAATAGTTTTTTAATCGAAACGGTGAAAGACATTAGTCAATCTATAGAAGGGCTAGCGGAATTTGGCCTAGATATCGGGAAAAATGTCATTCAGACGAACGAAGTCGATGAAGAAGATTGGGCAACTGCATGGAAACAATATTACCATCCAGTGAAAATTTCCGGCCGCTTTACGATTGTTCCGACTTGGGAGCAGTATGAACCTGTAGAATCTGATGAACTGATTATTGAATTGGACCCAGGGATGGCATTTGGCACAGGGACTCATCCAACGACGGTTATGTGCTTGCAGGCGCTTGAGAAGTATGTCAAGCCTGGAAGTACAGTCGTAGACGTTGGGACGGGGTCAGGTGTCCTGTCAATTGGTGCGGCACTATTAGGCGCATCTCGCGTACATGCACTCGATTTAGATGAGGTTGCGGTTGTTGCAGCGAAAGAGAACATCGCATTGAATAAAGTCGATGAAATTATCGAAGTCACACATGGTAATCTACTGGACTCGGTAAAAGTGCCTGCGAATATTATCATCGCAAATATTCTTGCAGAAGTCATTTTGTCGTTTTCAGGAGATGCTTATGCAATTTTGCCGGAAGATGGGCTATTCATCGTTTCGGGAATCATTGGACAGAAGCGTGATCTAGTGAAGGATGATTTAATCGCTAAAGGCTTCGATATCATTGAGTCTGTCTTAATGGAAGATTGGGTTGCCATCGTTGCCCAGAAAAGGGGCGTGTAACGTCTTGCAACGTTATTTCCTAGAAGCGCCATTTGATGCGGAAGGCAATGCTGTAATCACTGGAGAAGACGGTAAACATATTGTTCGCGTGATGCGGATGGGAGTCGGGGATCAGGTGATTGCTGTATCAAATGGAGAGGCGTTTGTCTCTGAAATTATAGTGTTATTAGCAGAAGGTGTTCAGATTGAGCGCCAAGAAGGCCCCCTAGTAGCCAATGAAATGCCCGTCCGTGTGACGATCGCCTGCGGTTTACCAAAAGGAGACAAGCTGGATTTAATCGTCCAAAAAGGGACGGAGCTTGGTATGGCAGGGATGATTCCATTTGAAGCCGAGCGCTCCATCGTTAAGTGGGATGCAAAAAAAGGCGGCAAAAAAGTAGAGCGGCTACAAAAGATTGCGAAAGAGGCTGCCGAACAGTGCCACCGCACGGTTATTCCTACGGTGGCAACGCCTTGTTCGTTTAAGCAGTTATTGGCAGAAGTGAGTCATTATGACGTGTTGCTAATTGCGGACGAAGAAGATGCAAAAAGTGGAGAGCCACATAGAATTGCGGAGAGACTCAAAAACATGTATCATAAACAGTCTGTATTAGCTGTTTTTGGTCCAGAAGGTGGTCTATCTAGAAAAGAGGCTGAAGTTTTACGCGCGGCCGGCTTTTTGCCAATGGCTTTAGGTCCGCGTATCCTCCGAACAGAGACAGCCCCTTTGTATTTATTGTCCGCAATGTCTTACGAATTTGAATGAAAGAGGTGAGCAGCCCATGTCGACGGTTGCTTTTCACACGTTAGGTTGCAAAGTTAATCATTACGAAACTGAGGCGATTTGGCAACTTTTTAAAGATGCTGAATATGAACGCGAAGATTTTGAGAAAAACGCTGATGTCTACGTTATCAATACATGTACAGTAACAAATACTGGCGATAAAAAAAGCCGACAGGTGATACGTCGTGCAATCCGAAGAAATCCTGATGCAGTTATTTGTGTCACGGGTTGTTATGCACAAACATCCCCAGCGGAAATTATGGCGATTCCAGGTGTAGATATTGTCGTTGGGACACAGGATCGTACAAAGCTCCTTGGGTTGATTGACGAATATCGTACGGGGCGCCAACCGATTAATGCGGTGCGTAACATTATGAAAAACAGAGTCTATGAAGAATTGGATGTACCCGCATTTACGGACCGTACACGTGCGTCACTGAAAATTCAAGAAGGCTGTAATAATTTCTGTACGTTCTGTATTATTCCGTGGGCACGCGGGCTGATGCGCTCACGTGATCCGCAAGAAGTGATTCGTCAAGCGCAGCAACTTGTTGATGCTGGTTACCTTGAACTTGTTTTGACGGGCATCCATACGGGCGGTTACGGAGAAGATTTAAAAGATTATAACCTGGCACGCCTGTTGCGAGACCTTGAAACACAAGTAACAGGGTTGAAGCGACTTCGTATTAGCTCGATTGAAGCAAGTCAAATAACGGATGAAGTCATTGATGTGCTGAGAGATTCGAACATCGTTGTTCGTCATCTGCATATTCCGATTCAATCTGGTTCGGATACGGTGTTAAAGCGGATGCGCAGGAAGTATACGATGGAATTCTTTGGAGAGCGTCTAGATCGTCTTCGTGAAGCTTTACCGGATTTGGCGATTACATCCGATGTTATCGTCGGTTTCCCGGGCGAAACAGAAGAAGAGTTTATGGATACGTATAATTTCATACGAGACTATCGTTTCTCTGAACTGCATGTTTTCCCTTATTCCATGCGAACAGGTACGCCTGCGGCAAGAATGGAAGACCAAATCGATGAAGAAGTGAAAAATGAACGCGTGCATCGTTTGCTTGAGCTAAATGATCAGCTTGCGAAACAATACGCATCTACTTTTGAAGACGAAGTATTGGAAGTCATTCCAGAATCGACGTACAAGCTTGATCCAGATAGTGGACTTTATGAAGGATATACAGACAACTATTTGAAAGTGGTTTTCCCGGCTGATGAATCGATGGTTGGTAAAATCGTCCGCGTGAAAATTACGAAACCAGGCTATCCTTACAACGAAGGCCAATTTGTCCGCGTTGTTGAAGAACAAAATGTATAAGATGATCCACAACGTGCAAAGCTATTCCAGCCCTTAACCGGCAGGAATGGCTTTTTTCGTGCAGAAATGAACCATTCTTGATATGATGGAAGAAGTACGGACAACTCCGAGGAGGTATTCCATTGAATACAACATTTGCAACGTATATTGATCACACATTATTAAAAGCAGACGCAACGCGGGAAGAAATTGTGACGCTCTGTCAAGAAGCACATCATTATTCATTTGCATCGGTCTGCGTCAACCCAGCGTGGGTGAAAACGGCTGCTGCAGAACTGGAAGGGTCTACTGTTAAAGTTTGTACTGTGATTGGTTTCCCACTTGGGGCATCAACTTCCGAAGTGAAAGCATTTGAAACAACAGACGCCATTCAAAAAGGCGCAGGCGAAATCGATATGGTTATTAATATTGGAGCGCTTCGCAGCGGAGACACTGATACTGTGCAAAAGGATATTGAAGCAGTCGTAGCTGCGGCTAAAGGGCAAGCGATTGTTAAAGTCATCATTGAAACGGCTCTTTTAACAGATCAGGAGAAAAGGAAAGCTTGTGAACTTGCTGTTTTAGCAGGAGCTGACTTTGTGAAGACATCAACGGGCTTCTCAACGGGTGGTGCTACAGAAGCGGATGTTAAGTTAATGAGAGCGGTTGTTGGACCAGAAACAGGCGTCAAAGCATCAGGCGGGGTTCGAAATGTGGAGGATTTGAAAAAAATGATTGATGCAGGTGCGACAAGAATCGGTGCCAGCTCAGGCGTTGAGATTATGAAGGGATTGGCGTCTAAAACGGATTATTAACAAGGACTATAGCTGGTGAATAAAGATATTTTCCCCCAGTTGATAAAAAGTGAGTGTCTACTGAATTAATTTTAAAAGTTTTATATTGACCTATTCTTAATTATGCGGTATAATTTTTGAGTACATAGCACCTGACTATGTTCCCAAGTATGTTTGGAGGGAGGGACAAGAGATATGTCGAAAACTGTCGTTCGTAAAAACGAATCGCTTGAAGATGCTCTTCGCCGCTTCAAACGTACTGTATCCAAAAGTGGAACAATACAAGAAGTAAGAAAGCATGAGTTTTATGAAAAACCAAGCGTAAAACGCAAAAAGAAGTCTGAAGCTGCTAGGAAACGTAAATTCTAATTTCCTTCTGCTATAAATCGGTCATCTTTACATTGTGAATGCAAACGTTCGTAAACCGGAAAATCCATTAATGGATTTTCCGGTTTATTTATATTTGAAGAAATTTTTGACCATACATAAATCATATTATGAGGAGTTGGTGTTAGGCGGTCGAGCTATTTTTAATTTCGAGTGAAATATAATTTTTTGTAATGAAAATGAAACTATTACGCATCTGAACCGTAGAAGAGCTATACTTAATTATAGGAGAAAGAGGTGAAATTCATAATGCATAAAATGATGGGAAGAATTCTTCTGTTCATTTTATTGATGTCGGCGATAACGCTTCCTTTTTCGGATACGAGTGCGAAGACGACTACAGTCTATAAAGTACCTATTCAAAATGAAGTGGAAAAAGGATTGTATGCATTTTTACAACGTTCATTTGCAGAAGCCGAAGAGGCAGGTGCAGAAGCTATTTTTCTTGTGATCGATACGCCGGGTGGTTTTACAGATGCGGCTGGAAAAATTGCTACGTTAATGGACGATACTGAATTGAAGATTATCGCTTATATCGATAATCGTGCGTTATCAGCAGGGGCTTTTCTAGCACTTCATGCAGATGAAATCTATATGGCACCAAGTGGTACCATGGGTGCTGCACAAGTGATTGATTCGGCGGGGAATGCGGCAGATGTGAAAGCAGACAGTGCGTGGCGAGCAGCAATGGTCAGTGCTGCCAAATCATCAAAACGTGATCCAGAGTATGCGTTAGCGATGGCGGATCCGAATATTGACCTACGAGCTTATCGTGCTGGTGTAGGCGAACTGTTAACATTGACAGCAGATGATGCCTTGGAGGTAAAATATAGTGAAGGGACTGTCGCCTCGTTTAACGAATTGCTCAAAGAGACCGGTTTTGAAAACGCCCAAGTTATTTCAACAAACGAAACGATTTCTGAAAGTATTGCACGTCTCATTACGCATCCCATTGTCGTGCCAATTTTGTTGTCCATTGCAGGACTAGGGCTTGTATTGGAGCTCTATTCACCGGGCTTCGGTGTGCCGGGAACGATGGCCATTGCGTCATTAGTTTTGTTTTTCTACGGTCATCTTGTTGCGGGGCTTGCAGGTTATGAGGCGCTCATTCTGTTTGTAATCGGTGTGGGTCTCGTCATTGCAGAGATTTTTCTACCGTTTGGCATAGCGGGGGCTGTAGGTGCGCTTGCAATTATTGGCAGTATCATTATGGCAGGCGGCAATCCGATGCATATGGCGATATCTGTCTTAATCGCGATTGCTATCGCTGTTACGGGGATGGTGATAATTATGAAGTTTTTCGGTAAGAAATTGCATTTACTCAACAAAGTTGTACTGATGGATTCGACGGATACGGAGCTTGGTTACGTGTCAAATGTGAATAGAGTGGAGCTACTTGGACGTGAGGCAAAAACGTCAACGCCACTGCGACCAGCAGGTACAGTTGAGCTAGATGGTGAACGAATTGATGTTGTTTCCGAAGGAAGTTACATTGACAGAGGAAAAAATGTTACCATTGTGAAGGTTGAAGGTTCCCGGATTGTTGTGAGGGAATTAGAAAAGAAAGGGGAGAATGAATAATGACAGCATTAGCAGGTTCAGCAGGTGTAATAGGTCTTGTCGCAATAATCGTTTTCGCCATTATTGTCTTGGCTGTATTTTTCACACTTGTCCCAGTAGCGCTATGGATTTCTGCCATGGCTGCAGGCGTACGCGTGAGCATCTTTACATTGATTGGTATGCGTCTTCGTCGAGTAATCCCGAGTCGCGTCGTGAATCCACTCATTAAGGCACATAAAGCAGGTTTAGACGTTGGTATTAACCAATTGGAGAGTCATTACTTGGCGGGAGGAAACGTTGACCGTGTCGTTAACGCTTTGATTGCAGCACACCGTGCGAATATCGAGCTTTCATTCGAGCGTGCAGCAGCAATCGATCTTGCCGGGCGTGACGTGCTAGAAGCAGTTCAAATGTCCGTTAACCCGAAAGTTATCGAAACACCGTTTATTGCGGGTGTGGCGATGAACGGGATTGAAGTAAAAGCGAAAGCGCGTATTACAGTGCGTGCGAATATTGACCGACTGGTTGGGGGAGCTGGAGAAGAAACGGTTGTTGCCCGTGTTGGTGAAGGGATCGTATCAACGATTGGTTCATCTGTCGACCATGCAAAAGTGTTGGAAAATCCAGATATGATTTCTCAAACAGTCTTGGCAAAAGGCCTTGACTCAGGAACAGCTTTTGAAATTTTATCGATTGATATTGCAGACGTTGATATCGGCAAAAACATCGGTGCAGAATTACAGACGGAGCAAGCGATGGCGGATAAGAGTATCGCCCAAGCGAAAGCGGAAGAGCGTCGTGCGATGGCCGTTGCAAGTGAACAAGAGATGAAAGCGAAAGTTGAAGAAATGCGTGCCAAAGTTGTTGGAGCAGAGGCAGAAGTTCCACTTGCGATGGCAGAAGCTCTACGTTCGGGGAATATTGGTATTATGGATTACGTGAATTACAAAAACATCCAAGCTGATACAAGTATGCGTGATTCCATCAGTAAATTAGGTGGCAATCATCCGGAGCAGGACAGTAAAAAATAATAGCGATAGGTAAGCCATTTCCTGGAAAGGGGATGCATGAATGGAACAGTTAATCATTTTTATCGTCTTGGCGATTTTAGGTTCTTTGTTTAATGGCAAAGGGAAGAAAAAAGAAGCCGAGAAAGGCCAAGCGAAGCCATTCGTGGCGCAACAAAAGCAACAAAATGATCCTGTCAAAAAGTTGAAAGAAATGTCGAAAGAAATGTACCGAGAGTTACAGAGGGAATTGCAAGATGAAACGAGTGAGCCGCCAAGTAGGCAAACACCACCGATTTCAACGCCGCAAAGACAGCCTGTACCTAAACCGATACAGATTGAACCGATAGCGCCTGTATCACGTGCGCCTATGGAGGAAAAGTCACGAGAAAAGCATCGTGGTCGTCTATCAGCGCATGGTGGTAGTGTGGCGCCAGTAGTAGCGATACCTAAGCAAGAGTTAATACCAAGAAACGAGGAGGATATGCTGAAAGGCATCATTTTCTCTGAAATTTTAGGTCCACCAAAATCAAAACGGTAATCATTTACCCCTTGTCCAAATCATACGATATGGATAGGGGGTTTATTCTTTGAGAAAATTATTCAATACAGGTTCATCTATTCGCATTGACGAATTTTCTACCGTGCATATCAATGGGCCTTACTCATTGCTAAAGCTTGGTCCGAATTTTGTTACGATCCGTTGTGAGGCGTACATGATTGAAGTGGCGGGGGAGAATTTACTTGTCGAAACATTATCGGAAGAAGTTGCCGTTTTTACATTCGAAGCCATCACGACGATGAAACTAGCGGCAGTTGAAGATGAAGGAACATTCTATGGTTCATAAACAGTTTGATATTCGGATTTCAGGTAACGGTGATCTTTCTGGTTTTTTAACCAAGCTCATGACAACGGGTACTAAAATTACGTCCTTATCTGTTGTCAAAGATGTGGCCCATTTTCGAACGAATCGTCAAGGTGTTGCACAGATTCGCAGGCATCGAAGAGCGTATCGATTGAAAGCGGCCATTACCATTGCAGGTTATGAAACAGGAGCTAAAAGAATTTTCTCCTCTTATCGATTTTTAATCGCTTGTGCAATCCCGTTTGTCTGTTCTTTTTTTCTGTGGACTGTGGAAGTGGAATCGGAAATGCCGGAAGTCGTCGATCGGATTGAAGCGAAATTAGCGTCTGCTGCCATTGTACCGTTTAGACCGTTAGCCTCTATTCCTGATGAAGGAGAAATTAGACGTGCACTCATGTTGGATGACCCTTCATTGTCGTGGGTGAGATTTAGAAAGGTCGGGGCTACACTTACTGTTATTCCGATGTTATCGCCACCTTTTGATGACAATCCGGTGGTTAAAGAAGCGCCGGCAGACCTTATTGCTCGTACAGGCGGTATTATCACTCGTTTTGAGCTTGAGAGAGGAGAAAGGGTAGGTAGGGTCCACCAGACGGTGAAAAAGGGTGACGTGCTCGCTACGGGCATCCTTGAGCAAGGAGACAAGAAAACAGTTGTTGGTGCAGAAGGGGCTGTGTATGCGGATTATTGGATGGAATATAGCTTCAGTTTGCCGAAAACCATTGACTATCAATTACAAGGGGAAGAAGTCGTCAAATTTTCCCTTATGCCCCCATGGCAGCAAGGGGATGGAGCGTTGTCGGATAAGGAGGAGCGTTGGAAACCTTGGTTGCCTTTTGTGAAGACAGAGCGGCTTGTGGAAGAGAGGTCGGGACAATTAGAATTGAAAAAGGGGATGGAAAAAACCTTCATTATTCCGTTATTGAAAACGAAAATATTGTCGGAACCTTCCAGAAAAGTCATCATTAAAGATGAGAAAATTTTGCACGTCACATTCGATAATGATAAAGTAAATGGGACTGTATTGTTTCTGCTGAATGATGATATTGCTGTAAAAAGACCGATATCCCAAGGAGACGAAGCCAATTGGACGAACAACTGATTCACTTGCATGTCGAAGATCCGAATGAAGCTGTTATGCTTCTAGGGATTTCCGACCAGAACATGAAGTTGATTGAAGAGAATTTACAAGTTTCGATTATGACAAGAGGCGAAACCATTTCCCTCAATGGAGATGCGACGCAGATTGCATCCGCAAAAGTGTTGCTAGAGCAACTTTTAAAAGTAATCCGTAAAGGGATTAACATTAACCAACGTGATGTATTGACTGCCATTGAAATGGTGAAAAGTGGTACAATTGAATACTATTCTGAACTGTACGATGAAGAAATTGCACGCAATATGAAAGGGAAGGCTATCCGCGCCAAAACCATCGGACAACGTGAATATGTTCAAGCAATTCGCAGAAGGGATCTTGTGTTTTGTATTGGCCCTGCCGGTACGGGAAAAACCTATTTAGCCGTTGTGCTTGCGGTGCAAGCGATGAAAACGGGTTCTGCTAAAAAAATTGTTTTAACACGCCCAGCAGTGGAAGCAGGCGAGAGCCTTGGTTTTCTTCCAGGGGACTTGAAAGAGAAAGTAGATCCGTACTTGCGCCCACTATATGATGCGCTACATGATGTTTTAGGAACGGAGCATACAGATCGGCTCATCGAAAGAGGCGTTATTGAAGTGGCACCACTTGCCTATATGAGGGGCCGGACACTCGATGATGCTTTTGTTATTCTTGATGAAGCACAAAATACAACAAAAGCGCAGATGAAAATGTTTTTGACGCGTCTCGGATTTGGTTCAAAAATGGTCATTACTGGAGACAAGACCCAGATTGATTTACCAAAAGGGACGGAATCGGGCCTCATTACGGCAGAAAAAGTTTTGCATCAAGTAACAGATATCCATTTCCAATACTTAGAGCAGGGCGATGTCGTTCGTCATCCAATCGTTGCAAAAATAATTGAAGCCTACGAAAAGGAGCAGTCATCCTAAGTGACTGCTTTTTTAACAGGTAGGCGTAAGTTTTCGACTTACGCCCCGTGCTATTCTTATTGTCTAGGCTCTGGGCGCCAGCCACTCAGGTCATAAGTTTTTTCGGCTGTGAGGCAAAGAACGCTTCTTCGTCAAATCATCTTATGCCTGTCGCGTCTAAGCGGGCGTCCTGCGCTTATCTTAACAACCTAATCAGTAGATAAAGAGAGAGACTGGGGGAAGATTTCGATGTTCCAACCAATCATTAAACTTGTAAAATCATTGAAATTTAACTATTTTTCGATATTTTTTATTGGGTTATCTGTATTGTTTCTTTTTACATTCATGTACGGCAGTGTGAAAAAAGAAACGTATGATGTGAAGTCTTTTCAAATTTCACAGGATACCATTCGTTCATTAAAAACGGTTGAAGATACAGTCAAGACGGAACAAGATCGACAGCGTGCTGCTCAAGAAATCGAGCCGGTCTATTTATTTTCGGAGGACGTGGCAAAAAATCGACAAGCCATTGCGACATCGCTGTTTGACATTATCGTGGGTGTGAAAAGTTCAAGCGTGTCAGATTCAGCAAGTAAAGATGAAAAAGCAGCACCAACGAAAGAACAAGTTGCAGAAATCCGCAAGCAATTTGCCAGTTTGGAAAAAGAAGAGCCTAGCTTGCGACTGACAGATGATGCGATTGTTGCGTTGTTAGCGCAGGATATAGATGTTTTACTGAAAATGGAACATGCGCTTGTGACAATTATTGGAGAAGAATTGGCGAAACCGATTAGAACTACAGATTTATCGACTGTTCGGTATGAAGTTGAACAAAAACTTCGTCTGTCGGATGCGATACCATCAACTTCTTTACAAACATTAATTGTACTGAGCCGTTCGCTAGTCGTAGAAACTGAAACGGTCAATGAGGAACTAACACAGAAACGAGTAGAACAGGCAAAGGAAGCGGTTGAACCGACACGTATTTTACAGGGACAAGTAATCGTTCGGGAAGGGCAAGTCATTGACGGAGAAATTTACCGACAATTAGAGTTGGTTGGATTGTTAACGAACCAATCGACTGTCAAACCAATGGCAGGTCTCACCTTATTTGTTTTATTTATTGGAGCGTTATTGTATTTGCATTTCTTTACATGGAATGACAATGAGACTGTGAAGAAAAAGTCCTTGCTTATTGTTTTAACTGTTTTTTTCTTACTCATTATTATGATGAAGCTCATATCCCTCATCGAAAAGGATTTTGACGTCCTGTTAGCGTTCTTATTCCCGACTGCGCTTGCGCCAATGTTAATTAAGCTGTTGACGAATGAGCGGTTGGCGATTTTGGGGACCTTTATGACGGCGGCTACATCCGGAATCATTTTGCATGAAGGCTATGCGGCGATTATTCAGATGGAAGTTGCATTGTACATACTTTTTGGCGGTATTATTAGCTTGTATTTACTTGGAAATAGCGGCCGACGCTCAAGTATTTTACGGACAAGCATAGGTGTGTCTGTCTCTAACATATTATTTATTGGGTTTTATTTACTGATGACACAGTCATCATATGAGTTGCCTGAACTTACTTTTTACTTAATAGCGGCGATTACTTCAGGGATTTTGTCAGGAGCATTGACAATCGGGCTAATGCCGTTTTTCGAGTCCGTCTTTGGATTGTTATCAGATATGCGTCTAATTGAATTATCGAACCCAAATCACCCGTTATTGAAAAAAGTATTGATAGAAACACCTGGCACATATCATCATAGTGTGATGGTAGCCAATTTGTCGGATGCGGCTTGTGAAGCTATCGGTGCAAATGGGCTTCTTGCGAGAGTTGGGAGTTATTACCATGATATTGGGAAAACGATGCGGCCGAATTACTTTATAGAAAATCAATTGGCCGGACAAAATCCACACGATGCATTACCGCCAGAGAAAAGTTGTGATATTATTATTTCGCATGCTGAAGATGGCGCTAAATTACTTGCGAAGCATAAGATGCCCGCAGAAATTGTAGATATTGCGAGGCAACATCATGGGACAAGTTTGTTGAAGTTTTTCTATGTAAAGGCGAAGGAAGCAGGACAAGATGTTACAGACGAAGATTATCGCTACAAAGGTCCGAAGCCTCAAACGAAAGAAATTGCGATTATTTCAATTGCAGATAGCGTAGAAGCGGCAGTCCGTTCAATGAAAGAACCAACCCCGCAAAAAATTGCTGGACTTGTTAGGGCGATTATTAATGATCGATTGAATGACGGGCAATTTGACCAGTGTGATTTGTCAATGAAAGAGCTGAAAAAAGTAGAAACAGTCATTTGTGAAACATTAAACGGGATATTCCATAATCGTATCGAATATCCGAAATAAAAAAGAAAGGCGCTGGTAACTATGATGGAATTTTATTTTGATGATCGAACGGACTCCGTAGACGACGGCATCCATGAGCTTGTGCGCAATTTGCTGAATCATGCAGCGGCAGAAGAAGGGCTGACAGCGGAAACGGAAATTTCGATTACTTTTATGACCGATGAAGACATTCGAGAAGTCAATGCGGAGTATAGAGGGAAGGATTCTGCGACAGATGTGATTTCATTTGCGCTGGAAGAGGTAACGGAAGAGGAAGTTTTAATCGTTGCAGAAGAAGGCATGCCGGTCGTTCTTGGAGACATTATTATCTCTGTAGAAACGGCTAAAAGGCAGGCGGAAGAGTACGGCCATGACTATACGCGGGAAGTAGGTTTTTTAGCACTTCATGGCTTCCTTCATTTACTGGGCTATGACCATATGACGGAAGAAGATGAATTAAAGATGTTCGGTAGGCAGAAGGACATTCTTGCTTCGTTTGGACTGGAGAGGTAAAACGAAGATGCAGAAATTTTTCAAAGCGTTCGTTTATGCTGGAAACGGGATACTTCATGGTATCATAGCAGAGCGGAATGTGAAATTTCATGTGCTAGCGGCAATCATCACCTTTGGAGCCGGTTGGATAACAGGCTTATCGCGGGTGGAGTGGTTTGTGGTTCTGATTTTAATCGGTGGTATGTTGGCGCTTGAATTGATGAATTCAGCAGTCGAGCGTGTTGTGGATCTTGTTACGCAAGAGCGTCATCCACTTGCCAAACAGGCCAAGGATTTGGCTTCGGGTGCTGTGCTGATTTTTGCGGTTGTCAGTGCTGTTATCGGGCTAATGATTTTTCTCCCGAAATGGTTGTAACTGAAATTAGTGGGGCAGGGTAGCGTAATCGATTAAGAAAAGAGGTTGTGATATGGATATGAAAAAATTGCTTGATGAATCGAAAATAGCGCGTGAGAAAGCGTATGTACCTTATTCGAAATTCCCGGTAGGCGCGGCACTCTTAGCAGAAGATGGAACTGTTTATCACGGTTGTAACATTGAGAATTCATCATACAGTATGACCAATTGTGCGGAGCGTACAGCATTTTTTAAAGCTGTTTCAGAAGGTGTTCATACGTTTAAGGCGCTTGCGGTAGTTGGAGATACGGAAGGGCCGATTTCACCATGTGGTGCATGTCGGCAAGTGATAGCGGAGTTTTGTGATGGTGCGATGCCGGTATATTTAACAAATTTAAAAGGAGACGTCCTCGAAACAACGGTAGCAGCATTGTTGCCAGGTGCGTTTTCACAGGAGGATCTTTCTTATGCAGCAAAACAATAAATCATTCAAATCAGGTTTTATCTCGATTATTGGTCGTCCCAATGTTGGGAAATCGACATTTTTAAATCGGGTTGTAGGGCAAAAAATCGCGATTATGAGCGATAAGCCACAGACAACACGCAACAAAGTACAAGGGGTTGTCACAACAGATGACTCGCAATTTGTTTTTATAGATACGCCGGGAATTCATAAGCCAAAGCATAAGCTTGGTGACTTTATGGTAAGGACGGCACGTAATACGTTGAAGGAAGTTGACGTCATTATGTTTATGGTCAATGCGGATGAAGCGATTGGCCGTGGAGATCGTTTTATTATTGAGATGCTTGAAAGTACGAAGACACCTGTATTTTTGATCATCAATAAAATCGATTTGGTTCACCCAGATGATTTGTTAAAAATTATTACGACATATACTGCTGAATATGATTTTGCGGAAATTGTTCCGATTTCTGCGATGAACGGTAACAATGTAGAGCGCCTTATTGAAACATTGACGAAATATTTACCAGAAGGTCCGAAATACTATCCAGACGATCAAGTGACGGACCATCCAGAACGTTTCATTATCTCTGAATTGATTCGTGAAAAGGTACTGCATTTGACGCGGGAAGAAATTCCTCATTCTGTGGCGGTTGTTATTGAGAAGATTGAACGCGAAGAGACACGCGAAATGGTCAATGTTATGGCAACGATTGTCGTCGACCGTGATTCACAGAAAGGCATTGTCATCGGGAAGAAAGGAGCATTGCTGAAGGAGATTGGCACGAAGGCGCGTCATGATATTGAAATGTTACTTGGTTCGAAAGTGTTTCTTGAGCTTTGGGTGAAAGTACAAAAAGATTGGCGCAACAAGCCGGGACAACTGAAGG
The DNA here is from genome assembly GCF_038622445.1 of Sporosarcina sp. FSL K6-1522. GTDB lineage: Bacteria > Bacillota > Bacilli > Bacillales_A > Planococcaceae > Sporosarcina. The sequence goes on from NZ_CP152019.1 coordinate 2,683,750, forward strand.
AATTTGGTTTTAGGGAAGACGAATATTAAGAAAAAAGGAACGTTATTAGCTACGTAATCCACATTATGTGGGCCTGGAGGTGATTGCCTTGCTGAACAAATGGGAAGGAATCATTCTAAGAAGTATTCCATATGGCGAGTCGAACAAAATTGTTACACTTTATACAAAAGAAGCTGGAAAGTTAACCGCAATGGCAAGGGGAGCTAAAAAACCAGCGAGTCGCTTAGCCGCGATTACGCAGCCATTTACACATGGCTCATTCCTTATTCGAACGGGAAGAGGGATGGGGAGCTTGGAACAAGGCGAGCCTATTGATTCGATGCGTCACATTCGTGAAGATCTCGAGGCGACTGCTTATGCGAGTTATGTTGTTGAACTGATCGATCGATTGACAGAGGATAATGAGCGATCTCAAGGTGTTTACGGTCTATTGCATGAGGCGCTTCATGCCATTAATGAGCAATATGATCCTGAAGCGATTGCGCTGTTTGTAGAGTGGAAGATGCTACCGATTGCTGGGATTCATCCTGTGCTGCATCAGTGTGCGAATTGTGGTGCGACAGAAGGAGAGTTTGCTTTTTCTTTTCAAGCAATCGGCTTTCTTTGCCATCGATGTTTTCATGTAGATCGCTATTTAATTCGCATATCACCGACGCAACTGAAGCTGATCCGGACATTTTATACGGTTCCGATTAGTCGAGTGGGCAACCTATCGCTGAAAAAGACGACAAAGCAATTTATGAAAAAGCTGGTTCGGACGATTTACGATGAACAGGTTGGTGTTCGATTAAAATCAAGAGCATTTCTTGATCAGTTAGAAGCGACACCTGAACTATTACCGAGAAAAGAAAAATCGGAGGAAGAAGGCGAATAATGCCTTATTTCTCCGTTTTTTTTTGTCTAAGTGCTAAAACTATATAAATTGAAATAAAGAATCTCACTAACACCGCTCGGCGCTTGCGGATGCCTCCATAAGCCAGTCAGAAAACCACTGCCAGTCTTATGGCTTCGGTGACTGCTTGTAAGGCGCCTTCGCTGGATAGTAGATGAAAATCATAAGTTTAGCCTATATAAAAAGAACCTAAACAATTTGCACTGTCTAGGTTCTTTTCTTGATTAAAATTCAAGGTGTTTTGCAATGTATGCTTTTACTTCTTCAATCGGCATACGTACTTGCTCCATTGAGTCGCGGTGACGAACTGTTACTTGACGATCTTCTTCAGAATCAAAGTCATACGTAATGCAGAATGGTGTTCCGATTTCATCTTGACGGCGGTAGCGTCTACCGATAGATTGAGAATCATCGTATTGCACATTGAAATGTTTCGCTAGTTCTGCGTAAACAGATTCTGCACCATCAGCTAGTTTCTTTGATAATGGCAGAACTGCTGCTTTGACAGGTGCAAGAGCAGGGTGGAAGCGAAGTACAGTACGTTTATCATCGCCTTCAAGCTCTTCTTCATCGTATGCATCACATAGGAACGCAAGTGTTACACGATCCGCCCCAAGAGATGGCTCGATGCAATATGGCACGAATTTTTCATTTGTTACAGGGTCTTGGTAGTGGAAGTCTTCGCCTGAATGCTCCATATGGCGCTTTAAGTCAAAGTCTGTACGGTTCGCAATACCCCATAGCTCGCCCCAACCGAATGGGAATTTGTATTCGATGTCAACAGTCCCTTTAGAGTAGTGGGAAAGTTCGTCTTCATTATGCTCACGTAGGCGCATATTGTCTTCCGTCATGCTGAGATTCAACAAGAATTGTTTTGAATAATCGCGCCAGTATTCATACCATTTCATATCTTCGCCAGGCTTACAGAAGAATTCAAGCTCCATTTGTTCGAATTCACGTGTACGGAATGTGAAGTTACCTGGTGTAATTTCGTTACGGAAACTTTTACCGATTTGTGCAATACCGAAAGGCATTTTCTTTCTCATTGAACGTTGGACATTTTTAAAGTTGACGAAGATTCCTTGAGCTGTTTCAGGACGAAGGAAAATTTCGTTTGCTGACGAATCCGTCACACCTTGTGATGTTTTAAACATTAAGTTGAACTGACGGATTTCCGTATAGTCCATTGCGCCACAAGTTGGGCAAATGACATTATGTTCTTGAACAAGGTCGGACATTTTGTCGAAAGACAGACCATCAACGACCATTTCAATGCCTTTTGCATCTAATGCATCTTCAATCAGTTTGTCTGCACGATGGCGTGTTTTACATTTTTTACAGTCGATCATTGGATCATTGAAGTTTCCGATATGGCCGGAAGCTGCCCATACTTTTGGATTCATCAGAATGGCTGCATCGAGTCCAACGTTATACGGTGACTCCTGAATGAATTTCTGCCACCAAGCTTTTTTTACATTGTTTTTCAGCTCGATACCAAGTGGACCATAATCCCATGTATTTGCAAGGCCACCATAAATTTCAGAGCCTGGGAAAACGAAACCTCTTTGTTTTGCTAAGTTAACGATTTGTTCCATTGACAACTTTGACATAATAAATCCCTCCAATTATTTAAATATGCCGAGGCTTAGGTTTGCTTATGCCGAACCAAATTAAAAAGCACCCATCCCCGGACATAATGTCCGGGGACGAGTGCATGATAACCCGCGGTTCCACCCCGATTGACTGCCTAGACAGTCCTCTTTATTAAATCATTGGCTCCAGGTTGCCGTTTCATGTCGGTACGGGCTCTCACCATCCCCGTTCGCTTCGTTTTGACACTACTTATCGACCTATCTCCGCCTATTCAATTCTTTTTTAGTCTATCACGGTTCCGCTTTCTTCGCAATAGTTGGCGTCTTCGTATATAATAATCGAGGATAAAGAATTGAACGATTAGGGCGGTGACACATATGGAACTGAATAAGCGCCAGACGGAGATCCTTGCAATCGTCAAAGCTGATGGGCCAATTACTGGCGAACAAATTGCAGAACGACTTACGCTAGCGAGGGCTACAATCCGTCCAGATTTAGCCATATTGACGATGGCAGGCTATTTGGATGCGAGACCTCGTGTTGGCTATTTCTATTCTGGAAAGAAACCAGTCCAATCGGTTGCTGACAGTATGATCGGTATGAAAGTACGTGATTTTCAGTCAATCCCGGTCGTAGTAGCAGAAAACATCTCGGTCTATGACGCGATTTGCCAGATGTTCTTAGAAGACGTTGGCACGCTGTTTGTCGTGGATAGTTCTTCGCTTCTTACAGGGGTCCTTTCAAGAAAAGATTTATTGCGAACAAGCTTGGGGAATAAAGATTTAGAGAAAATTCCTGTGCATGTGATTATGACGCGAATGCCAAATATTACGTATTGTAACAAGCAGGATACGTTATTGTTTGTGGCGAAGAAAATGATAGACCAGCAGATTGATTCCTTGCCTGTCGTTGTGGACAAAGGGAAAGGCCTGGAAGTCATTGGAAGGATAACGAAAACGAATATTACCGCAGCCTTTCTGTCACTTGCGGATGACCATGAATTATGAGGGGGATTCAATGATAAAGTTAACATTGTTCATCGTTTCCGACTCTGTTGGAGAAACGGCCGACTTGGTTGCGAAGGCGGCTGCAAGTCAGTTCAAGCAAGGGCTTGAGACCGTTTCATTGAAACGATTTTCACATATTGAAGAAGAATCACAATTAGGTGAAATTGCATTTTTGGCAAAACAACAACATGCTGTTATTATTTACACACTTGTTAAAAGCAATATGCGTAAGAAGCTCAAAGAGGAGTGTCTAGCTAAAGGTGTGGATTGTATTGATTTGCTAGGCCCGGTCGTTGAGAAAATTGGCGTAGAGCTCGACGAACAGCCATTGGAAGAGCCTGGACTTGTACGACAATTGGATGAGGATTATTTCAGAAAAATTGAAGCGATTGAATTTGCGGTTAAATATGACGATGGTAGAGATCCACGTGGAATTTTGAAGGCAGATATTGTTCTTGTCGGTGTTTCTCGCACTTCAAAAACCCCATTATCGCAGTACCTCGCACATAAACGTTATAAAGTAGCGAATGTACCGCTTGTACCTGAAGTCGATCCGCCAGAAGAGTTATTTCATATTAATCCCGAGAAATGCTTTGGATTGATTATTTCACCGGAGAAATTGAACTCGATTCGCAAAGAACGGCTCATTGCACTCGGCTTAAAGGATGATGCGAATTATGCCCGCGTCGAACGCATTACGAATGAAATACAGCATTTTGAAAATGTTGTGAAAAAAATTGGTTGTCCAGTTATTGATGTGACGAATCGTGCTGTGGAAGAAACTGCAAATGTTATTTTAAACGAAATTACAAATCGCAATCGAAACCGTTAAGTAGCATAAATATTCACATGTGACATGGACGTATAATGTGAGAGGAGGACCGCCCATTGAATAGGGGTGGTTCTTCTTTTGCGGATGATGTAAAATAGTTTTTTGGAATACCGGTGTGAATTAAGAGAAAAAATCTTTGTACTAGTGTAATATAAAAGTTTCGAAGTATAATCGAAAATATTTTGTCGAATACAAAGGGTTTTTGAATAATTTCTCGAAATCAAGTAGATAGGGTGGAAAATGGTGATACGATGACGAGAATACCAGAGGAAACAATCGAAGCAGTTCGTTCACAAACGGATATTGTCGATTTAATCGGCGAATACGTGCAACTGACGAAAAGAGGTAAAAACTGGTTCGGACTCTGCCCATTCCATGGCGAAAGTACCCCATCTTTTTCAGTCTCAGAGGACAAGCAATTATTCCATTGTTTTGGATGTAGTGCTAGTGGTAATGCCATCACTTTTGTAATGGATATTGAGAATAGTCCGTTTACGGAGGCGGTTGTGAAGCTTGCAGAGCGAACTGGGATTGAAATAGATGTAACTGTAAGTGAAGGGGCTGGAGCGAAACCACACAATGAGTATAAGCAAATGATTGAAGCACATGCCCTAGCCGCTAATTTTTACAGTCATTTACTTTTAAACACTGTGGAAGGTGAAGAAGCACTACAATATCTTGAAAAAAGAGGGTTTACGCGAGAGAGTATCGAAAAATATGGAATTGGGTGGTCGCTCAATGAGCGAGATGCACTAGCCAATTTACTGAAACGAAAAAGTTTCGACATGAGAGAAATGGAACGTGCTGGGCTTTGTATCATGAAAGATGATGGAACAGGCTATTTCGATCGATTCCGTGGACGTATTATGTTTCCCCTTCATGACGATAATGGCAACGTCGTAGCATTTTCAGGACGCATTCTTGTAGCGATGAATCAGGAGGCCAAATACCTCAATAGTCCTGAAACCCCGATCTTTGAAAAAAGTCGAATATTATATAATATGCATAATGCACGTCTTAACGTCCGAAAATCGGGTAAAGTAATACTGTTTGAAGGTTTTATGGATACGATAGCAGCTGATCGAGCCGGTGTGTCGAATGGTGTCGCCGTAATGGGGACATCCTTATCAGATGCACATCTTATAAAGTTAAAACGCATGGCTAAAAACATGATTATTTGCTGTGATGGCGATGATGCAGGATGGGAAGCAGCAAAACGTTTTGCAATTATGGCCGCAAAAAAAGAAATGGATGTTGAAATAGCGCTTTTACCAGGGCGTATGGATCCAGATGACTACATTAGTGAATATGGTGGAGATGCTTTCCGAGAGAAAATTATCGACAACCCACATTCGTATATGTCTTTCATCATGGCTTATGCTAAACGATCTAAGAATTTATCCTATGAAAATGATGTATTGCAATACATTCATGAGGTGTTAGAAGAATTAGCATTGCGTACATCTCCAGTTGAAAGGGATTTATACATTCGCCAACTTTCGACAGAAACAGGCATTTCAGACGAAGCTATTCATCAACAATTTATGAAAATGGCGGGGCAACGCGCAAAACAAGCGAAAGCTGAGCCGTTACAAGAACGTCCAGTTCAAACAGCGGTCATGATTCCTGACAAGAAGAGAACGGGGACAGAGCGGGCGGAGCGTTTGCTGCTCTGCCACTTGATGAACGATGGCGCTTTGTTTGATCGAATTCGGGAGAACAAGCACGAATTGTTTATCCGGGATGACTATGCTGCGTTATTTGTGCGGTTGGCGGGGTTTTATGAACAATTTGGAACTCCGGATTTTCATCGGTTCGCCGAGTCATTGGAGGACCGTGAATTACGGAAAATTGTTTTGGAAGCCGCCATGGTTGAGAGAGACCCGGAACATGCAGAACAAGAAATTGAGGATTGCATTCATTATTTAGAAAAATATCGAATAACGATGACAATTCAAGAGAAAATGCACGAATCGAAAGTAGCAGAAAAGAGCAATGATCATACCCGGGCGCTGGAGCTGGCCAGGGAAATTATACAGCTCCGGAAATCATTGTCGGCATTGTAGCCGTATTCCGGTGTACGAAGGAGGAACGGGTAAGATGAGTAAAAAAGAACTATCTGGAGAATTGGAAAACGAGATGACAATAGAAGAGGCAAAAGCGAATTTATTAGAAGCAGGGAAGAAGTCAGGTGAACTGACGCTGGACGAGGTGACAGAAAAATTATCCGCATACGAGATGGAGCCGGATCAATTTGAAGAATTCCTTGACCAAATTGAAGCACAAGGGATTGAAATGGATCGTAAAGCAGAGGACGAGCCTAGCGAAAGCGGAGCAAAAGGAGCTGCTGAAGATTCACAATTCGATTTGAATGATCTAAGCGTGCCACCAGGTGTTAAAATCAATGACCCGGTACGTATGTATTTGAAAGAAATCGGTCGGGTAGACCTCCTTACAGGGGAGGAAGAAGTCAAGCTCGCGATTCGTATTATAGAAGGCGATGAAGAGGCGAAAAAGCGACTTGCGGAAGCAAACCTTCGTCTCGTTGTTAGTATTGCTAAACGCTACGTAGGTCGTGGTATGTTGTTCTTGGATTTAATTCAGGAAGGGAATATGGGGCTTATTAAAGCGGTTGAGAAGTTTGATCATACGAAAGGTTTCAAATTCAGTACGTATGCGACTTGGTGGATTCGTCAGGCGATTACGCGTGCGATTGCGGACCAAGCCCGGACGATTCGAATTCCAGTTCATATGGTTGAGACGATTAACAAGCTTATTCGTGTACAACGTCAGCTTTTGCAGGATTTAGGACGTGAACCTTCACCGGAAGAAATCGGGGAAGAGATGGATTTAACAGCTGAAAAAGTGCGTGAAATATTGAAGATTGCGCAAGAGCCTGTATCATTGGAAACGCCAATTGGTGAAGAAGACGATTCTCATCTTGGTGATTTCATCGAAGACTCTGAAGCACAATCCCCTTCAGATCACGCAGCGTACGAGTTGCTGAAGGAACAGTTAGAAGATGTACTTGACACACTAACAGATCGTGAAGAGAACGTTTTACGACTCCGTTTCGGATTGGATGACGGACGTACACGGACGCTGGAGGAAGTTGGGAAAGTATTCGGTGTTACACGTGAACGGATTCGTCAGATTGAAGCGAAAGCGCTACGCAAGTTACGCCATCCATCAAGAAGTAAGCGACTAAAAGATTTCTTAGAATAATAAAAAAGTGCATCGGCATGTTTACGTGCCGATGCTTTTTACGATTTACGATGTTATTAGGAGCGACTGTCAAATGAATCCAAAAAGAAAACAAATTATTATTTCGGAAATTAAGTATTGGAAGCAAAATAAGTTGCTGCCTGCGCATTATTGCGATTTTTTGATTACGTTATATGCGCGGGGAGAAGAGGATATTGAACAAGAAGTGAAGGCGACGAAAGGGATACTCGTCAAAGAGAAAAAAAGAATGAATCGGATGCTAATACTTCTAGCTGCAGTAGCGTTATTGGTGAGCGGGAGCATGTTTATGGTTGTTCAATATCCGGCAGTAACGATTGGACTGACAGTGATTGTCACCATACTGTTTTTGCTATTTACATTACGAAAATCCGTTGCTGAAACAGCTATCATGCCTTTCATTTACATATTAACGGCATTTATGTTGCTCGCTATGTCATTAAAAATTTGGTTCGTATTTTTTGAAGGACAGACGATGTTACTTATTGGCTTGCTGATTGTGAACTGTGCATTGTGGTTATTTGCAGGACGTCTGCTCAAATTGCTCTATTTCACGATATCAGGTGCTGCAGGGTTATTGCTAATTATCGGTTTTCTATTCATCTCTTTCTAAGTTTGTAGTTTTTGCTGTGAAAATGTGAGACATATCTGTATAATCGATGTGTAAGCGTTTACAACGAAGGGGATGAGGATGTTGAATTTCGATCTAACAGAAGAACAGCAAATGATTAAAAAAATGATTCGGGAATTTGCAGATGAAGTGGTTGCACCTGGGGCGATTGAGCGTGATCGAACAAAAGAATTTCCTGTGGAAGTTTTTAAGCAACTAGCGGATATGGGTATGATGGGGCTACCTTTTTCCGAAGAATATGGGGGCGGGGGAGCCGATACCATTAGCTTTGCCATTGTGACCGAGGAATTGAGCCGCGCATGTGCGTCGACTGGTATTACTTATTCGGCACATATCTCATTAGGAGGAGCACCGCTCAATTTATTTGGCACGGAGGAGCAAAAGCAGCGTTATTTGACGCCAATTTGTACAGGAGAGTCCTTTGGTGCGTTTGGTCTGACAGAACCGAATGCTGGATCGGATGCGGGGGGGACGCAGACGACAGCGAAAGAAGATGGAGAGGATTTTGTCATCAACGGTTCAAAGGTTTACATTACTAATGCTAGTTATGCCAAACATCTTGCACTTACGGCAATCACCGGCAATGAAAACGGTAAAAAAGAAATTAGCGCAATCATTGTACCGACAGATGCGAAAGGTTTCACGGTTATTGATAATTACGAAAAAATGGGTCTCAACGCCTCTAACACAACAGAACTTGTGCTTGAAAATGTAAGGGTGCCACAAGAAAACCTATTAGGCAAGCGAGGCAATGGATTCCGACAGTTTCTCGTGACACTTGATGGGGGGCGTATCGGCATTGGTGCAATGGCTGTCGGCATTGCGCAGGCTGCATTTGATCGTGCGCTTCGTTATTCAAAAGAACGGAAACAATTTGGGAAAGCATTGTCCGAGTTTCAAATTACACAATTCAAATTAGCCGATATGGCGATGAAAATAGAATTGGCACGTAATATGGTGCATAAAGCGGCCTGGTTGAAAGATCAAGGACGTACTTTTTCAAAAGAAGCATCGATGTGTAAGCTGTACGCTTCAGAAATTGCGATGGAGGTAGCCAATGAAGCCATTCAAATTCATGGAGGTTACGGCTATATGAAAGAATATGAAGTTGAACGTTATATGCGTGATGCAAAGCTTCTTGAAATAGGGGAAGGGACTTCAGAAGTCCAGCGCATGGTCATCGCTAGACTGATTGGTTGCTAATAATGCGTTAAAGTAGGATTATAGAGAAAAATTATGTCGAATTTGTCACAAAGAATGAAAAGTATATGGATAACTCTTTCAGTTTTCAATAGGATACAGTACAATAATAAATGTGCACTGTATTTATTACAGAATAGATTATAAATTGAAGGAGGGTAACTCAATTGGGTAAAAATCCTGTAGTACCTTATCTTCTGATTTTCGCGCTTGGTATTGGACTTATTTTCTTCATGTCCCTCTATGGACTTGATCAGAAAAAGGAAATCGCAAGTCAGAATGATGATGGGAAAACTGAAGAAACAACAGATTCAGCTGAATTTGATGCTGAAGCGGTTGCTCAAGGTAAATGTATCGGCTGTCACGGTGGTGACCTTTCAGGCGGAATGGGACCTGGTTTAGTAGGAACTAGCTTATCGAAAGATGACATTAAAGCAATTGTCAAAGACGGTAAAGGGACTATGCCAGCACAAGGTATCACAGATGATGCTGAACTAGATGCAATGGCAGACTACATCCTATCGCTTAAATAATTCATAATGTGTAAAGAGCTGTCAGTCAGCAGATGTATTCTGTTGACTGACAGCTCTTTCTATTTGCCTTTGTTTAGCGGATAGAAGATGCAAAGCGTATCGATATCTTATACAATACTAGTAAGAAAAGTACAAGTAACCCGTTTAAAGAGGCTGGCATGGAGTCTATGCTGATTGGGCGTCTTGTGCTTGGAAGTTGGATGTAATGAAAGGTGGAAGTTACTTGAATACGGAACGATTATCAAATAGGCTTGCAGCTGTCGCAGCTTTTGTCGAAAAAGGGGCAATTGTTGCAGACATCGGCAGTGATCATGCCTACTTACCTTGTTTTCTCATTCATACAGGGCAAGTGCAACATGCAGTTGCGGGAGAGGTAGCGAAAGGGCCGTATGACTCGGCTGTTAGGAATGTGCGACGCGAAGGGCTTGCGGATGCGGTAACCGTTCGACTAGCGGATGGCTTGCTGGCGATTGAAGAAAGCGATGCTGTCGATACAGTAACCATTGCAGGAATGGGTGGTCCACTGATTGCGACGATTTTGGAAAATGGGAAGCAGCGTTTAACACATGTCAAACGCATTATTACACAGCCTAATATTCACGCAAAAGCGATACGTGAATGGGCGGTTCACAATGATTGGAAAATTACAGATGAACAAATATTGCAGGAAGACGGCAAAATTTATGAGATTATTGTCCTAGAAAAAGGGCAGGCAACGTATGATGATGTCGAATTGCTTGTAGGACCGTTGCTCAGTACGGAGAAATCGGCAGTGTTTCTTGAAAAATGGGAAAGGGAATTATCCGAATGGCATCGTGTGCTTGATTCGCTTGAAAAGGCAGAGAAAACGGAGGCAATTCGCATAAAATCTGAGCAGCTGAAAGAGCAAATCAATTTGGTCGGAAAGGTGTTGGCGATATGAAAAAAGTGAATGGGCACGAGATTATTACGCTTTTTGAACAATGGTCACCGAAGCGCTTTGCGATGGAAGGGGATCCAGTTGGTCTACATATTGGGCAGCTAAACAGAGCGGTTGAAAATGTATTGGTCACATTGGATGTCAATGAGGAAGTAATTGATGAAGCAATCCGGAAAGGCGCTACACTGGTCCTTGCGCATCATCCACCTATTTTTAGGCCGTTGAAAGGGATTGCGACGGACACACCACAAGGAAGAATGATTGAAAAGTGCATAAAAAAAGATATTGCTGTTTACGCAGCTCATACGAATCTTGATGTTGCACGGGGTGGCGTGAATGATATGCTGGCAGCGAAATTAGGTCTCGTTGATACAGAAATTCTTGAATCTACTTATTCTGAACCGCTTTATAAGCTAAGCATCTTCAGCCCAGTGACACATGCAGAGGCGATACGACAGGCATTAGTGCAAGCGGGTGCGGGGGCGATTGGTGAGTACACGGGCTGCAGTTTTAGCTCAGTAGGAACCGGACGTTTTACACCAGGAGCAGATGCAAATCCCTATATTGGTGAAAGTGGAACGGGGGAAGTTGTTGAGGAAGAGAAAATCGAAGTCGTTCTCCCAGGTTCACTTCGCAATCAAGTGCTGAAGGCCATGTTGGCTAGCCATCCATATGAAGAGCCTGCATATGATGTGGTACTGCTCGACCAGCAGGCTGATGAATATGGATTAGGTCGTGTTGGCAAACTCGCTGAAAAAACGACGCTCACTGCATTTGCCGCATATGTGAAAAATGTGTTTGGTGTTCCAGCGCTTCGCTTTGTCGGTCATCCTGATACGCCAATTCGAAAAGTAGCTGTGCTCGGTGGGGACGGCAATAAATATATTGGAGCTGCTAAGAGACGTGGGGCAGACGTGCTTGTAACAGGCGATTTATACTATCATGTTGCCCATGATGCACAAGCGATGGGACTTGCTGTCATCGACCCGGGGCATAATATTGAAAAAGTGATGATTCATGGGGTGGCAGAATATATGCAAGGAGCTTGTACGCGGGCAGGATATGATGTGACGTTTCTTGAATCAGAAATCATTACGGAACCATTTACGTTTATCTGAATTCAGCAGAAAAACCTTGCTTCCATTAGTGCGTAATTGATATGAATAACTATGCTAAAAACCGGTCACTTCACGTTTGAAGGACCGGTTTTTGTTAGTGCTATTTTTATGACGTAGTATATGGTTCAATGCGTTCGACAGGCGTCGGATTTTTAATTTTAGGTAAGATTTTTTCAAGCTGGAATTTACGCTCAGGAAGATGTGTAGTAGCATCTTCGGGATCGAACTTTTCAAGAAACGCGATGACTTCACGAACGATTAATGTCGGTGTCGATGCGCCCGCAGTAACAGAAACCGTATTGACACCTTCTAGCCATTTGACGTCTAGCTCAGAGACGTCTGAAATGCGGTAGGAAGGAGTATCTGCAATTTCAACAGAAACCTGTGTTAGTCGATTGGAGTTGTTACTCTTCGGATCCCCTACAACGATGAGCAGATCAGATTGGCCTGCTTGCTCTGCCACTGCTTCTTGTCTGACTTGTGTTGCGAGACAAATTTCTTTATGGACTTCGATATGCGGATACTTCAATTTGAGTGCGTCCATAATATGAACAACATCCCATTGACTCATCGTCGTTTGGTTTGTGACGAGCAATTTGTCGTTTTGAATGGTTAAATTTTCAACATCTTCAATTGTTTCAATGAGATGGACCGCAGTTGGTGCCACGCCGATTGCACCTTCAGGCTCTGGATGATATTTTTTACCGATGTAAATGATGTCATAGCCTTCGGAAGTCTTTTCCTCAATCAAATCATGGGTAACCGTTACATCTGGGCAAGTCGCATCGATGGACACAAGCCCTTTTCTTTTGGCGAGTTCGCGAACTTCGGGAGATACACCGTGAGCCGTGAAAATCACTGTGCCCGTATCGACCTTTTCCAAAATTTCGAGACGATTTTTTCCATCCAGTGTGATGATGCCATCTTCTTCAAATGCATCTGTTACATGTTTGTTATGGACAATCATTCCTAATATATAAATGGGCCTCGGCAACGTTTTGTCGAGTGCCGCATTTCTTGCGATGATCATTGCATCGACAACCCCATAGCAATATCCTCTAGGGGAAATCTTCAATACTTTCATGCATTACCACTCCTCAAATAGAGATATACATCCTATTATAGCGGAGTCATGCGACTGATTCAAAAATTATAGATTGGGTGGCTGGAAGATACGTGGAATGGAACTGCCGAGCGATGCGCTTTGGGCCACAGTTGAGGCTCCGGTACTGGCAGCTCCTGCTGCGGCAGCCCCAGCCCCAGCTGCGGGAAGGGATTGGAATCCTTTATAAAGTCTCCACATGGCGGGTAAGTTCTGGACCATAGGTGCAAATTGCTGAACGATTGGCGCGAATTGTTGCGCCGTATTCATGAACTGATTGGCGGTTTGCATATAAGCTTCTAAGCGTGATGGCGATTGTTGCATACCCTGTCCGGGCATTTGATTGGAAGCTGGCTCATTCATCATCGGACCGTTTGGGAAGGGGTTTGCTTGCCCTTGCCCCATTTGAGGAGGTGGTGCGAAGCTCATTTGTTGTCCCATAGGAAGGGGCTGCGCTTGTTGTCCAGCGAATGGATAAAAGGTTTGATACCTCATAATGATCTCCTTTCAATAAAATCAGAATGAACTGTCACATTGTATACTATGCAAAAATCACATACGGCGGCACAGAATCGTGGTACAATAGAGGTACGATTAGGAGGAACACCAAATGTCTAAATATACTGATTATCAATTCAAACCATTTCTTCGCGAAGCAATCGGGAGGCTTGGCTTTGAAAATCCAACACCGATTCAAAAAGAAATGATTCCGCTCATTTTAAAGGGGACGAATGCAATTGGGCAGGCGCATACAGGAACGGGGAAATCACATAGCTTTCTCATTCCTGTCTTAGAACGGATAGATGCAGCAGTCGATGAGTTGCAAGCGGTTATTACAGCACCAACAAGAGAACTGGCAACTCAGCTCTTCAACGAACTGACGAAGATGATTGAGGGGACGGAAATACGTGCTTCTTTACTAATTGGAGGGACGGACAAGCAACGATCTATCGGAAAACTAAAATCTAATCCGCAAATCGTTGTCGGGACACCAGGACGTATTAGTGATATGGCTGAAAACGGAGCGCTTGCGATTCATACAGCTTCTATTTTAGTGATTGATGAGGCAGATCTTGCATTCGACATGGGCTTCATTGAAGATATCGATAAATTCGCATCAAAAATGCCAACAGGGCTTGAAATGTATGTATTTTCAGCTACGATCCCGGAAAAACTGAAACCGTTCTTAACCAAATATATGGAATCGCCTGTTCACGTAAAAATTGGTGAACGGAAGCCGCTAACGGAAGGCATGCATTATGCACTTGTACCCGTGCGCAGTATGAACAAAAAGAAAAAGTTGTTGCATGTCATGGAAGCCATCAATCCTTACTTGGCGATTATTTTTACAAATACGCGTCAAAATGCAGACAATCTTGCGGATTATCTAGCGGAAAATGGCATTAAAGCCGGCAGAATTCATGGTGATTTAACACCACGTGAACGAACGCGGATGATGAAACAAGTGCGCGATCTCGAATTCCAATATATCGTCGCAACAGATCTTGCAGCACGCGGGATTGATATTCCGGGTGTGAGCCATGTTATTAACTTCGAATTGCCGGAGGATCTTGAATTTTTCATTCACCGAGTGGGACGTACTGCACGTGCAGGGCTGGAAGGAACAGCTATTACACTGTATGAGCCATCTGAAGATGATAAAATCGTGCGAATTGAAAAGCTAGGCATTCCATTTGTCCATGAAGACGTGAAAAATGGCGAATGGACTGAAGTAAAAGAGCGCCATTCGAGAAAAAATCGTGTCAAAGAAGAAGATGACATTGATCGGAAAGCGACTTCGTTTGTGCGGAAACCAGCGAAAGTGAAACCAGGCTACAAAAAGAAAATGGCGCAAGAAGTAGAACGCTTTAAAAAGCGTGAAAGGAGATTGAATCGTAAAAAATGACAAATGACCAACCATTATTGCTCGGTTCTCACGTTTCGATGAGTGGTAGCAAAATGTTGCTAGGTTCAAGTGAGGAAGCGGCTAGTTACGGAGCAACAACCTTTATGATTTATACAGGCGCACCTCAGAACACGCGGAGGAAGCCGATTGAAGAGTTGAATATCGCAGCAGGCCAACTGCATATGGAGGAACACGGACAATCCAATATTGTTGTCCATGCCCCTTATATCATCAACATTGCAAATACAACCAAGCCGGAAACATTTGAATTAGGCGTGAACTTTTTGCAAAAGGAAATTGAGCGAACAGCTGCGCTAGGCGTCAACCAAATTGTCCTTCACCCTGGTGCACATGTTGGTGCAGGTGCTGATAAAGGTATTGCTAAAATTATCGAAGGGCTTAACGAAGTTCTTTCCCAAGACTATCCTGTGCGCATTGCACTTGAAACGATGGCTGGAAAAGGGACTGAATGTGGTCGGAATTTCGAAGAGATTGCGGCAATTATTGATGGTGTTACACATAACGAACGCTTGTCAGTGTGTTTTGATACTTGTCACGTTCATGACGCCGGCTATGACATTGTAGGTGATTTCGAGGGCGTGCTTAAAGAGTTTGACAGCATTGTCGGATTGGATAGAATTTCTGTTATTCACGTCAATGATAGTAAAAATGAACGGGGCGCTAAGAAAGACCGCCATGAGAATATTGGATTCGGCCATATTGGCTTTGAACCATTATCCTATATTGTCCATCTTGACAAGTTCCAGTCCATTCCTAAAATTCTTGAAACACCTTTTGTAGGTGCTGATCCGAAAAATAAATTGGCTCCTTATCAAATTGAAATCGACATGTTGAAAGCGAAATCATTCCAACCAGCTAAAATTGACCAGCTGCGAGGCTGATAATAAGGAAGCCCATCTGCAATTGTTCACGCTAATTGCAGATGGGTTTTTACTTTGTTTAATCATTTCGTCGCATCCATGTATTTCTGAAATAATTGTTCGGTTTTTTTTCTACCAATTACTCCACGAACTTTATTGATGAATGTTTCGGGAACCCCAGTGAAAAGCCAATGGAATGAAATGTCGTCAAGCAACGGGCGCAACGCCCTGATTTCGGCGATCGAAAGATCTACACCATACTGCGCGGCAATCACTCTTACCTCACGATCACTTTTCACTTTTACTTCATTTAATAACTGTGCGTAGTCCATTCCACATTCCTTCTTTCTTAAAAGGTTGTTTTCCTTCGCCTCTTCGTTTATACTTTTACAAGTAAATCGGAATGATTCCTGTTATCTTTTTTGCAGGGATGAGGAAAGGAAATTCAAATGACAAACACGATTATTCAATTGGACGATGTCAGTTTCAGTTATGAACAATCCCTCGCCCTTGATCATATTTCTTTGCAAGTTAGAGAAGGGGAGTTTTGGGCGTTAATAGGTCCAAATGGTTCGGGAAAATCGACGCTACTGAACATCATTTTAGGACTACTGACACCAACGAGTGGTACCGTTAAATTATTTGGTACAGAGATGGCATCTTTCAAACAACGCGAACGGATTGGTTATGTTTCACAGAAATCCAATTCGTTTAACTCGGGCTTTCCAGCAACAGTACTTGAAGTTGTGCGAAGTGGCTTAACTCGAACGGTTGGATTATTTAAAAGCTTTTCTAAACAAGATGAACAACGCGCATTGGAAGCACTTAAAATTGTTGGCATGGATCGTTTTGCCAAGCAAAATATTGGTGAACTATCAGGTGGCCAGCAGCAGCGAGTGTTCATAGCGCGAGCATTAGCAGGTAAACCAGAGCTACTCATTATGGATGAGCCGACAGTCGGGATCGATCAGCAAAATGTTGAATCGTTCTATTCTATGCTCAATACGTTAAATCGTGAGCATGGCATCGCAATTGTTATCGTCACACATGAGATTGACTTAGTGACGGATCTTGCGACACATGTGGCGTGCTTGAATCGGACCATCCATTTTCATGGTGTTCAATCTGCCTATAAAAATATGGGGGATGAAGAAGTTTCAAAATGGTACGGGCATCCTGTACGACGCGTTCACCAGCAGGCGAAAGAGGTGGAACAATGATTAGCGCTATATTATCGTATGAATTTTTGCAAAATGCTTTTCTTTCAGGACTAATCATTGGGGTCATTGCGCCTTTACTTGGTTTGTTTATCGTCGTCAGAAGGCTAGCGCTTATTGCGGATGCACTTAGTCATGTGGCATTAGCGGGTATTGCAGGAAGCCTTTATTTGAGCCAGCAAGTGTTCTTTTTCGCGGCCTTGAATCCTGTTTACTTAGGCATCGCTTCCGCAGTTGGTGGTTCACTGTTGATTGAGAAGTTGAGAGGGGCTTATCGGCATTATGAAGAGCTGGCAATTCCAGTTATCTTGTCGGCGGGTATCGGTATTGGAGCTATTTTTATATCGTTATCGAAAGGGTTTGGCTCAGACTTAATCGGCTACTTGTTTGGCTCTGTATCTGCGGTAAGTCGACAGGATCTCATTATTGTCAGCGTTATTGCACTTATTGTTATTCTATTTATTCGTTTATTGTATAAAGAGTTGTTTACGTTGTCCTTCGATTCAGAATATGCGAAAGTATCGGGGGTAAATGCCCGTTATATTCAGATGGCATTTATGATTATTACGGCGCTCGTGATAGGGGCTTCTATGCGCATTGTCGGGATTTTGCTTGTATCTTCGCTAATGACAATCCCGGTTGCGGCGGCTATGCAATTAGCAAAAAGCTTCCGAGGAGCTATGATCTATTCCATTATTTTTGGTGAAGTGTCGGTGGTTATTGGCCTTGTATCTGCTTTCTATTTAGACATTGCACCGGGTGGAACGATTGTCGTGACGTCGATTATTATTTTACTGCTCGTTCTCGCTTGGAAAAAACTACGGGGTGGTCATAACGCCCAAGTTGTGAAGGAGGGAATTGTATGACACTAGATGAAGCATGGCGCATACTGCAGGACAATCAATTTAAACGCACAAAAAATCGGGAGACGATTTTACATTTTTTTTCGAAAAATGACCGCTATTTGACCGCTTTAGAGGTCAGAAACTTTATGGAAGATGACAATCCGGGTATTAGTTTTGATACGATTTACCGCAATTTGTCGACTTTTTCGGAACTGGGGATTCTGGAAGAAACGGATTTAAACGGAGAACGGCATTTTCGGATGCAATGTGAGCCCGGTGTCCACCACCATCACTTCATCTGTACAGCTTGTGGCAAGACGCGCAGTATTCCGCATTGCCCAATGGAGATGATTACCGTGAACTTGCAAGACTATGAAGTAGAAGGACATAAATTCGAAATCTACGGCAAGTGTCCTAGATGTGTAGCGAATTAAGAACAGTGCAAGCCCCTAGATACTGTTCTATGTGGAATTTTCTTTTTCGTTAAAAAAGACGATGTGCATCCCTATAATCAGGTTGCACATCGTCTTTTTATTTTACAGGTTCTTCAACTGGAAAAAGTTTTTTGATCCAATTGTTCGCTTCCTGCCAATCATTGACTCGAATAACGCCTTCAGGAATCGGCTCCCGATTATATGGGGTATCGAATAGAATAACGGGAATATTAAGCTCTTCGTGGATTTCCACGGCATTATCATGTTTGTCCTCGAAGAAGGCATGGACACCAAACTTTTTCGCCGTTTCAATTTTGTGATGACTACCAACGAGTTCGATATGATCGAAAGGAATGTCTTCCCGTTTAAACCAATCACGTGTGACATCGTACACTTGTTGACCACGCGCGGAAATATAATACAGTTCGAATTGTTTTTTCCAATCATCTAGCACTTTTTTAGCAAAGGCTTGGGTAGGGGAAGTACCGTAAATATGCGCTTCCGCTCCCATATACCATTGCCAAAAGACTTCTTTATCTACTGGGAATGCTTTAGTCAAGTCGTATTCTGTAATGTCTTCTAGCACAAGATTGCATCCAAATTGCTGATTAATATGCGGCAACAGGGAAGTGGGGCATGTCACCGTACCATCGATGTCGATGCCGAATCGAAGATTTCTCATTCGACTTTCCCGCTCTCAATTAGAAGCTCTTCTTGGCGTTTCTTTTCGAAATATTCTTCCGCGAGTTTATCAATTTCGATTTTTAGTTCATCGACCATTGTTGCTTCGGGTACTTTACGAACCGTTTTCCCCTTCATGAAGAGCAGTCCTTCTCCACGTGCGCCAGCGATACCGATATCGGCTTCACGTGCTTCACCTGGGCCGTTAACTGCACAGCCAAGCACAGCTACTTTAAGTGGTGCTTTAATATGTGAGATATATTCTTCGACTTCGTTGGCAATTGAAATGAGGTCGATTTCGATACGACCACATGTTGGGCATGAAATAAGTGTTGCAGCGTTTGAAGACAAGCCGAATACTTTTAATAGCTCGCGAGCGACTTTGATTTCTTGCACAGGATCTGCACTTAGCGATACGCGCATCGTATTTCCAATGCCTGCTGAAAGAAGTGTGCCAAGTCCCGCTGAACTCTTAATAGACCCTGCAAATAGCGTTCCGGACTCCGTAATGCCAAGATGTAACGGATAGTCGAATGCTGCTGCGGCTTTTTTATAGGCTTCAATAGCTAGATTGACATCGGACGCTTTTAACGACACGATAATATCGTGGAAATCGAGGTCTTCCAATATTTTAATATGGTGAAGCGCACTTTCTACCATTCCATCGGCAGTCGGATAGCCGTATTTTTCAAGAATTTTCTTCTCGAGTGAACCTGCATTGACACCAATTCGAATTGGGATGCCTTTTGCTTTCGCCGCATTGACGACTGCCTCGACTTTCGATTGTCTACCGATATTTCCAGGGTTAATACGAATTTTGTCCGCCCCTTGTTCGATGGCGATCAATGCTAATTTATAGTCAAAGTGAATATCCACAACAAGTGGAATGTTAATGCGCTCTTTAATAGCGCCAATTGAATACGCCGCACGTTCGTCTGGACAAGCGACACGAACGATTTGACAACCAGCTTCTTCTAAGCGCAAAATCTCTGCAACTGTTGCCTCTACATCATGTGTTTTTGTCGTCGTCATACTTTGGATGAACAGCTCATCACTACCGCCGATTGTCAAATTACCGACGCGCACCGGGCGTGTATTAGATCTGTGTATCATTGGATTCATGTATTTCTCTCTCTCCTTAGTTGGCTATTGCCTTATAACTACTTACTATTTTAGCAATCAACCTAACAAAAAGACAAGGCGTAACCCTTATTGATTGGATTCTGTGCAGCTGTCTGATTGTTTTTGGCTAATCGGCAACAATACTTCCACACCGCCAATCAGTTGTTGATTTTTAAGATGTGGGTTGAAGGAGTAAAAGGCATTCAACCGTTCAATAAAACTCAGTTCTGGGTCAGGATAGAGTGCTAATAACGTTTCGATTGTATCACCAGCAACAGTCGTAACAGTAATCGTTGTTACATTCTCTTGTTCTTCGCACTGCGTGGTCGGTGATTTAGCGGCGAAAGAAGCGAGCGGAATCGTTCCTTCTGCAAGATCCATACGGATAAAATGGAAGGTGATGAACAGAATAACAGCAAGTAATAGTGTGCGCATGGAAATTCCCCCTTCCATCACTATATGTGCGAAAGGGGGAAGTATTCATCGAGCCATTTTAGGGTAATACTTTGCGGCAGCCGCAATATACAGTGTATGAATGATAGAGGTGACAATCATGCTGTAATTGCCTGTGGCTGGAAAGAAGTCGAGCACTATTGTTAGGAGAATGGGAACAGTAATCGCGATGGCAGCTGTGTTCCACATAAAACGGTATTCTCCTCGTCTTTTCATCAATTTTAATAATACGACACCAACATAGCCGAATACGCTAATGCGCAAGAAAATATAAAAAGTACTAATGACGAGTTGGAGTAAAAAAGCAATGGGATAAATAATCCACCCGACGGTTTCGCCATGTGCTAATAATTCAGGAGAAGCATCAAAAAGTGAAGCATCTCCAGCTATGTAACGGACAAAAGAAATACCCGTAAACAATGTGACGAATAGAAAAACGTATTGAAAGACTTTACCGATTTTTAATAAACGGAATGCAGCTAATTTTTTAGGCTCATGGATTGCTGCTATGAATAATTGGTGGAACTTCACAAGATAACCTCCTCAATCTATTACCAGTCTATCATTTTCTAATGCAAGTGTGGTTATCTGTAATTTCGACAGAATGATGACAGTTTGTGAACCAAATGTTAAGGGAATGTAAAGATTCGTCTATTTCTATTTACAATCGACAAGAACTATCAACATAATGAGATGCTATACATAAAGTATGATGGAGGTTGCTGCGTAATGGAGGTAAACTGGCAGGAAATGCTGTTCCAGTTTCTAGGCGGACTCGGGATATTCTTGTTCGCAATAAAGTATATGGGGGATGGCCTTCAAAAGGCGGCGGGCGATAGGCTTCGCGCAATTCTAGATCGCTTCACGACGAACCCGTTCATGGGTGTTCTGGTCGGGATTGTCGTTACGGTTTTAATTCAATCGAGTTCAGGGACGACAGTTATTACAGTTGGACTCGTTAGTGCAGGGTTCATGACGCTGCGTCAGGCAATTGGTGTCATCATGGGTGCCAATATCGGAACAACGATAACTGCATTCATTATTGGACTTGACGTCGGAGCATATGCATTGCCGATTATGGCGGTAGGGGCATTCCTCATTTTCTTCATTCGAAAAAGTCAAATTAAAAATATGGGAGAAGTTATTTTTGGTTTCGGGGGATTGTTCCTTGGGCTTGAATTGATGAGTGGTGGTATGAAGCCGCTTCGAGAGCTAGAGACCTTTACAGATATGATGGTTTCAATGAGTGATCAACCGATGCTTGGTGTTATCGTTGGAACAGTCTTTACATTGATTGTACAAAGTTCAAGTGCAACGGTCGGGATTTTACAAGGGCTTTACGCTGAAAATCTTGTCGATTTAAGTGGAGCATTGCCAATTTTGTTCGGTGATAATATCGGAACGACAATTACAGCGATTTTGGCTTCAATTGGTGCATCGGTTGCAGCAAAACGTGCAGCGGCGACACATGTTCTTTTCAATATTGTCGGAACAATCGTCTTTATGCTCCTTCTAGTACCGTTCACAGCATATGTTGAATGGATATCAGGGGCCTTGTCACTTGAGAATAAAATGCAAATTGCTTTCGCACATGGTTCTTTTAACATCGCCAATACGATTCTCCAGTTCCCATTGATTGGGGCATGGGCATGGTTGGTGACAAAAGTAATTCCAGGTGAGGATGTAACAATTGAATATAAGCCGAAGCATTTGGATCGACACTTCATCGATCAATCGCCAGCGGTAGCAATTGGACAAGCGAAAGCAGAAATCATTCGCATGGGTGAATTCGGTGTCCAAGGGCTAGAAGAATCCTTTGCATATTTGAAAACGGGCAATAAAAAACATGCCGAAACAGCGTATCAAATTGAAGATGCTATCAACAATTTAGATCGGAAAATAACCGATTATCTCATTGAAATCTCTTCTGTTAGCATTTCTCCGATTGAATCAGCACGACATGTCATGCTGATGGATGCAGTGCGCGACATTGAGCGAATTGGAGACCACTTTGAAAATATTATTGAATTAATCGATTTCAGAGATGTCAATAAGGTCAAAGTGACAGCAGATGCGATGGAGGATCTGACGGAAATGTTTACATTGACGATTGGGACGGTGCAAAAAGCGGTCGATTCACTGAATACAAATGATATCGAGCTTGCGCGGAAAGTTGCAGAGCAAGAAGACCTGATTGATAAGATGGAACGGAAATTCAGGAAAAAACATATTGTACGTCTAAATGAAGGATCTTGTACGGCGCAAGGCGGTATGGTATTTGTCGACATCGTCTCGAATCTAGAACGAATCGGCGACCATGCAGTCAATATTGCTGAAGCAATTTTAGGCGATCGCGTATAATTGTCTTGTATTAATCAAAGGAGGTTCTTAATGGAAGTTGTAGGTTGGATTGTAGCCATAGTCCTGTTTGTAATTGCTTTTGCAGGTCTTGTCTATCCGATTATTCCATCGGCGTTCTTCATACTTGGAGGATTCCTCCTCTATGGTGTGATTGTGACATTTGATGGCATGAACATATGGTTTTGGATCATCCAAGGATTATTTGTCGTCTTGTTATTCGGTGCAGATACATTATCGAATTTAGTAGGTGTGAAGAAATTTGGCGGTTCAAAGGCGGGGATGTGGGGAAGTACAATAGGTCTTCTCCTCGGCCCGTTCGTTATTCCGGTTGCAGGAATTTTGATAGGCCCTTTTTTAGGTGCCGTCATCGCAGAATTGCTCGTTTCCCGTTCGGATGTTAAGCAAGCATTCAAGACAGGTATTGGTTCGCTCGTAGGATTTTTAACGTCGGTTGTCACGAAAGGGATTGTCATGGCGGTCATGATTGCCGTGTTTATCTTCTTTATTCGTTAATTGTTCACAAATAGTCCATTTTATTTGAACGCTTTTCACAATTTTGATAATGTTGAAAGTGTAGGATAACTTTTAAACTCTCTAGGAGGAATAGACAATGGCTTATACACTACCAGAACTACCATATGCATACGATGCATTGGAACCACACTTCGACAAAGAAACGATGAACATTCATCACACAAAACACCACAACACGTACATTACAAATGTAAACAATGCACTTGCAGGACACGAAGAACTTCTTAGCAAATCTGTTGAGGAATTGATTTCGGATCTTGACGCAGTACCAGTGGATATCCGTACTGCAGTCCGTAACAATGGTGGAGGCCATGCGAACCACTCTCTATTCTGGCAACTTCTATCACCAAACGGTGGCGGAAATCCAACGGGTGCACTTGCAGAAGCAATCGATAACAAATTCGGTAGCCTTGATGCATTCAAAGAAGAATTTGCAAAGGCGGGTGCAACTCGTTTTGGATCAGGCTGGGCTTGGCTAGTGTTGAACAACGGTGAGCTTGAAGTTACATCGACGCCAAACCAAGATTCACCACTTATGGAAGGTAAAACACCACTTCTTGGACTTGACGTTTGGGAGCATGCATATTACCTAAACTACCAAAACCGTCGTCCAGACTACATTGCAGCATTCTGGAATGTTGTCAACTGGGACGAAGTTGCAAAACGTTACGGTAAATAATTGAATCAAATGATTACTTGAAGGAACAAAGCACATACCTTGTACGTCAAGGTATGTGCTTTTTCTTTTTGGAATGTTATAATTCAACAAGGTTAACATTCGTTAACGAGAGGGCTTCGGCAAATGATACCATAATCTAGAAGTCATATTGGCTATGGGGAAAGCATAGCTACCTTCGTGAATTATGCCGAAGCGTATTTGATTGGGAAGGAGGATTTTATGAAAAAACAGAGACGTAAGGCGGACCAGGCGAAAGTGCGCCAACGAAAACATATCGCATTTCGGATGAATATTTTATTCTTTACAATCTTCGTCCTATTCTCTTTGCTTATTCTTCGTCTCGGTTATTTACAGATTGTTAAAGGGGAAGATTATAGTCGTCTATTAGAACAGAAGGAAGAAATAGCTGTCAATACGAGTGTGCCGCGTGGCAAGATTTTTGACCGGAATGGGCGTGTCCTTGTTGACAATGATCCGAAAAACGCGATTACATATACGAAGACAAACTCGACGAAGTCAAAAGACATGTTGGAGATTGCAGAGCAACTTGCGGATTTAATTGAGCAAGATACAAAACGCGTGACGATTGGGGATAAAAGAGACTTTTGGATATTAAAACATCCAGACGAGGCCCTTGCAAAAGTGTCGAAAAAAGAACAGGCAGCAATTTTGAATGACAGTACACTTTCTAGTGCAGAAGCGCAACGTGCTATTAATAAACTAACGCGTGAGCGAATCACAGATGAGGAAATCAATTCTTTTTCGGATGAAGAACTAGAAGTACTAGCCATTTACCGTGAAATGATGTCAGGCTATGCATTCTCCCCGCAAATTATTAAAAGTGATGGAGTTACTGAAGAAGAGTTTGCAGCGGTGTCTGAGCGATTGAGTGAACTACCAGGCGTTGATACAACAACGGACTGGGAACGTGTTCGTAGATCAGATAATACGATTCTAGGATCGACAACGAATCCAATTGAAGGAATTCCGAAATCGCATCTGAACTATTACTTAGCAAGAGATTATTCGAGAAATGACCGAGTCGGTAGAAGTTTTCTTGAGCAGCATTATGAAGAGCTCTTGAAAGGTCAAAAGACAGTTGTCAAAAACGTCAAAGATCGAACTGGCCGTGTTATTGAAACGAAAACGGTTAGGGAAGGGGAGCCTGGCAAAGACCTTGTGTTGTCACTGGACAGCGAGTTGCAATTAGAACTTGAGAAACTGGTGTCAGACAAGCTGCTAAGGCTCAAGGCTGGGCCGAATTCACGTTTGCTGGATCGGGCTTTTCTTGTGATGATGGACCCGAATACAGGTGAAGTATTATCGCTCGTTGGGAAGCGCATTGTGAAAAATCCAGAAACGGGTAGAAATGAAATTCAGGATTTCTCCTTCGGTACATTTACATCTGCACATGAAGCGGGTTCTACAGTGAAGATGGCAACGCTATTAACGGGCTATAGTGAGGATGCTGTTCGGATTGGAGAACGAAAAATCGATACACCTCTTTACGTTGGTGGAACGAGAAAAAGTTCTCTATTTAACCAAAATGGTAGCGTATCGGTGAGTGATGTTGAGGCAATTGGACGTTCATCCAACGTTTATATGTTCCGTATTGCCTTTTCATTAGGGGGGGCTACCTATCGCCCCGGGAAAGCGATGCGAATCGATTTAGGCGCATTCGATACGTTCAGACAATCATTTGGATCATTTGGACTTGGGACAAAGACAGAAATAGATTTACCTGGGGAAGGTACAGGGGCTGTAGGGACGGATACGCTAACGGGTAAACTGATGGACTTTTCTATTGGACAATTTGATACGTATACAACGTTACAGCTTGCACAATATGTTTCAACGATTGCCAATGGCGGCTACCGTGTTGCGCCAAAAATGTTGAAAGAAATTCATGAGCCTTCTGAAGACGGTACAACGATCGGGCCATTAGTAGAAGAAGTTGAAACCAAGATTTTGAATCGTATCAATAATACAGATGCGGAAATTAATCAAGTGAAGCGCGGCATGAAGTATGTTTATTATGGGAAAAATGGAACCGCACGTAACTTGTTAGCGGGTGCTAAGTACGATGCAGGTGGAAAAACAGGAACGGCGCAGGCAGATTATTACGGAGATGATAAAAGTCAATACGGTAAAAGGACAATCAATTTATCACATGTTGGCTTTGCGCCTTTCGATAATCCAGAAGTGGCCTATGCAATCGTCATTCCACATATTTCAACAAACCAAAGGAAATATCCACCGGCAACAAATGAGCTGACACGTGCGGCACTCGATATTTATTTTGATTTGAAGGAAAAGCGGTTACAAGAAGGCAATCGCCAATCGGTTGACCAGCCTATCTTACCCTCACTTGAACAAGAGCTAGCAGAGTAAAAAAATCAGCACCTATCAATCATATGATAGGTGCTGTTGCTATTCTTTTGCGGTTGTAATGACTGTTGCAATTGCTTGGAAATCCATTGAGGAGTCCACATTGTGCTCACCAATTTGAATCTTACCTTCTAGCTGATTGCTAATGAGGAAGTCGTTAAACGCTGTGGCGTCTTGAATAATACTTGCTTGTTGTAAGTCTTCCGCAACGGATGTCGATTTTGCGCCAGATGCAATCGTTAGTACAGCTTTGACAATTGGCGCTGGTTCAACTGCGGGTGACTCTTCGGCAGAGGATACAGTTTGTGCAATGGCCAATTCTTCTTTTGCTTTGGTTAGTTCGTTTTGCAACTTGTCGATTTTTTGTTGCATTTGTTGTACATCTGTATCCGCCACTTGTTCGCTGTTACTTGTAAAGTAGAGAATCCCGCTTGCTAGTAGACAAGCAGCCCCAACGATACGTAAAATGTCACGTATCATGCCATCACACCTTTCGAGCGTAACACAGCGAGTACCTCATTCGTAGATAAGGAAGAGCGTTTTGCGATATCTGCGGTGGAATAGCCTTGTTCATGTAAGGAAAGAATTTGATTGACGATAATATCATGAACGGGTTTTGCCTTTATTGTTGTTTTTTTGTTTTTAGGCAGAGGCGTCGATAGGTGACCGACACCGATCATGAGCTCTTCTTCGACAACTTTCAATCTTTTTTTCAAGTTATGCGTCTCTTGATGAAGACTAATAGAGATTTTTTCAATCTCCTCTGCATGCTTGCTGGAAGAATTGCCGACGAAAAACGATGCGAGTGTACTTATAAGCCCGATAATGAGTAGGATTATTGCTAAATCCATTTTATCAATCCTCCAAAATGTTACATTGTTATCATAGTACCATACGCATTCCTTTAAGGAAATTCGAATCTTTTTGCTGGACATATACGGGTGATGTGCTACAATAGAAAAGTCGTATAAATCATGCTCGTAACACTATTTTATATTCCTGATGAGTGGGAGGGAAAATAATGCGCGTAAATATTACACTTGCTTGCACAGAATGCGGTGAGCGCAACTATATTTCAAAGAAAAACAAACGTAATAATCCAGAACGTATTGAAATGAAAAAATACTGCTCACGTGAAAAGAAACAAACATTACACCGTGAAACGAAATAATTGCTCATGCCAAAACCTTTACGGGTTTTGGTTTTTTCATGAAAGAATTAAAAAAGTTATATATTAAATGCGTATTTAGACACTGTTTTCACGTGCATGCCTATTTCAAAAGGGGGAATCGACGATGCGTAAACAACAACAGCGAAATGAGATGTTGAATCGCTTGCAGACGATAGAACGTTCAGAACACACAAAGAAATCTTTGGAAATGGTTGAACAAGTACTTGCTTCAGAAGAGTTTCAACGGGCTAGCACAATAGGTGTTACACTATCTCGATTTCCTGAAGTGGATACACGTCCTTTGATAGAAGCAGCGTGGAATGCGGGGAAGCGAATAGCTGTACCGAAATGTATACGTGCAACTCGCGAAATGGATTTTCGAATTTTTACGTCATTTGACCAACTTGAAACGGTCTATATGAATTTATTAGAACCGATTGTGGCCGAAACCGAAGCCGTTGAGAAGGATGCAATTGATTTGCAAATTGTCCCAGGCGTTGTCTTTTCGGATGAGGGCTATCGAATTGGTTTTGGTGGCGGTTATTATGATCGCTATCTAGCACAATTTGAGAATGCTACCTTATCGCTAGCATTTACTTGCCAAACGGGGCATTTGCTCCCGATTGAAAAATATGACATACCCGTTCAGAAAATTGTTACGGAACAAGGCGTAATCGATTGCCAAGGAGAAGGAGAGTAGGGAATGAACGACTATTTTAGCGTCATTCAACTTCTAAAACGATTTGGGATTTACGTCTATATGGGCGACAAGAAATCAGATATTGAGATGATGCAGACCGAGGTGAAGGATCTCTTCGATAGTGGATTGATCCCACAGGATGTCTATTTACAAGCAATATTATTACTCCGAAAAGAATTATCCAACATATAGATTATTAGATAAGGTTTTACCTTGAATTAACAGGGATTTGGAATTACACGCAGACACAATATTTTAGTTCTTTAGACCTTTTATTAGGCGCTTTTGAAACTTTTCTCCATCTTCGCCGTCTATTATGTAGTACGTGCAATTAAGATGGTAGTTGTATCTGTACTTTATCAGCAGTTAAATTATGAAAGGGAGAGATGGAATGAAGAACAAAGCTTGGCCCAAACATTCCGTGCTCATCATCGCAATAGTCGCAACATGGCTTACAACGTATTTTGGTTATCTCACAAGCTTTAATATGAAAATCGATAATATGATGCAGGAATTCATTCTCTTTATGAATCCGCT
Source organism: Sporosarcina sp. FSL K6-1522 (assembly GCF_038622445.1). Taxonomy (GTDB): domain Bacteria; phylum Bacillota; class Bacilli; order Bacillales_A; family Planococcaceae; genus Sporosarcina. The sequence goes on from NZ_CP152019.1 coordinate 2,712,729, forward strand.
CAGCTTTCTTTTATTGGTCTATGGACTTGCGCTATTCATGAAAAGTACGAAAAAACGAAATCGCTATTTACTAACTGTCAGCATACTAACGTCAATTGTTATGTTCAGTAACGCTGTGTTTTACAGGTTTTTCAATGACTTTATTACATTACCGGTACTATTTCAGACAAGTAACTTTGGAGATTTGTCTTCATCGGTTACAGCGAACTTGCATTTAACGGATATCTTTTTCTTTACAGACGTTTTGATCGTTTTCTTGGCGATTAAATTTATTCCTGAAAGAGAACGGACGGCTCAGCGTAGTAAAATTGCACGCAAACTATACTTTGTTGTCACTGCAACGATTATGATGGTCAATCTTGGTCTTGCGGAAACAGAACGCCCTCAACTGTTAACACGTAGCTTTGATCGGGAATTACTGGTAAAGAATATTGGGACGTATAACTACCATATTTATGATTTGTTTATTCAATCGAAATCACATGCACAACGTGCACTTGCAGATGGCAGTGAATTGGTAGAGGTAGGAAACTATATTAATGCGAACTACGCTGCTCCAGACCCTGAAATGTTTGGAATTGCTGAAAAGCGTAATTTGATTGTTGTGTCGCTAGAGTCGCTACAATCATTTGTCATTAATGAAGAAATGGATGGTAACGTGATTACACCATTTTTGAATGAGTTGACAAATGATCCAGACACATTCTATTTTAATAATTTTTATCAACAAACAGGACTTGGGAAAACATCAGATTCAGAGTTCCTGCTTGAAAATTCATTGTATCCACGAAATGGTAGTGCAGTATTTTTCACACATAGTGGAAATACGTACCAATCCATGGCGGAGCAGCTTGGCAATAAAGGCTATTTCACAAATGTAATGCATGCTAATAACCGAAGCTTCTGGAACCGTGACATTATGTATGATGCACTGGGTATTGATAAATTTTATGATTTAAAAAGTTATGAGATTGGGGAAGGCGAAGCGGTCAACTGGGGTATGAAGGACATTCCGTTCTTTGATCAATCAGTTGAGTGGATGAAAGATATGCCACAACCATTTTACTCAAGGTTAATTACATTAACGAATCATCACCCGTTTGTATTAGATGAGGAAGATAAGCTCATTCCTGAATATACGTCTAATTCAAATACGCTAAATAAGTATTTTCAAACAGTTAGATATATGGACGAGGCTGTCAAATTGTTCTTTGACAATTTGAAAGCGAGTGGGCTTTATGATAATTCTATTATTGTGATGTATGGAGACCATTATGGTATTTCAGAAAATCATAATAAAGCGATGGGCATGTATTTGGATAAGGAAATTACACCTTATGACAATGCAGTTCTTCAAAGAGTGCCGTTGTATGTTCATATCCCGGGTTATGGGAAAGGGAAAGTTGTAGAAGAGGTTTCAGGTCAAATTGACTTGCGTCCAACGATTTTACACTTGATGGGAATTGAGACGAAAGACGATATGCAACTTGGTGCGGATATTTTCTCACCTGATCACGAGCCGTTTGCCATTTTCCGTGACGGACGTTTCGTAACGGATAAACACGTCTACACGCAAGATGTTTGTTACGATAGTGAGACAGGTGAAGAGACTGAAATGGCTGCATGTGAGCCGTTTATCGAACGTGCCACAACTGAACTTGGCTACTCTGATATGATCATTAATGGAGATTTGCTCAGATTTAAAGAAGAACAAGAGCAAACCCCTGTATTAAAAGCTGGTCAGCAGTAAGCATGATAAGGTTCTGCACGGTGCATGCCGTGCAGAGCTTTTTTTCATAAAGAAAGTTCTATAATTTTCAATTGTTAGAAGTTGAAGGGAAGTATTCTCTTTAGAAAGGAGTTCATAAGTTGCGAAAAAGGGTGTCCGTCTTCAGTTTGGCAGTTTTGATTTTAGCAGGATGTACGGCAGAGACAGATCATTTAGCCGATAAACCTGCTGATATTACCGATCCAGTTAAGAAAAACGATCAAGATCGTAAAAATGTTACGCAACAGCTATTGAAGGCTGATCCAGCGACGTTTCATTTTGTTGCCGATTGGCTAACCGATTCAACAATCGCTTATGTTGAGAAGAGCGACGGACGTTATAAAGTGAACAGCTTTGATTTGGAAACGGGGAAAACGATGATGTTGTATGAAGATTCCTCCATGATTATAGACGTTTTGATTCATCCATTACGAGAATATATGTTAATACATACGAGTGACGACCCAACCGCAGCTACAGTAAAATTAATGACGATTGATGGTGTTGTTCAGGATGAACTGACCGTTGCCTCTACTGAACTTGCGATTGAATGGAATGATCTCGATCCGCAGCTTATTCTCTTAACGGGTTTTCAACCAGATTGGACATTTGATGTATTTTTATATGATGGGCATAAGGAGCAGTTTGGTTTACTTACGATGGAAGAGCCTTTTCCGAAATGGTTCGGTACAGAGAAAGTGGTTCTCGGTCGCGTTGCGGAACATGCACTTGACGGGGCAGAGTTACTGACTTATGAACTTGCAACCGAACAATGGAGCCTGCTGGATGTTGGAAATGCTATTTATTTTGATACATATGAGGATGTCATACTCATCGCAAGCCTCGGCGATGAAAATACGGCGAAATATACGATTAGAGGGCAGGATGGCGAGATCCGCTCGGAGTGGCAAATGCCAGCCATCAGTAACTATTCAGAATGGATCCATCCGGATATTGAGTGGATATCCAAAGATGTTATTGTACTAGCTGCCCCTGACGAAGGGGGCCAACTGGATGAATTGGCATCGCCCTACAGGCTTATTCGTGTGACAGAAGGGAGGCAGGAGGTCGTCACCGAGGAGGTTATACAGAGCTCGTTACGCTGTTCACCGGCAGGGAAGTACTGTCTTACAGGGTATTCGTTGGAAACACTAATCGATGTTGAGACAAAGAAGGAAATCCCTTGGCTAACATTCCCGGAGTCCTAAGGGGATATGTCTTTGTTCAAACTTATTCATAGTTTGAGCAAAGACATAATTTTAGACAATAAAAAACATCCTTTGTAAATACATTCACAAAGGATGTTTTTTATCATGTTTAGTTGCCTTATTTGGCTTGTCTTACAGACCTGGTGGGAAACCTTGGAATACAAGTGTTGCAACCGTGAAAGCTCCAAAAACAACTGCAGCTCCAAGGTTAAAAACGATACTTAAAACATTACGTTCTTTGAATGCTTGGACCGTTCCAACAACTGACAAAATTGCAACCAGACCAAAAATGACCATTAATAAGTTCATTGTGAGACACTCCTTTCAACAATAGGAACTTCCGCCAAATTCGTTCACTTTCTGTGAACTATGCAGAAGTCAGCACATCCTGTGCAAGTTTAATTTAACAAGATTCCTCTTCTATTGTACTGTTTACATTTCCTTTTGTCGAGGTTAATTCATGACGATTGTTTGAAATCTCTCAACAAGTTGCGTAGTATAATTTAGAGGAGGTGGAGACTATGTTGAAAATTAGTACATATCCACTAGGACCGATTCAGACGAATTGCTACATTGTTCAAGATGAGGTTGGCAATTGTCTCATTGTGGATCCAGGTGAAGAGAGTGCAAGGATTATTCGTAAAGTAGTTAGTCAGGAGTTGACGCCTATTGCTATTCTGTTAACGCACGCTCATTTTGATCATATAGGTGCTGTTGATAGCGTGCGGGATCGGTTTGGGATTCCGGTCTATTTGCATGAAGAGGAAAGGGAATGGTTGTCAGATCCGAAGCTAAATGGTTCTGCAAAATATGCAGGGTTGCCAAACGTTCAAAATCGACAAGCGGATCATTTACTTTCAGAAGAGGGCATTATTGAAATCGGCCCATTTACATTTGAAGTAAGACATACACCCGGACATTCTCCAGGGAGTGTCTCGTATATTTTCGATGCGGCTCGTTTTGCGATTGTTGGAGATACACTATTTAAACAAAGTGTGGGCCGAACGGATTTACCGGGTGGAAATACGAGTGTCTTGTTAGCATCGATTCACGATAAACTGTTGGAGTTGGATGATGACTTTATCCTGTATCCAGGGCACGGAACCTCAACAACACCAGAAGATGAAAAAGATTCAAATCCTTTTTTGAACGGTTTTTAAATAGAAGGAAAACAAAAAAACAGCCTAAAAGGGCTGTTTTTTTGTATGTACGATTAGTGACTAACACCTTGTACGTGGATGAACGTTGAGTAGTAGCTAAATCCGACCATGAAAATCATCAGGTAAGCTCCAAATAGGTACATATACATACGCTCTGTCAAGTTCAGATATCCAAGTAGTAGGAAGAAAAACGTGTTTGCGACAAAAAGAAGTGCAGCTGGTAGCATGTCGCCTACGAAAAACATTATAGCGAATATGCCTGTCCAGAAGCCCATCAGCTTGAACATGTTATCCATGTGTGTGTCCCTCCTTAAATAAAACATTACAATAAGCTCACATTCATTATAAAGGATAACAACCACAGATGTAAACTCCAATCGTATTTTCATTGTGACAAAGCCGTGTAAAAAGAGAAGAATGCTTGTTTTTTTGCCAAAAATCATATTTGGGCCTAAATTTGACTTCAAAAATTGGTTTTGCTCGTTTTTGTCGACATACAATTCGACTTTGTGGAAAAGTGTTCCAAATAAGGGGGTGTCCATTGTATACTTTATGTTAAGACGGGAAGCGGTCTCCCGTCTAAATAAGATGGATCAACATTCCATTATTACTGAAAGAGGGGTGCTCAATGGTTAGACATGATAACGTCATTGAACGTAAATGTTTTCAGTTGCTAGAAAAAGCGATTAGTTATGAAGCAACCGATATCCACCTCGTGCCAATGAGCGAGGGATATGATGTATCGTTTAAAAAAGATTCCAAACTCGATCGGTCCGGAATACTTCCCCCACAATTAGCGGGCCGTATGATTTCCTTTTACAAATTCCTTTCCTCACTCGATATAAGTGATAGGCGAAAACCGCAAAGTGGTTCTTTCCATAAGCGGGTTCAAGGAGAAAATTATTCTTTTCGCGTATCTACCATTCCTGCTATTCAATTAAAAGAAAGTGTTGTTATACGTTTGCAAAAGCATGACAAAATTGTTCCGCTCGATGAATTATGCATGGAACGAGCGTGGGCAGACCAATTACGCCTCGCTACATCGAAACAACAGGGATTGCTTATTACAACCGGACCAACCGGTTGTGGAAAGACGACGACCATTTATTCGTTAACAGCGCATTGTACCAATCGGTTAGAGCGTCATGTCATTACTCTGGAAGACCCTGTTGAAAATAATCATTCCCATTTGTTGCAAATCCAGGTGAATGAACAATCAGGCATGACTTATGCGAGTGGTTTGAAGGCGATTTTGCGCCATTCTCCAGATGTCATTATGATTGGTGAAATTAGAGATAGTGAGACCGCTAAGATTGCTGTTCAAGCCGCGTTGACAGGTCATTTAGTCATCACTAGCATTCATTCGAAAGATCCCGCAGGTTGTTTCTACAGGATGATGGATTTTGGGGTTTCGATTGAAGAATTGAGACAGACAGTTGTTTGTATCGCGGCTCAGCGTCTCGTACGAACTTCCTCTGGGACAACGAGTGCCGTATTTGAAATTGTACAAGATGATGTGCTGGATGAAATGACGAATTCAATTATGAAGGGTGACCGAATCATTGTTTCGGAAGAGCAAAAGGTAGAGGCACTTATGTTGAAATATAGCCATCCGAAAGTGGTGCAAGATGGACATGCTTAACGACAATATAGCGGCTAAGCGTAAGGTGCTGCTTGAAAATCGTCCAACCTTTTTAAAAAGGCTTGCGGTTCTTTTGAGGGAAGGCTATACGTTTCATGATGGTTTGCATTTACTATTGCCACACCACCTGAAAGAATATGACCGGATCTTAATAGAAGTAGAGGGAGACTTTAAAGCGGGATTTGGTGTCACACAAATTTTTAGTCGTTTTGGATTTTCCTCAAGTATGTTGCTACCTATTTCGATTGCTGAAATGGATGGTCGGCTTGCAGATACCTTGGAGGAGATGGCCGAGCGTTTAAGAAAGAGTGAAGAGAAAAAGAAGAAACTCAAAAATCTATTGGTTTACCCTATTGCGCTCTTTGTTTTTGTTGCGGTTTTACTGATTGCGTTTCGTAAGTTCTTTTTACCCAATATGGAAATGCTTGCAATGTCTCGGCAAACGCAGGCGGGGGGCTTTGTTGCGGCATTACCATCAATTGTGTCCAAGATACCGGATGCCATTATTGGTGTGGTAGTCATCTCGGCAAGTCTTGTAGGCATTATGCGTCTGCTCTATAAGAACATGACTCCAACGAGCAAGATTCACTTTTGTGTTTCAGTCCCAATCATTCGTATGTTTTTTATGATGATGAAGACGAGGGACTTTGCGAGCGAAATGGGTAGTTTGTTACAGTCAGGATTATCTATGCAAAATGCACTAGATGTGCTCATTAACCAGCAATTGGATGTCGTTTTAAGTACGATGACTACAAATGTGAAAGAACAAGTCATCTATGGTGAGCCCCTGCATAGCGCAATTGAGATGACGGATGGCTTGATGGGACAGCTAGCGGCTTTTGCGAAACATGGTGCTGATAGTGGGCATTTATCCAAAGAGCTATTGATTTATAGCGAGCATCTAGAGGAAACGATAGACCGCAAGCTCACCGCGATTTTAGCCTTGCTACAACCAGTATTATTTGGCGTCATAGCGCTTTGTATTTTGGCGGCTTATCTGACGTTATTGTTACCGGTTTATGGCATGATGGATAATTTATGAAAGGGGCAAAAGGATGAAACAAATCCGTGATAATCGTGGCTTCACTTTGATAGAAATGATGATCGTTTTGTTAATTATTTCCGTTTTGATTCTCATTGCGATTCCGAATGTTACGAAGCATTCAAAGTCCATTGATGAAAAAGGCTGTGATGCCTATGTGCATATGGTTCAAGGACAAGTAGAATCGTATAAAATGGATGTCAAAAAGATTCCGGGAAGTGTCGAAGAACTATCAGATAAAGGGTATCTACCCGAGAAAGCTGCATGTCCAGATGGCAGTGCAATTACGATTGATACAGATGGAAAAGTAACAGCAGCGCGAAAGGCTGCAAGCTCGGGAAGTTGATGATGAAAGCGCGTAAGGAAAATGGCTTTACTTTTCTTGAATTGCTGTTAGTTTTGGCTATTCTTTCGATACTAACCGCAATTATTATCCCGTCTGGTGATCGCTGGATGCGTGAGCAGACGGCAGAGAGTGCCATTCAGGCCTTTATGGCATCCATTCAAAATTTACAAGCCTATTCGATGGCTAATAATGCGTATACAAAATTATCCTTCAAAAATGCTGGAACGATGTATATCACAGCGGTACCGGGAGAATTTGAATTTGCAAGGACGAATTTTCCGGCTGGTATGAAACTTGTGGGGGGAATGGATAGCGTTGAGTTTCATGGAAATGGAGACATCATTAAGTCAGGTACATTAGTGCTTCAGACATCTTCCGGCTTTACAGAAATTCGCATTCAATTTCAACGAGGGAGGATGGTGGTTTATGAACGATAAGGGCTATTCGTGGCCAGAGGCACTACTCACATTAACTATCGTAATGGTTATTTTTGGAACACTACTGCCGTTTGCATCATTCATAACATCTGATTTGCAAGCCAGGAAATTGGGCATGTATGCAGCGGAGACCGCTTATCAAGGAGCCATTTCCTTTCAGACATATGGTGTGTCAGAAGGGACTCGACAAGTGGATGGAGTAGCATATGACTGGATTGTCGATACGGACGCCGTTTGTGTTTCATATGGGCCTGCGGATAAGGTGGTGAGAAAATGCATCGCTTATTGAATAAGGGAAATGAACGTGGCTATACTTTTCTTGAGAGTATTTTCCAACTGTTGATTATGGCGCTATTTCTTCAGCTATTTGTGCTGTTTTTCTTCTGGAAAGAACCGATTGAACGACAATATACGGATTATGGATCCACAGAATGGGAATTATTTGCGGTGGATATGCAGCAACTGCTAGCGGAAGTGAGTGCGATTGAAGTCAGTGATGCGGGAGAAATGCTTCGCTTTCAGAATGCGAGAGGAAACATTAGTATCAATCAAAATGGAAATGTTATTCGGAAGCGGGTGAATGGGAATGGGCATATCCCGTTACTAACAAGCGTCCGCTCCACGTTTTTTTCCATTGACGGAATGGGCTTAACCGCACGGGTTCTAATGGCAGATGGCACGCGAAAAGAGAGGAGATTTGTTATTGGGTTGTATCCAGAATGAAGACGGTGCTATGCTTGCGGCAGCGATTGTTCTATTATTTTTCGTTTCCCTCTTTCTTTTCACCATCGTTTCGTGGCATGATAGTCTACAAAGGACATATGATTCGCTTGAAACATATTACGACAACGAAACGGTGAAGATAATGAAGCGGGGCGGCTAGATAGAACTGTCCCAGCAGACGGGTGATAACATGAGGAAAGTGTATTTGGTTGGCTTTATGGGCAGTGGGAAAAGTGCTATCGGTAAGCGACTCAGTTTTGCGACCAAGATGCCATTTTACGATATGGATGATGAAATCGTGAAAAGAATGGGCATGACGATTCCTGCTATTTTTGAAACATACGGTGAAGCGTATTTTCGCGATATGGAGACAGAATTTTTGCGTACATTTCGTGATGAGTCTTGTATTATTGCGACAGGCGGCGGTGTAGCGATGCGGGAAGAAAATCGCGCGATTATGCGTAAAACAGGGCTTGTTTTTTATCTTAACGCACCATTTCGTGACATATGGCGTCGCGTTGCAACAGATAAGAATCGGCCAATTGTTCAGCGATCGTCACGTTCTGATCTGGAGCGATTATTTAAAACAAGGCGTGCGAATTATCAGCAATCTGCTCATTTTCGGGTGGAGACAGAGCATCGTTCCTTGCGAGATATTACCGATTACATTGCATTCCAGGTCGGTAGGCTTGCAGGAGAAAAATAAAACGGAAATCGACAGAGATTTCCGTTTTTCTACATGTAAATTGGATGAAGATTTAAAAAACACCTTAAAACACGAACGTTATAAACTTCTTTTCTTTTAACGTTCGTAAAAACAACTAACTATGAAAAAGTATTGCGCTTACAGAAATGAAATGTTAAGATATAAGGCGAAAGGGCATATTTTGCCTTAATTTTAATCATTGTCATACCAATTGAATAGCGCGAATGATTGTATGGGGAGAGCACGCATTAGGCGTCGCCGAAGGAGCAAATAACAGAGGTTATGAATCTCTCAGGTAAAAAGACTCATACATGACGCATCTCTGGAGAGAGCCGATGTAATGCGGCCACCAACGAGGAAAGCCGTAAGGTCAAACTTTCAGGTACAAGGACAGAGGTTCTCTTTTACAGGGGACCTCTGTCCTTTTTTAGGCATCAGAAAGTATAAGTGTTTCAACTGGGGTCGTTGTCTAGGCTCCAGTGCCAGGGCGCCTGCGCTTTTCTTAATCACAACTTCAAGGGGGAATAGACTGTGTCAGAAACTTTAAAACGTACCGTGCTTTTTGATAGCTATGCGGAGTACGGCGGAAAAACAATCGATTTCGGTGGTTGGGAATTACCTGTTCAATTTTCAAGCATCAAAGCTGAACATGAAGCAGTTCGTACCAAAGCTGGTTTGTTTGATGTGTCGCACATGGGTGAAGTACTCGTTCGCGGTGAAGGTGCACTCGCTTATTTACAAAAGCTCGTGACGAACGATGTATCGAAATTGAAAGACGGTCAAGCGCAATATACAGCTATGTGTTATGAAAACGGCGGTACAGTTGATGATCTTCTTATTTACAAACGTGCAGATAACGACTACCTACTTGTTGTCAACGCGTCAAATATTGACAAAGATCTTGAGTGGATGAATAAACATCTAACAGGCGATGTCACAATTGAAGACCAGTCTGCTGCTTATACACTTCTTGCTTTGCAAGGACCTGTAGCACAAGATGTTTTGCAAAAATTGACGGATGAGCCGTTGGAAGAGATTAAATTTTTCCGATTCAAAGAAAACGTCAATATCGCGGGGCACAATGTACTCATTTCTCGTACAGGTTATACAGGTGAAGATGGCTTTGAAATTTACGGTTCTCCAGAAGCAGCTGTTGCATTATGGCCGGCAATTCTTAAAGCAGGTGAAAGTGAAGGCGTTATTCCAGCAGGTTTAGGTGCTCGTGATACACTTCGTTTTGAGTCTGGTTTACCACTTTATGGTCAAGAATTGTCTAAAGATATTTCACCACTTGAAACAGGTTTAGGTTTTGTTGTAAAGGTAAATAAAGAAGAAGATTTCATTGGTAAAGAAGCACTTGCTGCTCAAAAGGAAAACGGTGTACCACGTAAACTTGTAGGTCTTGAGATGATTGACAAAGGCATTCCACGTACAGGTTACAAAGTGTTCCTTGGTGACGAAGAAATCGGAGAAGTCACAACGGGTACACAATCACCAACGCTTAAAAAGAATATTGGATTTGCTCTATTGAAGAGCGAGCATACTTCACAAGGCACAGAAGTGGAAGTGGAAGTTCGTAATAAGCGTTTGAAAGCAGTTATTATTGCAACACCATTTTATAAACGATAATGAATGACATTATGAAAAGGGGACAAGTGGATATGAAGCATCGTTACCTTCCAATGACGGAAACCGATCGCGCAGAAATGCTAAAAACAATCGGAATTTCTTCCGTAGATGAACTTTTTGCAGATATTCCTGAACAAATTCGATTTAAAGGCGAGTACAATATTAAACAAGCGAAGTCTGAGTCTTCATTGACAAAAGAACTTTCACAACTTGCTGCAAAAAATGCTGACGCACGTACATATACATCATTTTTAGGTGCGGGTGTCTATGATCATTACAAGCCAATCATCGTTGACCATGTGATTTCACGTTCAGAGTTTTACACGGCTTATACACCATACCAACCAGAAATTTCACAAGGTGAATTGCAAGCAATCTTTGAATTCCAGACAATGATCTGTGAATTGACTGGTATGGATCTAGCCAACTCATCTATGTATGATGGTGGAACAGCTCTTGCAGAGGCAGGAATGCTTGCTGCAGGCCATACACGTCGGAAAAAATTGCTTGTGTCTGAAACTGTACATCCTGAATCTCGTGATGTTGTGCTTTCTTACGCAAATGGACAATCAATCGAAGTTGTAACCATTCCACAAAAAGATGGCGTTACAGATCTTGCAAAATTGGAAGAAATGATTGATGACAATACAGCGGCAGTACTTGTCCAATATCCGAACTTCTTCGGTCAAATCGAAGATATTCAAAAAATTGGTGACATTGCACATGATAAAGGCGGCTTGTTCGTTGTATCAGCGAATCCACTTGCACTTGGCGTATTAACACCACCAGGTAAATTAGGTGCAGATATTACAGTTGGAGATGCGCAACCATTCGGAATTGCCGAAGCATTTGGCGGTCCACACTGTGGTTATTTCGCTGTAACGAAAAAGTTAATGCGTAAAGTACCAGGACGTCTTGTTGGAGAAACAACAGATGATGAAGGACGTCGTGGCTATGTATTGACACTTCAAGCACGTGAACAGCATATCCGTCGTGATAAAGCGACATCTAATATTTGTTCAAACCAAGCGTTGAACGCACTTGCAGCTTCTGTTGCGATGACAGCACTTGGAAAAGTAGGCGCACAAGAAATTGCTTACCAAAACATCGTCAAAACACGTTATGCGAAAGAAGCATTTGAAAAAGCTGGTTTCGCTGTGAAGTATGAAGGTGCGCACTTCAACGAAATCGTTGTCGATTGCAAACAAGCTGTTAAAGAAGTGAATGCACAATTGTTCACAAAAGGAATTATTGGTGGTTATGACCTTGGTCTAACATATCCAGAACTTGCAAACCATGCACTAATCGCTGTAACAGAACAGCGTACAAAAGAAGAAATCGATGCACTTGTGCAGGAAATGGAGGCCCTTCATGCATAAAGATAATCAGCCGTTAATTTTTGAACTGACGAAAGAAGGACGGGTAGGTTATAGCCTTCCTGAACTAGATGTGCCTGAATTAGACCTTTCCGGCCTATTGCCAGAAGGCTTTGTCCGTGAAGAAGCTGCGGAACTTCCGGAAGTTTCTGAGCTTGATATTATGCGTCACTATACAGCATTATCTAATCGTAACCATGGTGTAGACACAGGATTTTATCCACTAGGATCATGTACGATGAAATACAATCCTAAAATCAATGAATCTGTTGCGCGTTACCCAGGATTTGCGAACATTCACCCATTGCAGGATGAGTCGACAGTTCAAGGGGCAATGGAATTATTGTACGATTTACAAGAGCATCTCGTTGAAATTACGGGAATGGATGAAGTTACGCTTCAACCAGCTGCAGGTGCACACGGTGAATGGACAGCATTGATGATGATCCGTGCCTTCCACGAAGCGAACGGTGACTTTAACCGAACGAAAGTACTTGTTCCTGACTCAGCGCACGGAACGAATCCAGCATCAGCTACAGTTGCAGGATTTGAAACGGTAACAGTTAAGTCGAATGAGCATGGACTTGTCGATCTTGAAGACTTGAAACGTGTCGTTGGTTCAGATACAGCAGCACTTATGCTGACAAACCCGAATACATTGGGACTTTTTGAAGAAGACATTCTTGAAATGGCTGAAATCGTTCACGGTGCTGGCGGAAAGCTCTACTATGACGGTGCGAACTTAAACGCAGTTATGTCTAAAGCGCGCCCTGGCGACATGGGCTTTGATGCAGTTCACTTGAACTTGCACAAAACGTTCACGGGTCCACACGGTGGTGGAGGCCCAGGTTCAGGTCCAGTTGGTGTGAAAGCGGATTTGATTCCATTCTTGCCAAAACCAGTTCTTGTGAAAAAAGACGATGTATTCACATTCGATTACAATCGTCCACAATCTATCGGACGCGTTAAACCGTATTATGGAAACTTTGGTATCAATGTGCGTGCTTACACGTATATCCGTTCAATGGGACCAGACGGCTTGAAAGCAGTTACGGAATACGCGGTATTGAATGCGAACTATATGATGCGTCGACTTGAGCCTTACTTCGACCTACCATATAATCGTCATTGTAAGCATGAATTCGTACTTTCAGGTCGTCGTCAGAAGAAACTTGGCGTGCGTACACTTGATATGGCGAAACGTCTGCTTGACTTTGGCTATCATCCACCAACAATCTACTTCCCACTAAACGTTGAGGAAGGGATGATGATTGAGCCGACAGAAACAGAGTCGAAAGAAACACTCGACGCATTCTGTGATGCACTCATTCAAATCGCAAAAGAAGTTGATGAAAACCCTGAAATCGTTCAAAATGCACCACATACGACGGTTATCAATCGTTTAGATGAAACGAAAGCGGCTCGTCAACCTGTATTACGTTATACAAAATAAAAAATATAAAAAGCACAGCAATTTTGCGCTGTGCTTTTTATATTTTGAGAGAGTTTCTATGTTTCTTCTTATTAAAATCCAATCGAGCCCTCTTGTTCCCAATTTCCTTTTGTAGATCGTTTATGTTGCTTTTGCAAATCCTGAATTCGTCTGTCATATTCAACCGTTCCATCATAATGAAAACCGAGTGCAACGGACATGTACAATTCGTTGAGTTGGGAAACAGATAACCCTGCTGTACGTTTTGTAACATCGTTCAATTGTTCATCATTGAATAGTCCTTTTTTGTCGAGTTTCTTCATATAAGCACGACGAACTTCGGATGTCGGGGAAAGAATCTCATAGCTGCTGTCGAAACGACCTGCGCGGTTAATGAGGGCAGGATCAATTTTTTCTGGATAGTTAGTTGTCCCGATGATAAATAGTCCTGCACGTACACGAGCACCGTCTAATGTATTAAGAAATGAACTGCGTGTATGTTCCGGCATGGAGTCGATATCTTCAATAACGAGAATCGCAGGGGCCATCCTTTCGACGGTCGTGAATACTTCTTGTATAGAATAGCTACCTGTATGTTCTGTAATTTGCCAATAGATGACGGGGGCTGATGTCGAGCCGGTAATTGAGCGGACAAGTGTGGTTTTACCGTTTCCAGGGGCACCATACAATAAAATGCCGCGTTTATAAGGCAGTCCATATTCCTTGTAGAATGATCCGCCATCTTTGAAAAATTCATCAATTGCTCGAAAGATATCGGATTTCATGCGGTCCTCTAAAAATACATCCTCTCTGCTGACCTTTTCCCCATGCTCAAAACTTTTCTTTTCGACGCCACTTTCTGTATCGACTAAGTACGTGACCGTCGTTTTCATTGTTTCACGTTGCAGGTGATTGAGCTCTTCGATGAATGTTTTTACTTTCTCAGCGGAAGAAGAGAAAAGTTGATATTCGGGCCAGGTTGAACCGCTACCACCATAGTATAGTAATTGCGTGAAAGCGACATCAAAGTCGGGGAAGTACAACAATTGGTTTTCAATTGTCTCAGAAATGCGTAATTTGAACTCTTGAGTTGAATTGGATCGTCCTACCTTCTTAGTAGGTCGCACGCCGTAGATATGACCGAGTGATTCGTAGTGCAACTTTCCTTTTTTCATTAACTCATCAATAACGGACTCTGCATGAGCAATAAGCTCTTCAGCTTGAATGACTTTCCAGTCTTGTTGCTGTCGTTCGTTTAAACGGTTGAAAATATGTCGATTGACGGCTGCATAATCTTCATAAAACGGTAAGGTATTACGCACATCTCTATCAATTGGCAATAAAATTAAATTTTCCATAAGTCTCTCCATTTCTATACTGTTTTTAGTAAAAAAAGTTCCTCCTTAATTAAGGAAGAACTTTACGCTTACTTGCTTTTTACTTTACCTGTCCATAAACGGAATCCGCCTTGGAGGTGGAATAATTGTGTATAGTCTTTTTTCTTCAGGAATAATGCTGCACGTGCGCTTTTCCCACCGTTTTGATCGTACAGATAAACGGGCTTGTCCGGACGGATTTCTTTATACCGTTGACGGAATTGGGAATAAGGAACATTACGTGCCCCAAGGATATGGCCTGCCTCAAATTCTTTTGCTTCACGAACATCGATGAGCTGTGCTTTTCGATAGCCTTCAATAAACTGTTCT
This sequence comes from Sporosarcina sp. FSL K6-1522, assembly GCF_038622445.1. Classification (GTDB taxonomy): domain Bacteria; phylum Bacillota; class Bacilli; order Bacillales_A; family Planococcaceae; genus Sporosarcina. Next base: position 2,727,904 of record NZ_CP152019.1, read on the forward strand.
TGTGTTAAATTGGTTACAGCTTTACGAAGACGAAGCATCGTCACAACGAAGTAAGCGATCATAATGAGGACGATAGCCCCTAATACATAATAATTCACAACAACTTTCCCCTTTCTCTCTTCTTTCTCATTATAAAGAGTTAGCGGCCGTTGTTCAATGGATAGGGGAAATAAAGAGTGTCTCAATGATGGTTTGACTAGGTTTTAGTAGGATACTCCATTTCTTGAGCCACCTCTTTGACAATCGTAAGAAATCGTTCGGAAACTGACGACATATAGCGATTCCGAAGAGTGAGGATATTAAGCTTCGTTTGGAGCGTTGGAAATGACAATGGTCGCAGTACAGGAAAATCGGGTGAATGAAAGTTCTGAAAGCAACTAGGCGTAAAACAAATGCCTGCTCCTCTTCTGACCATTAAAAGCGTAGGTAATGTTTCTGTGCCCCAGTAAACGACGTTAGGGGTAAAGCCGTTATCTTGACAGGCCTCAATAATATCATCGGCAAGGCCTGACCCATAAGAAGTCGTAGGTAAAAGAAAACGTTCGTTTGCAAGATCTGCTATTTCAATCGTTTCTTTTTTGCATAAGGGATGATTAGGCGGAAGCGCTAACAGTAAAGGTTCAGTTAGTAGTGTTAGGGTTTGAATATCCTCCGCTCTAATAGAAGACCGAACAATCCCAATGTCGATTGTGAAATTACGTAAATTTTCTAAAATATAAGATGTGTTGCCTTCACGGACATGTGTAACAACATTAGGAGTATCCTTTTGCAATCTTTGTAAGACATCTGGCAATATAAATAGGCTTGTGGATGTACTACAGCCCAATTTGACAGTACCTCTGATGCCCTCATGATACTCAACTAATTTCCTTTCAGTGTTCTCCGTGGAGTCCAATAATTCTTTTCCTTGCTCATATAAAAATGTTCCACTAGCTGTTAATTCTAGGTATCTGCCCGAGCGATTAAAAAGCGTGACCCCCAATTCCTCTTCGAACTTCCTTATCAAAATACTCAAGGGCGGTTGTGTCATTTGTAGCGCCGCCGCGGCTTTCGTAATACTTCCTTCCTCTACAACTTTAATAAAACAACTCAAACGATGTAGGTTCATGCAAACCTCTCCCTTCAATTCTATTCATAAAAAATATGGAAGACATATATAAGATATATTTTACATTATAGATATCGAAAGATATACTATTACCACAAGGTAGAACATTCAGAAAATTATTGCTGATTTACCGTATTTTATCATAATCAGTATAAGTTTTCAGAATGGTAATTGTTTCATCGTTTGTCAAAGGTTTTGGCAAGGTTTTTATACGACAACTTATAAACGGGGGTTTTATCAATGACAACGCATAACATCGCTCAACAATCAAAAACGGCAGAACTAGTAGAACTAGACAAACAGCATTTTCTTCATCCCGCTACAAATCCAAAGGCAATGGTAGACAATGGACCGGCCATCATTTTTGCGGAAGGCAAGGGGGTGACTGTTACGAGTACGGAAGGCAAAGTATATATCGATGGCATGTCGATGCTTTGGAATGTCAACTTGGGGCATGGTAACCAAGAGCTTGCCGAGGCAGGTCATCAGCAATTATCTACACTTGCTTGTACGTCTCAATTTAAAGGGTTTTCCAATGAACCAGCCATTCGACTGGCGGAAAAGTTAGCTTCGTTAGCCCCTGGCGATTTAAATAGTGTTTTCTATACGTCGGGTGGATCGGAGTCAAATGACACAGCGATTAAACTTGCCCGCTTTTACTGGGAGTTAAAAGGAAAAACGACAAAAAGAAAATTCATCGCATTGAATAATGCTTACCATGGTGTAACGGTAGCCGCTCAAACAGCGACGGGAATCCCTGCATTCCATAACTTCTCAGGGTCAGGTATTGACGGAGTGATTCGCGCAACAGCCTATCTGCTAGATAGTGAACGAGGTGAGAAAGATGCACCGGGCTATGAACACTCCATTCGAGCGGCGATTGAAAGAGAAGGGGCAGATACGATTGCGGGAATTATTATTGAACCTGTTCAAGGAGCAGGAGGCGTAAACATCCCACCTGAAGGCTATTTAGAAGCAGTGCGCAATCTATGCGATGAGTTTGGCATTCTATTTCTGGCAGATGAAGTCATCTGTGGATTTGGGCGTACTGGAAAAATGTTTGGGGTAGATAACTGGAATGTCGTTCCGGATATGATGTCTATCGCTAAAGGATTGACGAGTGGCTATTCTCAGCTTGGTGGCGTTATGCTAAACGACGATATAAAAGAAACGATTGCCGGTTATGATGCGGTTGTCCCTCATGGCTTCACGTACAGTGGGCATCCCACAGCTTGTGCAATCGGTTTGAAGAACCTTGAAATCATTGAGCGTGACCATATCGTTGAACATGCAAAAAGTATGGAAGTCGAGTTAAAAAAAGGACTACGATATTTAGAAGAGAAGCATAGTATTGTGACGAATTGTAGAGCAATTGGTTTGTTAGCGGCCTTTGAACTTTATGAGGATCCTGCAAGCGGCAAACTATTCGATTCTACAGTCTTTCCAGCCAACACAGTGGTGGATGCTTGCTTTGAACGTCAACTAATTGTAAGAGCTCTTGGAGGACATAACCAAATCATTGCGCTTGCACCGCCTCTTATCATTAACAAAGAAGAAATTGCCCAAATGATTCAAATTCTAGATGAAGCAATTACTGCTTTTAAAGAAACGCTTAATTAATCGAAGGTCAGGGGGATACGAATGTTGTATATAAACGGTGCATGGCGTGATTCAGCCACAAAATTGAATGTCCTAAATCCGGCAACAGGTAAGGTCCTAACAGCAGTAGCGACAGGTGGAAAAGCCGAAACGCAAGAGGCCATTGCAAGCGCAAAAAAAGCGTTTGCAACGTGGGGGAAGACGACGGGAAATGAGCGTAGCAATTATTTATCCAAAGCTGTTCAATTGATGAAAGAAAGGTCCAAGGAATTAGCTGAAACCATTACGCTTGAAAATGGGAAACCGTTACCTGACGCAACGCGTGAAGTAGCGGGGGCAATTGGTTTTTTTGAATGGTATGCAGAAGAAGCAAAGCGAATTTATGGAGACACTCTTCCAGCATCCGATCCTGATAAACAGTTAATGGTTATTCGTGAGCCGGTTGGAGTATGTGCGGCCATTACACCATGGAATTTCCCGCTATCCATGATTACAAGGAAAATCGCACCTGCTTTAGCTGCCGGATGTACGGTTGTGTTGAAACCAGCTGATGTCACGCCGCTTTCAGCCATCAAAGTGTTTGAATGCTTCCATGAAGCTGGATTACCTGCCGGAGTTGCCAATCTTGTCATTGGACCGGCTGAAGAAATTGGTAGTGAAATGACGAGAAATCCAGATGTTCGTAAAATTACATTTACAGGATCTACGAGAGTGGGTAAAAAACTCATGCGCGATTCAGCGGACACTGTGAAGAAAATATCGATGGAGCTTGGTGGTCATGCACCGTATGTCGTGTTTGAGGATGCAGAAATTGACGCAGCAGTGAACGGCGTTTTGGTGTCAAAATTCATTAACGCCGGCCAAACATGCATTAGCACAAATCGAATTTACGTTGCGGAGTCGATAGCGAATGAGTTTTCGGAGAAGTTAGCTGCGAAAGTATCTGCATTGGTTGTTGGAAATGGCTTGGAGGAGGGTGTGAATGTCGGCCCATTAATTAATCAAGCCGCACTTGAAAAGGTGCAACACCAAGTAGAGGATGCCGTGAAACAAGGTGGAAAAGTTCTTACAGGTGGAAAAATCTTTACGCTAGAAAAAGAAAGCGGTTACTTCTTTGAGCCGACAGTTATTCATTACGCCAATGATCGTATGCAAATTACGACAGAAGAGACTTTTGGACCGGTCGCCCCGATTTACACATTTCAGACGGAAGAAGAGGTGGTGGAAAGAGCGAACCATGCGGAATATGGGCTCGCGGCCTATTGTTATACGAAAGATTTAGGGCGCGGATTACGGATGATGCGTGCCTTAGAATTCGGCATTGTTGGCATTAATGACCCAGCTCCGGCTGTCGTTCAAGCTCCATTTGGTGGTGTGAAAGAGAGTGGAACTGGTAAAGAAGGTGGAAAGTACGGTCTGGAGGAGTATTTGGAAGAGAAATATGTGTCCATTTATATGAAGTAAACCGTACGTCGATTGCAGTAGACTTATCGCAAGTTGAAGGTTTTTTCAGACTTTACGTATTGGAAGATAAGTCTACTCAATGGGGTACGGTACGTGCAACTAAAAGACATTAATCCAAAAAGAGAGGAAGAGTTGTGAATGCCCCAAGTAAACTTGAAAAATCAAGCACAAGAAATAGTCGTACGCAATATTTTGAAAGAAGATCTGGATGCAGTTGCTGCGTTATCTATGAAGTGTTTTGGGCCCGATATGTCATTGAAACACGAACATTTTGAAAGTCAGTTGGAGTTATTTCCAGAAGGTCAAATTTGTTTGGAATGTAATGGTCAAATTGTAGGGACAGCTTTAAGTTTAATTGTAAATTTCGAAGAGTATGGGGACGAGCATACGTATTATGAAATTTCAGATTTAGGGTTTATTCGCAATCATAACCCGCAGGGGCGCAATTTGTATGGTATTGAGGTCGGTGTTGATGAAGCGTTTAGAGGGATGCAATTAGGGCGTCATCTGTATGACGGTCGACGAAGAATTTGTCAAGAATTCAACTTGGATAGCATTATAATTGGTGGACGTATGCCTAACTTTTATAAATATGCTGAACATATGAGTGCGGATGAATATGTACAAGCAGTAATGGCTGGAAACCTATACGATCCAGTCCTAACTTTCCAATTGAAAAATGGCTTCCAACTTAAAAAAGTCATTGCGAATTATTTACCGAATGATGTGGAGTCGTTGGAGTATGGAGCGCTAATGGAATGGAAAAACACGGACTATAAACCGAGGTTAGTAGAATAGTTTATGTGCATGTATTCTATCAATAGAGTAGATGAGGAGGTGTTTCTTGTAGTTAGCGAAAGCTATCAAGAGCAGCGTTCTCTTGACGGGTTTCGCTAGCTATAGGAGCTCCTTTTGAAATTGGACGGCAAGATGAGAGAGGTATGGACATTTGACGGCTATGATTTTCTTATGATTCTCGCCACAAATGAAAGCGCTTACAACAGTGGCGGTTTACTGCACTAGAGATGAAAGAATTGAACCGATAGATACGGGGGGACATGCATGTCTGATAAAACCACGCTTAAGCGGTCACTTGGTGTATGGGCCATTGTTGCATTAGGGCTAGGTTATATGACACCAACAATTGTCTTTGATACATTTGGAATTGTATCAAAATTAACAAATGGTGTTGTACCAGCGGCTTATCTTGTTGCATTGCTAGTCATGTCGTTGACGGCGATTAGTTATGGAAAAATGGTGCAGGCATTCCCGCAGGCGGGTTCGGCCTATACTTATACACGGGAAACAATGGGACCTCATCTCGGATTCCTTGTAGGATGGGCTTCGTTATTGGATTATTTATTATTACCCATGGTTAACGCTTTAATTATTAGAATTTATATGGAATCACTTTTTCCAGGTATTCCAATTTGGATTTGGGTTTTCGCCTATGTCATTATCATCACAGCCATCAATGTTTACAGCATGGAATCGACATCAGGCTTAAATATGATACTCGTTGTTTTCACAATTTCGCTCATTGCCATATTTCTTATTCTCGCTGCTGTCCAGCTTTATAATGGAATGGGAGAAGGAACATTATTCACTATTAATCCGTTGACCAATGCCAATGTGGAATTGGTGGCTGTTTTAACGGGGGCAACCGTCGTTGCGTTTTCATTTATTGGATTTGATGCGATCACGATGTATACAGAAGAGGCGAGAGATACGTCAACTGTTCCAAGGGCCATTCTACTAACGGTTATGATCGGCGGTGTGATCTTCTTCATCTCATCTTATTTTGCCCAAGCGTTATTCCCAGATTTGTCAGTGTTTAACACATTAGATGATACATTACCTGAAATTGGACTTTTGGTTGGTGGCCAGGTATTTCAATTAATCTTCTTAGCGGGAGCATTTGCGGCTACAATTGCATCCGGACTAGCTTCGCATGCGAGTGTGTCACGCTTACTATTTGTAATGGGAAGAAACGGTGTTCTTCAGAAGAAAACATTCGGATATTTACACCCAAAGTTTAGAACACCGATCTTTACGGTTGTTTTGACGGGAGTCGTATCATTATTTGCAATAGGACCAGATTTAGAGTTAATTGCTTCTGTCATTAACTTTGGGGCATTAATCGCATTCACATTTGTGAACTTAGCGGTGATTATGCACTTCTATATTCGGCAGAAAAGAAGGTCAGGTGGAGACACTTTGAAATACCTCTTCATGCCGACTCTAGGAGCTTTAAGTACGGGGGTTCTCTGGTACCACTTACATGCTGATGCATTTATTAGCGGTATCATTTGGATTGCCGTCGGGATTATTTACATGTTGTTTATTACGAAGTTCTTTAAAAAAGAGCTTGGAAGCATGGATGTTATCGATGATGTTGGAACATTGGATGAAGAACTTTTTAAAACGAAAGGCTTTGAAAGTAGGGATCCTATCGAGGGTGTTGAGTCATTAGGGATTGAGACTTCCAAAACTTAAATAACACTAGGATGACTGTATGGAGGAAGATTATTATGAAAGAAAATCTTCCTCTTTTTAATGAAAAATGCAAGGGGGATTGTTTTGAAAAAGAAAATTCGACAGTATATCGATGAAAACAAAGAGGAATTGTTTAAAACGATTCAAGACGTTGTGCGTATAAAAAGTGTTGTTGGTCATGAACAAGAAATGCAAGCCTTTATGAAGAAGAAATATGAAGAACTTAACTTGAAAATCTATGAATTTGAGCCGAATTATGAAAAAGTATCTTCTCATAGCGCATTCATTGATTCGGGTATTCCGTTTGGGAATCGAAAAAATGTTATTGGCATTTATCGAGGCGCGAAAAAGGGGAAATCACTAACGCTTCATGGGCATGTGGATGTTGTTTCTCCGGAGCCGCTGTCGAATTGGACGATGGATCCTTGGTGCGGGGATATCATTGGAAATAAGTTATATGGTAGGGGTGCTGCAGATATGAAGGCAGGACTTATCTCCAATTGGTTCGCACTAAAAACATTAATCGATTTAGGGTATCCAATCGCTGGAGATGTGCAGTTACATGCTGTTATTGAAGAAGAAGCTGGTGGCGGTGGAGGAGCTTTAGCTTGTTTGGAAGAGGGGTTTATTACGGATGGCTATATCTCAACAGAGCCGCATAATTTAAATGTAACCATTTCGCACGCTGGAATACTGTATTTTCGTGTCTGTGTAAAAGGAAGAATTGCCCACGCAGGTTTAGCGCATGAAGGCGTGAATGCGATTTCAAAAATGATGAAAATCGTTGAAGCGCTAGAGAAGTTAAATGAATGGCGTGCGCAAAATATAAAGTTTGAGCTCTATGAAAAAGGATCCGGTCAGGCCGTACACTTAAACGTAGGCGTGTTAAAGGCTGGTGATTGGGTTTCAACTGTTCCAGGAGAAGCAATGCTTGAGGGAAGAATCGGGTTTATTCCAGGGGAAACACGCGAAGACATTAAACAACTCATGCAGGATACGATTATGCAGTCGGTTGAAGGCGATAAATGGATGATGGAAAATCCACCATTGCTTGAATGGTTTGGTTGGTCAACAGATCCGTGGTACCAAGATCCTGAAGATCCTTTTGTCCAATTGTTTCTCGAAAATGCGGAGGAGACGATGGGATATGAAGTCAATACAATTGGGAGAGCGTCAGGAAATGATGCGAGATTCACACAATACTATGATAAAAAGGGGCTCTGTTTTGGGCCGGTCGGTGAAAATATGCATGGACCCGATGAATGTGTTCACTTGGATAGCGTCGTAGAAGTTACAAATGTATTGGCGAATTATATTATTAAGTGGAGTGAAAGTAAGTGTAAGTAAGTGTAAGTGATTCATTTATTCAAAAATAAAGGTTGTTATAAATTAAAAATGAATCATGAAAACAGATTATTGAATGAACGTATTCAGTGATCTGTTTTTTTATGTTTGGACTTTTGACATTGGAAGCGACATTGACTAGTATAACTACGTATAGTAAATTGCATGATTTGGCCTCATAATCTAGTCAAATGGAATATATGGGCTGGACAATTATATTGTTCTGGAGGAGATTATATGACAAAGAAACTGATTCTATTTGATATTGATGGTACGCTCCTTGATCATGAGAAGAAATTACCAGTGTCCGCAAAAGAAGCTGTAAAGTCGCTAAAAGAAGCAGGGCATGAAGTAGCGATTGCAACGGGACGGGCTCCTTATTTCTTTCAAGATTTGCGGGAAGAGTTAGCCATTGATTCTTTCGTTTGCTTCAATGGTCAATATGTTGAAGTTGACAATGAAGTCATTTATAAAAATCCGCTCGATCGTACTTTTTTGGTGGAATTGATGGACTACGCCTCTTTGCAAAAGCATCCGCTTGTTTTTATGGGGGCGGAGTTGATGAAAACAACAATTGATTATCATACAGGGATAGAAGATGCTTTGGCTTCGTTGAAAGCAGGTGCTACTCATCCTGAATTGAATGCGAATTACTTTAATGAAGCCGATATCTATCAAACATTAGTATTTTGTGAAGAACATGAGGAAGCGCATTATCGGACAAATATGCGTAACTTGAATTTTATTCGTTGGCATGACTATTCGTTGGATGTCCTTCCACTTGGCGGTTCGAAAGCACAGGGAATTGAAAAGTTGATGGCGAAGAAAGGTTTCACAAAAGATCAAGTCTATGCTTTTGGCGATAATCTGAATGATATTGAAATGTTACAATATGTCGGTCATGGCGTAGCAATGGGAAATGCGCCTGAAGTAGTGAAAAAAGTGGCTAAGTATGTGACGAGGGATGTAGACAATGATGGCATTGTCCATGGCTTGAAAATGGTTGGTTTGTTGTAAATGCTAGAAGACTTTGAATAACTGAGCTGGGACTGGCGCATAGTCAGCCCTTTTCAATATGGATAGACATGAAATGGATTTGTGAAATAAAGATATATCTATAGCTAAGTGGCATGTGAGAATGCTAAAATGAAATGCGTTGCGAAGGGGGAATTCGGATGGGGAAAACAGTTTGGCACTTCATTAACTCAGGGAAATGTAGTGCTTCATTCAATATGGCATTAGATGAGGCGTTGTTAGAGTGGCATAGTAAAGGGGAAATTGGTCCGGTGTTGAGGTTTTATGAATGGGAGCCGGCAACATTATCGATCGGTTATTTCCAAAGTGTCGATAAAGAGATTGATATGGCTGCAGTCAGAAAGCATGGGCTTGGTTTTGTGCGGCGACCGACCGGAGGCAGAGGGGTTCTCCACGAGCATGAGCTTACATATAGCGTGATTGTGTCAGAACAGTATCCAGATATGCCTGATACTGTAACGGAAGCTTACCGTGTTATTTCGGGAGGCGTACTTGAAGGGTTCCGTAATTTAGGGCTTGATGCACAATTTTCGGTTCCGGAAACCGTCGAACAAAACGATACCTTGAAAAAACCAAAAAGTGCGGTTTGCTTTGATGCGCCAAGTTGGTATGAACTTGTTGTTGAGGGTAAGAAAGTAGCGGGGAGTGCACAGACGAGGCAAAAAGGTGTCATTTTGCAGCATGGTGCGATACTTTTAAAGCTGGATGAAGCCAAGCTTGTTTCTTTATTCAAATTCAATTCAGAAGAGCAGCGTGAGCGGATGCGGGTTAGCTTACCTGAAAAAGCGGTCGCCATTGATCGACTAGCTAAACGAGATATATCGATTGAAGAATGTGTTGGGGCTTTTGCCAAAGGATTTGAACAAGCGTTGGATATCGAGCTACAGCCATTGGAATTAACAGAAGGACAGTTGGCATTTGTTAGAGAGATTGAACGACAGAAATACGCGAATGATGATTGGACTTTTAAGAAATAAATACCATGCTTGTGTGATTGAATGTCGAAAAGCGTATATGTAAATAGTAAGGGGAAATATTTTTGTTGTATGTGTGAGCTAGAATTGATGAAAATGTCTATATGTTGTATATTTAAAAGAGAAATGACCACAAGGTATTGTGGTTTGTAAGGAAAATAAAAAGGAGGATGCCTGAATGACCACCGTTTCAAAGCATCAAGAACCAATGTTGGATAAAGCACAACTGAATAAGGATATTGCGAAATTCCCACAAGTGCATCCAATTACAGAAGATATGAAAATAGAGCATAGTGGCGTATCTAGACTCGTCATGATTGATAGGTATTCGTTTAAGGATACAGAAAAGAAGACATTGCAAATCGGGGATTTCGTCGTACTGACAGTAAAGGAAGATCCAAAATTTCCAGCGCGAGGGCTTGGCTTCATAACGGCATTGGATGAAGAGAATGGCAAAGCAGACATTTGGATTGAAGCAGATTATCGCTCCGCAATTGATAGCCCAGAAGAACAGGAGACAGGCGTTGTTACACGGTCACTAGATGTGATTGAAAAGCCACTTGAAGTATTTTACGAGCAAATTGCTAAACGTAATGCGACGGGGCTTGCGTCAGTTGAACTAACCGAAGAAAAGCGGAAAGAATCCTTTGATCGTTTCTACGACCAATTGTCACAGTTGAATTTCATCCCGGCAGGACGTGTACTGTATGGAGCGGGTTCGGACACAGAAGTCACGTTTTTCAACTGTTATGTGATGCCGTTTGTGGCGGATTCTCGCGAGGGCATTTCTGATCACCGCAAACAAGTGATGGAGATCATGAGCCGTGGTGGCGGTGTGGGAACGAATGGTTCTACACTACGTCCACGTAACACATTAGCACGTGGTGTTAATGGTAAATCGTCAGGGTCTGTCTCATGGCTAGACGATATTGCGAAATTAACGCATCTTGTGGAACAAGGTGGATCCAGACGTGGTAGAGCTATTTCGTGTGCCTCGTCTTTAAATAAACCTCGTGAATTGCTGGAAACTCTTTGATGACTTATCGGCTACAACGTAACTGGAAACAGTAAGCGTGAATGCTTGAGAACGATAGGTGGATAAAGACAATCAGCAGCCAAGCTCCTGTGAAATGGAGAAGGTTCAACGACCATCGAAAGCACGCTGAATAGGCGGAAGCAAGTAGAGTAGGGATTAAGCAATCCCGAAGTGCGAGGGTACTCTAAACGGGTATAAGATATGGTCTGATCTTCTAAGGTGACTTAGAGAGCTGGTGTAGCGAATCAGCGCAACAAATCGGCACAGATGATTATGTTAGCGGATTGGCACCCTGACATTTACGAATTTATCATCTCAAAAATGCAGAATCCGCGGATTTTACGTTTCCTTCTGGAACATACGGAAGATGAGTTGATCAAGAAGCTTGCAAGTGAAAAACTGAAATTTAAACCACTTACTACACAAGAAGAAGCGATGTACCAAGGCATTCTGAACTACCGGGCAATTCCAGGTATGGGCGGTTTCAACGAAGCCATCATGCGAGATGCAGAAGCAAAATTACGCGATGGTGGGACGTATTCCATTCATAATTCGGAATTCCTTACGGGTGCAAACATCTCTGTCACATTGACAGATGATTTTATGAAGGCTGTTGAACAGGATACGAATTACGAACTTCGTTTCCCAGCAGTTGAAAAATATTCACCTGCAGAAATGACGACATATAATGAAGAATGGCATAAAGTTGGAGATGTACGCGAATGGGAACGTCAGGGGCATGAAGTACGAGTATATCGGACGATTAAAGCACGTGCACTGTGGGATCTTATCAACATTTGCGCAACGTATTCCGCAGAACCGGGCATTTTCTTCATCGATAATGCCAACAACGAAACAAACGCTAAAGCATACGGCCAGCAAGTCGTAGCAACAAACCCGTGTGGTGAACTTCGCCTCACGTTAAAAATTGCGGGATGAAGCGGGGAAGCTGAGATGCCAATCCGAACCGAAGGCTGAAGATAAAGCTTTAGTCAGGGGCAACGCATACCTGGTGATCCTGTTTTCATTAGTTAGAAAACAGACTATAATCCAGGCACGAGACCGCAACACTGTATATCGCAGTGAAAATGTATGCTGAACTTACAGGAAAACGAACTGTAAGAACTGAAGGATAAAAAGCCTTCAGGATAACATAATTGGAACAACCATTAGCACCTTATTCGGTTTGTAACCTTGCTGCCGTAAACCTTGCTGAAGTGGCAGATAAAGAAATAAAAACGGTAAACTTTGAAAAATTGCGGGAAATTGTCCGTGTCGGTGTTCGAATGCAGGATAACGTGATCGACGGGACACCATATTTCCTTGAAGAAAATAAAGTACAAGCGCTAGGTGAACGCCGTGTGGGCCTAGGTGTTATGGGGCTTGCTGATTTACTTATTTATTGTGAAAAAGAATACGGCTCAGTAGCAGGTAATGAACTTGTCGACAGCGTATTTGAAACAATTGCGACAACGGCATACCGTGAGTCCATTGAACTTGCCAAAGAAAAAGGAAGCTTCCCGTTCCTTATTGGTAAATCAGATGAAGAAACACAAACCCTTCGTAAAGCATTCATCAATACAGGCTTCATGAAGAAAATGCCGGAAGATATCCGTCAAGCCATTTTGGAACATGGTATCCGTAACTCGCATCTCCTAACTGTTGCGCCAACTGGATCCACTGGAACAATGGTAGGCGTTTCCACTGGATTAGAACCTTATTTCTCCTTTACCTATTACCGCAGTGGACGCCTTGGGAAATTTATCGAGGTGAAGGCGAGTATTGTAGAGGAATATTTACAGCGTAATCCCGAAGCGGATCCGGATAACTTGCCGGAATGGTTCATCTCGTCAATGAGCCTTGCGCCGGAAGCGCATGCGGATGTGCAATGCATCATCCAGCGTTGGATCGATAGCTCGATTTCGAAAACAGTCAATGCACCACGTGGCTATACGGTTGAGCAAGTGGAAAGTGTCTATGAGCGCCTTTATAAAGGTGGCGCGAAAGGCGGTACTGTCTATGTAGATGGTAGTCGTGATTCACAAGTTTTGACGTTGAAAGCAGAAGAAAACAACATGGACACGGAGTATGTTGAAGAGGTTGTTGAACAACGAAAAGTGGTTCTTGTTGATACGATCCAAGATTTGCGTTCAACAAACGTCACGATTGGCTCTGAAGTCGGTGATACTTGTCCTGTTTGTAGACAAGGAACGGTTGAAGAAATGGGCGGTTGTAATACATGTACAAACTGTAACGCACAACTTCAATGTGGGCTATAAAAAGAATTAAAAAAACGGAAGGTGCCTGATTGGGCAACCTTCCGTTTTTTAGATTAAGAAAGTATAAGTTTCTCAACTTAACCTAGTGTCTAGTGTCTAGGCTCCAGCGCTTTTCTTAATTTACAGGAATCGTTTCGGTTCCAGTAGTATTTTTCATATCAACTTCTAGTACTTCTACGCCATGTTCTTCAATCTCCAACAATTTTTCGAAGGATGCGATTGCAACTTCTACTTGTTTATCATCAGGTTCTTTCGTCGTTAGCAATTGAAGCCAGAGTCCCGGATAGCCCAAATATTTCAAGACGGGGATGTTACGCATAGCATTTGTCAATTGCAAGACTTCGAAAGAAATACCAAGAACAACTGGAATGAGGAGAATCCGGTTTACAACCCGCAACCATAATGGGTCGGTTGGTACGAGAAAATAGATGAACATTCCAACGATGACCGTAAATAGGATGAAACTGCTGCCGCATCGAAAATGGAGCCTAGATTGTGCTTGGACATTTTCGACGGTCATGGGCAGATTATTTTCATAGGCATTGATGACCTTATGTTCCGCCCCGTGATATTGAAACACGCGTTTAATAAGCGGTGTCATCGACACGAGGGAAATATAGCTCAATAACAAAATGAGTTTGAACAGACTTTCAAGTAAAATCTGTGCTGTTTTTCCTGGCGCAATGAATTGCAACATTTCTGCAAGGAACACCGGAACAAGCGTGAACACAAATTTTCCAAATAAAAACGAAAGGATACCGACTGCTGCCACACCAAGAACCATCGCCAACTTGGACGTTTCTTCGGGTTCTTGTTCCTCCTCTTCACCTGGCATCACGTCATAACGCTCACTAGAGAATGTCAAATGACGCGAACCAATGCCTGCCGATTCGATTAATGCAACGATGCCTCGAACGAATGGAATTTTCTTTAATCTCATTTGCATATTATTTTTTTCTTTTGGCAGATGAAAATAATCGATGGACTCATCTTTCCGTCGAATGGCTGTCACCGTATGATTTTTCCCGCCGAACATAACCCCTTCGACAAGCGCTTGGCCTCCATAAGTAGGCGATTGTTGTCCTTTTTCCATACATTTACCCACACTTTCTTTTGTATCAGCTACAACTTATTTTCTATTGTACTAAAAAACTGCGAATGACTCCAGAAATGATGTTTAAAAAGTTCAGAACCTCCCGACACTTTGTGTAGGAGGGATAACATGATTAATAAAACACTTGGCTGGACAGCTGTTTTTAGCGCTTTTTTCACCGTGTGTAGTCTTTGGTTTTTACAGTTATTTCATTTTATTCGTTGGTCGCCGATTGGATGGGCTAAAAAATGGCATCTCTTACCCACTGCCCATGTCACAATCAAATGGGCTTTGCTGTTCGTTGTACTCGTTGTCCTTTTCGGGTTGCTCTATTTGGCAGTTTCGTTTACCACATCGATTCCACCATCAATAACAGCACTTATTCTTGGCATCATTGCTGTCTTTGCAGTCGAATGGACCATTGATTCGCCGAAAACACCATGGGACGCCATTAAATCTGTTTCCATCCCATTCCTAGCACTTATGGCCATTGTTCTTCGCTTTATTACAGGAACGGCGGTTTTTATGAAGAAACTTTCAGAGGAAAGTACAAAATGAGTTGCCACCAAAGAACGATATGATAAAATGAGTAAGATAAAGGTGAGAGGAATGGTGCGGCGGTGAAGTTACTTATTATGAACGGACCTAATCTGAATCGACTGGGAAAAAGGGAACCGGGTATTTACGGTGCAGAAACGCTAGAAGATGTTGAAGGGAAACTGCATAAGCTTGCGTTACAGCATGGGGTTGAGCTATCGTTTTTTCAATCGAATTGGGAAGGCGCTTTGATCGATAAAATCCATGAGGCCGAAGATTGTGGGCTCGACGGAATTATCTTCAATCCTGGTGCGTTTACGCATTACAGTATAGCGCTGCGAGATGCGGTCGCCTCAATCACCGTGCCTGTGATCGAAATCCATATTTCGAATGTACATAGTCGGGAACCGTTCAGACAAACATCTGTTATTGCGCCAGTTTGCATGGGCCAAATCTCAGGATTTGGTACGGATGGGTATGAACTAGCCTTCCAAGCTTTCCTACTCAAACGAAAAGAGGTTTAAGACTGTGAAACTGACGAAACTGCGTGAACTGCTAAAAGAACATGACATCGATGCACTACTCGTTACAAATCCGTACAACCGCCGTTATATGACGGGATTCACGGGAACAGCGGGGCTTGCGCTTATTTCGCAAGATGATGCTGTATTCATCACAGATTTTCGTTACACGGAGCAGGCCGGCAAAGAAATCGCTGATTTTCGTATCGTGCAACATACGGCTACGATTATTGAAGAAGTGGCAGCACAAGCGGAAAATATGAATCTACGTACAATTGGTTTCGAAAAAGACGATATGACATTTGGTCTTTATGAGCTGTACAATGCAACAGTTCAATCAGAGTTGAAACCTGTTTCGGGCCTTGTCGAAAAGTTGCGGATGGTCAAAACGGCAGATGAATTGGCGGTTTTGAAACAAGCAGCTAAAATTGCAGATGATGCGTTTACGCATATTTGCACGTTCATAAAACCAGGTGTGACAGAACTGGAAGTAGCGAACGAACTGGAATTTGCGATGCGCAAACAAGGGGCAACTTCTTCATCCTTCGCGATTATTGTTGCGTCTGGTTTACGTGGAGCACTTCCGCACGGCGTTGCGACAGACAAAGTGATTGAGTTGGGCGATTTAGTCACACTCGATTTCGGCGCTTTGTATGAGGGTTATATTTCAGATATTACGCGTACGGTTGCTGTTGGACAGCCTTCGGCTAAACTGAAAGAAATCTACGAAGTGACACTTGCAGCACAAGAACTTGCAGTAAAAGAGATTAAACCGGGTATGACAGGAATAGAGGCAGATGCAATCGCACGAGATTACATCAAATCTAAAGGGTATGGTGATGCCTTTGGTCACTCGACAGGGCATGGTATTGGCCTTGAAGTGCATGAAGGACCAGGGCTCTCTTTCCGCTCAGAAACCATTCTTGTACCGAATATGACGGTTACGGTCGAACCAGGCATCTATCTTCCGGGTATTGGTGGCGTGCGTATTGAGGACGATATCATTATGACGGAAGATGGCAATGAACGCCTAACGCATTCAACGAAAGAACTTCTAATCTTATAACGTCAGCCAATAATAAGTTCATGGATGCCCTTATAAGAGCAACTACGGCTCTGCTGTCGCCTATGGCTCAGCAATCACCGAGTTTTCTAATAATCTAGTAAATGGAGGAATCATCATGATTTCAGTAAACGACTTTAAAACAGGCTTAACAATCGAAGTAGATGGGGACATCTGGCGTGTAATGGATTTCCAACACGTAAAACCAGGTAAAGGTGCGGCATTCGTTCGTTCAAAATTACGTAACCTACGTTCAGGTAACGTCAATGAAAAAACATTCCGTGCGGGTGAAAAAGTAGGCAGAGCGCAAATTGATAACAAACGTATGCAATACTTGTATGCAAATGGCGACGATCATGTCTTCATGGATAATGAATCATATGAACAAATTGAACTTCCAGCGGCGCAAATTGAAGAAGAATTGAAATTCTTGAAAGAAAATATGGAAGTGCATGTCATCCAGTATAAAGAAGAAATTCTTGGTGTTGCATTGCCAGTAACAGTTACATTAGAAGTAACAGAAACAGAGCCGGGCATTAAAGGCGATACAGCAAGTGGCGGTTCAAAGCCAGCTACACTGGAAACAGGATTGATTGTGCAAGTACCATTCTTCGTTAATATCGGTGATAAACTGGTTATTAATACAGAAGAATCCGAATACGTTTCGCGCGCTTAATAATAGTAGTTTAGTTCACACCTTACAACCCAAATCGGGTCTGTAAGGTGTTTTTCTTATGCCAAGATTCTCGGGGCGCTTCAATTAGGGAGGAATCCAAGTAAAATCTCTCTTTCCTATCGCATCTAAGTGAACACCTTGCGCTTTTCGATTCATATATCAGGTTATCCGCACATAGGATATTGCAATGGGGGGCGTACCGGATGGACTTGAATGATTTGTTACGAATTGCCGGTATTGGATTGGTCATCGGTTTGCTACATGTTTTTTTTGAACAAACCGGCAAGAAAGAATTCTCCTTTTTCTTGTTTTTTATTGCCTATATTTATATCACTGCCGAGATGTTGCATTTCCTTAAAATTTTCTTCACGGAAATAGCGGAATTTTTCCAATGGTTGTCGATGTCAGTCTGATGCTCACCTTACTCCAGGCAATCGTCGTCTTTTTTCTACTCCTCTTGATTGCATTTGCAGTACCTAAGCTTCAGCCGTTATTGTCTGTCGGAATTTTTTTATTTTTTCTCCTGCATATCCTTGTGACAGTCGTTTTTCCATTTGGCAAAGTGTATGTAGGGCTTTTTGCCCCATTGCCAGACCCTTTCGCTAAGCTGCTGATTGGGAGTGCCATTTTATATTATTTGTCTGAACTAATCGCTCAGCATTTTGAAGAGGCTGGGTATGCTTCACTCGCTTCGTTGTCCCATTTTGCAGTGAAAATCGCAATTCTCACCTTATGGATTCAGCAGACGACCACACTTATTGAAATACTATCTACACTCATTTCAAAATGAACGGACGGGGTATTTGATGCTTTCATTTATTGAAACCATACTCGGAACCGTATTGTCTAGTTTCGTCATTGTTATTATTTCAACCTTCATGGCTTTAATAGTGGACTTTCTCTTTCCTACATTTAAGAAGTGGACGAGGATGCTATTAGTATTCCTAGTCGTGATGGTCGTTTTGCAACCCGCATTCGAACATTTAACACTTATACGGGATATCGCAAACTCTATATCGCTGCTATTTATTTCAATTTATCCAATTTTGACGGCTAGTATGGTTGCTGCGGGTGGCGCTTTCAGCTTGCTGAATTTCCAACCAGCAATGCTACTGTTTGCAAATGGGGCAGTTGTCTTGGCGGAATATGTGCTCATTCCGTTGCTCACTGCAGCGCTCATTTTTGATCTTGTTACAAGATTGTTGCCGTCAGTTCCGTTTACGAAAATGGCAGACCTCATTCGGACAACCTTACTTGGCACGGTATCAGCGGTCGTTGCTGCCTATTCAATTTTCATTACAGCGGGGGGGACGATGTCTTGGGCGCTGTCAGGGCTTGCTAGCGAGCCGATTAAAGAGTTGATTCGCCAAAATATTCCTCTGATTGGCTCATTTATGACGGACAGTATGGGAACCATTGGCCGCTATTCATCCGGAGCTAGTGTTTTTGCAGGAGGTTGGCTCATATCAACAGTGACAACTGTTGCCATTATTCCATCTCTTAAAACCTTGCTCGTTGCCTTTTTCTATAGATGGACGGCTGCACTTATTGAGCCATTTGCAGATAAGGATATCACTGGCATCTTAGATGATATTGGGAAAACCTTGTTTGTTCTCTGTGCCGTTTCTTTTTTAATCGCTTTTGCTTTTATCTATACGGCTCTTTTTTCCATTATATTAATCAAGCTAATGACGACGATGAAATGAGGTGAGGGAATGGCTGATTTTTAACTGGTGTTTTATTAATAGCTTTATTAGCATCATCGATTTTATTGTTATTTCCGAAAGATGCTGAAGAGAACTTACTTGTACTTGTTAAGCTTGCGATGGGTATTTGGATAATCCGCTCGCTCTTGACACTTTTTGGTCATAGCTTGTAACGAAGAAGCATAAAATGAATCATTGATGACAGGTTACATAGCCGGCTCAATGAACGGAAATGGTGATGATATGCAAAAACCTGCAAGGAAAATTCATATGATCCTCCTCGGGACGATTATTATCCTTGTCATCATTTTCATCAATTCCAGTCTCGGCGGAATCGGAGGGGAGAAGGGGAAAAAGGAGGAGAGTCAACAATTTGCAGCACTAGAAGAGGCACTCATGAAAATTGAAGGAGTCGGGGAAGTTTCCTTGTACTTCCATTATGACAGTGGGGAAACCGTTAGTCCGCTATCTGATTACTTTTCCTTGTCCTCTGGGGCAGAAAAAAAAGGTGGCTTGATAGGTGTTCTGTTAATCGCAGAAGGTGCGGAAGATTATGCGATTCGAAATGAACTTTCGAGAATTTTGTCCTCTGTGCTCCAGTTGCCCGAACACCGAGTTGTTATCGTTGAAATGAAGAAAAGGGGGAATATGAATGAGAACGAATAAACGAACAGTATGGTTTTTGACATTACTCAGTCTTGTAGCTGTTATTTCCATCTATTATGTAAAGGAAAAAGTACCAATGCCGTTTGATGGAATTACGATTTTTAGCGATAAGACAACCGATTCCACGACATTGACAGAGAAAACACCGACCGATAAAACTGCGCCGGTCTTTGCGGAAGCTTATATATTTGAGGATATGCGCATGGAGGTTCGCAATGAGCGCAGTAAAATGACTGAACAGTTGACCGCTAAAATGACTTCCGATGATTACACAGCAGAGGAGAAGAATGCGGCATTCGATGAGATGGCGCAGCTTACCAAACAAACTTCTAACGAAGCACTTATGGAAATGCAAATAAAAGCATTTGGTTATCCAGAGGCATTTGTGCGGACAGAGGATGGGGTCGTAAAAGTGACTGTACTTTCTACTGAGGGACAATCACCAAAAATGGCAGCCGAAATTATACAATATGTAAAAACGAGCTGGGAAGATGCTGGGAAAGTGGAAGTTAGCTTCACGGGCGATGCAAAATAACAGTGCCAGATGTTAGAGTCTAGACATCGATACCGGTTGAAAAGTAAAAAAATCATACTTTCATCACATTCAAAAACAAAGACCTAAGATAGGGTCTTTGTTTTATTTTTCAGCAATATTTATGCGAAATCAGCATTATCTATTTCAATATGACTGAAAAACGTCTAAGATAGAATAGTGCGCAAATATTATTATGTAGTTAGGAGAATTAATTATGTTGAAAATTCAAGAAATAAGAGAAATTATTAAGTTGATTGACCAATCTTCAATTGAAAAATTTACATTTGAATCAGACGGTGCAAAAATTAAATTAGAAAAAAGAAGCGGTCAGCAAGCTGCTGTAGTTGCTGTACCGGAAGCTACACCTGTTGTGCAACAAGACGTAATTGTAGCACCTCAGCCAAAAGTAGAAGCAGTTCAAGTTGTACAACAAGAAGAGCCACAAGCAGTTGTAGCGGAAGCACTTGAGGATTCATCCCTACATAAAGTGACGTCACCGATGGTCGGAACATTCTATTCGGCCCCTTCACCAGATGAGGCAGCATACGTACAAAATGGGGATAAAGTGAAAGCGGATTCAATCGTATGTATCGTCGAAGCAATGAAACTGTTCAACGAAATTGAAGCGGAAGTTTCAGGGGAGATTGTAGAAGTGCTTGTAAAAGACGGACAACTCGTTGAATACGGACAACCACTCTTCCTTGTAAAAGCAAACTAAGGAGGACTGACAGATGAAAAAAGTATTGATTGCCAATCGCGGTGAAATTGCAGTACGTATCATCCGTGCGTGTAAAGAGCTTGGTTTGAAAACGGTAGCGGTTTATTCAGAGGCGGATCGAGAGGCGCTTCATGTTGAATTGGCTGATGAAGCATACTGTATCGGACCGAAATTATCGAAAGATAGTTACCTCAACTTCTCAAATATCATTAGTGTTGCAAAAATGACTGGTTGCGACGGAATTCACCCAGGATATGGCTTCCTAGCAGAGAATGCGAGCTTTGCAGAGCTTTGTGAAGAAGTAAATATCGAATTTATCGGGCCGACAGCGGATTCGATTTCACGAATGGGAACGAAGGATGTTGCCCGTGAAACGATGAGACAAGCTGGCGTACCAATCGTTCCAGGTTCAGATGGCATTGTTGCAGATGAGCAAGAAGCATTGCGCGTCGCAGGTGAAATCGGATTCCCGGTTATTATCAAAGCAACAGCAGGTGGCGGCGGTAAAGGGATTCGTGTTGCGAGAGATGAAGAGGATCTTGTAAAGGGCATCAATATTACGCAAAAAGAAGCTGCGGCAGCTTTTGGTAATCCTGGTGTCTACCTGGAGAAATATATTGAAGTGTTCCGCCACGTTGAGGTACAAGTACTCGCTGACAAGCATGGCCATACGATTCATCTAGGAGAGCGTGATTGCTCAATCCAGCGCAGAATGCAAAAACTTGTGGAAGAAGCGCCATCACCGGCGTTGACACCTGAATTGCGTGCTGCAATGGGGGAAGCAGCGGTAAAAGCAGCGCAATCCGTGAACTATCGCGGTGCAGGTACGGTCGAATTCATTTTCGATCATATCAACCAACAGTTCTATTTTATGGAAATGAATACACGTATTCAAGTTGAACATACCATTACTGAAATGATTACGGGAATCGATTTAGTCCAACAGCAATTGAAAATAGCGACTGGTGAAAAATTGGCTTATCGCCAAGAAGATATCCAGCTTAACGGTTGGGCGATTGAGTGCCGTATTAATGCAGAGAACCCTGCTAAGAACTTTATGCCGTCACCAGGAAAAGTAGCGGTCTACATGCCACCAGGTGGTTTTGGCGTTCGAGTGGATTCGGCGATGTATGCAGGTTATTCGATTCCACCATTTTACGATTCAATGGTGGCAAAACTCATTGTTCATGCGGATACACGGGAAGAGGCAGTCGCTCGGATGAGACGTGCACTCGATGAGTTTATGATTGAGGGCGTTGATACGACGATTCCTTTCCATTTAAATTTAATGGATCATGACGTGTTTAAATCAGGGGATTTTGATACAAAATTCCTAGAAAGATACACGGTAATGGACTAACGGAGAGGGGACATTGGAATGGCTGATAAGACAATTCCTTCATTTGTCGGAATGGCTCCGTCGGGAGATGTCGAGCTCGGGCGTGTTCAGCTTGCTCCTGAAGTACTCGAAGTAATTATTGGCATTGCGACGACAGAAGTAGAAGGTGTCGCCAATACTCGTGGGAACTTTGCCACGGGTGTCGCGGAGAAGTTTGGGAAAGTCGTTCACGGTAAGGGCGTTAAAACAGAATGGTCCGAAGAAGGTTTAACGATTGATGTCTATTGCGTCGTAGAGTACGGTCACTCCGTACCGAGCGTTGCGTTAGAAATTCAAAAACAAGTTCGTCATGCGGTATATCACATGACTTCGCTCGAAACGAAAGAAGTAAATGTGCATATTACTGGCATTCAATTTGAAGCAAGCGCAGAAACTGAATAAACTGAAAAGCATCGTCCTTAGGATGATGCTTTTCAACTTGTTTTAGCAGAAATTCTGTAGAAAATCATGATGTCGTTTTGTGAGAGACAGATTTGGGAGAGATTTTTATCTCTAGAGGAAGCAATCGGACATTGTGTGACTGTATTTTGGTTCCTTAAATGTGCTATGATAGAGCTTTAGATAGACAGTAGTGGAGGAGACCATTTATGAAACGAAGAGAAGCACGGGAAAAAGCGGTTCAAACCCTTTTCCAGCTTGATAATACGGAATTGACCGTAGATGAAGCAATTGCCTATATTACAGAAGGCACTGTGAATGCTTTCTATGAAAACCTTGTTCGGGGCACAGTGGAGAATAGCCAAATCATTGACGAAACACTGGTTGGCAAGTTAGAGCATTGGTCATTAGACCGTCTGCCCAAAATTGAGCGTACAGTTTTACGACTTGCGGTCTACGAATTGTTATTTAATGAGGACGTGCCACACCGAGTTATTCTCAATGAAGCAATCGAATTATGTAAAACATTCGGCGATGAAAAATCAGGACGATTTGTCAATGGTGTATTGTCGAAATTTGAGGAGAAATAACCAAAATCGTTTGGAGGAAACAACATGACTGGACAATTAATTGATGGAATTGCAATTGGAAAAGAAATCAGAGAAGAGATCAAAGAACGGGTTGGCGTACTTGTTGACAAAGGATGTAAACCAGGACTTGCGGTTATTCTTGTCGGCGATAATTCGGCTTCACGTACATATGTGAAAAACAAACAAAAATCGAGCGTAGAAGCAGGCATGAAATCAGAACTTATCGAACTGCCAGATACAGTAACGGAAGCAGAGTTACTCGAACAGGTTACCAGATTGAACAATGATGACTCTATCCACGGGATTCTTGTTCAACTCCCATTGCCAAAACATATCGATGAGAACCTCGTCATTCGTGCTATCAACCCAGCTAAAGATGTAGATGGATTTCATCCTGAGAACGTTGGAAAAATGATTATCGGTCAACGTTCATTTTTGTCATGTACACCGTATGGCATCATCAAGCTACTTGAGCGGACGGGTACGGAGATTAAAGGCAAGCATGCGGTAATTGTTGGACGCAGTAATATTGTTGGGAAACCAATGGGACAATTGTTACTACAACGTGATGCAACAGTTACGTATTGCCATTCAAAAACAGAGGATTTAGCTGCTTTTACAAAACAAGCTGATATTTTAATCGTTGCAATTGGACAAACGAAGTTCATCTCGGGTGAGCATATTAAACCAGGTGCAGTCGTTATCGATGTAGGCATGAACCGTGATGAAAATGGAAAGCTGTGCGGGGATGTTGATTTTGCATCAGCTAAAGAAGTCGCCTCTGCAATCACACCAGTTCCAGGTGGAGTAGGTCCGATGACCATTACAATGTTGTTGAAAAACACATTGCATAGTGCGGAAACAGCATGCGCAGAAGGAAAATGCTCACAATAACACCCGTTGAACAAGGAATAAAAAGCAAACTTCGCCACCTATAGGGGGAGTCTTTTGCTGAATGAAGATAAAATACCGGACGAACGCTGTTTTCCATCGGAAAGACAGCGTTTCTATACGTTAGGAGTCTGGAGGTAGGACTGTTGGTCGAAAACCCTTATTTGTCTGTACAGGCATTAACGAAATATATCAAACGGAAATTCGATGCAGATCCTCATTTACGCAATGTCTTCGTTAAAGGGGAACTCTCGAATGTAAAAAGCCATCCAAGTGGTCATATTTATTTCACGTTAAAAGATGATAAAAGCCGGATTCAGTCAGCGATGTTTCGTTCAAGTGCATCACAGTTGAAATTCAGACCCGAAAATGGCATGAACGTGCTCATTACGGGAGATGTGACCGTATATGAGACGAGCGGGAATTATCAACTATACGCGCAATCGATGCAGCCAGATGGCATTGGCGCGCTCTATTTGGCGTTTGAACAATTAAAAAACAGTCTTGAAAAAGAAGGATTGTTCGATAGTCGTTGGAAAAGTCCGTTGCCAGTATACCCGAACAAAATTGGTGTCGTGACGGCACAGTCGGGTGCAGCCATTCAGGATATTTGTTCAACAATTGCAAGGCGTTACCCGCTTGCGGAAATTTTATTATTCCCTGCAATCGTGCAAGGGCCACAAGCAGCCCCATCTATCGTTAAAGCGATTGAACAAGCGGGAGGAGATAGCTCAATCGATGTTCTCATCGTTGGTCGTGGTGGTGGTTCCATTGAGGATTTATGGGCATTTAACGAAGAATCGGTTGCACGTGCGATTTTCTCTTGCCGCATTCCGATTATTAGTGCAGTTGGACATGAAACAGATACAACGATTGCAGATTTTGTCTCAGATAGAAGAGCGCCGACCCCAACAGCAGCCGCTGAAATGGCTGTTCCGGCTCGCGACGAACTGTTTGAAAAAGTAGTCGATCGCAAGCGAGCGTTATACAGCTCCTTATCCAATCAAATCAAACAGGAACGAAAACGTTTAAGTATTCTTCAAACGTCTTATCCCCTGCAATTTCCAGAACGTTTATATCGCCCGTTTACGGAAAGATTGGTTGGACTAGAAGGTAGACTAATGCGAAGTGGGCAAGAGGTAACCGGACATCGAACGATGGAACTCCAAAGATTGCGGAGTATGCTTGCTTCATTTGCACCAGATCAGCGAATTCAGGAAGGTTATCGAACCACATCAGCACTCACAGAACGTTTGACAAGGGCAGTGCAACAAGATGTGCGCATCCGCAGTGATCGCTTTCATGCCTCGATTCGAATGCTCCAAGCACTCAATCCACTCAATGTGATGGAACGTGGTTATTCAATCGTTTATCAGAACAATGAAGTTGCTAATTCAGTTAAAATGATGGAGATTGGGTCTCCCATTCAGATTCGTTTGCAGGATGGGACAGCAGAGGCTACGGTTCAATCGATTACAATTACTGATGGGGAGGAAAGTTAATTGGAAAAAGAGCCAATCCGCTTTGAAGAAGCGATGTTGAAATTAGAGGAAGTTGTTCAGAAGCTTGAAACAGGTGATGTACCGCTTGAAGATGCCATTACGTTATATAAAAAAGGAATGGAGTTATCTTCTTATTGTCATGGGAAATTACAGGATGCAGAAAAGCAGTTAATTTCCATCATTGATGGCAATGGTAATACTTCGCCGTTCGATCCAACAAAAGGTGCAGATTCACATGCATAAACAATTACAGCAGTTTATCTCAGAAAAGCTTCCTGCTATCGATGACAAGTTGCAAGATTTGTTGGCTACCGCCAATGTGCCTGAAACTTTGAAAGACGCTATGACCTATTCACTCAATGCTGGTGGAAAACGTATCCGTCCATTGCTCGTCCTTGCAGCGATTGAAGACTTAGGGAGCGAGTCAGAAGATGCATTAACAGTTGCTTGTGCTGTTGAACTAATTCATACATATTCCTTAATTCATGATGATTTGCCATGTATGGATGATGATGACTACAGACGTGGAAAATTGACAAATCACAAAGTATTTGGAGAAGCAGTAGCCGTTCTTGCGGGTGATGCGATGCAAGCACTTGCATTTGAGTGTTTAACGACGCTTCAAAATACTTCAGCAAAAGATGCATTACATATCATTCAAACCCTGTCGAAAGCTGCGGGAGCACAAGGAATGGTAGGTGGACAAATTCTAGATATTGAGGGAGAAACAAAGCGTTTATCTTTACTAGAGCTAGAAAACGTCCATGTCAATAAGACAGGTGCATTGCTGTCATTTTGCATTGAGGCGGGTGGCATTTTAGCAGGCGTTTCGCAGGAAAAAACAACGGATTTAAAGGCGTTTGCATGGAATATCGGACTTGCATTCCAAATAAAAGACGATATTTTGGACATTACGTCTACAACGGAAGAGCTAGGCAAGACCGCGGGGAGCGATACAATGAGCGACAAGTCAACGTACCCATCGTTACTAGGCCTTGAAGGCGCAAAACAGCGACTGGCAGAGCATCATCGTTTGGCGAAAGAATCATTGATGTTTCTGGAAACAGAACAGTCGTTACTCGGTTTGTTTGCGGATTATATTGTAGAAAGAACGTCGTGAAGGGAACGTAATTGTTGTACTGGTCGTCCTTCTTGCTATAATGAATTAAGCGCAAATATAACTCGATTCGGCAGAAGTCCAAATCTTCGCTGAATCAAGTTAAGCTTCCGGCAGACGTCAGTTACAAATTTTGAAGGAAGTTTGGGAAGGCAGTCTAAGTGTGCGATGTTCTGTCGCAACGGATACATGTCCTATAAAGAAGGGGTAGACCTCCAGCGAAACTCAAAATTCGGACGCAATTACGCCGAGGCGTAATCGACCCGTGGCAATCAATTTATGAAGGTGTGTGATATTGGTGGATCTTAATGAAATTACTAGTCCATCTTTTATTAAAAAGCTCGACAAGGAACAAATGACCGAGCTTGCTGAAGAAATTCGGAAGTTTTTGATTGAAAATTTATCGGTGACCGGGGGCCATATTGGACCTAATCTTGGCGTAGTTGAACTGACAATTGCGCTTCACCGATTGTTCAATAGCCCGAAGGATAAGATTCTTTGGGATGTTGGGCATCAGGCGTATGTCCATAAAATTCTTACTGGACGCGCAGGTGATTTCCATTCGCTCAGACAATACAAAGGCTTATGCGGATTCCCTAAAATGAATGAAAGTGAGCATGATGTCTGGGAAACTGGTCATAGCTCGACTTCACTGTCGGCGGCGATGGGAATGGCAGCAGCCCGTGATGTAAAAGGCGATTCGAATTATGTAATTCCAGTCATCGGTGACGGTGCGCTTACAGGTGGTATGGCTCTTGAAGCACTCAATCATATCGGTCACGAAAAAACGAATATGATTGTGATTTTGAATGACAATGAAATGTCGATTGCTCCAAACGTTGGTGCGCTTCATACGGTTCTCGGGAAACTGAGAACAGCTGGTAAATATAATACAGCCAAAGATGAACTTGAATATATTTTGAGAAAAATACCTGCTGTCGGAGGCAAAGTCGCCGCTGCTGCAGAACGTGTCAAAGATAGTTTGAAATATCTTCTTGTTTCAGGGGTCTTTTTCGAAGAGCTTGGCTTTACGTATCTAGGACCAATCGATGGGCATGATTTTGCAGACTTAGAACGTAGTATTCAATATGCGAAGAAGGTAGACGGACCTGTCCTTCTCCATGTTATTACGAAAAAAGGTAAAGGCTATCGACCTGCTGAGGATGACAAAATTGGTACATGGCATGGGACGGGGCCTTATAAAATTGAGACGGGTGATTTTGTCAAATCAACATCTGTTGCGCCATCATGGAGTGGACTTGTTGCGGAGACTGTTCGTAACATCGCTCGTGAAGACCGCCGTATTGTTGCCATTACGCCAGCTATGCCTGTCGGCTCGAAGCTTGAATCGTTTGCGAAGGAGTTCCCAGATCGTTTCTTCGATGTTGGAATCGCCGAACAGCATGCGACAACAATGGCAGCAGGACTTGCAACACAGCAGATGAAACCGTTTCTTGCGATCTATTCAACATTCCTTCAACGTGCATATGATCAGGTTCTCCATGATATTGCGCGTCAAAACTTAAACGTTTTCATCGGTATTGATCGTTCGGGGCTTGTTGGAGCAGATGGTGAAACACATCAAGGTGTCTTTGATATTGCTTTTTTACGTCACATGCCAAACCTCGTCATTATGATGCCAAAAGATGAGAACGAAGGACAGCATATGGTGAAGACTGCGATAGATTACGATGGTGGTCCAATCGCACTACGCTACCCGAGAGGGAATGGCTTAGGCGTGCTGATGGATGAAACATTGACTCCAATACCGATTGGTTCATGGGAAGTGCTTCGTGAAGGAACAGATGCAGCGATTCTGACATTTGGCACGACAATTCCAATGGCGTTTGAAGCAGCGGCGGCACTGGCTGAAAAAGGTATTCAAGTGAAAGTGATTAATGCACGCTTTATCAAACCATTAGATACCAAAATGTTGGATGATCTTTTTGCGACAAAAATGCCGATTATGACCGTAGAGGAAGCTGTTTTAGCGGGTGGTTTTGGAAGCGCGGTTATCGAATATGCCCATGATACAGCCAAGACAGCTGTGCCGATCCGTAGAATGGGTATTCCAGATCATTTTATCGAACATGGTAATGTGGACCAACTACTTGCTGAAATTGGCATGACAGCTGGTCATCTTGCTGATAATCTTGGGGCGTTCGTTAACGAACAAAGAGCGGAAAGGGAACGTGTATGACAAATCGAATACCGAAAGAAAGGGTCGATGTCTTGCTTGTCGAACGTGGTTTAATTGCAACAAGGGAACAGGCAAAGCGCTCGATTATGGCAGGTATCGTCTATTCTGCTGAAACAAGACTCGATAAACCGGGAGAAAAAATCCCAAGCGATGCACCGCTCACTGTAAAAGGCAATGCGTTGAAGTATGTAAGCCGTGGCGGCTTGAAACTGGAAAAGGCGTTGGAGCAGTTCGATGTAGATGTCGATGGCAAGATCGTCCTCGATATCGGTTCCTCGACGGGAGGATTTACGGATTGTGCATTGCAAAATGGTGCAGCACATTGTTATGCATTGGACGTTGGTTACAACCAATTAGCATGGAAAATTCGCCAAGACGCTCGTGTCACGGTGATGGAGAGAACCAATTTTAGACATGCTACACCGGAACAGTTCATAGCAGGCACGCCGCAATTTGCCACAATCGATGTATCCTTTATCTCTTTGAAGCTGATTTTTCCAGCACTAAAAACAATCCTGGCAACAGGTGGAGATGTGATTGCACTCGTCAAGCCACAATTCGAGGCTGGCAAAGGAAAAGTTGGTAAAAAGGGTGTCGTGAAAGAAAAATCGGTTCACCTAGAAGTGTTGGAAAAAATCTCTGCAGCAGCCGTGCAAGAAGGATTTAGTCTTCGTGGGATTTCTTTTTCGCCGGTGACAGGTGGAGAAGGGAATATTGAGTTTTTATTTCACTTAACTTCCGCAGGCACTCCAGAAAATCTTTTCGACGAAAAGGCGTTTGAAGTTCTTGTACAAGAAGCGTATAAGGAATTGTTATAAAGCTTTCCTGTTAGTTGGCAGATTATTCTTTGTCAACTAACAGCGAAGTCTTTGGCGGATTGTAAACGTTTTTTTCAATAATATATATCGGAGTGATGAATTTGAATAAAGGGCATAGACATATTCGGATTCGGGATATTATCTCGAATTTTGAAATTGAGACGCAGGATCAGCTTGTCGATACATTGAAAGAGGCTGGCGTCGCGGTTACGCAAGCGACAGTTTCCCGTGACATTAAAGAAATGCACCTTATTAAAGTCCCCCTACAGGATGGACGCTACAAATACAGCTTACCAGCCGTACATAAGTATAATACAGAAGAGAAACTTCAACGCATGCTGACAGATGCGTTTATTAGCATTGATGGTGCAGGGCATTTCCTCATTTTGAAAACACTTCCGGGCAATGCACATGCAGTCGGTTCATTAGTCGATAATCTTGGCTGGGATGAAATGCTTGGGACAATTTGCGGCGATGATACATGCATGATTATTTGCCGAGAGGAATCATTGACAGAAGTAGTAAAAGACAAATTACTCGCGATGCTTTGAAAGAGGTGACAACCGTTGTTAAGTGAAATCTCCATTCAGAACTTCGCAATTATCGAGAAACTAGAAGTTGCATTCGATGGCGGTCTAACCGTTTTAACTGGAGAAACAGGTGCGGGCAAATCGATTATTATCGATGCGGTCCAATTACTAGCTGGCGGACGAGGTTCACAGGAGTATATTCGTCATGGTGCAAAAAAAGCTGAGCTTGAGGGCTTATTTATACTTGAAGACGGCAAGCATCCTGTTATTGAGAAATTACTGGAGCTAGGCATTGCTGTGGAAGAGGGCGTTGTTATTTTACGACGTGATCTGAATGCAAATGGCAAAACCGTTTGTCGTGTTAATGGCAAGTTAGTGACCATTGCCGTTTTACGGGAAATCGGTTCTCAGTTAATTGACATTCATGGTCAGCATGAAAACCAGGAGTTAATGCATGAAAGCAGACATATCCATTTGCTGGATCACTTTGCAGGTGACGAATTCACGCGTGCTTATATCAATTATCAGGATCTATATGATAGCTACCGAAAATTAAAACGCAAGCTGGAAATGGCCGATGAAAATGAGCAGCAAGTGGCGCAAAAAATTGATTTATATTCATTTCAATTAAAAGAGATTGATGCGGCTGAACTTGCCATTGGAGAAGAGGATAATCTTGAAGAAGAAAAGCGAAAACTCCAAAATTTCAATCGCCTATATGAACGCCTAAATACAGCATATGAGTCCATTAGCGGTGATACGCACGCGCTCGACTGGGTGGGCGCTGCAATGAGTGACATTGAGGATGCGGCCTCTGTGGACAAAGCGTTAATGCCTCATGCAGAAAGTGTGGCCACCAGCTTCTATACATTGCAAGATACGGCACATGAATTGAAAAGTATGTTGGATGAAATGGAATTTGATCCGGCAAGATTAGAAATTGTGGAAGACCGTCTTGCACTTCTGCTATCGTTAAAAAGAAAATATGGGAAAACCATCGAAGATATTTTGCTTTATCGGGATAAAATCGCAGATGCGCTTGAAAACTTGTTGAGCAGGGATGAACGATTGGTCGAAGAACAAGAAAAATTGAATCATTTGCTACAAGATCTTGAAATTGAAGCGAATGAGTTATCCATCATTCGTCAACAAGCGGCAGTATTATTGGAAAAAGCTATCATGGAACAATTACACCAACTTTGCATGGAGAAAACAACATTTAGTGTTGCAATTGAACGAAAGGCAGCGGGTGTATTTGATGCGAATGGTTACGATGATGTAGCATTTCTCATTTCTACAAATGTTGGAGAACCGTTAAAGCCGCTCGTGAAGGTTGCATCTGGCGGAGAATTGTCTCGGATGATGCTTGCTTTAAAGACGATTTTTTCAAAGCATCAGGGCGTTACTTCGCTGATTTTTGATGAGGTCGATACAGGAGTAAGCGGTAGAGTAGCACAAGCCATTGCAGAAAAAATTGCGATGATTGCCTCACATTCCCAGGTGCTTTGTATTTCTCATCTGCCTCAAGTGGCGGCGATGGCGGATCATCATTACTTGATTAAAAAAGAAGTGGAAAATGACCGGACAAAGACAGCGATTCATGATGTCATTGAGTCAGATCGGACCGGAGAATTATCCCGCATGCTATCTGGCGCTGAAATTACACCATTGACACTTAAGCATGCGGAAGAGCTATTGACATTAGCGGCTGAGCGCAAAAAAACTTTTCGCTAACAGATCGACGTACATACAAAAGTATGTGCGTTTTTTTATGCGCAAAAAACGAATTTTGTTATTACTTGATTTACCCTTTCATAACATCGTCGCGAACGGACATACCAATAGCATCTTATTTTGTAGGAGGTGAACTATGGGATGGAGTAGACAACTCAAGTTGGCCGTTTCGTTTTCAGTGCTCTTGCTTGTAATGCCATTTAATGCAGACGTGGCATCTGCACGCGTAGCATCCTTAATACCAATGGGACAGTCCATTGGTATAAAAATGGAGCTGTCAGGGATTTTTGTGACAAATGACGTCATGGTTGAAGATGATCATTGGCTGAAAGCAGGAGATTTAATTGAGCAAGTTGACCAAGTGGAGGTGAAAGCACTCGCCGATTTCGAAAAAATGGCGACGGGATTAGATGACGAGCAAGCAATTGTCTTACAGGTTAAACAGTCCGTACAGACGAACCAAATCAAAACAGATGGTGAAGCGATGAAACGTCTCCTGCCATTCCTGAAAGACCGGACGGAAGGGACCGGCACGTTGACCTATGTTGATCCTGAGAAGGGGACGTATGGCGCCCTGGGCCACCAAATTATCGATAGTACGTTAAAATCACCACCTTCATTCAAAAACGGCGCCATTTATCTTTCAGAAATCGATCAAATTAAAAAAAGTGTGCCGGGCATTCCAGGTTATAAAATTTCAACTGTGGTCGAGGATGAAGATTTTCTTGGCACCATTCGTATTAATGGCGTGTATGGCATTTTTGGAGCATGGAATGATGCTCATAAGAAAGTGTTAGCTGAACCGCTTGAGATTATGCAACCCAGTGAGCTCAAAGTGGGCGAAGCAAAGATTTTTACGACGGTGAAGGGAACGACAGTAGAACCATTTTCCATTGAAATCACACAAGTGGATGCGGAGCAATTCCAATTTATCTTAACGGATGCGGCGTTATTAGAGGCCACAGGTGGGATTTTGCAAGGGATGAGCGGTAGTCCGGTTATTCAGGATGGAAAGTTTGTTGGTGCGGTTACACATATGTTTGTCGATGAACCTAAAAAAGGAGCAGGCCTTTTTTTGGAGAAGATGCGCAGTGGAGAAAAATGAGGGGGAGAGCCAATCCGGTTTTAGGGGTTGGCTCTTCTTCGTGATGATGATAAACTAAAGGTATTCAATTCGACAAATTGTATAGAAAACAATGGATATCGTCGGAATTTGGTGAAACCATATGTCCGAAGATTCATTTTTATTTGTAAAAAGAGGGTTAAGCTTTGTTTTGTCGAAAATTTCCTTTGTGCAATTATCTTGATTCAGCAAAAAACTCCCTCCTCTGTAGGTGGGAGATAAATGCTTGTTTTGCTTTTTCAGCGAGTGTTCATGCGCCCGCTGAATCAAGATAAAGCCTCCGGCGGATGTCACAGATTTTTAAGAGGATTTAAGAAGGTGGTCTAAGTGCGCGACATCCTGAAGGGAAGTGCCTTAATTTCTGCAAAAACACAGAGATACGGCAAATCGAACCCTTCGTAGTTCGATTCGCAACGACTGCATGACCTACTTCCTGTAGGCCACTTGCCCGATTTAAAATCTGGACGCAATTACGCCGAGGCGTAATTGATTAGGGAGCGTTGCAAGCTAATTGATAAAAAACTGCTATATATGTACAGGAGGGAATGAGAGTGGGAATGGAAAGACTGAAAATAGCGATTGCTGACGATAACAAAGAACTTGTGAAAACAATGGTGACGTATTTCGAAAGACATCCTGAAATCGAAATTATTTGGACAGCGCACAATGGAAAAGTGTGCTTATCTATGTTAGAGGAAAACGTACCGGATGTTTTACTTCTTGATATTATTATGCCACATCTCGACGGCATCGCGGTTCTTGAAACATTGAATGGAGATGTGCGGGCAGCCAATTTGCATATTATTATGTTGACAGCCTTTGGACAGGAAGATGTGATGACACAAGCAGCCAGTCTAGGTGCTTCCTATTTCATGCTCAAGCCTTTTGAATTTGAACGCCTCGCAAATCAGATTTTCCAAGTATCTGGTGCGAAAAAACAACCTGCTACGATCGCACAGTCACATCATGAAGAGGTGCAGGGAGCAGTAAGCCAGAAAGTATTGGATACGACCATTACATCGATTATTAAAGAAATTGGAGTGCCTGCTCACATAAAAGGTTACGCCTTTTTAAGAGAAGCGATTCAAATGGTCTATACGGACGTTGAATTGCTTGGAGCTGTGACTAAAGTTCTTTATCCTGATATTGCGAAAAAATATAATACCACACCTTCCCGGGTAGAACGTGCGATACGTCATGCGATTGAAGTAGCTTGGAATCGTGGTAATTATGATGTTATTTCGAAAATGTTTGGGTACACCGTGCATCATCTGAAAAGCAAACCTACCAACTCGGAATTCATCGCAATGATCGCCGATAAAATTAGGTTGGAACATATGGCAAGTTAAGCGCGTAGTATATCCTTAGAAATGCCTATTCAATGCGATTGAATAGGTATTTTTTAATTGTTAAAAAAGCTGATAGTTTGAACGATAAAGATGTAAATGCTATATAATATAGATAGAGTATTAGAGAACAGGGGGAAAAGCCGTTGTTGATTCAAAATGATTATTTTAATCTTGAAATCCAGGGGGATAAGGTGATACTGCGTTTAATAAAGACTGGCTTTCCGCTGAAGTCATTCGATATGATTACGCGTACGCATCCGCGTTTAAAACTTACTTCATTCGCAACGTTACGACAAGCGCTGACAGATTTGGCTGAGGAGCATATTATCGGTACTTGGTTGCCAGCGATAGATGTGGCAGTTACGGTTGATAAAATGTCTGCTGAAATGATTATTAATATGTCTATCGAGGAATTCAACGAGAATCGATCAGTTATCCATCAGCAAATTGAAGAGGCCTTAGATCGAGCAGGTGTCGTCTACGGGAGGCAGCCATTTGAAGTGGAGTCGTTTGTTCCGGGGAGATCGATTGTTTGCGCGTTAGGAACGCCGCCAGAACAAGGTGCGGATGCACATATTACTTATTTTGAAATCCCTGAAAAGAAGCCTGTAATCCGTGAAGATGGTTCGGCCGATTACTATGAGATGAACTTTGTCACACCTGTAAATGAAGGCGATTGGCTCGGTGAGAAGATTCCGCCACAAGAGGGAAAAAGCGGAACGGATGTTTTTGGAAACGTACTACCTGCTCAAAAGGGGGCAGATGCTAAAATATATTATGATCGCAAATCAATCATCGAAGAATTGGAAGAAGATAAGACAGTTCTTCGTGCTTTACACGGTGGTGCATTGGAATCTGTAAATGGTGTTATTAGCGTTGGTAAACAGTTAGTTATTAACGGAGATGTTGGACCGGAGACGGGTTCTATTACATTTGATGGAGCTGTTACAGTTTTTGGTACTGTTCTTGCAGATTACTCTGTAAAAGCGACTGGAGATATCGCAATTGAGGGTAATGAAGGTGTCACGAATGCCAAAGAAATTCAATCTGCAGAAGGTGATATTTACATAAAAGGTGGCGTGTTTGGCGGTGGCATGACCATTGTTGAGGCACAAGGCGATATTTTTGTTAAGCATGCAAATAATTGCAAACTATATGGACGAAATATTCATGTAGGCCTTTATTTATTAGGGTGTGAAGTGATTGCGGAGCATGTTTTTGTGGATCGTAATCGAGGCAAAATTATCGGGGGACACATCGAAGCGCTCTTCCACATTGAAAGCGCATATGCGGGGAATCATCATGAACGACCAACAACGCTTCACGTGAAGGGTATTAACAAGGAAGCGCTGTATAAAGAAATTCAGGAAAAAGCGACAGATTTAAAAGAGCGGCAAGAAGTCATTAGTAGATTGGAACAGCATACGGCACAATTTGGGAAAGTCGCAGCTGGACCGCAAGCGGTAGCGTATAAAAAAACATTGGATACAATTGAAACGAATAAGATAGCTGCAGCAGAGCTTGATAAAGAGATTCAATTGGGATTACATAAAATTAAAAAAGCGATACCGGAGCAAATTGGCATCACGAGGGAAGCGTATCCGGGTGTTATTATTCAAATTGGCAATAAGTCTTCACTACTGCATGATTCAAAGAAAGGTACTTTTGAAATACTTGGCGGCGTGTTAAATGTCTAAACCACTCGTATTTGCCCATCGAGGTGCATCTGGCAGTCGATTTGAAAATACGATGAAGGCTTTTAAAAAAGCCTATGAGCAGGGGGCAGATGGCATCGAATTAGATGTCCAATTGTCGGAAGATGGTGTGCCTTTTGTTATACATGATCCGGAATTGTCAAGGCTTGCAGGAATTCGTATGCCTATAGCATCTATGACGAGTGCGGAGCTTTTGAAAGTTCGCGTTGGTCGCAAGTATTGTCGTCTTTTTACAGGTGGTCATCGGATACCGACATTGATGGAGGCGGTACTGTTTTGTCAAACGTATGGAATGGCGCTTAATGTTGAACTAAAAGAAACAGTGGCTGAGCGACCAGAACATATTGCACAGATTGTAGACATGGTTTCATCGTTAGAAGATGTCCACATTTCTTCGTTTGACTACCATTCGCTCGAAAAAGTGAAGGAAGCAGACCCGACGATGGAAACGGCTTATTTAATACGTAAGAAGGCTGTAGATTGGGAGCAACTTGATCGTTATGTCAGTGCGGACGGATTTCATTTTAGTCAAAAGTTTTTGAAAGAACCTTATATCGACAAACTTACTGCAGTCGGTAAAAGAATTCGCGTTTACGGTGTAACAGGAGAAGAGCCGATTATTGCAAATCCGCCAGCTTTTATAGATGGCTGGATTACTGATTATCCAAATCGATTTCACTAAACAAAGCATATAATATTACATGAAAAAACTCAGACGATTTCGCGTCTGAGTTTTTTACTTAAATCGTCCTTGTACGCGTCCATTTTTGCGGTCTCGGCGTAAAAGAAAACCGGCGAAAAACCACAGACCTGCGGCGAATAGTAGGAATCCAACAAGAAATTGGAGCCAGATGAATGGAAACGGATTAAATAATATACCGAATATCGAATCCCGCATAAGTTTAATCCCCCCGGCTGCACAAAGCCCCGGGATGAGTAGTACGATGAAAGCCGCTAGTCGCGCCATTTTTTCACAACTCCTTATCGAGCATATTCAATTATTTTGAATAGAATTTTGAATGCCCTTTACCGAATTCAATTTTACCTGCTCACGTTTTATTGTCAAGAAGACTGCAATCGTGTATGATGATGTTGGGATTGCAAAAGATTGCATGAAGCGAGAAGGGGGAATGAATATCCTTGCAAAACGTTTTAATTGTCGGAGCGGGGACAGGCGGGTCGATACTACTGGACCTTCTCCTAAATCTTGAATTCATGAATGTGAAGGCAATCATTGATACTGATGAACAAGCACCAGGAATTGTTCAAGCAAAAAAACAACAAATCGCGCATGGGACAACGTGGCAGGATTATTTGACGGATGATATTCAAATCATTTTTGATGTGACGAACGACAAAACGTTATTTTCTGAGTTATTGAAGTCAAGACCGCCCCATACCGTTGTGATTCCAGGATCTGTGGCGAATCTACTCGTCAAGTTACTTGAGGACAACCATACATATATCAAACGGATTCAGGCGGAGATGCATAAACAGCGAATGATCTTCGATTCAATCGACGAAGGAATGATTGGAATTGATGGAGATGGGAAAGTTAACTTCTTTAATGAAAGCGCTTCAAAAATGATAAATGTTCCAATTAAACAAGCAATAGGCAGACCCGTTACGGAAGTAATCCCATCTACCGAGTTACCACGTGTGTGGGGGACGGGAGTCCCTGAATTGAATCGGGAGCTTGTACTTGGCAACGGCTTGAAAATTGTCACTTCCCGCTATCCGCTCTTTGACAATCATCATCGTAAAGTAGGCGCTTTTGCAGTGTTCAAAGATATTACGGAAGTCGTTGCGTTGGCGGAAGAAATTACGGATCTCAACAGGGTGAAGACAATGCTTGAAGCGATTATCCATTCAAGCGATGACGCGATTTCAGTAGTTGACGATCAAGGAAATGGTATACTCGTCAATCCGGCATATACACGTATTACAGGATTATCTGAAGAAGAAATCATTGGTAAACCGGCAACAGAAGATATCAATGAAGGCAAAAGTATTCATATGGAAGTGCTCAAGACGAAAAAACCTATCCGGGGTGTCAACATGCGGATTGGAGAAAATAATCGAGAGGTTCTTGTCAATGTTGCGCCGATTATCGTCGATCAGCAAGTAAAAGGTAGTGTCGGGGTTATCCATGATATTACTGAAATCCGTCACTTGATGAAAGAGCTCGATAAGGCAAGAACGATTATTCGAAAACTTGAATCGACTTATACGTTCGATGATATTTTCGGAGGCTCGGAAGACATTGAAATCTCCATCGAACAAGCAAAACTGGCGGCTAAATCGAACGTACCTGTCCTCTTGCGCGGCGAACCAGGAACGGGGAAGGAAGTATTTGCGCATGCGATTCATATCGGTAGCGAGGGACATTTGAACAAGTTTGTTCGTGTCAATTGCGCATCCCCTACAATCGAAGCAGAATTATTTGGCTGGGAACAGGATACATTTGGCAACGGCATGTCAGAAAACAATCGAGGGCTTTTCGAAGAAGCGGAAAATGGTACCTTGTTTCTCGATGAAGTGTCAGAGTTGTCAGTAGATGCACAGAAACGGTTGCTAGCTTATCTCAAGCATGGAACCATTTACAGAAATGGTGGTTCGGATCCCATTCGTCTACGTGTTCGAATTATCACGGCTACATCGGAAAATTTGGAAAAGGTCATGCATGAAGGTAGGTTCAACGAAGAGTTGTACTATGCATTAAACCGTTTAGCGATTCAAATCGCACCTCTTCGTTCTCGAAAAAACGATATTCCAGCAATCGTTGGGCACTTGCTTATCAAGTTAAATCAAGAGTTCGGCATGCATGTTGAAAAAATTACAGAGCAGGCGTTGGAACGGTTACAACAATATGATTGGCCAGGAAATGTGCGTGAACTTGAAAACGTGCTCAGTCGTGCAATGATTTACATGGCAACGGGCGAAGCGATTCTTGGTTTAGAAGATGTGGTTAAATCTTTGTCGTCTAGGGAAAGTACAGAAGAAGGGCAGCAAATGCTACCGGAGAAAAGTACGCTCGCTTCAATCATGGACAACTACGAAAAAACGATTTTGGAAACGGCATTGCGAGAAAATGACAGCAACAAATCATTGACGGCCAATCGACTTGGCATATCGCTACGCTCACTCTATTACAAACTAGAGAAGTTTAATCTTATTTGATCATTTATGCGTATTTGTTAGACTAAAACAATTATAAGAGACCTTAAGGAGGAAGTTAACAATGAAAATTTTCAACTATATGGAGAATCACGATTATGAGCAGCTCGTTATTTGTCAGGACAAAACATCAGGTTTGAAGGCAATTATTGCGATTCATGACACAACACTTGGGCCAGCGCTCGGCGGTACACGTATGTGGACGTATGCAAGTGAAGAAGAAGCAATCGAAGATGCACTTCGCCTTGCACGTGGAATGACGTACAAGAATGCAGCAGCAGGCTTGAATCTTGGCGGTGGAAAAACGGTTATTATCGGCAATCCAAAAACGGATAAAAATGATGAAATGTTCCGTGCTTTCGGTCGTTTTATCGAAGGGTTGAACGGACGTTATATTACGGCAGAAGACGTGGGGACGACAGAAGCGGATATGGATCTAATTAACCTTGAAACAGATTATGTCACAGGCACTTCTGCTGGATCAGGTTCTTCTGGTAATCCTTCACCAGTGACGGCTTATGGTATTTATCAAGGAATGAAGGCAGCTGCAAAAGAAGCGTTTGGCAGTGACTCCTTAGCAGGCAAAAAAATAGCGGTGCAAGGTGTTGGACATGTTGCTTATGCACTGTGTGAATATTTGCATGAAGAAGGCGCGAAGCTGATTGTGACGGATATTAACGAAGAAGCTGTTCAACGTGCAGTAGATACATTTGGTGCGACGGCAGTGGGTATCAATGATATTTATTCACAGGAAGCAGACATTTTTGCACCGTGTGCACTAGGTGCAATCATTAATGACGAAACGATTCCACAATTTAAAGTAAAAGTGATTGCAGGTTCTGCCAATAACCAATTAAAAGATACGATTCATGGTGACAAAATCCATGAAATGGGTATTGTCTATGTACCAGATTACGTTATCAATGCGGGCGGCGTAATCAACGTTGCGGACGAGCTTGCTGGCTATAATCGTGAACGTGCATTGAAACGCGTTGCAGGTATTTACGATACAGTAGAGAAAATATTTGCGATTTCTAAACGTGATAGCATTCCAACGTATGTTGCGGCGGATCGCCTGGCAGAAGAACGTATTGCTCGCGTAGCAAAATCACGTAGCCAATTTTTACAAAATGAAAAAAGCGTACTAACTGGACGTTGATCGATTGAACAGCAGGAATCGATTGCTAGATTGACGAATAACCTTGAGAGGTGAACGTGTTTAGCTCGTACAAAAACGTTCACCTCACATGCAGATGCTTATCAGTAAAAAAATGCACCTGCCTTGGCGGGTCGTTGTGAAGGGGGCCATTTAGATGGCACGGGAATATGATGTAGTAATTTTAGGTGGCGGAACAGGCGGTTATGTTGCAGCTATCCGCGCGGCTCAATTAGGACTGAAAACGGCACTCGTCGAAAAGGGACATCTAGGCGGCACTTGTCTACATAAAGGTTGTATTCCGAGTAAAGCATTGCTGAAAAGTGCTGAAGTATTCGATACAGCGAAAAACAAGGCGGCACAATTTGGTGTCGACACAAAAGAAGTCACATTGGACTTTAGCCGTGTGCAAGCACGTAAAGAAGCTATCGTAAAACAATTGCATGGCGGCGTGACTGCACTTATGAAAAAAGGGAAAATTGATGTGTTTGAAGGACTTGGCAGAATGCTTGGCCCTTCTATTTTCTCGCCGATGCCAGGGACAATATCTGTGGAGATGAATAACGGCGATGAAAATGAAATGCTCATTTTAAAAAATCTTATTATTGCTACAGGCTCTAGGCCACGGACATTGCCTGGACTAGAAATAGATGAGCAGCAAGTGCTATCTTCTGATGGCGCGCTCGCGATGGAGACATTGCCACAATCGATGATTATTGTTGGTGGCGGCGTTATCGGGATTGAGTGGGCATCCATGCTAAATGATTTTGGCGTTGATGTCACAGTTCTGGAATATGCAGAGCAAATCATTCCGACTGAAGACGAAGATATTTCGAAGGAAATGAAAAAGCTTTTGACGAAAAAAGGCGTTACGTTTGCGACAAGCGCAAAGGTGCTTCCGGAAACACTTGTCAAAAACGGTGATTCTGTTACGATTTCTGCTGAAATTAACGGCGAAATGAAGGTGTTTACAGCCGACAAACTACTTGTATCTGTTGGTCGTCAAGCGAATATTGAAGGGATAGGTCTCGACAATACAGACATTGAAATTGAAAATGGTGTAATTAAGACACGACCGACATTCCAAACAAAAGAGCATCATATTTATGCAATTGGTGATGTGATTGGAGGTTTACAACTAGCACATGTCGCTTCTCATGAAGGGATTGCGGCGGTTGAGCATATTGCGAATATGAAAAATGAGCCCATTGATTATACAAAAATTTCACGTTGTATTTATTCAAGCCCTGAAGCATCAAGCGTTGGACTGACAGAGCAGCAGGCAAAAGCGCAAGGCTTTCATGTTAAGATTGGGAAATTCCCATTCATGGCAATTGGTAAGGCGCTCGTCAATGGCAATTCAGATGGCTTTGTGAAAATTGTTGCGGATAAGTACACCGATGATATTTTAGGTGTTCATATGATTGGCGCCCATGTCACTGATTTGATTTCAGAAGCGGGACTTGCAATGGTACTCGATGCGACACCTTGGGAAGTCGCAAGTACAATTCACCCGCATCCATCACTTTCTGAAGTAATGGGCGAAGCGGCACTTGCGGTGGATGGTCAAGCAATCCATATGTAAAAGGGGGAACTATGAAATGGTGAAAACACGTCATGAAGAACTCGGTTTGACAAATGAAGACGTATTGCAAATTTTTGAAACGATGCTCATGGCTCGTCGAATTGATGAGCGTATGTGGCTATTAAACCGTGCAGGGAAAATTCCGTTTGTAATTTCTTGTCAAGGACAAGAGGCGGCACAAGCGGGTGCAGCTTATGCGCTTGATAAGGATAAAGACTGGATTGCACCGTATTATCGAGATATGGGCGTTGTGCTACATTTCGGCATGACACCAAAGGATTTGATGTTGTCGGCGTTTGCAAAAGCAGAAGATCCAAACTCGGGCGGGCGTCAAATGCCAGGTCACTTTGGACAACGTAAAAACCGCATTTTGACAGGGTCCTCGCCTGTAACGACACAATTGCCTCACGCGGTTGGCGTCGCACTAGCAGCGAAGATGAAGCAGGAAGATTTCATCACATTCGTCACGCTTGGTGAGGGATCTTCTAACCAAGGAGATTTCCATGAAGGTATGAACTTTGCAGGCGTTCATAAATTGCCGACAGTCATTATGGTTGAGAACAATAAATATGCGATTTCTGTACCGATTGAGAAGCAACTCGCTTGTGAAAATGTATCTGATCGCGCCATTGGTTATGGTATGCCAGGTGTGACGGTAGATGGAACAGATCCACTTGAGGTGTATCGAGTCGTCAAGGAAGCGACAGATCGTGCACGTCGTGGAGAAGGACCAAGTCTTGTCGAAACGATTTGTTATCGCCTCACAGCGCATTCGTCTGACGATGATCAGCGCTTATACCGTGATGCGGAAGAGCTTGAAAATGAAAAGAAATTGGATCCAATTCCACAGTTTGCGACGTATTTGAAAGATCTGGGCATACTCACGGACGAGTTGGAAAGTGCAATGGAAGAGCGTGTTATGAATGAAGTGAACGAAGCGACGGATTACGCGGAAAACGCGCCGTACGCTGAACCAGAATCTGCATTACTTCACGTCTACGCTGAAGATGGGGGGAACGACTAATGGCTGTTATGTCTTTTATCGATTCAATTACATTGGCAATGAAAGAAGAGATGGAACGAGATGATCGCGTGTTCGTTCTTGGTGAAGACGTCGGACGAAAAGGTGGCGTCTTTAAGGCGACAACGGGCTTATACGACCAATTTGGAGAATACCGTGCGCTGGATACACCTCTTGCAGAATCTGCTATTGCGGGTGTGGGTATTGGAGCAGCGATGTATGGCTTACGTCCGATTGCAGAAATGCAATTTGCAGACTTTATCATGCCGGCAGTGAACCAAATTGTGTCGGAAGCAGCTAAAATTCGTTATCGTTCGAATAATGATTGGACATGCCCGATTGTCATTCGTGCACCTTTTGGCGGCGGCGTCCACGGTGCGCTTTACCACTCGCAATCGGTCGAAGCGATGTTCGCTAGTACACCAGGTTTAAAAGTAGTCATTCCATCGACACCTTATGATGCAAAAGGCCTTTTAAAAGCTGCCATTCGCGATGAAGATCCCGTGCTATTCTTTGAGCATAAACGTGCCTATCGTTTGATTAAAGGGGAAGTGCCAACGGATGATTACGTATTGCCAATCGGCAAGGCGGACGTTAAGCGTGAAGGTGATGACCTAACGATTATCACATACGGCTTATGCGTGCACTTTGCTTTGCAAGCGGCAGAACGTCTTGCAGAGGATGGTATTTCAGCGCATATCTTGGATTTGCGTACGGTGTACCCACTTGACAAAGAAGCCATTATCGAAGCGGCATCGAAAACAGGGAAAGTTCTCCTTGTAACGGAAGATAATTTAGAAGGTAGCATTATGAGCGAAGTGGCAGCCATTATCGCAGAGAATTGCTTGTTTGAACTGGATGCGCCAATCAAACGTCTAGCGGGTCC
Source organism: Sporosarcina sp. FSL K6-1522 (assembly GCF_038622445.1). GTDB lineage: Bacteria > Bacillota > Bacilli > Bacillales_A > Planococcaceae > Sporosarcina. Next base: position 2,771,925 of record NZ_CP152019.1, read on the forward strand.
GGATGTACCGGCAATGCCATACGCGCCAACGATGGAAAAATTCTTTATGGTGAATCCAGATAAAGTTGAAAAGGCTGCGCGTGAACTCGCTGAATTCTAATTTGATTGAGGACGGAGGTAAATCTATTGGCAATCGAAAATATTTTAATGCCACAACTTGGAGAAAGTGTTACAGAAGGCACGATTGAGAAGTGGCTTGTAAAACCAGGCGATACCATTAGTAAATATGAACCCCTTGCGGAAGTGAATACGGACAAAGTAACAGCAGAAGTCCCTTCTTCTTTCACGGGGACCATAAAGGAATTGATTGCACAAGAAGGAGAAACGCTTGCAGTTGGAGCGATTGTCTGCACGATTGAAATTGAAGGCGCAGCAAGCAGTGAGCCTGTAGCTTCAGCAACGATTGCTACACCAGATGTATCGGCTGTTGAATCGCCGAAAGCAGTAGCGGCTCCTGTGAAACGTGAAAAAGGGAAAGCGGCGGGACGTTATTCACCTGCAGTGCTTCGTTTGGCACAAGATAACGCGATTGATTTGACACTTGTCGAAGGGTCAGGTAAAGAAGGACGGATTACGCGTAAAGACTTGTTAGCGATTATCGAAAGTGGTAATATCCCGACCGCTTCAGCAGCCTCGGTGGCGGAAACGATAACACCAGTAGCCCCGGCACAGCAGGTTTCTGCGCCGGTAACGCCAGTACAGGCTGTTGCTACGCCGAAGGCAGCTGAGCCCGTCCATGTGGCTAGCACAGCAGGCGATATTGAAATTCCAGTGACGGGTGTGCGTCGTGCAATTGCCAATAATATGTTACGCTCCAAGCATGAAGCGCCACATGCTTGGATGATGATTGAAGTCGATGTCACAAATCTTGTACAGTACCGTGATTCATTGAAAAATGATTTTAAACAAAAAGAAGGCTTCAACTTAACTTATTTTGCGTTTTTCGTAAAAGCTGTAGCACAAGCATTGAAAGAATTCCCGATGATGAATTCCATGTGGGCTGGCGATAAAATTATCTTGAAAAAAGATATTAATATTTCAATCGCTGTGGCATCTGATGACGCACTCTTCGTTCCTGTCATCAATCATGCCGACGAAAAAACGATTAAAGGCATTGGCCGTGAAATACAAGAGCTTGCAGGCAAAGTCCGTTCAGGTAATTTGAAATCAGCTGAAATGCAAGGTGGTACGTTCACGGTGAACAATACGGGGTCATTCGGCTCTGTACAGTCAATGGGTATCATTAATTACCCACAAGCTGCGATACTACAGGTGGAATCAATTGTGAAACGCCCAGTTATTATGGAGGGCGGCATGATTGCCGCGCGTGATATGGTGAATTTATGTTTATCGCTCGACCATCGTGTGCTTGATGGGTTAGTTTGTGGTCAATTCCTGGCTCGTGTGAAAGCGATACTCGAAAATATTACTTCAGAAAACACGTCTGTATATTAAGTAAAACAGCCGATCTCGACCTCTTTATAACGGGGTCGAGATTATTTTAGTCTTCCATCAATTGGCTTACTCAGGTAAACTATAAAGTAGATTGAATATTTAGGGAGGGGAAATGTACTCTATGACGATACATACAGTCAAAGCAACAACATTCGAACAAACGAACTTTGAACAATGGAAAGAAGCTGCGATCCAAACGTTAAAAGGAAAACCATTTGAATCGCTTATGACCGCAACATTGGAGGGAATTGACCTTCATCCGCTTTACACACGTGACAATGTTTCAGAAGGTACAAATACCGTGCGAGTTGGAAAAGAGCAAACAGGATGGGTGGTTGCTCAACAGACCTATGCGACAGACGGTAAACAGTTTGTGAGTGAACTGAAAACTGCGCTAGCCCGTGGTAACGAAGCAATTGTGTATGATGGAACGAAGTCGCTTGAATGGGACGATGTATCACTTGCTGAAATTGCTCAATTGATGGTGAAGTATCCGATGATTGTGACGAACGTAGCAAGGAATGATGCATTTTTGAAAGCCTTTACATTCGTTCCAGAAGTGGATCGTTCAGCTGTTAAAGGGGCTGTTGCCGTTGCAGGTTGGCTGATACCAGCAGGTTTTGATCATGTAAGAATATATGCTTCGGATACATGGAAAGCGCATCATGACGGGGCTGATGCTGTAACAGAGCTTGCGCTTACACTTGCTCAAGCAGCGGAACAGTTAGACAAACAGGAGAACTTTCATGACTTTGCAGAGCGATTTTTTGCACGTTTTGCCGTGGACACGCATTTCTTTATGGAAATTGCTAAATTTCGTGCGTTCCGTATGCTGTGGCAAGCATTTGGAACAGCATATGGGGTTTCAGAAGTTCCCTATGTACCGATTGTGGCAAGTACATCGCTACGCTCTTATTCAAAACTAGATCCCTATGTTAATTTACTACGTGCAGGGAATGGTGCATTCTCGGCAGTACTCGGTGGAGCAGATGTATTAACTGTTCATCCACATGATATTTTAACGGGACCGACAGAAAGTTCTGTTCGATTTGCAAGAAATATTCAATTGGTTATTAAAGAGGAGTCGCATGCGGATAAAGTGATGGATCCAGCAGGCGGTTCTTATTTCATTGAGACGTTGACAGCCGAGCTTGTAGATAAAGCATGGGCATTGTTTGTAGAAATTGAAGCAGCAGGTGGCTATGAAGCATTTCTTCAACAAGGTTATCTTGCAGAGCTTCTTGAAAAACGTAGAAGCGAAGTGGCAAAAGGAAAAACGTCATTGATTGGCACGAATGTCTATGCAGAGTTGACAGATACCAATTTAACGAATTGGGATGGTGTAAATGTTGAAGGGCGTTTAGCCGAGCCGTTTGAAGAGGTAAGAGCGTTATTTGCTGAAGAACAACCGAAGACCGTGTTACTGACATTTGGAGAGCTGAAGGATTTCAAACCACGTGCTGATTTCGTGGGTGGATTTTTAGCGACGGGAGGCATTCGTTCTGAATGGAGCCCGGCATTCCCAGATGCACAAGCAGCCATTGATTGGCTGACATATGAAAAACCTGCGTATGCTATTGTCTGTGCAACGTCTGCGATGGCTGAAACAGTGATGGATCAATTGCTACGAGATTGTCCTGAAGAGGTGCTTGTAGATGCGGCTGGCAAATTTGAACCGGCAATTACACAACAATGGTTGAGTGCTGGGCTAAATGGTTTCATATACGGCGGTCAAAATAAAATTGACAAGCTACTCGATATTCAAAGCAAATGGAAAGGGGCGGTTCCAGTTGAAAAAGCCTGATTTCAGTAATGTACAAGTCCAGCAAATTGTGCAAGCTGTAAAAAATGTAAAACCAGCGACAGGTAAGCCTTTTAGGACGAATGAAGGAATCGACGTGAAAGCGATTTATACAGCTGCGGACATTGAGCAGGTTGAACATGTTAATGATTATCCGGGAATTGCGCCGAACACGAGAGGTCCTTATCCGACGATGTATGTAGCAAGACCTTGGACTGTTCGCCAGTACGCTGGGTTTTCGACAGCGGAGGAGAGTAATGCATTTTACAGACGAAATCTTGCAATGGGGCAAAAAGGGTTATCTGTCGCATTTGACCTTGCTACGCACCGAGGCTATGACTCGGATCATCCACGTGTAACAGGGGATGTTGGAAAAGCGGGTGTTGCAATTGACTCTGTAGAAGATATGAAAATCTTGTTTGACGGTATTCCTTTAGACCAAATGTCTGTCTCTATGACGATGAACGGAGCAGTATTACCGGTCATGGCCTTCTATATCGTAGCAGCAGAGGAGCAGGGCGTGACACCTGAAAAACTTGCAGGAACGATTCAAAATGATATTTTAAAAGAATATATGGTGCGGAACACGTATATCTTCCCACCCGATATGTCGATGAAAATCATTGCCGATATTTTTGAATATACTTCCAAAAATATGCCGAAATTCAACTCGATTTCGATTTCTGGCTACCATATGCAAGAAGCGGGAGCGACAGCTGATATTGAGCTTGCTTATACACTTGCGGATGGGCTTGAATATGTCCGGACAGGTTTGAAAGCGGGAATTGACATTGACTCCTTCGCACCTAGATTGTCGTTTTTCTGGGCGATTGGCATGAACTACTATATGGAAATTGCCAAAATGCGTGCAGCACGTAAAATATGGGCGCAAATGATGTCGACGTTTGAACCTGAAAATCCGAAAACATTGGCACTTCGTACACATTCGCAGACGTCGGGTTGGAGTTTAACGGAGCAGGATCCATTCAATAACGTTACGCGTACACTGATTGAAGCGAATGCTGCGGCGATGGGACATACACAGTCTCTTCATACGAATGCACTTGACGAGGCGATTGCATTGCCAACAGATTTCTCCGCGCGTATTGCACGGAACACTCAGTTATTCTTGCAGGAAGAAACGATGATGACCAAGGTAATTGATCCGTGGGGGGGCTCGTACTATGTCGAGAAGCTAACGGATGAACTGATGGACAAGGCATGGGAATTGATTGAGGAAATTGAGGATCTTGGTGGCATGGCAAAAGCGATTGAAACAGGTCTACCGAAAATGAAAATCGAAGAAGCAGCGGCAAAACGTCAAGCGCAAATCGATTCACGTGCTGAATCCATCATTGGGGTCAATAAATATCGCTTAGATAAAGAAGATCCAATCGATATTTTAGATATCGACAACACGCTCGTTCGACAAAAACAAATCGATCGCATTAACGAGATGAAAGCGAAGCGTGATGAAGCAGAAGTGGCGCAACTATTAACGAGGTTAACAGAAGTTGCACGAAGTGGCGAAGGCAATCTGCTTGCTTGTGCTGTCGATGCAGCACGCGCGCGGGCGACAATTGGTGAAATTTCAGATGCGATTGAACGTGTATCTGGCAGACATAAGGCGGTGATTCGTTCAGTGAGTGGTGTCTATAGTTCGAATTTCTCGAATGCGGAAGAGATTGATGAAGTGAAAGCGATGGCGGATGACTTTTTGGAAAATGAAGGTCGACGCCCACGGATTCTCATTGCAAAAATGGGTCAAGATGGCCATGATCGCGGAGCGAAAGTAATTGCCTCCTCCTTTGCGGACCTTGGTTTCGATGTTGATATCGGCCCATTGTTCCAAACGCCGGAAGAAACGGCTTTACAAGCAGCCGAAAACGACGTTCACGTCATTGGTGTAAGTTCATTGGCTGCCGGACATAAAACGCTCGTTCCAACTCTATTAAAAGAACTTCAAAAAATCGGCCGAGAAGATATTTTAATCGTTGTCGGTGGTGTTATTCCAGCGCAAGATTATACATTCCTTCGAGAAAATGGTGCAGCCGCAATCTTTGGCCCTGGAACGGTCATTCCGGTTGCCGCACAAAAAGTGATTGAAGAAATTTATCGCAGATTGGGCTATGAGGAAGTGGCGGAGTGACAAACAACAATCGCTTTTCATCCAATGACAGTGCACTCCATGTAATGGATGGTATTGCATCTTCACATGATGGTATGGCTGCTGCGAAGCGAAAACGATTTGTGAAAAAGGAACGGGAAATTCCAGTTGAAGAATTGACGGAACAAATTACGCAAGGTTCTCGGTTGCATCTTGCAAAGGGCATTACATTACTTGAAAGCATTACCTCGAGAGACAAACGTCTCGGTCAACAATTGCTGCTCAATTTGCTACCTAAAACAGGGAATAGCATTCGGATTGGCATCACAGGTGTCCCGGGTGCTGGAAAGAGTACATTTATCGAAGCGTTCGGGCTGATGCTTGCCGAGATGGGGCAAAAGGTGGCGGTGTTGGCGATTGATCCAAGTTCAACTCTTACAGGAGGAAGTATTCTTGGCGATAAGACGCGTATGGAAGAACTTTCGAGACATCCAAATGCTTTCATCCGACCTTCGCCATCTGCGGGTACGCTTGGTGGAGTGCATAAAAAATCCCGTGAAACGATGTTGCTTTGTGAGGCGGCAGGTTATGATGTAATCCTTATTGAAACTGTAGGTGTTGGGCAAAGTGAGACCGTCGTCCGCGGCATGGTCGATTACTTTATGCTACTCGTGTTAACGGGGGCCGGGGATGAACTGCAGGGTATGAAGAAAGGGATTATGGAACTGGCAGACGGGATTGTTGTTCATAAAGCTGATGGTGATAATTTACGACTGGCGAAAAAAACGGTCAGAGAATACCGTCAATTGCTTCATTTCTTACAGCCGGCTTCACCTGGTTGGACATCGACTGCACTTCCTGTATCCTCCATTCAAAAAACGGGGTTGGACGATGTTTGGAATACGATTTTATTGTTTAAAGAAGCAATGGAAAATAGTAACGTTTGGGAGAGGCGTCGTCAATCTCAAACAAGCGATTGGTTCCGCGCGATGATTAATGATCGGCTTATTGACACCTTTTTTGCAGAAACGGGCAAAAAAGAGCAAGTGGCAAAGCTAGAACAAGCATTGCTTGCTGGGAACTTGACCGTGACAGGTGCGGTTGATCGGTTGTTTGAAGAGTAATTGGGAATTATGGAAAATGAAAGCATCCTTGGACGAGTTCAACAGTTCGGGGATGCTTTTGCGTACGTATTTAAATAGTAACTACGGATGGTCTTAATTGGAATTTTACTTTATACTATATGGATAGAAGGATGTCGATTAGCCAAAAAGGAGCTTATCACTGTTATCCAAAACATTAAAGATTCGATAGCAACGTTGCAAAACATCTAAAAGCGTAGAGGTTTTTAACGGTTATCTGTATGTTAAATAGGGTAAAGGTTGTTAGTGAATCCAGAACTGCGATTGGAAGCGAAAAAAGTAAAGGGGATGCTTGTTTTGAAAAAAGCATATAAAACGGAAGTTCTCCTCACTGCTGCCCAACAACAAAAAATCAACCAAACTATCGGTGTCTGTCGTTATGTCTACAATCTTTATTTGAATATTGCGCAGAAGCATTACAAGGAAACACCTGTCTGGTTATGACTTTTCAAAATGGCTGAACCAATATCCATACAAAAGAGACAGACCAATGGATTAAAGATGTATCCAGTAAAGCTGTGAAGCAAGCTATCATGAATGGCGATAAGGACTTTTGGGAATTTTTCAAAGGATTGGCTAAATTTCCACTCCTCAAAAAGAAGAAGAATCAAGATGTGAAAGCCTACTTTCTGAAAAATAATGCGACTGATTTACCGGTGGAGCGCCATCGCATGAAAATCCCGACGATTGGTTGGGTTCGTTTTAAAGAAATGGGGTATATCCCAATGAATGCAACCGTCATAAACTGTACAGTGTCGCAAAAAGCCGGTCGATATTTTGTCTCTGTTTTATGTGAGATTGAAGAAGTGAAAGAAGCCTATATCCCCGAGCATGATGGGATTGGCATTGATTTAGGCCTCCGTACTTTTGCGGTTTGTAGTTATCATGTTCAATTCGATAACATAAACAAGACTCAACCCGTTATTAAATTAGAAAAAAACTTGAAGCGACAACAGCGGAAACTGAGTTGCAGTTACGAACAAAATTAAAAATCGGAAGGAAGGTGAATTCTGCGCTAAAAACAGGCAGAAACAACTTCTAGTTGTTTAACAATTGCACGCTAGACTAGCAAACACCCGATTGGCCTATATTCGGTATATGGTGAGATATGTTGGTGAAAACCAAACCAACATATCTCACGATAGAAGATTTAAACGTCAAAGGCATGATGAAAAATCGGCATTTATCCAAAGCTATTGCCGAGCAATGTTTTTCTGCCTTTCAGGAAATATTAACAGATAAATGTCTGGAGAAAGGTATCGAACTTCGGCAGGAAGTATCCATCCTCCAAGCTCTGCTCAAGTTGCGGATTTAAAAAGGTCAAGCTCCCTCTTTCTGAACGGACATTTGCCTGCGATAATTGCGATACGGTACTTGACCAAGATTTTAATGCCAGTTTAAATTTGAAATACGCAAAAGAATACACGGTTATCACAGAACGATAACTTGTATATGTAGGGTGGGCTACATCCGAATTGACGCCTGTGGAGTGCTAAACCAACCGTAGTAGCGGGCAAGTTGCGAGGCGGGGTACGAAGAAGCAGGAAAATGTCTAGCGTAGAGAAATGAATACATTTTTCTATGTTTTTAGTAGCAGTGCAGGTTGAATGCAGTTTAAAAGGGCTTTATCTTGTTTAATTGCTATTATGCTGATTTTCCATATACTTGCAAGTCCACATGTTACAGCCCGTACGTTGCACGAAATGCAAAAGGAAAAAGAATTACTCGAACAAAAGAAAAGTGTGTTAACAGACGATATAGAGCAAAAAGATGCAGAACTGGAGTCCAATACATCCACGATAGCGACAACCGTGGAACAACTACAAAAACTAGATATTCAAGTAACGAATACACATTATACTATTCATCAAATAGAGTTTGCTATCGCCCAGACGACAGAAGAGATCGATGGTTTACAAAGTGCCATTCTGACGTTGGAAAACATCATTAAAGAGCGCGATATAATAGTCCGTGAGCGCTTGCAAGCCCTTCAAGCGAAAGATAGCTCCGTTGACTTTTTTGATGTGTTGCTAAGATCGAAAAGTTTTTCGGATTTCATCGGGCGCTTTTCTTCAGTGAAAATCTTACTTGAAGCAGATCGCAAAATTATGACACAACAAGCTTCGGACATTGAACAATTGGAAGAACAAAAGTTGCTCGTCTCACAAAAACTAACGACGCAAGAAGTGAATAAAGAAGAACTTCAAGACTTACTCGCATCGTTAGACGTTCAAAAAAATGAAAAAAATCGTCTTGTTATACAACTAGCAATCGAGCAAAAAAAGTTAGCCAGTGAAAAAACAGTGCTTGAAAGTGCGTATGATCAAACAGAGGAAATGACACAGGAGCTTCAACAAGCAATGGTCGACTTACAAAAACGCCAAACCGTTTTTCAGCAGCAGTCCATCACATACTTACCTTCTTCAGATCCCGTTGCGGCAACATGTAGTGAGGGAGGGCAATTAGATGAACAGTTGTTTCTTGCTCAATTCACATCAGCTGGCGCATTTACAGGGAAAGGCCAATCGTTCATTACGATTGCACGGGAATTTCAAATCGATCCTGTATTGATGGCATCCATCGCATTTTTGGAAACAGGCAGTGGCACGTCAAATGCTGTCGTAGGTTATAACAATCCAGGTGGCTTAATGAACCCCGCCACGAACTGGTCCACATTGCTCAAATTTGACTCGATAGAAGACGGCTTACGCTCGATGGCCAAAACGATGAATCGACTTATTCATAAAGGTGGATTGACATCCATCAGTGACTTAGGCAGTGCCTATGCGCCGATTGGTGCGGAAAACGACCCAAGAGGATTAAATCAACACTGGGTTCCTGGAGTGACGAAATTCTCAATGGAATTTGGCGGATTAACGCAGAATTGCCGTGCACAGTAAATCATCGATATGAGCCTTCTATAATTGCATGAAACAAGCCCTCCTGCTATGATGAAGGAGTAGATAGAAAGGGGTTTTATAACCATGAATATGGATTTTAATCTTTACATGAATGATCTCCTCAGACAAGCACGTTCTGAGATGGAAGCAAGTGGGTATGAGCAACTGACAACACCTGAACAAGTTGAGGATGCTTTCAAACGTCAAGGGACAACGCTTGTGATGGTAAACTCTGTTTGTGGTTGTGCAGGCGGTATTGCACGTCCAGCGGCAGCGCATGCAGTCCATTATGACAAACGTCCAGACCACTTAGTAACGGTATTCGCGGGACAAGATAAAGAAGCGACAGCACAAGCACGCATGCTATTTGGTGAAGACCATTTACCTTCGTCTCCATCATTCGCACTATTAAAAGATGGCAAGCTTGTTGCAGAAGTCGGACGTTATGAAATCGAAGGTCACGATCCAATGTCTGTGGTGACGAATTTGCAAAGCCAGTTTGAGGAGTATTGCGAAGAAGTATAAGTGATACAAAAAAACAGTCCACATGTGTATTTCGCACATGGGACTGTTTTTTTTATAGTAGCAACGTGCTGAGACCGAACAAAACACTTGATGCAATCATAGCACCAATCATTAAATAGACGACAATTTTTTGAACTTTTTTATTGCTCATGCATCAAAACTCCTTACTCATTATGCTTTTATTTTAACAGAAATTGCAGATTTCACAACATGTAAGGATTTAAATAGGGTAAAATGAATAGATAGAGAGAAAGGGGAGATGAATAATGAAAAAAGTTGATCATATTGGCGTTGCTGTAAAAAGCATAGACAACTCTCTAGATTACTATATACATACGCTTGGACTTTCATTACTAGCAATTGAAGAAGTGGCAAGTCAAGGTGTACGGGTGGCGTTTTTGGATGCAGGGAACATCAAAATCGAATTGTTGGAACCGCTTGCAACAGATGGTCCAATTGCGAAATTCATCGAAAAGCGTGGGGAAGGTGTCCATCATATTGCTTTTGGCGTAACGGATATTCGGACAAGAATGGTCGAGCTAAAAGAAAAAGGTGTACAACTGTTACAAGAGGAACCGAAACCAGGCGCAGGCGGCGCAGAAGTGGCGTTTCTTCACCCGAAATCATCATTTGGTGTGCTTTATGAGCTATGCGATAAAAGTGGCAAAGGGGAATGACAAATGGATATTTATGATAAAATAAATGATTTATATGATAAAAAAAGAACAATTGAACTCGGTGGTGGGGACGAGCGAATTGAGAAGCAGCATGAAAAGGGGAAACTGACAGCACGAGAGCGAATTGATTTACTGCTGGACCCAGACACATTTGTTGAATTAAATCCATTTGTGACGCATCGGACGCGTGATTTTGGAATGGATGAGTTAGAAGGACCTGGAGACGGTGTGGTCACGGGCTACGGGAAAATCGAAGGCAGACCAGTCTATTTATTCTCACAAGATTTTACTGTTTTTGGTGGTGCACTTGGGGAAATGCACGCGATGAAAATTGCTAATGTGATGGATTTGGCTGCGAAAAATGGTGCACCGTTTATTGGATTGAATGACTCAGGTGGAGCACGTATTCAAGAAGGTGTTGTTTCGCTGGATGGTTACGGAGAAATCTTTTACCGCAATGCCATCTATTCAGGTGTCATTCCACAAATCTCCGTTATTCTTGGACCTTGTGCGGGTGGAGCTGTGTATTCACCAGCCATTACAGATTTCGTATTTATGACAGATGAAACGAGTCAAATGTTTATCACGGGGCCGAAAGTAATCGAAACGGTGACAGGAGAAAAAATTTCATCTGAAAATTTAGGTGGTTCCAAAGTCCATAACGCGATTAGTGGAAACGCACACTTCCGTGGACAAGATGAAAAAACCGTGCTTGGCGATGTGCGAAAATTACTTGCGTATCTCCCGCAAAATAACGAAGAAAAACCACCTGTTGCAACGTACGATGACAAAGACGATTACCGTGAAAACTTGGCAGATGTTGTGCCCTATGAGACAATACGTCCTTATGACATTCGAAAAGTCATTGAACAAGTTGTGGATACGGACTCATTCATGGAAGTGCAAGCCGAATTTGCCAAAAATGCAGTGGTAGGTCTTGCACGTATGAAAGGTGAAACGGTTGGTCTTATTTGTAATCAACCGAAAGTAATGGCGGGCGGGCTCGACATTGATTCGTCTGACAAAATTGCTCGTTTCATCAGATTCTGTGACTCTTTCAACATTCCACTTATTACGTTTGAAGATGTAACGGGCTTCTTCCCAGGTATTAAACAAGAGCATGGTGGTATTATTCGACATGGTGCGAAAATCTTATATGCTTATTCAGAAGCGACTGTGCCAAAAATGACGGTTATCCTTCGTAAAGCGTTTGGTGGCGCTTACGTTGCGCTAAATTCAAAGTCGATTGGGGCAGATGTCGTCTATGCATGGCCAAACGCGGAAATCGCAGTGATGGGAGCAGAAGGTGCGGCAAATATTATCTTTGCACGCGATATTGCCAACAGTGATAATCCGGATGCAACACGTGCGGAAAAAATCGAGGAGTATCGTGAAAAATTCTCGAACCCTTATGTTGCAGCTTCGCACGGCATGGTCGATGATGTCATCGATCCACGTGATACGCGCATTAAATTGCTACAAGCGCTTGATATGATGCGCAATAAAAAAGAAACAAGACCAAAGAAGAAACACGGGAATATCCCGCTATAAGGAGATTTTTAGGTATGAATAAACAACGGCTACTAGATGAGTTTATGGAACTTGTCCAAATTGACTCAGAAACAAAAGACGAACGCTATATTGCTGATATTTTGACAGCGAAAATGACAGCGCTTGGATTCGATGTGGAGGAAGACGATTCGGACGATCGCAGTGGCCATGGTGCGGGAAATCTCATCGCGACACTACAAGCAACTGCAACAGGAATTGATCCAATCTATTTCACTTGTCATATGGATACGGTTGTTCCGGGCAAGGGCATTAAGCCAGAGCTACATGATGATGGCTATATCTATTCGGATGGAACAACAATCCTTGGTGCTGATGATAAAGCGGGTATTGCTGCGTTATTTGAAATGGCACGCACATTGAAAGAAAGCGGGCAGCCGCATGGTGAGATTCAATTCATCATTACAGCGGGTGAAGAAAGTGGACTTGCAGGTGCGAAAGAGATGGATGCATCATTAATTACGGCGAAGTACGGCTATGCAGTAGACAGTGATGGGAAAGTTGGCGGTATCGTGACTGCTGCCCCTCATCAAGCTAAATTGCGGACGACGATTCATGGTAAAACAGCGCATGCGGGCGTCGCGCCTGAAAAAGGTGTTTCCGCTATTAATATAGCAGCAAAATCGATTTCTGCTATGTCACTTGGACGAATTGACTCAGAAACGACAGCGAATATTGGGCGCTTTGAAGGTGGACAAGCAACGAATATCGTTTGTGATGAAGTCCATATTTTAGCTGAAGCACGTTCGATTGATCCTGATAAGCTACAAGAACAAATCGACCATATGGTACGGACATATGAGCGTACTGCTGAACTAATGGGTGGCAAAGCGAAAACGGATGTTCAAATTATGTATCCGGGCTTTCGTTTTGCTGAGGACGCGGAAGTCGTTCAAACAGCAATTCAGGCTATTCGCAATATTGGACGGACACCAGAGCTGATGACAAGTGGCGGCGGAAGTGATGGCAACATCTTTAACGGTGCTGGTATCCCAACGGTGACATTGTCTGTCGGCTACGAAGAAATTCATACGAAAAATGAACGAATGCCTGTTGAAGAGTTAAACAAGCTTGCTGAATTATTGCTTGAAATTGTCCGTGTAACAGCTTCTGTTCGCAAGGAGGACTAATTTATGAGTGATTTGAAAGCGGTCGTAGTCCAGTGTGGTAACGAGGATTATGCGATTCCTGTGGAAGCAGTTGTGTCCATTGAGCGCTTGGAGCAAGTCAATCCAATTCCTCATTTGCCGGATTATATGCTCGGATTAATGCGCATCCGCGGAGAACTCGTTCCAATTTTGGATTTTGAACAGATTTTATATGGAAGAAGTGCGAAAGGGTACGAGGATGCACGTGTGGTTGTTGTACAGACGGAAAGCTTATTCATCGGATTGCTCGTTCTTGATGCAAAAGAAATTCTCGATATTCCAGAAAGTATGATGACATCTGCTGGACTGATGGCGTATTCAAGAACGCCATATTTTACGACGGTTGCCAATTTGGAAGATCGGATGATTACGGTTGTGGATCCTGAGATTTTATCGAAAACATTGGCTGGTATGGATGCGATTGGAGAATTTGTCGCGGCACAACTGGCACAAGAACAATAATGCGAAAACCGGGCAGTGTTATCTGTCCGGTTTTTGCATTATACTTATCAAAAGAGGAGAATCTTTGAGGGAGGGACAGGTCATGGCGATAAAGGGGAAATCGCAGGCGAAAGTGATTTTGCATCTTGATATGAACAGTTTTTTTGCCTCGGTCGAACAGGCGCATGACCCTTCTTTAAAGGGAATTCCGATGGCGGTTGCGGGCAACCCTAAAGAGAGGCGAGGCATTCTAGTTACTTGTTCGTATGAAGCACGAGCGTATGGTGTTTACACAACGATGACAGTTGGTGAGGCAAAGCGGCTTTGTCCAGAACTTGTCGTTGTCCCGCCCGATTTTGAAAAATACCATTTGGCCTCTGTGGCGGTATTTGATTTGTTGCGTTCGTATACGGACCTTGTGGAGCCTGTGTCGATTGATGAAGCGTATATCGATATTACGGCTATTGGTGGCTTAACAAATGCAGTGAACATCGCAACGGATATGCAACAGCGAATTTTGCGGGAACTCGATTTGCCTTGTTCCATCGGTATTGCACCGAATAAGTTTCTAGCGAAAACAGCATCTGATATGAAAAAGCCAATGGGCATCACCATTTTAAGGAAGCGTGAAATTGAATCGATTTTATGGCCGTTGCCGGTTATTGAGATGCATGGTATTGGAAAAAGTACGGAGAAAAAGATGCATACGCTTGGTATTTATACAATTGGTGATCTGGCAGTAGTGGAAGAAGCAGTTATCAAATCACTACTTGGCAAAAATGGTTTGAGGCTACAGCAACGAGCGAATGGGGTCGATTATCGTCCCGTAGATCCTGAGGCAGCAGAAGAACGAAAAAGTGTTGGTAGTTCAACGACGTTGCCTGTAGATGAAACCGATCTTGCAGCTTGTTTAAACATATTTAATAAGCTTGCATCAAATGTCGCAAAGCGGCTTGAGAAAAGGCAGTTAGCAGGAACGGTTGTCACGATTCAAATTCGCACGTCCGATTGGCGCAATCAGACACGTAGTCGCTCTGTAGTCAACCCACTTTATAAGGAGCAGGCGATTCACAAAGAAGCCGTGAGTTTGTTCAAAAAGCATTGGGATGGAGAACCTATTCGCCTGTTGGGTATTACGGTATCAAATGTCATTCCGATGAATGAATTGCACGAACAGCTGTCATTTTATAATTTTGAAAAACATGCTAAGGAAGAGACGATGGACAGTCTCCTTGCACAGTTGGAGCAAAAATTTGGGCCTGGTTCAGTGAAACGAGGCAATAAGTGAAAGGAGGAATGTGAGGATGGAACTTCAATTTTTAGGGACGGGCGCAGGAATGCCGTCCAAAATGCGCAATACGTCGGCAGTCGCTTTAAATTTATCGGCTGAGGGGCAAGGGATTTGGCTATTTGATTGTGGAGAAGCAACGCAGCATCAGATTTTACATACTTCGCTGAAACCGAGGAAGATTGGAAAGGTGTTTATTACCCATTTGCATGGTGATCATATATTCGGCTTGCCAGGGTTAATCGGTTCAAGGTCATTTTTAGGTGGTCATGAACGACTGGATATATATGGGCCTCCTGGCTTGAATGAGTGGTTGGAAACAACACTTCGCATTACGCAAACTCATTTGAATTATGAGCTTTGTGTGCATGAAATTGAAGAGGGAATAGTCGTTGAAAACGAAGCGTTCGTCGTGACGGCTAAAAGTTTACAGCATGTGATCCCGTGCTTGGGTTACCGAGTGGAGCAAAAACCACTACGAGGGAAATTGCTTATTGAGAAAGCGAGAGCAGCAGGTGTGCCGAATGGTCCACTTTTGAAACAGTTAAAGGATGGGGAAGATGTAACATTGGCAGATGGACGAATTGTCGAAAGTCGTGATGTCACGGGAGAACCACAGGCAGGGGTTACTGTTGCTATTCTTGGAGATACAAGTTATTGTGCCGCCGCGGTTGAATTAGCGCAAGGCGCAGATATTCTTGTGCATGAAGCTACATTTGATATGAGCACGGGTGATCTTGCGCAAGAATACGGTCATTCAACAATAGGTGATGCAGCACAGACTGCGAAAGAAGCAAATGTGACGGCGCTCATTGCCAATCATATTAGCGCACGTTTTATGCCGAGTGATGTAGCGAAGTTGAAAGAGCAAGGAGAAGTGATTTTTCCTAATCTGCATATTGCAGAAGATTTTGCACGATTTGAATGGAAAGATGGGGACGTTAGCCGAGAGTAGATAGTGGCGTGCCAGTCAAAACGATAGAAAAACCCCGCTTCCTCGATATAGGAAGCGGGGTTTGGTTTGTACGTTGAACAATCATTTCACTGCGACAACTTGTCCTTTGGTCATACTTTCCAATTCGTGAGGCGTTAATTGGAATACTGCTTTTGGGTGACCAGCAGCTGCCCAAATGGTATCGTATTGAAACAAATCTTCATCAATTAATGTATGGACAGGTTCTTTATGTCCAAGTGGAGGAACGCCGCCGATAACAAAGCCGGTCTTTTCGCGAACAAAGTCGGCATCCGCTTTGCCTAATTTATCTTCGAGTGTTCGGGCAATTAACTTCTCGTTAATGCGATTGATCCCACTCGCGACAACTAACAGTGGCTCATTCGTACTTTTTAATCGGAAAATAATCGATTTTGCGATTTGTGCTACTTCACAACCTAAAGCATCTGCCGCTTCCTGCGCTGTACGGGCGCTATCTGTCAATTGGACGATTTCATTTGGGTGTCCTAGTGTCTGTAGTTTGTCCTGTACTTGTTGGATACTGTCGGTTAACTTTTGCATAGATTCCATTCCTTTCGAAACTTTCTTGGTACTTAGAATAAATTGATTTCTACCCATTGTACATTATTCGACAAGGAGATTACTATTTCCTTTTAAAACATCCACCCACGCGCATATTGCTGAGGTGCTGGAATTTCTACTCTCAGCTCTTTGGCTGCTGTGTAGGCCCAATACGGATCACGCAATAGTTCGCGTGCCAGTAAGACCATATCTGCACGTCCGTTTTTCAAAATCTCCTCGGCTTGGATTCCGGTCGTAATCAAACCGACTGCACCTGTTGCGATGTCTGCACCTGCTTTAATGGTTTCCGAAAATGGCACTTGATAGCCAGGGAAAACGTCGATTTTGGCAGGGACAACTGCTCCCGAACTAACATCGATAAGATCGACACTTTGCTCTTTCATCCACTGCGCCATTTCAATATAGCTTTCAGCGGTCATGCCGCCATCCGTATAATCATACGCGGAAATTCGTACGAAAAGAGGACCTTGCCATACTGTACGGACTTCATCGATGATCTCACGTAGCAAGTGATAACGGTTTTCAGCGGATCCACCATATGCATCCGTTCGTTGATTCGTTAACGGTGAGAGAAACTCATTGATGAGGTAACCATGTGCACCATGTAATTCAATGACATCGAATCCAGCTTGTTTCGCACGGATTGCCCCTTGTTTGAATGCTTGGATGGTTTCTTGGATATCTCCCACTGTCATTTCAACAGGTGTTTTATGGTGATCGTCGAATGCAATTGCGGAAGGTGCAGAAATGTCTCCATCTACAGTTGCTTTTCTTCCAGCATGCGCGAGCTGAATGCCTGTTTTTGCGCCATGCTGTTTCATCAAACGGACGGTCTCTGCCAATCCTTCAATATGCTCATCACTCCAAATGCCAAGATCTTGCGCAGAAATGCGTCCTTGCGGCTGGACAGCTGTTGCTTCGACAATGATTAGCCCAACTTGACCGACTGCACGTGTTGCGTAATGAATTTTATGCCAATCCTCAACCATCCCGTTTTCATTATGACTTGAATACATACACATTGGTGACATAACAATACGGTTTTTGAATTCAACTTCTCTGATTGTAAATGGTTCAAATAATTTTGCCATGTTTTCAACCTCCCTAGTACTTACCAACATTAGTATAGCAAAGGGGGAAGATTCACACGGCAAATTTGGCTTATCCTTCGTTAAACATCGTCCAAAATACGGCTTGCAATTTCACCTAAATACTGTATGATAATTCAAAATCAACTAACAGTTAGTGGAGAGGGAGAGGATATGATGGAGGTTGCGACGGTGTCAGAAAAAAGTGTATCGAAAACAATGTTAATAGGAGCAAGCTTTTTATTACTCTCTGCTTTATTAATGTCTGTTAGCCAAGTCTATTATGCTAATCAAGTTCAAGGTGTGCATCCATTTTTATTTACAGGGATTAGCTTTTTTATCACGGCGGTACTGTTCAACATGATTGCATATAGACAGCGGGGAACGATGACGGCTACCGCTAATACAAGGTCATCTATGGCGGATGTAGTGAAATTGAATGCCAGTTCGATTTTAGCGTTTATGGGCTTTTATTATGCGCTGAAATTTATTGAACCTGCCATTGTCAGTTCACTTGAGATGGGGGTTGGTCCGTTCTTTGCGATTGTTGTTACGGCAATGGTTGCGAAGGAAAAGATTCGTGCAACACGGGCGCAGTGGCTGATTACAGCGGGGACGTTTGCCGCAAGTGTTTTGTTAATGGTGACAGCGTTAGCTGGATTGTCTGGTGTACAGGTGACAAATACGACGGATTTTGTTTACGGTCTCGTTGCATCGGTATTATGTGGATTAGGTGCAGTGTTGTGCACGATTTATTCCAAAAAATTAAGCGTTGCTGGCTGGACGAGTTCATCCATATTAGCACATCGTTTTTACGGTATTATTATTCTATCATTTTTAATGACGTACAAAATTTTTCCAACCTATTTGATGGCGAATCTAGATTGGATCCTACTTATCACGATTTTTGGTGTAACGATTCCCATGTTTTTACTACAAAAGGGGATTCAATATTGTGATCCATTTGTCGTGATGATGTCTATTTGTTTTATTCCTGTATTCACATTCATTTTTCAGTTGTTTGATCCCCGGATTGCTTGGTCCACACCGACATTGGTAGGTATTTTGATGCTATTTATCGTAGGGGTGGCAAGTCTTTTTACAACTAATGAAGCACAGTAATAGTTGAAAGAAAACGGTAGGGCAATTACCTGCCGTTTTTTCTATTTAGATACTAGGAAAAACGGCAGGAATTTGTCATTTATGACTGTGCCCCAAGTTCTCGTGAACGCGCTGTCGCCTTTTCAATACATTCCCCAATCGCTTCTTTAAAGAAGCGATCCTCCAATGCCTGCAAGCCTGCGGCAGTTGTTCCATTTGGGCTTGTGACATTTTCTCGAAGGAGTGCGGGTTCTGTGCCTGTACTTTTCATCATTGCTGCTGCACCTTCAAGTGTTTGGATAATGAGTGAACGTGCAACATCTTTCGATAGTCCTTTATGAATGGCAGCTTCCTCGAGCGCTTCCGCTAAATAATAGATATAAGCAGGACCGCTACCTGATAAGGCGGTGACTGCATGGAGTTCATCTTCTTCGACTTCTTTCACGAGGCCAACAGCTTCAAGTAATGCGAGTACATGCTTGCGCATCGAATCGTCGACGGCGGTATTCATGGCAACACCCGTTGCTGATTTGCCGATTGTGGCGGATGTGTTTGGCATCGAACGAGCAATTGGTCGTGTGCCTAGTCCGCTTTCAAGTGTGTGAATGGAAACACCTGCAATGACTGACAGAATAGCCGCTTGATTAGTTATCAGAGGACGAATATCTCCCATTGCTTGTTGGATGTCTTTCGGTTTTGTGGCAAGTACAATTAAATCAGCTTTTTTCAAAGCCTCTTTCTCCTTGCATACGATGGACACACCATATTGATTTTGTAATGAAATCAGCCTTTCATCATCTGATTTGTTCATGACATAAACGTTTTGTGGTTCAATAGCTCCCTGATTGATAATACCTGCAATGACAGCTTCGGCCATTGAGCCAGCGCCAATAAATACAATTGTTTTCATGTGAATAGCCCCTTTCATT
The DNA here is from genome assembly GCF_038622445.1 of Sporosarcina sp. FSL K6-1522. Lineage (GTDB taxonomy): Bacteria > Bacillota > Bacilli > Bacillales_A > Planococcaceae > Sporosarcina. Next base: position 2,791,630 of record NZ_CP152019.1, read on the forward strand.
TCCGATATTCAAATTCCATCAAATCAATTTCGCCTTGGCGTAATTGCGTCCGGATTTTGAATCGGGCTTGACCGATTAATTCCTTTCAAAATCCGTGACATCCGCCGGAGGCTTTTATCTTTGTTCAGCGGGAGTTTGAATACCCACTGAACAGGGAGCAAAATCACGTTCATCTCGCCACCTATAGAGGTAGGAGTCTTCTGCTGAATAAAGATAAAAAAAACATGCGCTTCCGTCCCTATACATAAGGACGAAAACGCATGTTTCCGCGGTACCACCTACATTTACCGGTATGATCCGGTACATCTTGTTCTTTCTTAACGCGAAAGGCACGTCTGTGTTTCCACAGGAGCTCGGAAGGAGGTTCGTTGCGGGAGGGGGATATGTGGCTTTCAGTCGGTGACCACACTTCCTGTTATCCATTTCCGCAACTACTGATCTTCGTCAACGCTTTACAAGTTCATGAATTAGACCGATTATTACATGTCGTCTGAAGAAAGTCAACTTTCGAACTGTTGATTAGCTTGTTTCTACGAAAAACCAAATGATACTAATGATTGCTATAATCAATATTACAACAAACGTTACTTTAACAGCACTTACAGGAGATTTACCGCTAACCTTACCAGTTTGTCCATTGACAAGGAACCGATAGATTTTATTATTGAATTGAAATGACGAAATCCAAATTGGTAATAAAAGATGTTTGTACGTAATGGCTGTATAATCGGTTGACACATTGACAATCCTCACTTCATCTCCATGAACTTGTCCGTAAATGCCATTGGTGATGCGACTGTCGATAATCCCTTTCGCATCGTGCCAACCTTCTTTCAATGGAATGGAATACCTTTCTGCTAAAAAGCCCGATAGATATTCGGTTTTATAATCTACCAGTTTTGATAATGAAAAAGGCTCGATGTGCGTAATAAGCCCATCGGCTACATTACTAGAAGCTTTGACTAACACATCATCAAAGAATTCGTAATAACGACCGCTTTCTGTGCGCCAACTTGTATGTCGCACTTGTTCTGTCACTTGTACCGGTTTGCCGTCTTCAATAACTGTACGCGTTTCTGTGACATAGTAATACGTGCCAATTCTAACGGTATAGGCAGATGTCGTTTGTGAATCGAATGTCCAATAGGGAATATAGGCGCCAGACAATGTATCCAATGTGTATGATTTTTTGAGTTGGGAGGGTGCAAAATAGCGTTTTTTGATCCATCCTTTAAATTTAATAATTGCTTCATCTTTGGATATTTGAAAAGGGATGACTAATGCGGGTTTAATACCGGCATGATGTTCACTCGTTGAGATATGTGATGAGCCGCAGAACGAACAAAAATCAGCGACTTTGTTTTTATCTAACAATGTTTCAGCACCGCAATTTTCACATCTGAAGACGCGTTTCTCATCATCCCAGCTATGATCTTCCTGCTCTAAAGCTTGTAAGAAATCATGCTCGATTGTATTGTGCTGTGTGTGTTCGATGTCCTTTTCGCTTCCACAAAAAGGACATTTGAGCGTGCCGGTTGTCGGTTCGAATAGTGCATTGCCGCCACAAGAAGGACATTTATTTACTTCAGTTTGTTCGATCGTAATGGCTTCTTGTTGTTGGTTATTTTCTGAGCTGGACATGGGATCACCTCGCTTACATCCAAGTTATAAACTTTCTCCACAATCCCCACAAAACTTCGCATTTGCTGTGTTTTTCTTGCCACATTTCGCGCATGTTTTTTCGGTTACTTGTTGTGTACCGCATTCGCCACAGAATTTTGCATCTGCATCGATAGCTGCTTGGCAACTAATGCACGGCACTTTTGGAGTTTGCATCGCTTTACCGCAGTCACTACAAAATTTTGCGCTTGCATTGTTGGCCGCTTGGCAATGTGGACATTGTACGCTAGTAGTTGGTGGGGCCACCGGTGTATTCGTTGTTTGCGGATTCGGTGAAAAGGCATTCGCCATTACACCGCCAAGCGCAGCACCTGCACCCAGTCCTGCTCCAGCACCGGCTAATCCGCCACCTTCATTGCGAGCTGCGTCTCTAAGGGCTTCAGCTGCTTGGTATTGCTGATACTGCTGCATGTCTCCTAGAACACCCATCGATGTTTTTTTATCGAGTACTTTTTCTACTTCTTCTGGCAGTGATAAGTTTTCAATGTAAAGAGAAGTGATGTCAAAGCCAAACGCCTTGAATCGTGGCTTCATCTTTTCTTTCCCTTGGTCGCTTAACTCGTCATAGTGCATTGCCAAGTCTAAAGCAGCGATTTTGGATTCAGCAAAAAGGTCAGTTAAGCCAGATAAAATCATTTTCTTCAACTGCTCTTCAATATTGCTCGTATCATAGGACGCATTTGTACCAAACAGTTCTTTTAAAAACACGGTTGGTTCAGCTACGCGATAAGAATAAATCCCATAACCGCGTAATCGGATAGCACCAAACTCGGGGTCACGCATCATAATGGGGTTGGATGTACCCCATTTTTGATTGATAAATTGTTTCGTATTGACAAAATAAACTTCCGCTTTAAACGGTGAGTTGAAGCCGTGTTTCCATGATTTTAATTTCGTTAAAATAGGCATATTTTGCGTGTACAATTGATGACGGCCGGGACCAAAGACGTCTGCAAGTTCACCTTCATTCACGAAAATCGCTACTTGTGATTCCCGAACGGTGAGTTCTGCGCCCATTTTGATTTCATTGTTGTGCACGGGAAAGCGGTATACCATCGTATTCGTGTCACTATCTGTCCATTCAATTACTTCGATAAATTGGTTTTTGAAAAATCCGAATAAACCCATTCTAGTTCCTCCTCATATGTTGAATAGATACGAATGTGAGTCGTCATTTGCTTAGGAATAGTATACCATAATACAATATTAGTCATTTTAACTTTAAGGTGAACACAATAGGTGACGTCAGCCTGGAAAAAAGGTACAATGGACTGAATACTCATTCATTTAAAAAGGGGATTTTCATATGATTCATAAAATTGTACTACCAACACCATTTGCGGTCGGCGATGTTAATGCGTTTCTAGTAAAAGGAGATGCGCTGTCACTTGTCGATGCAGGGCCGAAAACCCCCGAAGCATATGAAGCGTTGAAGTATGGCCTAAAGGAAGCTGGCTATACGTTTAATGATATTGAACAAGTGATTTTGACTCACCATCATCCGGATCATGCGGGCTGGATTGATGCATTTGATCGTGCAGATATTTTAGGTCACGCTTACAATAATTTATGGTTGAAGCGCGATGAGGCATTTTTCCAGTATCATGATTCATTTTATTTAAACTGTTTAATTGAAGAAGGAGTTCCCGAGGAATATTTTTTCTGGGTGAAAAAAATGAAACGATCCGTTGAGTTAATGGGGGAGCGGACGCTTGATGTGAAGCTTGTAGAAGGAGATGCGCTTGCGGGGCATCCGGGCTGGACTGTACTAGAAACACCAGGGCATGCGCAAAGTCATATCGTTTTGTGGAATGAGCGAACGGGAGAGATGATTGGTGGGGACCTTGTACTTGGAAAGGTATCATCGAATCCGTTAATCGAACCACCACTCGACCGTGAGCAAGGTCGTTCCCGTTCTTTATTGCAATACAATGATTCACTGAATCGCCTGCTTACTTTGCCCGTGAATATCATTTATGGTGGTCATGGTGAGGAAGTACGTAATGCACATCCGTTGATTGAACAGCGTTTTGAGAAACAGCGTCAACGGGCGCTCAAAGTGCTTGGGATGATGGATGGCGGATCGCGGACGATTTTTGAGCTGACGCGTGAATTATTCCCAGCTGTCTATGAAGAAGAGCTTGGATTGACATTGTCTGAAACCATTGGGCAGACAGATTACCTTGTGCATGAAGGACTGGTGCTTGAAACGCGCGATGAAGGCGGTATTCTTCATTATGAACAAGCGTAAATCAGTACTTGTGACAGGCGCAACGAGCGGTGTCGGCTACGCACTGGCAAAGCGGTTGCTAGCGGAAGGATACAACGTTTGGGCGACGGGTAGGGCGCAAGATGTGTTATGGCAACTGCAAAAAGAAGGTGCTCATACTTTTCCAGCAGATTTAGCTGTTAACGAAGACATTGACCAATTGATGACGCAAATCGGTTCGCCCGATATCGTCATCTTTTCGGCTGGTGTTGGTACGTTTGATTATGCACAGGAGACGCCTGATGCTGCGATACAAGGGATGATGGCTGTTAACGTTATTGCACCGATGCAGCTGACCAAGCAACTATTACCGGACATGATGGAGAGGCGGAGCGGGCATCTCATTTACCTTGGTTCTCAAGCAGGGAAAGTCGCAACACCGAAAGCGTCTGTCTATGCGGCGTCGAAACATGCGATTGTCGGCTATACGAATGCTCTTCGCATGGAGGTAGCTCCGTCCGGCATTCATGTTACAACGATTAACCCAGGACCTATCGATACACCCTTTTTAGATGTAGCTGATGCAACAGGTAGCTATCGCACATCGCTAGGCAAGCATTTATTGACGGTGGAAGAAGTTGTCGATGCTATTGTTAAAACAATAGCAAAGCCTGTTCGAGAGGTGAATTTGCCTTGGTATATGGGCATTACGAGCAAATTACATGCCGTTGCACCGACCCTTGTTGAGCGATTGGGACGCAAGTATTTTATGAAAAAATAAGACTCTTTTTCGTTTGTATACATAGAGACTTCATGGAAGGATTTACAGTAGATGGTGAAGAATAACCAAGATTTCAAGTCTGATTCCACGGCAATTCATAGCGACCTTCTTGCGACTAGGGAACTTGTCTACAGCCCTTGCAAGTTTGAGTGTTCGCAACCATTAGTAGAAGCGCAAAATGCTGAATATGGAGCTTATGTATACAGGTTGAATATGCGCTCTATCCGATTTCGTGTCGCTAAAACTACACCAACGAAGGTCGGGCAATTTGTGACTTTGTGGGAGCGCATTGGAAATGGACCTATCCAACCATATGATCAATCAAATTCAGTCGATTTATTTGTGATTAGTGCACGCAAAGGCACTGACTTTGGTCAATTTGTATTTCCTAAAGAAGTTCTAGTCGAGCGGGGCGTCCTGTCCCAGGAAGGGAAAGGTGGTAAACGCGCAATTCGTATTTATCCACCTTGGGACAAGCCTACTAGCCGTCAAGCTCGGAAAACGCAGGACTGGCAGTTAGCTTACTTTTTGGAGGTACCTGTAAATAGATGCGTAGATTGTATGCGTGCGCAAATGCTTTATGGATTGCATGAAACAAAGTGATTTTTCGAGGTGTCGTGTCAGTGATTGTCTCATTTAGAAGCCGGCGTAGTTGCCGGTTTTTTTCTGTGCGACGGGCAGTCGCACCAGGTGGAGCCAAACTGCACAAGATGAGCTGTTAAAAATACACGAGGTCAAAGTTTGATGTGTGATATACTATTCAAAATACTCAGTTGGACAGAAGAGGAGTAATGATTATATTTATGGAGGGGAAATGATGAGTCAGATACTTAGAAGAGCTATCGTTGAATCCCAAGAATTTAATCTTTCTACTAAATTTGCTTGGAAGCGTTATCAAGAAATGGAGCATTATACAGAGGGGGGTATACGTGCCGAAATACTCGATTCGTGGGCTAACTCTAAGAAACTGGGAGTCAATCCTTTCCAGAATAGAATAAATGAAATTATCGCTCAGCATGATTTGAACGATCGACTCGAAAGGAATGAGCGATTGCTCTCGTATGCTTCACCTCAAATAACAAATGTAGCTGACCTGCTTACTGACTCTAAAACGATGCTTTCAATTACGGACAAACACGGCACTATTTTGTGTTCCTACGGTGAAAAAGATACTTTGAAAAGGGCGGAACTATTAAATATCTTTGATGGAGGAACGTGGAGTGAGAAGTCAGCGGGAACAAATGCAGTTGGCGTTGCGCTAAAAACGAAAAAGTCGGCTCAAGTGTTGTTTTCGGAACATTTCTGTGAAAAAAATCATAATTGGTATTGTGCGGCTACCCCTATTTTAGCACCTTTTACAAATGAACTCTTAGGAATTGTAAATATTGCAGGCTCCAATCATCAGGTACATCAACATACGGTAGGGCTTGTTATATCAGAGGCTAAAAATTTATCCAATGCAATTGTTCAGCAGTTATATGATCATACTTTGCGTGATAATTTATTTTTAACTACGGCAATGGAAGGTATAGAAGATGCTGTATTTGTCGTGGATGGCGGAAAAAATATTGTAGAAAAAAATGAGGCGGCTAGGTCGCATTTTTGTTTTCAGGGTATTCAAAGTATAAGAAATATTCCTGAATTAGATAAGTTCGTTGATTACGTCTTACAAACGGGACAAAAAATCATGAGGGAAGAAGTACGTGACGGTGAAAAAAAACGGACCTTCATTTGCTCTATTTATCCCGTCACTTTTCAAGATGAGCATTTAGGGGCAGTACTATTTTTGAGGGAAGGTTCAGAAGTATCTCATTTAAAAACAGCAAAACGTGCATTTGGACGTTTAGTGAATCAAACATCTACCCGTTACACGTTTGATAATCTAATCGGATCTTCTTTGGAGTTTGTAGATGTTGTCAAAAAGGCGCGGAGAGCATCGATCATTGAATCGACCCTGTTTTTATCGGGAGAAACGGGGACAGGAAAAGAGGTATTTGCCCAGGCAATCCATCAGGCCAGCAGTCGCAGTGCCCGCCCTTTTGTAGCCGTTAACTGCGGTGCGATTCCGCAGGGGTTGTTGGAAAGTGAATTATCCGGTTATGAACCAGGTGCATTCACTGGCGCCAAATCAAAAGGGAGTCCAGGGAAATTTGAATTGGCTCAAGGGGGCACGATTTTTCTTGATGAAATTGGAGATATGCCATTGGATTTACAAGTCCATCTTCTTCGAATATTGGAAGAAAGAGTTGTCACAAGAATAGGCGGAGACAAAGTAATACCGATTGATGTACGCGTCATCGCGGCTACACATAAAAATTTAACAGAAGCTGTCGTCAAGGGCGAATTTCGGGAGGATCTATTGTATCGACTTCGTGTGATCCAATTGAGGATTCCTGCTTTACGTGAAAGAACCGTTGATATTCCGATATTGGTCAATAACTTTATCCAGAAAATGAGTGATCAATTTGGAAAACAAGACGTTCTCGTGCACGCCGATGCGATGCATCATCTAACACAATATACTTGGCCGGGAAATATTAGGGAATTAAAAAATGTCATCCAACAAGCATTATTTAATATGGAAGGAGATATTTTGTACCCCCATGATCTTCCTGTGGAATTGGTGAAAGTGATTGAATATCCAACAGAAAAAGAGCGGTTAATTGAAGCCATAGAAAGGACAAATGGTAACGTCACTAACGCTGCAAAAATACTAGGTATTTCCCGCGCCACCATGTATCGAAGAATGCAACAATATCATCTAACTGATCAATAAATTATCCAACAATAGCCTGACACTAAATCCATTTCCCCAGAGAGGATTTAGTGTCAGGCTTTTTTTATGCTGTGAGACAATGAGACACTTTTCGTCTCATTGAAACAGTTCGCCGCGATAGAGAAAAATGTGGAAGATGGGATAACTTCATTGATTGATATACTTCAGCGGTTATTCAGATGAATTAAATACTTTGGCATGTTTCTTGCAATATCTATTAACGTATCACAAAAACATACTACCCAGTAAAGTTGTTACCGTTTTCATAGGGGAAGTGAGGTGTAAGTGAGGTATATAAACGATAGTGCAACAGTAAGTATAGGAAAAGAAGGCAAGGTGATAAAACATATGAGGAACTTTGACGTAATCGTAATTGGCGCAGGTCCCGGTGGGTATGTTGCAGCTTTTCGAGCAGCTCAATTGGGAAAAACAGTGGCAATTATCGAGAAAGAGAAAATCGGTGGGGCTTGTCTGAATGTTGGTTGCATTCCATCTAAAACGCTTTTGAAACATAGTGAAATGGTAGAAGAAATTAAAAAAGCAAATGACTGGGGAATTCACACCGGGGAACTATCCATTGATTTCCTAAAACTTATGCAGCGTAAGGATCAAGTGGTTCAAACGTTGACGAGTGGTGTGGACTATTTATTGAAGAAAAACCATATTACTTTATTTCAAGGGGAAGCCTCTGTCAATAAAGAGCTTGTTGTGGCTGTCGGTGATGAAAAGATAAAGGGACAAGACATTTTATTAGCAACTGGAAGCAAGCCTTTTATACCTCCAATAAATGGGTTAGAGCAGATCGACTACATGACAACGGATTCATTCTTTGACTTGAAAGAATTGCCCGAATCCCTGGTGATTATTGGTGGTGGCGTCATTTCGGTAGAATTAGCATTTGCGATGGCGCCACTGGGAACAAAAGTAACAATTGTTGAAGTTGCACATGATATTTTATTGACGGAAGATCCTGATGCACGAAAAATTATTAAAGATCAATTGAAGAAGAAAAACATCGAAATCATTACCAACGCAGAAATTCAAGAAGTGAAAAAAGACAAAATAGTCATGGCGAACCTAGAAATTGCATATAACAAATTGTTGGTTGCAACTGGCAGAAAACCGAATATTGAAGTCGTACAACAGCTAGAACTGGAGATGGATACTGCTAATAGGTTTGTTGCGGTCAATGACAATTATGAAACGAGTCAAAAACACGTGTATGCGGTAGGTGACGTAATCGGGGGTTATCAATTGGCCCATGTGGCGAGTGCGGAAGGTCTTATTGCAGTCCATGCAATGAATGGTGAGACACAGAGATCGCTTGATCAGACTGGAATTCCACGATGTGTCTATACGCATCCAGAGATAGCTTCATTTGGATTAAACGAGGACCAAGCTAAGGAAGCTGGGTATGACGTGAAGGTGACTAAATCACTCCTTGCTGGAAACGGAAAGGCCATCGCCATAGGGGAAACGGAAGGGTTTGTAAAAATCATTTCTGATTCCAACTATCAGGAGATTTTAGGTGCAGTGATTGTCGGAACGGGCGCGACAGAATTGATTGGCGAAGTCTTAGCTGTTAAACACTCGGAAGGTACGATGAATGAGTTAGCAAGTCTTGTACAAGCACATCCATCCGTATCTGAAACAATCACGGAAAACGCGAATGCGTTATTCCAACAAGCCATTCACATGTAAACATCATAAAAGGAGGAATTTATTATGGATAAAAAAGAAGCACTTTGGGCTTATCAAAAGATGAATGAAATTCGTTTTTTTGAAGATGAAGTACATCGCACATTCGGGAAAGGATTGATACCGGGATTTGTTCACTTATACGCAGGTGAAGAAGCGGTTGCAACGGGAGTAATGGCCCTATTAGATGATGAAGACTATATTACGAGTACGCACCGTGGGCATGGACATGCGATTGCAAAAGGATGCGATATTAATGGGATGATGGCTGAAATTATGGGGAAAAGAGATGGGCTTGGCGGTGGTAAAGGCGGTTCGATGCACGTTGCCGATGTTGGGAAAGGTATGCTTGGTGCCAACGGGATTGTCGGTGGCGGTTTCGGTCTCGCCGCAGGTGCAGCACTTACAATTAAGACGTTGGGTCGGGACAATGTGGCTGTCTGTTTTTTCGGGGATGGTGCATCAAATGAGGGAACATTCCATGAGGGATTAAATCTTGCCTCCATTTTGAATTTGCCGGTCATCTTTGTTTGTGAAAACAATCAATTTGGGGAAGGGACACCATTCAGATATGCGAGTGCTTCCGAAACGGTCGCCGAAAGAGCCCCAGCTTACAATATGCCGGGTGTCCGTGTAGATGGTATGGATATTGAGGCGGTTTATAATGCGACAAAAGAAGCGATTGAAAGAGCGAAGGCAGGGAAAGGTCCTACGTTAATTGAATGCGATACGTATCGTCAATATGGTCATTTTGAAGGGGATGAACAAAAATACAAGACGAACGAGGACCCGAATCGGGACCGTGATCCAATTCCTGAATTTCGTAAAAAAGCGGTGGAAAATGGCTGGATGACTGCGGAGCAGGCAGATGCAATTGAAGCGGCGGCAGAAAAGACTATTCAAGAGGCGCTTGCTTTTGCGGAAGCGAGCCCGTTGCCAGACGAATCTGCACTCTATACGGATATATTTGCATAAGAAAAGGGGGACTTACAATGGCAGAAAGAAAAGTTACATTTATGACAGCAATTAACGAAGCAATGGCACAGGCGATGCGGAAAGACGAAACTATTATTTTAATTGGGACTGACGTTGCAGGCGGCGCTGAAGTAGATCATTTAGTTCAAGATGATGGTCGACATGATGATGCATTTGGTGGTGTGTTTGGATTGTCTAAAGGGTTGGTGACAGAGTTTGGCCGAGAACGTGTGATTGACACGCCCATCGCGGAACATGGATATTTCAGCGCAGCGGTCGGTGCAGCAGCGACAGGATTGCGTCCTATCTCTGAATTAATGTTTAACGATTTTGTCGGTTTTGCGTTGGACCCGATTTTAAATCAAGGTGCAAAAATGCGCTATATGTTCGGTGGGAAAGCGAAAATTCCTTTGACTGTCCGAACAGTACACGGAGCAGGAGCCGGTGCGGCAGCTCAGCATTCTCAGACGTTATATGGGATGTTCGGGGCCATTCCAGGTGTGAAAGTGGTCGTTCCTTCCAACCCCTATGATGCAAAAGGCTTGATGTTAGCGGCGATTGAAGAAGATAATGTCGTCGTCTTTTCAGAAGATAAGATGCTCTATGGCATGAAAGGCGATGTGCCTGAAGAGTACTATACGATTGAAATCGGCAAAGCCAATGTGACGCGGGCGGGATCGGATCTCACAATAGTCGCAATCGGTAAGATGGTTCAGGTTGCACACGAAGTGGCTGAGCAATTGGATCAAGAAGATATTTCTGTTGAAGTGATTGATTTGCGTACAATCGCGCCTTGGGATCAGGAAACCGTTCTTGAATCCGTGAAGAAAACAGGAAGACTCATTGTTATCGACGAATCGAATCCGCATAATAACACGGCTACAGATATTGCATCAGTAATGGCAGATAGAGCCTTTGATTATTTAGATGGACCGATTAAAACGGTCTGTGCTCCAAATACACCTGTTCCATTTGCGGCAAATCTGGAAAAAGCGTATATTCCTGATGCGAAGAAAGTGTTGGTAGTAGCGGATGAATTAATCATTGATTTGAAAAATCGTGTACTGAACTAGGAGGTGAATGAGACAATGAGTGAAGCGATTGTAATGCCTAAATTAGGGATGACGATGACGGAAGGTACAATTACGGAATGGTATAAAGATGTTGGAGACTCTGTTGAAAAAGGCGAAGCGATTTTGATGATTAGTTCGGAAAAATTAAACCAAGATATTGAGGCGCCGATATCAGGTATTCTATTGACCAAGCATGGTGAAGTGGAAGATGAATTGGAAGTCGGCGCTGTTATTGGCGTAATTGGAGTGGAAGGGGAGACTGCTTCCACGGGTAATAAGAAAGTCGAGCAATCTATCGCTGTCGAGGTTACTGTCCCTGAGACGGACAGTGCAGCCATCGCGGCAAGCACAGCAAAAAAGGCCCGAACAAGTGAAAGGATTTTCATTACGCCATTAGCTAAAAAAATGGCTGAAAGGGAGCAGTTAGACATTGCATCCATCAAAGGTACCGGTGGTAATAATCGAATTACCAAACAAGATATTCAACGGGTACTAGCAAATAGACTAGATGACAAATCAGCTACTTCATCTGACCGTACAGCCCGAGCTATGTCAGTCGATTTGGCAACAGTTGGTGAAGGGCTTTCTCCAATGCGCAAAGCAATTGCGCGGAATATGCGTGGAAGTTTAGGGCAAACAGCGCAATTAACGTTACACCGAAAAGCGAATATAGATCACTTGATTGATTTCCAAAAAGTGTTGCAAAAAGAAATTGCATCAAGTGATTTAGAGGTCAAACTGACTTTAACGGTATTGATTGCTAGAGCAACAGTTCTTGCTTTACAAGAACTGAAGAAAATGAATTCCCTTTATCAAGATGGCCAATTGACGGAATTCGATGAGATCCATCTAGGAATTGCGACCTCCTTAGAAGACGGCTTATTAGTCCCTGTTATTAAGGATGCACATCAAAAAACAATTGGCAGTCTTGCAAAAGAACTGAAGGAAGTTACGGAGAAAGCTAGAAACGGAGAGGCGAACGGAGATCTGCTTTCCGGCTCGACATTTACGATTACCAATTTAGGGGCTAGTGGAATTGAATACTTTACACCGATTTTGAATACGCCAGAAACGGGTATTTTAGGAGTAGGGGCTTCCCAAGATGAATTAATCTTAACCGAAAACGATACAGTGAAATCGGTTAAGAAAATTCCATTGAGTATCACCTTTGATCATCAAATAGTAGACGGTGCAACAGCCGCTGAGTTCTTAACAATTTTGGTCAGCTATATAGAGTCCCCTTATCGATTAGTACTCTAATAGATAAAAATAAAGATTACCAGTAGATGCTAAGCACACTACTGGTAATCTTTATTTGATTTAGGCTGGTTATTGAAATCTTGTGTAGTAGATGGTTTGGCGGTTTATAAGATTTTGATAAGTAAAATTGTTGGAGCTGAAATAATAGATTTTGATTAGAACGATAGCTAGTGTGAATCGGAATGCTCAATTTCTTTCAATACACTTAACAGCGTAAAACCTTCACTTGATGCATTATGGTCACAACCTTCAAGTGTGTACGTAATTACTTGTTGTCCATCTTCTATAGCTAAATCTGTACATGACATATTCATTTTAGCCGGGGTGTTGCCTTTGTTTTTATCTTTTGAACGGTCGATTTCTAAATCGATTGTGGATCCATCGAACGACACATTGTAGAAAGTAGGATTACCTTCAAGTGTGTAATTCGTAATTCGAACCGTAGCCGTTTCTGCCATACCAATCTGTTCTAAAAATGTTTCAAATCGATCAAAGTTATAAACAGGTCCATGCATATTCACGACATCACCATTTAGAATTGCTTTTTCACTATCATAAGAACAGGCTGCACTAAGTGTGACTCCTATTAGGATAACTAAGGCTAAGCGTGTTTTGTTACTAATGGTTCTCAGTATTTTCACCCTCCTTCAACGAGCGGTATAGTATATTCTCTTCATTATATGAGTGAGGCGGATGCTGTATCCCAACTTAAAATTGAAGATTATTTCAGAAATCGAATAATTTGAAACACGTACCTTTTCTAAAGTTCTGACTTTTGCTACACTATTCAAAGGACAAATTCGAATCGAAAAGGCGGGGGGATCCTATGAAGGTTTTACTACAGCTCGGCTGGTTTTTTAAGCAGCAGAAGAAGCAATACATAATCGGGATTGCCATGCTTATATTTGTATCACTTTTGCAATTGTTACCTCCGAAAATCATCGGCATCATTGTTGATACAATTGCGACAGATTCTTTGACAGTACGTGGGTTGGTGACCTGGCTCGTCATCCTAGGGCTGGCGGGAATTCTTATGTATATTGCACGTTACTATTGGCGGGTGATGATTTTTGGCTCGGCTGTGTTATTATCGCGAACGATGCGGGAGAAATTATTTAATCATTTCACTAGAATGTCGCCATCCTTTTATCAAAAGAGGCGAGTCGGGGATTTAATGGCCCATGCCACAAATGACATTAATGCTGTCCAACAAACGGCCGGTATGGGAGTTTTGACGTTAGTCGATTCCATCACAACGGGTGGGTTTGTCATATTGACGATGGCCATCACCATCAATTGGAAATTAACGCTCATTGCACTCATACCATTGCCACTGATGATTTTCTTGACAGGTTATTACGGAAAATTACTGCGTCAGCGATTTCGTTTTGCGCAAGAAGCCTTTTCCGATTTGAATGATAAGGCGCAGGAAAGTATAGCGGGCATTAAAGTGATTAAAACTTTCGGTCAGCAACAGGAGGACATTGAAGATTTTACGAAGCTATCGACAGATGTTGTAGCTAAAAACATGCGTGTTGCAAAGGTAGATGCATTGTTTGACCCAACGATTACGGGTGTGTTTGCGATTTCATATATGTTGTCATTCTTCTTCGGGACGAAATTTATCATTGCAGGTGATATGTCTATTGGTGATATGGTGGCATTTAGTGCTTATCTTGGTCTTCTCGTTTGGCCGATGCTGGCATTTGGTTTTTTGTTTAATATTGTAGAGCGTGGAAATGCCTCTTATGGTCGTATTATGGAATTACTAGCTGTAGCACCAGAAATTAAAGATATGCCTGGCGCCATCGATGAAAAGCCAGAAGGCGATCTCCATTTTGCAATCGATGCATTTACATTCCCGGGTGATGAACGTCCAGCTTTGCATAATGTCCACTTTACTTTGAAGCGAGGAGAAACGCTGGGTATTGTCGGGAAGACTGGATCGGGTAAAACAGCGATTTTAAAACTATTGCTGCGGGAATTTGAAAATTATCAGGGAAATATCGTTTATGGAGGCAAGCCAATTAATCAATACAAACAGCAGCGTTTGCGAGAATCCATCGGTTATGTGCCGCAAGATCATTTTCTATTTTCAACGACATTGTCTGAAAACATTGCGTTTACTAATCCGAATATTGCAACTGAAAAGATTTATCACGCGGCGCGACTTGCTCATATTCATGACGATATCTTGGCATTTACAGAAGGCTATGCTACGGTTGTTGGCGAACGCGGCGTATCATTATCAGGCGGTCAAAAGCAACGCGTCTCCATAGCACGAGCGCTGATAATGGAACCGGAAATATTAATTTTGGATGATTCGTTATCTGCGGTGGATGCCAAAACGGAAGAAGCTATTTTGGCGTCGCTAAAACAAACACGAACAGGCAAGACGACAATGATTACATCGCATCGCTTAAGTGCTATCCAGCATGCCCATACTATCCTCGTCATGGATGAAGGAACGATTGTCGAAGCTGGAACACATGAACAGTTACTCGCCATGAATGGCAAATATAAAGAAATGTATGACTTGCAGCAACTAGAAGTACTTGTTGAACAGGGAGGTGAGGCATGATGTCGATGGAAAAACAGCCAAAACTAACTGCGAAAGCGCAATGGCTCGTCTTCACACGATTGTTGCGCTATGCGATTCCTCATAAAAAAAGTATAAGCTTTGCGCTGACCCTTCTGCTACTGACAACGGCAGGTACGATTATCGGTCCGCTTATTATTCAGCGCTTTATTGATGATTATTTAACTCCGATGAGCTTTCCGAAAACGGAAGTGGTAACGATTGCAGTTGTCTACATTAGTATTCAAGTATTGATGGTTGTTGTCTCCTACTTTCAGCTACTTCGCTTTCATGCTATTGCATTAAAAATTATCCAGCAGATGCGTATCGATGTTTTTTCAAAAGTACAAGGACTCGGTATGCGGTATTTCGATAAAACCCCTGCGGGTAGCATCGTATCGCGTGTAACAAATGATACTGAAGCGATTAAAGAAATGTTTGATAGTGTAATTGTGACGTTTTTACAGGCCATATTTATTCTGATTGGCGTTTACATCGCCCTATTCACACTGGATGTCCAGTTGGCATTTATGTCCCTCGTATTGTTGCCACTCATCCTCATTATTATTATGATGTACAGGCATTACAGCGCTGATTTTTACCAAGATATTCGTGAGCGTTTAAGTCAATTGAATGCCAAGATTGCTGAATCGTTATCTGGGATGGGGATGGTACAAGCATTCCGACAAGAAGATCGATTGGAAGCGGAGTTTGCGGCCATTAACGATAGACACTTCCGTGCAGGCATGCGGAACATTCGATTCGATAGTGTACTGTTGGGGCCAGCCATTGACCTGCTATATGCGGCAGCTATTGTTTTTGTGCTAGGCTACTTTGGATTTTTGTCATTTGATAGCGCTGTGGAGGTTGGTATACTCTATGCGTTTACGACGTTGATTGGTCGACTTTTCCAACCCGTTCAGCAAGTTATGCAACGACTGTCCATTTTCCAACAGGCGCTTGTTTCTGCATCGCGCGTTTTCAAACTGATGGATGATACAGATATGGAGCCAAGCCAACAGGAGAGCGGAGATGCACGTATTATAGCTGGTCAAATTGAATTTCGTAACGTGACCTTTTCTTATGATGGACAAACGGATGTGTTAAAAAACATTTCATTTACCGCAAATGCCGGCGAAACAGTTGCGCTTGTGGGGCATACGGGTAGTGGAAAAAGCTCAATCATTAATTTGCTAATGCGATTCTATGAATATGAGCGTGGGGATATCTGTATAGATGGTATTTCCTTAAAGGCGTATCCACAAGACGAGCTGAGAAAGAAAATGGGACTAGTATTGCAAGATCCATTCCTGTTTTATGGGGATATTGAGAGCAATATTCGTTTGCATGCGAAGGACATGACGTCTGAAGAAGTACGGGCGGCTGCAGAATTTGTACAAGCGAATGAATTTATTCACAAGTTGCCAGAGAAATATGCACAAAAAGTGACGGAACGTGGCTCGACTTTTTCAAGCGGACAACGTCAACTCGTCGCATTCGCACGAACGATTGCGACAAACCCTAAAATTCTTGTGCTCGATGAAGCGACGGCCAATATTGATACGGAAACAGAGGTGGCCATTCAAGCGAGTCTTGAAAAGATGCGAAAAGGCCGTACGACCATTGCCATTGCGCACCGATTGAGCACGATTCAAGATGCAGAACTGATTCTCGTCTTGCATAAGGGAGAAATTGTTGAGCGGGGAACGCATCAAGAGTTACTTACTCAAAAAGGGCTTTATCATAAGATGTATCTATTGCAAAATGGTCTCGTAGAAGATGCTATCTAATAGGGAAATGGCTTGTACATGTCCATAAGTGGACAGTACAAGTCATTTTTAGTGACCGTAAAAGAATTGTCATAAACTGTTCACAGACAAATTAAGCGTATTTCAACGCTTCTTTTGATACGATTGAGACATAAAAAGAGAAGGGAAGAGAAGAATGACTGCTGATTTAAATCTATTTCTTGCTTTCGGTGCAGGATTCTTAAGTTTCATCTCACCATGTTCATTGCCGCTGTACCCAGCATTTATATCGTATATTACGGGCATGTCATTGGATGATTTGAAATCGGATTCAAAACGGATGAGTAAAAGTGGAATGCTTCATACGCTATTCTTTTTGATAGGATTTTCACTTATTTTTATTGTCCTTGGTTTTGGTTCGTCGTTTGTAGGGAAGTTCTTCATTGAAAATCAGACGATTTTAAGACAAGTTGGTGCGATTTTCATTGTCTTATTTGGTGTTATGATTGCTGGTTTATTTACACCACAGTTTTTGATGAGAGAAAAAAAGCTTCAATTTAAAAATAGGCCTACTGGCTATTTTGGATCTGTCCTAATTGGACTTGGTTTTGCGGCGGGGTGGACGCCATGTTCGGGACCGATTATCGGTGCGATTATTGGCTTAGCTGCTGCCAATCCAGGATCAGGTATGACTTATATGATTGCCTACATTCTTGGTTTCGCCATTCCGTTCTTCGTCTTGTCATTTTTCATCACCAAGCTTGGTTGGATTCGAAAATCGAGTGGCATTATTATGAAGGTTGGCGGTTATATTATGATTGCAGTCGGAATTCTACTGTTTTTCGATGGCATGACATATATTATTAGCTTACTTAGCCCGATTTTTGGAGACTTTCAAGGCTTTTGATGGGAGGGAAAATGGGTGGAACGAATTACCTCATTTGAAGAATGGGCTGCACTGATGGAGGCGGGAAACACTGCGCTATTGTTTGTGAAAACGGATAATTGTTCAGTCTGTGAAGGATTATACCCGCAAGTGTTGGGCTTGCAGACGGATTATTCACTCCCTTTTTATCAAGTAAATGTAGCGCAAGTGCCAGAAATTGCAGGCCAACTTGCATTATTTACGGCACCCGTTGTGTTGTTGTTTTATAATGGAAAGGAATATGCTCGATTTGCTCGATTCGTCCGTATGGAAGAGTTGAAAGGGCGCTTGCAGGAGCTTGTAGAGCGGGGTGAATGCGATTGAACGAATTGATTGAAACAGTTTTTACGAAAGTGCCCGCCGTTTACCTTGTGATAGGTTCAACCGTTCTGGCCTTGTTCATGGGGACGATGGCACTTATCGTGAGATCGAAAGCCGCAAAAAGACCTGTTACAGCGAAAAAAATCATCTTGCCGCCTCTGTTTATGTCAACGGGTGCCTTGATGTTTGTCTTTGATGCGTTTCGTGTGCACCCCTTACAAATTATTGAAGCACTTGTAGTGGGGATGCTATTTTCAGTGATTCTCATTAAGACAACGAATTTTGAACAAAAAGCAGACGGCATTTATGTCAAGCGCTCAAAAGCGTTCCTTTTCATCCTATTTGGACTTCTGATTGTTCGCCTCGTCGGGAAACTATTCCTTAGCAATACGATTGATGTAGGAGAACTGGGCGGGATGTTCTGGATTCTAGCCTTCGGTATGATTGTTCCGTGGCGGATTGGTATGCTGTTGAAATTCAACTCACTTCAGCAGAAGTCTCCCGCTTATATCAAGTCAAAGATAGAGGAATGATTAGTAATAGAGCCGTTGGATTTGGGAGCGAGCTCATAAGAAAAAGGTGTCCATCAGTAGAGATGGGCACCTTTTTCTATTACATATTAAAACAAATGTTCGTACGGAGTCATATCGATTTCCATGGAAGTTAGCTTTTTGCGTAGGAATTTATGATCCCGTTTTGGTGTTGCTTGTATATAGCCACGAATAATAAGATCATGATTGATGCTCTTTGCCTTTTCATCCAGCGCAATCTCGCCAATCTTCCCTGCGATTTTTTGTTTTGCTACAGGACGGAATAATTCAGGTACAGGCGTAACGAGCTCATTTAGCATGAGTTTTGCTTCATCGTTCCATAGGTGAAGTGAACTTTCAACATAATGTTCTTCCCAGTCAAGTGTTGATTTTCCATCTGCTTTCGGGAACACTTTTAAAAACTTACGGAACATGAAAAAGCCGCCAATGCCAAATAATCCGACAAGGACAACACACCAGAACATGATAAACCACATAAATAAATCTTCTTGCAACAGTCTCACCTCTTCCATTCTACTCACTATTATAAGAGCATCTGCAAGAAAATACACGAACAATGTATTCTAAAGATGAAGTATACTTCACAAAAACGTCAAACTTTAGACAAGGAAGCGGTTAGTGCTTTGCTTGTTTAGCTTTATTACTTCCGCTATGATGGACATATCAATAGATAGTGGAGGAAATCGAATGCGTAAAAAGTTTTTGCTACCATATGTCTTACTTGTAATCCTTATTTTAAGTGCCTGTTCAGGCCCAGGGGGCTTCAAAGCCGACCATGCATATGACATCAAGCCGTTTGAATTTACAAACCAGCACAACGAAAAAGTCTCCTTGGATGATCTAAAGGGAGAGGTTTGGCTTGCGCAATTTGTTTTTACAAACTGTACAACGGTTTGTGGACCAATGATGTTCAACATGTCGAAAATTCAGCATGAACTCATTGAAGATGGAGTAGAAGACTATAAAATTGTATCGTTTAGTGTTGATCCAGATTTTGATACACCAGAAGTATTGCAGACATACTTGGATAGTTATGCGGCAGCTCCAGGGGATGGCGAGCAAAAGTGGGATGAGTCAAAGTGGGAGATGTTAACGGGTTACACGCAACAGGAAATTGCGGATCTTTCTGCAAAATCATTTAAAATGCCGGTGGCCGCATATCCGGAAACAAGTCCGGAAGCAGGTCAAGTCCTACACGGGACTAGTTTTGCTTTAGTCAATCAAGAAGGTAAAGTCGTCAAGACTTATAGTGGAGTAGAA
Source organism: Sporosarcina sp. FSL K6-1522 (assembly GCF_038622445.1). GTDB lineage: Bacteria > Bacillota > Bacilli > Bacillales_A > Planococcaceae > Sporosarcina. Next base: position 2,811,465 of record NZ_CP152019.1, read on the forward strand.
GACGTACCATATGATGACATCGTCAAAGACATGAAGGCGCTCATTAAAGAAGGTGCTTAATCGAGCGAAGCAAGACTGGTATTAACGGAGTGAGAAGATGAAAACACAAAAAAATAAACGATTGTCGATGAAGGCAAAAGTCGTACTTATTATTTTACTCGTTCCCATTGCGGTAGTCATCTTTACATTGACAGCTATTATTTGGATGGGTATTAAAAATCCAGACCTACTTCAAAAATCAACGAATACATTGTTAGATTTGCAAGAGCGTCATAGCGGGACAACGATTCCAGAAGAGTATATCCCAATTTATAAAGCGGCTAGTGAGGCGTATGGTGTTCCATGGACATTGTTGGCGGCACATCACCGTATTGAAACGCGGTTTTCAACAATGGACCCGCTACTGTCACCAGTTGGGGCAGAAGGACACATGCAGTTTATGCCGTGTACATTTGTGGGTTGGAGTCACCCAAGCTGTGGGGGACTTGGTCAAGGGGACATACCTAAAGTGGATAAGACGAACCCGGAAGTCATTAAGCAATATGGCGGCTACGGTGTCGATGCGAATGGAGATGGCATTGCCGATCCATACGATATTGAAGATGCCATTTTTAGTACAGCCAATTATCTTGCGAGAAGCGGCGCTGCTGATGGCGATTACGAAGAAGCCATTTTTGAATACAACCGTAGTGAAAAATACGTGCAAGATGTGCTCGGCTTTTTTAATGAATTCGAGGCATATCGAATCGAAACAGAACAATAAAAAGATGGACCCGACATTTTGGGGTCCATCTTTTTTTATGATGTAAAATCAAGTGGCTTTGCGCATGGATCTTAAAACAAAGCTCACAATAAACACAAGGATAATTGCTCCAATTAAAGCAGGGAAAACGTAGAAATCAGCAACTTTCCACCCCCATGATCCAAGCAACTTTCCACCAATCCAAGCACCGATAATCCCAGCGATTATATTTCCAACGATGCCGCCCGGGATATCTCTACCTAGAATTAAACTGGCAAGCCAGCCGATAATTCCACCGATAATGAGAAACCAAATGAATCCCATACTGTCCATCTCCTTTGTGGTCATTCATAATTGCCTCTGTAGTATTTGCCATAACCCTTCTTACAATACTTTAAACATGGAAAACGAAAAAATTACCAAAAAAGTTGAAGCAACAAGGTAGAAGGAAATCTACGATTATTAACTCATTATATGTTGTGCCCCGTCATATGGTTTTTATGAAGGTCCAACTGTTTGAAGGTGCTGAATAGTTGATTATTTTTGCGTGAAAACAAATATCAGAATATACTTAATAAAGCAGTTGCGTTCACTTACTGAAAGGAGGAGCTGTTTTGGAAGAAGCGGAAGTAGCCTATGTCAATCTTACACGCCCGTTCGCTTGTATCGACTTGGACGCACTAGATCGCAATATTGCATTTGTTAATCGAGTTGCAGGTCAAAAAGGGATTCGTATTGCGACAAAATCAGTGCGTTCTATTCAACTTTTACAGTACATAGCGGAACGATTGAATCATCCAGTGGGATGGATGACATTTGATCTGCGGGAAACCCATTACCTTCTTGAAAATGGGTTTGATGATTTGTTATTAGGCTATCCGCAATATGAAAAGGATGCAGTAGAACGGATTATACCTTTTATCCGTGAAGGTCGAACGGTCATTTTTATGATTGATCGACTAGAGCAGTGGCAATGGTTAGAGTCAATTGGTCAGGAGCATGCGATTGTGTTTGAAGTTTGTGTGGATTTGAATCTGTCCACTGATTTTAAAATGCTGTATTTTGGGACGAAAAGATCAGCATTACAAACCGTTGATGATGTGGCGGCGTTAGTGAGAAGCGGTGCTTCATTCACACATACGACAATAATAGGTGTGATGGGGTATGAAGCACAAATTGCAGGAGTAGCGGATTTGCCAGTAGTCAGTTGGCAAAAGCTGCTCATTAAGCGATTGAAGGCGCTGTCCTATAAAGGGGTGCGCAAGTTTCGTACTGATGCCATTGATCTGATTAGGAGAGAAATAACGACTCTTCGATTTGTCAATGGTGGTGGTTCAGGTAGTATTGATTTTACGGCTGGAGAGGAGGAAGTGACAGAACTAACAATTGGTTCCGCTTTTTATTTTCCTGCCCTCTTTTCACGCTATAAAAATTTACCACTTGAACCGGCGGCTATGTTTGCGCTACGTGTAACAAGAAAGCCGGAGCAAGGCGTAGTCGTTTGTCATGGTGGAGGCTACATTGCATCTGGAGTAACCGGGAGCGATAAAAACCCGATGCCTGTTTGGCCAGCGAATCTATCCTTCTTGAAAAATGAAGGTGCCGGTGAAGTGCAAACACCATTGCGAGATCGAGATGATGCCGTACAGATTGGAGATACGGTTTATTTTCGACATGCGAAAGCGGGCGAGTTATGTGAACGTTTCCCCGAGCTTCACGCAAGACGGGGAAGCAGATACGAAGGTGCCTATAAAACATATAGGGGGGAAGACGGATGTTTTCTGTAAATGTTCCGAACAAAGGCGTAAAGTGGACCAATTGGGCTCAAAATGAGCAAGCTATTCCAGATTATTTTCATTACCCCAAAAGCATTGGTGATATCCAAGATACTGTCAATAGTTGTCGAATCCGTGGCACTTCTCTCCGTGTAATAGGCGCAGCTCATTCTTTTAGTCCCGTGGCAAAACCTGAAAGTGATGCGATGTCGCTCGATTATTTACGGGGTCTGATTTCCTATGACAGCGAAGCAATGGAAGCGACATTGTGGGCAGGTACCTATTTGTATGAAGCAGCGTCGTTTTTGGCTGCAGTTGGTATGGGGCTTGAAAATATGGGTGATATTCAACAGCAAACCATTGCGGGAGCTATTAGTACAGGTACGCATGGAACAGGGATTACCTTGGGGTCGCTATCAAACCAAATTGTTGCTTGGACATGGATAGATGGAAAAGGAGCTGTTCGTCACCATCGAAGAGGTGATGACGAACTATCAAAGGCTTTGAGTCTATCACTTGGTATGCTTGGTGTTTTAGTGGATGTGACGATACGTACAGTGCCACTGTATAGTTTGCAAGTGACAAGTGCTATCTATTCATTCGATGAAGCACTTGCTGCATGGGCATCCGATATCCGTGCGAATAGGCACTTTGAATGGTTTTACTTCCCAGGTACAGATACCGTTCAAGTAAAGAAAACGAATCAGATTCCACTTGCGAAGCAAACAATCCAGTCAAAAGCGCTCGATTTTGTGAAAAATGGACTTGTTGAAACAGCTGGTTTTAAAGCTATTTCGGAAGTTTGTCGCATGAAACCAGGGTTATCTCGCAAAATGACCCATTTTTCCGCAAAAAGTATCCCAACGGGCTCCAGAGCCGGTATGTACTATGAAATATTCCCTTCTCCGAGATTGGTCAAGTTTACGGAAACAGAGTATGCCATTCCTTTAGCTGCATTTGAAGCATGTATCCAAGAAATTCATGCCTTTTTATATGCCCATCCATTTTATGTTCATTTTCCAATCGAGTGCCGGGTTACGGCTGGAGAAGATGCTTTTCTGAGCCCAACGCGAGGAGAGGAAACAGCTTATCTTGCGTTCCATATGTATAAAGGCATGGACGACGGCCCATATTTCAAATGGGTTCATAACATGATGTCGAAATATGGCGGACGACCGCATTTTGGAAAGAAAAATGATTTAACACAAGAAAAGCTACAAAGACTTTATCCTGATCTCGACCGTTTTCTAACAATCCAGGAACAGTGCGATTCGAATGGCATTTTTATGACGAACTACTTCAAGTCTATTTTTAGTTTGTAAAGAGCTATCTTATGCGTAAAACGGGTCATAACAATAACTTATGGAAGACTATAATTTTAATGTATTTTACTTATGTGCATTGGTATTATATGATGAACTAGAGAAAAGACGCTTAATTATAGCCTTTTCAGTAGTTTTTAGTAGAATGAAGGAGGATTTTAGCAATGGCAAAAAGCAACTTACACAACAGCCGCAAGTCATTCGAATTGAACGGGAAGACGTATAACTATTACCGTCTTGCTGCACTCGAAGAGGCCGGCATCGCGAACATTTCTAGACTGCCTTATTCAGTCAAAGTGCTACTTGAATCCGTCCTGCGCCAGCATGACGGCTATGTAATCAAAGACGATCACGTCGAAAATCTGGCAAAATGGGGTAAGGATGCTGACGCTGATGCGGAAGTACCGTTCAAACCTTCACGTGTTATCTTACAAGACTTCACAGGAGTACCTGTTGTTGTTGACCTTGCTGCGCTTCGTTCAGCAATGGCGAAAATGGGTGGAGACCCTGACAAAATTAACCCTGAAATTCCAGTTGACCTAGTTATTGACCACTCTGTACAAGTAGACCGCTACGGAACACTTGATGCATTGCAAAAAAATATGGAGCTTGAGTTCGAGCGTAACGCAGAACGTTATCAGTTCCTAAGCTGGGCACAAAAAGCATACGACAACTACCGTGCAGTACCACCTGCAACAGGTATTGTTCACCAAGTTAACCTTGAGTACTTGGCAAACGTTGTGCATGCTGTTGAAAACGAAGATGGCACATTCGAAACGTACCCAGATACACTTGTTGGAACAGACTCTCATACAACAATGATTAACGGTATCGGTGTTCTTGGATGGGGCGTCGGTGGTATCGAAGCTGAAGCAGGTATGCTTGGACAACCTTCATACTTCCCAATTCCAGAAGTTATCGGTGTAAAACTAGTTGGCGAACTACCAAACGGTACAACAGCAACAGACCTTGCACTTAAAGTGACACAAACACTTCGTGCACATGGCGTTGTTGGTAAATTCGTTGAGTTCTTCGGACCAGGCGTTTCTAAATTACCACTTGCAGACCGTGCAACAATTGCAAACATGGCACCAGAATACGGTGCAACTTGTGGTTTCTTCCCAGTCGACGAAGAAGCACTTAACTATATGCGCTTAACAGGCCGTGAAGAAGAGAACATCCAAGTTGTTAAACAATATTTGATTGAAAACGACATGTTCTTCACAGTTGACAACGAAGATCCGACATACACAGACGTTGTTGAAATCGACCTTTCTCAAATCGTAGCAAACCTTGCAGGACCAAAACGTCCACAAGATATGATTCCTTTGACAGAAATGCAAAGCGCGTTCAAAGACGCAGTTGTTGCACCTGAAGGGAACCAAGGTTTCGGTTTCACACCGAAAGAGCTTGAAAAAACAGCGACTGTTAACTTTGAAGATGGACGTTCTGTTGATATTCAAACAGGTTCACTTGCGATTGCGGCCATTACTTCATGTACAAACACATCTAACCCATATGTTATGTTAGGTGCTGGTCTTGTTGCGAAAAAAGCTGTCGAAAAAGGGCTTACGCCACCAGCTTACGTGAAAACGTCACTCGCACCAGGTTCAAAAGTTGTAACAGGCTACTTGAAAGATTCTGGTTTGGATGCTTACCTAGATCAAATCGGCTTCACGACAGTAGGTTACGGTTGTACGACATGTATCGGTAACTCAGGTCCGCTTCTTCCAGAAATCGAAAAAGCGATCATGGACAGCGATATGCTTATGTCATCAGTACTTTCGGGTAACCGTAACTTTGAAGGACGTATTCACCCACTTGTGAAAGCAAACTACTTGGCTTCACCGCCACTTGTTGTTGCTTATGCACTTGCTGGAACAGTGGATATTGACTTCGAAAAAGACCCAATTGGTCAGGACAAAGACGGCAATAACGTCTTCTTTAAAGACATTTGGCCAACAACGGAAGAAGTTCAAGCAGTTGTTCACGCAACAGTTACACCTGAATTATTCCGTAAAGAATACGCACGCGTATTCACTGAGAACGAAGCATGGAATGCAATCGAAACAACAGACGAAGCATTGTATGATTTCGATGAAAGCTCAACATATATCCAAAACCCACCGTTCTTTGAAGGTCTTGCAAAAGAACCTGCTGACATTGGAGCACTTTCAGGACTTCGTGTCATTGGTAAATTCGGCGATTCCATCACAACGGATCATATTTCACCAGCGGGCGCGATTGGTAAAGATACACCTGCAGGGAAATACTTGCTTGACAATGGCGTAAGCCCACGTTTCTTCAACTCTTATGGTTCACGTCGTGGGAACCATGAAGTGATGATGCGCGGTACATTCGCTAACATTCGTATTCGTAACCAAATTGCAAAAGGTACAGAAGGTGGATTCACAACGTACTGGCCAACAAAAGAAATCATGCCGATCTATGATGCAGCTATGAAGTATCAAGAAGACGGTACAGGTCTTGCAATTATTACTGGTAAAGACTATGGAATGGGCTCTTCACGTGACTGGGCTGCGAAAGGTACATCCCTTCTAGGCATTAAAACAGTTATCGCGGAAAGCTACGAACGTATTCACCGTTCAAACCTTGTGATGATGGGCGTTCTACCACTTCAATTCTTGAATGGTGACAGTGCTGAATCACTTGGCTTAACAGGTGAAGAAGCGATTAGCGTTAACATCGCAGAAGGCGTAAAACCACGCGATATTCTAAAAGTAACAGCAACTGCAACAGACGGTTCTGTGAAAGAATTTGACGTGCTTGCACGTTTCGACTCTGAAGTTGAAGTTGACTACTACCGTCACGGTGGAATCCTGCAAATGGTTCTTCGTGATAAAATGAAAACCAACTAATCTTTAAGAAGGGTGTCCGATATGATCGGGCACCCTTCTATTATTTAAGGGTAAACATAGCCTTCCAACAGCTTTTTGAACATTCTTTTTGTATAATAAACATTGAGGTGATAGCAATTGTATATAAGTGAAAAGAAAATTGAAATTAGGTATGCGGAAACCGATCAAATGGGTGTCGTCTACCATGCGAATTATTTAGTATGGATGGAAATTGGACGGACGAATTTAATTGAAAGTCTTGGGTTTACATACGCTGGGCTTGAGGCAGACGGCTATTTGTCGCCTGTGACGGACATCTCTATCCAATACAAAGCGGCGATGAAATACGGGCAGAAGGCCACTGTACGTACGTGGATTGAGTCACATGGGAAATTACGCACGACATATGGCTATGAAATTCTCCATGAAGACGGAAAAGTTGCTGCAACTGGTACTTCGGAACATGTAGTCGTAAAGAAAGAGACTTTCCGTCCGGTTTCCCTACAGAAAATTGCCCCTGAATGGGATGCGAAATATGTAGAAATTCAGCGAGTGACGAACTAATGGCATTCGGCATTAAACGTGATGAGCTTGTTGCATGGAAGAAAGCCGTAGCGAACGGTGAAATCGTATTTTTGACGCATTACTGGTTAGATGATCGTTTTCCAGGGTGTAACACAGTCACAAAAGCAGGCTGTGCAGATATTGATAAACTTGTTGAATGGGGTAAACAATACGGGTTAAAGCGTGAGTGGATTGATATGCGAGATCATTATCCACACTTCGACCTATTTGGTCAGCATGAACGCAGTATTTTAGAACACGAAGGCTTAATCGATCAGTTGGAACGATTCGCCCCCATCAAAAAGCGTAAGGCGTAGAGCCTTATGCTTTTTTTGATGAAGTCAATTTAGCCTAGACCCAATACATGTACATTGCATAATCATAAAGGGAGGCCAATGTCTTTACTTCTGGAAGGTGAAGTGGAAAATGGAGTCTATCCTATTTATTGAGACAGCAACATCTGGTTCAAGTAGAGAAGCGATAAAAGCTGCTACTCGATTAGGTTATCGCACCGTATTATTAACTGAAAGAATGAGTTTTATAAAGCGGCGGAATGAATTTGCAGACGTTGCTCAAATGATCTATCTAGAAGAACTGACGGAAGATCGTATTCGAATGGAGATTTGTCTGCTTCAACAGCAAGGGAGCATCATGAAGGCGATTATTAGTTTTGTCGATCCGTTTGTATCAATCGCTGCACAACTTGCAAATGAATGTTGCAATGCTGCCCTTTCTGTTGAAGCGTTAAAAATTATGGAAGATAAAACAGCTACAAGAAAAGCATTAAGCGAACATGCAACAACGCCTATCTTTGAAATAGTTGGACCTACGGACGATCTGGAGCAGGTGATCCATCAAGACCGCGACTATCCAATTATCGTGAAATCGGCAGTTTCAAAAGCTTCAAAGGATGTCTATTCCGTCGGAAATAAAGTTGAGTTAGAAAAAGCGATTAAGAGGATTGGAAAACTCTATCCAAAGGAAACAATCGTATTGGATGAGTACGTAGACGGACCACAATATCTAGTTGAGGTGCTGGTGCATAATGGTGAGATGACGATTATTGCCATTATAAAACAAGAAATCACTAAAAATATCAAGTTTATCGTAACTGGCTATGCAGTAGAGCCACATCTTGAAGGTGAACTATATACAAAGCTCGTTCGGGCAGTCGAATCAATCCTAAAAAATCTACAGGTCACGAACGCTACTTGTCATCTTGAGTGTAGATACGTGAATGAAAATTGGAAGCTAATCGAGATGAATCCAAGAATAGCGGGTGGGGCAATGAATCGCATGATTGAGGAAGCATTCGGAATTAATTTAGTAGAAGAAACACTGAAACTCTACCTTGGTTTTGAACCTACTCTGATAAAGAGATTTGAAAAAAATATGTATACGCATTACATAACCATCAAATCGTGTGGCTATCTATTAAAAGTGATTGGTCAACAGCAGGCCACCGCCCATCCAGGTGTAAAAGAAGTCTATATAAAACCTCATAAAGGGGCAATCATGATGCCTCCACTCTCGATGGGACATCGATATGGCTATGTGATCGCATCTGGAGATACCCCAGAAGAAGCCAAGAAAAACGCCGAAAATGCAGCAAGTCATATCAAATTCTATTTGGAACCCCTATAGCTGGACCTACTCTAAAGTCTATCTTTCACCATATAATAATAAAAAATATTAGTTTGCAAAGAGGGAGGGGGACAAGTCGAGGTGGCTACACAGAGTTGCATTTGTTGTGCAATGAAAACATTGCTAAAGGAACAAAGAATAATCGCAGGGATTGACATGGAATTTCAATTTATCTGTTTGTCGAAAAAGATGGATACGATTCCTTTCATGCTGTGTTCTTCAAAGAAAAACAATCCCTTTACGGCGATTTGTACCGGTATAGCGACACCATTTTTCCGAATAGAGAAATTGAATGAGGACACATGCTGTGCAGTATTATCACTACTTGAAGGCGTTGATATGGAAGGTAATCTAACTGACTCTTGTGAGGATTTATTCGCCTTACGGAAAACGAAAAGCTGTATTATTGTTAACTTAACTTGCTTTTGTGCAATTACCGCCCTGCCCCTAGAGCTCGTAAATCGTCCCCTCCCGATTATTGAACCGAAGTGTTAAACTTCATCTAGCCACGCTTTTCATCTTAAAAACAAAGCGGGAGCTGTGGTATAGTCCCCGCAAATTTGAAAGCCATTACACTGGGCTGTAATGGCTTTTATCATCTTTTGGCTTCTAACTCATAGGTTATTTTCAATTATAAACGCTTATCCGTATCAAAAGCATTCCTCCTTGAATGTACTAGAGTGAATCAATTAAAAGAAAAAGGAGATTACGCAATGACATTGATAGGCATGTTACACCATCGAAAAGATCCTAGCACAGTTATAAAATCGTATGCCTACGCTGCGGTGGCTAAGGCAGAGGGAGCTCGTTTTTTTTACTTTTCTCCCGGGGAAGTAAATTTTGTGAATCGATCAATAAGAGGACAAGTTTATGAAAATGGTCAATGGATAGAGCGGATCATGCGTTTTCCCGATGTTATCTATAATGCCGGTAGTCCAGAAAAATTGGCTAAATCAAAAGAAATTATTCAAAAGTTGAAAAGCGAAATCCCTTTCACGACGCATTCTATCGGGAATAAATGGAACGTTAGTGAAAGGTTAAAGGAAGCAAAAGAGTTTTCAAATTATCTAATCCCTACAGAGGTTGTAAAAGATGCGGATCACTTCTTTACATTTATAGCTGCTTTTGAAAAAGTCGTATTTAAACCTATTGACGGAAGAAAAGGAAAAGGGATTTTTTTTATTTCAAAAAAAGAAGATCATTTTCAGGTTGGTAAAGACGCTACGAATACGGATTATTCCAAGCTGCAATTGATCGATTTCATAACATCGAAGCTATCAACAGGCACTTACATTATTCAACCATATATTCAGTCGGTTACTAAATCGGGGCAAGTATTTGATTTTAGACTCCATGTTCAAAAAAATGGTGAGGGAGAGTGGGTGATCACTACAATCTATCCGCGGGTGGCTCCGGCGGGGTCGATCATAGCCAATATTAACAATGGTGGTTATACCAATTATTTAGATCCCTTTTTACAACAAGAATTTAAAGAAGAAGCTTTCAATATACGGCGAACGTTAGAGTATTTTTCCTTGGCGCTAGCTAATCATCTAGATGAGCTTCAAATGTGCCACTTTGAGGAGGTCATTGATGAAATTGGCGTAGATATAGGGTTGGACGAAAATCATAAAATCTGGATATATGAAGTGAATTGGCGACCTGGTTGTCCTCCTGCGTTTTACTTGGAGTTAGATGTAGTCATCAATACCATTCAATATGCCATGTATCTAGCAAAGAACCAAAAAGCAGTCAGGGAAAAGATCAAGGCAACTAAGAAACAATATTATGGAGAACAAAGGCGAACGCCTATTATTGCGATAACTGGTAGCGCTGGTAAAACGACAACAAAAGCATTTCTGGCATCAATTTTGGCGAAAAAATGGAATATATTTGAGTCGAAAGATTATTGGAATACAACAGAGCATACCAAAAAACACGCTGCAGATATACAACCTTCACATGAGGCAGTTGTCTTAGAATATGGAATGGCCTACCCAGGCGTTATTACAGAACATTGTGCGATTATCAAGCCGAATATTAGCATTGTGACAAATGTCGGTATGGCACATGTAGGTAATTTTGACGGAGATATTAAAAAAGTCGCACATGCAAAATCTGAATTAATCCATGGCATGGATCAGGAAGGAATTTTATTTATCAACAAGGATGACCCTAATTCAAAGTACTTAGAAACCGACCAATTTAAAGGGCAGATTGTTTCAATTGGGGTGAAATCGGACGCGGACTACAGAGCTTATGATGTGAGTTATGCGGACAACGGCATGCATTTTAAGATGAAGCTTCAAGGCCAAGAAATTGTATTTTTCATCCCTATTTTAGGAGAACATCATGTGTATAATGCCCTTAATGCAATTGCTGTTTCAGATCACTTAGGGATTGCACCACTAGACATAAAATTAGGACTGCTCTTTAGAAAGCCGCCGAGAAGATTGACGATTTATAATTGCCGTGACAATATTACACTTCTTGATGATACGGTACACTCTCATCCTGAAGGTGTAAAGGCGGCAATCGATGTTCTCTCCAATATTGGCAAACATCGTAAAATAGCGATTATTGGGCAGATGAGGGAGTTAGGTGATTTACGGGAAGAAGAATATCGAAAAGTCGGCGAATATGTTTGTGAACAGGAAATTGATGTGTTAATCACATATGGGTTTCGAACAGAGGAAATTGGTACACAAGCAAAGGGCAAAGGATTTCCCGCAGGAAATGTTTATCATTTCACCAATAAAGATAAATTACATGAATTATTGTCAAGGCTTATTGAAAAAGATGACACGATTTTGGTCAAAGGGGCTAGTAAAACGAATATGTTTGAAACGGTGAAATTTATCGATCAAACGTTTAGGTGAAAAATCAAAAACTCCCCGGATCATTACGAATGGATCGCAAGTAATGATCTGGGGAGTGACAATGAATCGCTCGATATAGAAGGGACCCCGGTACAATTTTGGGGTCTCTTCTACTGGATAGAACGATATGAGGCTTCATCGTTCTATTGTTTCTTCTGCTAAATGAAACGTAATTTCGTTTGCGGCATTTTGTGCAAATATTTTCGCTTCCTCCATACTTGGGCCTGCCGCAATGACGTAGGCGTATCGATGGCCCATAGATAGTGGCGGCATTAATTTGGTGCCTTTTTTAGGCTTTACATAAACTTCAATGACCCCCGGGGAATTTCTAGCTCGCTGCTTCCCAGTTACTTTTCCCAACGTTCCTTTTTTGGAAACAACAAGGTACTGGGTAAACACATGATTCATACATCTAGGTTGGATAGAAGGATTTCCTCCTAAGTATAATTTAAGTGTTTCTTCTACCAAATTAAAGCCAAATGCTGCTTGAAGCATTTTATTCATGGCCCCCCCAGAGATTCTTGGGTTAATTTCAATGAGCTTCCAACCATTGGCTGAGCGTCGTAACTCAAGGTGAAGAGCGCCATTCTGAATGTCGAATTGTGAGATGACGGAGTTTAGGACAGCTTCAATGCCAACTTGCACTTCAATTGGAACATCCACAAGGACACCGTATCCAGTAATAATAAACCTTTTGCCTCGCGTAATTTCTTGTTTCATAATGCCAGCAATTTGAACTTTGCTAGTACATATGAGCGCTTCGACTAAGTACTGATCTCCTTCAATATATTCTTCAATGATTATGGATTCATTCGGATTCTTTTCCAGTAAATTTGCTGTATGTTTTTCGAATTGTTCTTTTCCCTTTGCAAGCAGGACATCTTTGGAACCTGTCGATTTTGGTGATTTAACGACGACCGGTAAGTCTAGCTGAGTGGTTATCGTTTCGAATGCGATTGTTTCCCCGGGTTTAATAACAAAAAATTTAGGTGTGTAGGGTTGGTTATTCAGAAAGGTTCTTGTTTGCTCTTTATTTTCCATGATCCCAATGGCTTTAGAAGAAGTAACATTTTTACAAAACGCATCACAAAGTATGGATGCTCGATGTACATTTGAGTCGATAAAACTGACAATGGTCTTAATGTCTTTCCCTTTAGATTGTAATACCATTATTTCTTTTTCCATTTCAGATAGATTGTTTGTATCAAGGAATATCATCTCGTGCACATCCGTGTATTCTTTTCTTTGTCGCAATTGCTTTTCGTTATTTGTGAATAGAATCGTAAAATAACCTAGTCGTTCTGCAGCTTTAATGGCTTCTCTGCTGGAACCAGATTTATTTGTGCCTATAAAGATAATCGTTTTCAAACGGTCCACTCCCTATTCGTCACGTCAATGAAGACACTTCCTTCTATGTTTATGAGATAAATCGTTTTTTGACTGGTTATCTATCATGAAAGAAGGGAAAAAAGGATACCTAATAGGTAATTCGTGCAATTCTCACAACTAATCTCTATACGTATTTTGTACAAGCAAAATTACGATACGCACATATAATGTTGTAAGGAAAGGAGTGAGCATATCAACATGAAACCCTTCTCAGTCAAACATATAAGAACCATGTTAGCCGGCGATTTGGTTCAAGGATCTGACGATATGATTGTGCATTATGGCGCCTACCGACTTAAACAAGTTCGGAATACACATACCCTTCTTTTTTTAAAGAAGAGGATAGTTGACTGGAAAAGGCTGAAACAATTTTTTCCTTTGGTGCTTGTAACAGAACAGTTTAGCCCGATTGAACGATTAGAAGGTCTAACCGTCATAAAAGTCAAAGATACAGAAGAAGCGTATTGGAGATTTGTGAAAGACTATCGTAACTTATTCCAAATTCCGGTTGTGGCCATCACAGGTACTTCCGGAAAAACAACGACAAAAGAAATGATTCGTCACATTCTCTCGACAGATAAGAAAATTGCTTATACAAATAGCAGTAATAATTCAAGAACTGCTCATTTACATTATCTCCTTAGTATTGATGAAGACACAGAAGCGGCCGTTTTTGAGACAGCTGTTGGTTCACCTGGAGATATCATAAACGCCGGCCGCTATTTCAAACCGACCATTGGCATTATTACGAATATAGGCGCACATCATTTGAATTATTGTAAAACAATAGAAGGCTATATTCGTGCGAAAGGTGAAATGGCTGCGGCACTTCATCAGAAAGGTGTATTGATTATTAATGCAGATGATCCTAATAGTAGAAAACTCGATTTAACAAATTACAATGGACGTATCATAAAGGTCGGTACTCATTCCTCCTACGACTATACAGCTAGTGACATTGTATTCTGCACAGATGGCATGCGATTTACTGTTCACTATAAACAACAAACGTACCCGATGTTCGTACCAGGAGTAGGGGAACATCAAGTATATAATGCGCTTGCCGCACTTGCAGCGGTTCATGAAATGGGGATTCATCTTTCAGACGCGGCAAATCAATTGAAAACGTTTAAAAATTTGAATAAGCATCTTCAAATTTTCGAAGGCATTAATGGCTCAACCATTCTGGATGATACATGGAGCATGACAACGACCTCATTGGAGGCGGCTCTAAACGTATTAAAAGAAATTGGACAAGGGAAAAATAAGATTGCTATTTTAGGAACGATAACGGACTTAGGATCTTGGGGATACATTATTCATGAACAAGCAGGAGAACTCATCGCACAAATAGGTGTAGATGTGCTGATTACGATTGGTGAGCATGCACGCATAATGGCTGACCACGTAGTAGCAAGCGGTTTGAATACAAGGGTCTATACGTTTAACAATAGCATTCTTGTTATGGATCTCTTAAAAAAGATTGTCGATGAACATACAATTGTACTGATTAAAGGAGATATGTATAGCAAAGCAATCATCGATTTGGCAGTTAAATTACGGAAGAACAAATAACCTCCTTTTAACACGGATATGTGTGAAAAGGAGGTTATTTATGTTCCCTGATGAGGGGAGTTCGAAAAATGAAGATGCTATGTGGACAAACACCGAGCCACATTCTTAGTGTCATTAATATAGTAAAGTACACGGATAGAAAGGGGGGAAATCAATGGGGATTCTTTGTCCTTGTGGTGTTACTGTTAACGCATGTTCAAAAGGGAATTGTGTCAAAATTATAGGGAAATGTGGAACTGTCAAAGGGAACTTAACTTACTGCGCAAAAGTTTGTGTCACTACGCTTGGAAAGTCGACGCTTACTTTGAAGTTTGTGGACACGCAATGTCCATCTAGAAAGAACTTTTTATTTACAGCAAATACGATTACTTCTGTTGACTGTAAGAAGGACGGGCAGGGCTGTGTAGTCACGGTTACTGGTACTGGAATTGTGAACGGAAAACAGTATCCTTTTACGGCTGTGTTTAAAGATCGAGTTGCTCCGGCGGCGAATGATGTTGTACAAAGCTTTGTTATAAACGGTTTCTTTGATCAAAATGGTGCAGTACTTGTCCCGCAAGGTTCCATTACTGCATTGGGCTGTAGGGAATAACCTTGGAACTCTCGGCCATCAAACCGAGAGTTTTTCCAACACTGGTGATTCTAAAGTAAAAATGAGCCATGGATTAAAAAATATTAAGGAGGAGGAATCGTGAAGAGTAGTCGCGGCCGATTAGGCCAATATTCATTATTACATTCAGTAGAAAGCTTATCTCCATATCTAGTAGAAACAGAGCTATTTACGGAAGCAGCTTTTTACGTTTGCATAGAAAAGTACAAGGCATTTGTCATTCAGCCTGTTTTTGGTCCTGGGGAGGTTCGTATATTCAGTGAAAACAGTAAGTTTAGGATTGTTTCAAAGACAAACACCATAATATGTGTGGATCGAGAAGAGGTTTATCAACATTTGGTCCGTAATGAAATCAAGCAAAAGTATGCTGTCATTAAGCCCATAAAGATGAATTGTCGATATGCCCAGGGCAATTGTCATTATTTTGTGACCGTTCATCGGCGATCAGCAACATGTGAGTGGCGGTTACACGCTTATACAGAGAAAGTGAAGACGACGAATGGTCGAGGGATTTATAAGTATTTCCGCCGCGAGATAGCAAAAGTATGCTTGTTAGCAGCAAAACAGCTAGGAGCATTCTTTCCAGCGTGTCATACGATTGTTATTGAAATTGTGTATGACATGAAAGAGGGAATATGGATTCATGATACGGTTTTGCATTATCCAAGAAGTAAATGGAGCCAGTGTCTCGCACTCACTGTCAAGAGTCTACTAGAGCCCTTCATACCTATTACAGCTTTACTTACTGAGGCTACGTTTAGTGATTTTCTTCACAGATATCATCAAGTCATCATTAAGCCTTGCTACGGGCAAGAAGGTTTAGGAATTGTACAAATATCTAAAACTACTGACCATTCCTATGAAATACATGCAGGAATGAAGAAGATGACAAAATCGACTCTTGAAGAAACCTATCGTTTTATCGAAGAACATTATCTTTGTGAAAAGTATTATGTGATTCAGCAAAGATTACCGTTAGCAACGATCAATGACTGTCCAATGGATTGTAGAGCCATTGTGCAAAAGGTAGATTCGATTTGGAGAGCAACCGGAAAGATTGTTAAGGTCGCAGGCCCAGGGTTCTTTATAACCAATGCAGCCCAAGAGCTACAATCACTGGAAAACGCCATTCGAAACTCAAACATGCCATATATACCTATTGATTTACTAGAAGACGAAATAGATGAAATTTGTATCGTTGCTGCCGGATTGCTTGAAGAGAATAAGTCAGGGATTAAGATCATTGGCTTTGACATAGGCATTACAAATTGGGGAGATATATGGATCATTGAGGGCAATGACACCCCCGATCTTTCCATGTTCTATAAACTAGAAGACAAAGAGACTTACCAGGCTATTTTGAAAGCCAAAGGAAATTAAAACAGTGTATTCAATCTTGCAGGAAGTGAGAGAAGCAAAATTACGATGCAGTACCCATACATTAAAAATCTGCGTTTCATACTATAGGTAGAGGAAAGGAGGCATCATATTGAAACCTTTACTAGTGAAAGATATTCGAGAATTACTTCAAGGTGAATTGATTAGTGGTTCGGAAAACTGGCAGGTCAAGGATGCTATTTATTATAAACGCCATGATCTAACGGAGCAGCATACACTGCTATTTGTTAGTAGAAGCGACTCTGTTAATTGGCAGGAAATTAATCAGAAAGGCCCTTCTCTTGTGATATCAGATAAGCCTTTATCAGAGCTGAAAAATGCCTTGTCAAATACGACTGTCATTAAAGTGGCTAGCCTTGTTCAATCCTATTGGAAATTTATCAAGTACTATCGTGGTCTTTTTACGATACCCGTCGTTACAATTACGGGAACATGTGGGAAAACAACAACGAAAGATATGATTACCCATATGTTAAGTAAGGAGCGCAATGTCCAAGCTTCTGTCAGCAGTAAAAATGAACCGAGAAGATCACTCCCTTATTTGATGGGGATTGATGATCAGACAGAGGCGGCAGTTTTTGAGCATGGGCTAGGAAATTCGGGTAATATCACCCATCAGTGCATGATTTACCAGCCTACGATTGGAATCATTACGACAATCGGTGTGCATCATTTAGATGGCTGTAAAAACCTAGAAGGTTATATTCGTGCGAAAGCAGAAATAGTAGATGGAATAAAGAAAGGCGGTACATTGATTCTAAATGCAGATGACATAAATACGAGAAAGATTCCTTTGCAAGCATTCGAAGGAAAGATTGTCTATTTTGGAGTTGGCATGCGTGCAGACTTTAGAGCTTCGACAATTCAATTTGCAAATCATGGAATGACTTTTCAACTTCACTATAACAAAAAGACATACGAAGCTTTTATACCTGGATACGGGGAACACCAAGTCTACAACGCACTTGCTGCGCTAGCGGCTGTAAACGAGATGGGGATGGACCTAAACGAAGCGATTTCTTATCTCGCAACGTTTAAAAACATGACGAGACATTTGGAATTTTCCAATGGGGTAGGCGGCAGTACAATTATTGATGATACATGGACAAATAACCCGACTTCTGTGGAAGCTGCATTAAAAGTTCTCGATTCAATTGGTCAAGGGAAAAATGTCATTCTTGTATTGGGGGACATTAATCGATTAGGGCAGTTTGAAAAGAAATATCATCGCGAAATAGGCCGTTTGGTTGCTAAGCGCAACGTTCACACATTAATTACGATAGGCAGCAAGGCAGAAGAAATAGCAAGACAAGCGATTCGCGATGGCAGCACAGCAACGATCCATATGTTTAAAGAGGTCAAAGGGCTGAAAGAGTTGCTAGACCCTATTCTTGATAGTGAGGCGATTCTGCTTATAAAGGGACCCATGTCAAGCCGATCCATGATTGACTTTGCGAATAGTTTAAAATTGAATCCATGAAAAAGAGAAGCATTCGACCACATTTGTGATGAATGCTTCTCTTTTTTTATGGATTCATTAAAGTACACGACGTGCTGAAATATAGTTTTTCTTAGCCCAATCGGAGTTGAGACTCTCTTTCATAACTGAACCAGAAGTAGAAAGGGAAATAAATTGGTTACCTCCCATGTACACCCCAGTTTGCGTCATTTTAGCTCCCTTATTGTCCGTTGAGAAGAGCAAAAGATCGCCCTTTTGAAGGTTGGCTTTTTGAACTACTTTCCCGATTTGCGCTTGTTGACTTGCTGTTTTATATTTCAGGTCAATGCCTTGGTTTTTATACACATAATACGTAAAGCCAGCTCCCGTAAATGTTAAGTTTTTTTCATCATATCCATAACCAAATTTCGCTTTCCCTATCAGACTGGATGCGAAATTGACGAGTTTATCAGCCGATGATGTACTAGCGGCAGGCGGCGCGACGATCGATGTATTATTGTCAGTCAAAACACGTTTTGCTGTTATAAAACGTTGATCGTAATAGTCAACGAAAAGAACACGAGTGAGGATTCCGTTCGAATTCGGAATAATAATCCTGTGATCTCCTGCGTAAATCGCGACTAAACCTGGTGTTTTTGATCCAATCGCATTACTGAAGAAAATCAAGTCACCTTTCTTCAAGTTCGCTCGTGAGACGGTTGTTCCTACCTTCATTTGGTCGTTAAGATTGGTCGACCCAAGCGTTACCCCATTTTTGTTATATACATAGTTAACGAATCCTCCGCCTGTAAACTTCATTGCTTTTTCATCGTTAACAGTGCCCATTGTGACTTTATTCATTAAATCATAAGAAAGGCCAACAATGTTATCCCCTTTAGTTGCAGGATTTGAAGGGAGTAAACTTGGCAGAACTCTTCGGGCCGTAATGTAACTGTCTTTATAATAAGGTTTGCTGTTTAAATCAGAAATCACAATCTTTTGTGTTGGGTCTGCCATTTGAATCACTTTATTATCACCGATATACATCGCTACATGATCCGGCGTCTTCGTTCCTTTGCTAGAGAAGAAAAGTAGATCCCCTTTTTGTAGTTGATTCCTTGCTACGTAAGTGCCTTGTTGCATCATATAATCTTCATTATACGTCGCTAGATCAACGCCGTTTTTTTCGAAAATATACATAAGAAAAGTTGCACAAGAGAATTTGTAAGGGGCAGTAGGCTTATATTCGGTATTGCTGTAGGTAGCTTTCCCGATTAAGCTCTTAGCAGTTTGAATTAGTTGATCCGCCTTTGCTTCAACTGCCGATTGATTGTTCTGGGTTACTGTTGCTGCTGATACATGTACTGGATTCAGGGAAGGTACGCCTACTGTGCCTAAACTGATGCCGATAATTAGTGTAGCTGTAACTAAACGTTTTTTCATATGGTACCTCCTGAAAGTTATGAGATTCGAACTCGCAATTGATAGTAACATAGAAAAGCACAAGAACTTTGAGGGAAATGTTTCCACGGTTCGTACGAACAACCTCAAAAGCCTTATCCTTAAGGGGATACATAAGGCTTTTTACAATTAGGTTACAGATAGATTACAAGGCATGTTATACGATAGGTTTTATCCTTTATTTAGGGGGATGAGGTGGGTATCTTCTATAATGGGTTCGCGATATGATGATGCGAAAGGATTGTTACATAAAAAAAGCGTGCGGCATATGCCATTCACGCTTTTTCGTATGAATAAATCAGTTCGTTCAATTTGGGATCGACGTTGACATGTAAGTCATGTTCAAGGAAATACCATTCATCACGACTTTCGATATAGTACCGCACACCGTCGCGCTCCGTTATGACAGCCGCTTCGTCTGGCGATTCCATTCTGACGCCGAGTGAAAAACCATCATGTAGTGGGCTTGCTCCACCGTACCTAGCGAAAAATTGAATACTGTCGCCAGTCTTAACATCCATTTCATCTGTAAACCACTGCAATGCTTCATTCGATAAGACAATTTCCATACCTTTACACCAGCCTTTCAGTTGTTGCTACCATTGTATTACAACCACTTTACTTTTGGCTCAGTTCCCGCCTTGATGCGTCCAATGTTGGCACGGTGGCGATAGAAAATGAAGGAACCGAATAAACCAATAAGAATGATTAAATAGAAATCGCCTGTACGGAAGTAATGTAAAATGCTATACAAAAACCCGACAACGGCTACAATCATCGAACTAAGTGACACCATTTTCGTTAACTTCAAAACGATAAAGAACGTAATGAATACGATGACGAAGACTGGCCAGTTATAACCAAGTAACACGCCACCAGACGTTGCAACAGCTTTTCCACCTTTGAAACGAGCGAAAACCGGATACATATGCCCGATTACCGCTAATACGCCTAAAATGAGCGGGTTGATGTTGACGTTTGCGAAAATTGGTAGGAGTACTAACAAGACAGCGGCGGTGCCTTTCAGAATATCGAGTAAGGTCACTGCAAGTCCTGCTTTTTTTCCGAGTATACGGAAAGTGTTTGTTCCGCCAAGATTACCGCTACCATGTTCGCGGATATCCGTATTGTAAAACAGTTTGCCGACCCACAGTCCCGAAGGAATCGACCCAAGTAAATAAGCGATGAGTAAAAGTAAAATAAGTTCCATTGTCTACCCCTTTTTTTATTTGTTTATGTATGGTTTTAGTTTAGCAGAACGATGTAGTTGCGACAATGGGATTAATGTAGGGAGCAGTTGAATTGCGATGAAATGGTTAGAAGCGTTTCTGTATTATTCCACCTTTGCCATAGCCGTTATTTGCCTATTCGTGTTTGCAATAAATCACCTTCTTCTATACAATTAGTTGAGCAAGCTTCCGGAAACGTTGATTTGACAACCTTCTTAGGAAGCAGTACGATGTATATAAAAGAGAACATTTGTTTGATGGGGGTCGTAATTTGACGAAACAACAGGAAACATATAAATACGATGACGATTCGATCCAAGTACTCGAAGGGCTAGATGCGGTTCGTAAACGGCCAGGGATGTACATAGGATCTACTGATTCACGTGGGCTTCACCATTTGGTGTATGAGATTGTCGATAATGCAGTTGATGAGGCATTAGCAGGATTTGGTTCTGAAGTGGATGTCACACTTCATAAAGACGGTAGTGTCAGTGTCCGTGACTATGGACGAGGGATGCCGACGGGAACGCATGCAACGGGAAAATCGACGGTAGAAGTCATCTTGACCGTTCTTCATGCCGGAGGGAAATTTGGCCAGGGTGGCTATAAAACAAGTGGTGGACTCCATGGTGTTGGTGCATCTGTCGTGAATGCATTGTCCGAATGGCTCGAAGTAACGATTTTCCGAGACGGTAAAAAATTTCGTCAGCGCTTTGAAAAAGGTGGGAAACCCGTTACAGAACTTGAGCAGATTGGAACCACGAGAGAAAAAGGCACGCGTATTCATTTCAAACCGGATGCAACGATTTTTTCAACATTGAAATACCAATATGATACGTTAAGTGAACGGTTGCGTGAATCTGCTTTCTTGCTAAAAGGCTTAAAAATTGAGCTGAAGGAGGAAGGTACGGATAAGCACGACGTTTTTCATTATGAAACAGGTATCGAGGCTTTTATCGCTTATTTGAACGAAGAGAAGGACGTCCTGCATAATGTCGCGTATTTAGACGGAGAATCCGACGGAATTGAAGTCGAGTTTGCTTTTCAATTCAGCGATGGCTATTCAGAAACCATTTTGTCATTCGTCAATAATGTGCGGACAAAAGATGGTGGTACACATGAGACAGGCGCAAAAGCAGCGATGACACGTGTCTTTAATGAATATGCAAGAAAGACAGGCTTATTGAAAGAGAAAGACAAGAATCTCGAGGGTGCGGATATCCGAGAAGGAATCTCGGCGATTGTATCGGTTCGGATACCGGAGGAAATTTTGCAATTTGAGGGGCAGACGAAGGGCAAGCTTGGGACGAGTGAAGCACGTGGCATTACTGACTCCATCGTGTCTCAAAATTTATTCTACTACCTGGAAGAAAATGCGGAGTTAAGTGCATCTCTCGTTCGAAAAGCCATCCGTGCACAGCAAGCACGAGAGGCGGCACGAAAAGCAAGGGAAGATGCACGTTCCGGAAAGAAACGCAAAAGAGCAGACACGCTCCTATCTGGAAAATTAACACCCGCTCAATCACGAAATGCGGCGAAAAATGAACTGTACCTTGTCGAGGGTGATTCTGCAGGCGGTTCTGCTAAACAGGGACGTGACCGCGTTTTCCAAGCGATTTTGCCTCTGCGAGGGAAAGTGCTGAACACAGAAAAAGCGAAACTCGAAGATATTATGAAAAATGAAGAAATTAATATGATCATTCATGCGATAGGTGGCGGCGTGGGTTCTGATTTCCAAATCGAAGATATCGCATACGATAAAGTGATCATTATGACGGATGCGGATACGGACGGCGCGCATATTCAAGTATTGCTGTTGACGTTCTTCTACCGCTATATGAAGCCACTTATCGAAGCAGGTAAAGTATATATTGCGTTACCACCATTGTATAAGGTCTTTAAAGGGGTAGGGAAGAGTGAGAAACTTGCTTATGCATGGACAGAAGCTGATTTGGATGAAGCCATGAAAAAGGTCGGGAAAGGCTATATGCTGCAGCGCTATAAAGGGCTTGGTGAGATGAATGCCGACCAGCTATGGGATACGACAATGAATCCAGAAACACGTACGTTAATTCGAGTGACGATTGAAGATGGTGCTAAATCAGAACGTCGCGTCACGACGCTTATGGGTGATAAAGTAGAGCCAAGACGACGCTGGATTGAAGACAATGTCGATTTCGGCATGGAAGAGGAACAGAATATTTTAGACAATGAATTTTTGCACGTCGAGGGGGACTTTGAATGACTTTACAAGAACGTTACCAAGATCTGCCCTTGGAAGAAGTAATCGGTGACCGTTTTGGACGTTATAGTAAATACATCATACAGGATCGGGCATTACCTGACGCACGCGATGGGCTAAAGCCTGTTCAGCGCCGTATTTTATATGCCATGTTCCACGAAGGCAATACGCATGAAAAAGCATTCCGTAAATCCGCTAAAACGGTCGGGAACGTTATCGGGAATTACCATCCTCATGGTGATTCGTCGGTTTATGAAGCGATGGTACGTATGAGCCAGGATTGGAAACTGCGTCATATGCTCATTGAAATGCATGGTAATAATGGATCTGTCGATGGTGATTCAGCAGCAGCCATGCGGTATACGGAAGCACGATTGTCTGCTATTGCGGGGGAAATGCTACGTGATATCGGGAAAGACACGGTCGATTTTATTCCAAACTTTGATGATACGGAACCGGAGCCGACTGTTCTGCCTTCTCGTTACCCGAATTTGCTAGTCAATGGTTCAACGGGAATTTCTGCGGGCTATGCGACTGATATACCACCACATGCATTGCATGAAGTATTGGATGCTGTACTGATGAAGATGGACAAACCGAATGTCACGGTCGATGAATTGATGACGGTTATGAAAGGACCTGATTTCCCAACTGGCGGTATCATTCAAGGAACAAGCGGTATTAAAACAGCTTATGAAACAGGAAAAGGCCGTTTCATTATCCGTGCAAAAACAGCGATTGAACCGTTAAAAGGCGGGAAATCACAAATTGTTGTGACGGAGATCCCTTATGATGTCAATAAGGCCAATATGGTGAAGAAAATGGATGAGCTGCGTCTAGATCGTAAATTAGACGGTATTGCGGATGTTCGGGACGAATCGGATCGGACAGGTTTACGCGTAGTGATCGAACTTAAAAAAGACATCGATGGCAATGGAATTTTACAATACTTGCTTAAAAATACAGATCTACAAGTGACGTATAACTTTAATATGGTTGCGATTGCTGATCGAAGACCGAAACTGATGTCATTGCCAATGCTACTAGACGCTTATATCGGACACCAAAAGGAAGTCGTGACACGCAGGTCTCAATACGATATTCAAAAAGCAAAAGATCGTCTGCATATTGTAGAAGGGCTTATGCATGCCTTATCGATTCTAGATGAAGTGATTAAAACCATTCGTGAATCAAAAGATAAGCGTGATGCGAAAAACAATATTAGCGGGAAATTTGGCTTTTCGGAAATTCAGGCGGAGGCAATTGTATCACTGCAATTATATAGACTGACGAATACGGATATTACCGAGCTAAGGCAGGAAGAGACAGAGCTTAGGAAGCTGATTGAACAATTGGATGCGATTTTAAAAAGCGATAAAAAATTGTCAGCTGTTATCAAAAAAGAATTACTGGTCATTCGAAAACAGTTTGCAGAACCTCGTCGATCGGTTATCGAGGAGAAAATCGAAGAAATCAAAGTCGACCTTGATATTTTAGTGCCAAGCGAAGAAGTCATCGTCTCCGTAACGAAAGACGGCTACGTAAAGCGCACGAGCGTCCGTTCTTACGGGGCTTCAAACGGTTTAGGGTATGAGATGAAGGAATCTGATTACAGCCTGTTAGAAGCGCCTATGAACACGCAACATCACTTGCTGTTGTTTACATCAGCAGGGAATTATTTGTACCAGCCGGTTTATGAGTTACCGGATATTAAGTGGAAAGATCTTGGCCAACATATTTCGAGTATCATTGCGTTGGAGCAGAATGAGACAATTGTGGCGGCAATTGGGATTGAGCGTTTTGATGAGGATGCATTTATTTTGACAACAACTCAAAATGGCGCGGTTAAATTATCCAAGCTGGCTGATTATCATGTGCAGCGCTATTCTAGGACCTTTAAAGCGATGGGCGTTAAAAAAGGTGATGCCATGGTAGACGCAAGGCTTGTCAAAGGGCATGAAGACCTTCTATTGCTTACGCATCAAGCCTATGCACTGCGTTTCCCACTTTCGGAGTTATCGGCAACAGGTATACGTACGGCAGGTGTAAAGGGTATTAACTTAAAAACGGATGACTATGTTGTAGCAATGGAAGTTATACAAGATGATGGAGCTTCTATACTGTTAGCGACACAGCGCGGAACGGTGAAACGGATGGGCTTAAAAGAGTTAGAGCCAGCTTCACGTGCACAGCGTGGTGTTGTTGTGTTAAAA
This sequence comes from Sporosarcina sp. FSL K6-1522, assembly GCF_038622445.1. Classification (GTDB taxonomy): domain Bacteria; phylum Bacillota; class Bacilli; order Bacillales_A; family Planococcaceae; genus Sporosarcina. The sequence goes on from NZ_CP152019.1 coordinate 2,836,804, forward strand.
GAGTTAAAATCGAATCCGTACCGCGTTGCCGGAGCCAAGATGGTGACGACGGATGAAATCATTGTATTGGCAACGGACAAGGGAAATAAGCTTGCTATTGTTGCAGGAACGCTTCGTCCGGTCGATCGTTATTCCAACGGTAGCACGACAGTGGATGAGAAGAAAGACGGCATGATTACACATATTTATAAAGACCCGAAAGCAGAAATTGAATAAAGAATAGGTAAAAGTCACGGTCATAAAACTCCGTGACTTTTTTTCTTGTCAGCTTTATACTAATTCGATAAGCGAAATAATAGAATGGGGATAGAGGTATGTGGAGAAATCGCAATGTTTGGATCATTTTAACGGGAGAAATGATAGCGGGTTTAGGGTTATGGACAGGCATCATTGGCAATTTGGAATTTTTGCAGGAGAAGATTCCATCCGATTTTGTAAAAGCGCTCATTTTATCAGTCGGTTTGCTGGCAGGTATCATAGTGGGGCCACTAGCGGGGAAGGTAATTGATCGTTCTAGGAAAAAGACCGTGTTGCTAGTATCTGGCTTAGGACGAGTGATTAGTGTGATTTTTATGCTCATCGCAATCTCAACGGAATCGGTTTGGTGGATGTTGGCCTTTGTTGTAAGTATTCAATTAGCAGCTACCTTTTATTTTCCGGCGCTTCAGGCAACGATTCCGCTCGTTGTGAAGGATGATGACTTGCTCGTTATGAACGGTCTGCATATGAATGTATCGACCATTGCACGGGTCGCTGGGACAGCATTAGCGGGCATCATGCTCGTTTACTGGTCGCTAATGTCACTTTACTGGGCATCGATGATTGCCTACGGTGCCATATTGTTCTTTACATGGATGTTACAGATTGATGAAGGAGAGAGAAGAGAGGCAAAAGTGAAGACTGTTGGGAGCAAAGGGGGCTTCATGGAAGTCTTTCCAGTGTTACAAGCGTATCCAGCAGTCGGCATGACGCTTGTAATGACGCTGATCCCTTTACTATTTCTCGGTTCCTTCAATCTAGTCGTCATCAATATTAGTATTATCCAAGATTCTGCGTCCATTAAAGGACTCATTTATACATTTGAAGGGCTTGCGTTTATGGTTGGTTCGTTTACAGTGAAGTATATTTCATCGAGGTGGAACACGACAACGATTCTCTTTTTCTTTGCCAGCATGGTAGCTGTAGCGGAGTTCATGTTGTTTTTTGCTGATAGTGCAGTCATTACGCTAGGCGCATTTGCCGTGTTAGGCTTTTCACTCGGTTGCTTTTTCCCAACAGCAATGGTCGTTTTTCAGAAGCAGATGCCAAAGGAGTACCACGGGCGATTTTTCTCCTTCCGCAATATGTTGGAACGGGTTATGTTTCAAGTGGTCTTATTATCAGCAGGCGCATTCCTCGATATTATTGGGCTTCAAACGATGGTTATCGTGTTTGGGATGATTAGTTTAAGCATGACGGCATTATTTTTCGTGCAGATGAAAAGAAGAAATATTGTATTAGAACAATCAAACCAAAATACCGCAGAAAGCATCTGACTTTCTGCGGTATTTTGGTTTTTGTAATAAATGTCAATTCGATATATCTGCTAACCGATAATTGTTCTGTTAATTTCAAATTATGTATATAAATTTTATATATAAGACCTCGCTAGTACATATATAAAGATATGGCTCGCACTTAGACTATTTATCATCCAATTATCCATTCCCGTATCGTCAATTAAGTGTAAAGGGAAGGGCGTTGTTGATGATAAAAGCAAAAACGAACTTTCTAAGTTAGAAAGTTCGTTGGTATTTATGCTATGAATGTTAACGTATTTAAGAAAAGTTGCTCGAGTAACTCTTCACTCGTTATAGAACGAATCATCGCCTGCATATATTCATCGCGATCCATTTTATCGTATGCCCAAAAGAATTGTTTTGACTTTGCAAAGGCTTGTAGAAAAATACGTGTTGTGCGCCCGTTACCTTCACGAAATGGATGTAACATATTCAATTCGGCTTTGAAATAAGCCAAGCTTTTCGCAGCATGCTCAAGGGAGTCCCAGTCAGGTTCATTGACCAATTCAGTGAAGCGTATTCATCCATGTGTTGCACTTGACAGAAGCGCGTGTTGCCTTTCATTAACAGCACATCCCGGAATTGTCCCGCGAAAGGGTAGAGGGCTTGAAATAGATGGTGGTGAAGCTTAACAAACTCCGCTAGTGAAAAAGCGGAGAATTTGTATGCACCTTTTTCAATTTGCGTTGCACGAATTGAAAAAGTAAAGGCTTCAGCTTGCTCAATCTCGGAAAAGTTCGTCAAACCTAATACACGGTTAAATTCAGGAGAATCTAATATAAAGGATATGGATATATGGATTTGTTGCAATGGAATTCAATCGAATCGACAGAAAAAGTTGTTAGCAATGGTACTGTAAATCAGCGTCATGTTATATAGAATAGTTAGAGAGCTGGTAAAGCTGGTAAATAAAGAATCGCACGTTGGACATAGTTCATTGGGAATGAGATACGTCGATTTGAAAAGCAGCATAATTAATCAAACAAAAAGCGTTGGATGGAAAATAAAAATCCTCATTATGATAAGCATTGCATTAAAAGTAGAAATGTATGATGAAAGCACTTTAAAAACGAAAAAAGCCGTTTCGTCTCACTGTTTCAAGTATACTTATTCAACGAAACATAACTACCGGTAATATATATTATGACCATGTAGTTCTATAAAGTGATAAAGTCATAGCTCTATCCTGTATCTATGACTCGATTTCTTGGCAGTTTGAATATCTATGAACCGAATGCTGTATTCAATCACATCGTTTAGAAATAACTTATGTGCTTTGGCAAATTGCTTAACCTCATTAAGCAGTTCTTTATCGCAGCTAGTATTGAATGCAATTCGATCTTTTGGCCGGGTATCCTTATTGTATGAGATTTGATTTTCGGACAATAAAGACTGTAATCCGCTTTCAATTAAATAGTTAACATGTGTATCATTTTCTCTCGCAACGGATCTAAGCTCTTCCAATATTGATTGACTGATATTAGTGACGAAATTGGTTCTTGCTGTGTCCGTTGTTTGAACCAATCTTCCATCTACAAGCTTCCACAAAGCTAAAACACTCCTATCTAACTATGCTAGTTTACTGATGATCATCTATCCGTTGTGACATACGTTGTCTTTTGGATAGATTAAAATTATCAGTTGTTGCATCATTATATATAATTTTTGCGAGTTTTGGAAGTTCATATTTCCCTTTTACCCAAACACGGTAAACATGTTGCTTAGTTGGACTTATTGTGGTTGTAATTTCAGAACGCAATTGCCATGATTGAAAGGTTGACAAAAGCCCTTCAGCAAAATCATGGCTTCCTGTTGTAATATTCATGACATAGCCTGTTTTTTGTACCCAGCCATCGCCATCAATCACTCCCCTAGAATTAATGATTAATGTAAGTGTCAATTTTGTTGGACCTGTCGGCGCAAGCACATAGTCTGCCCCCATGTACTTTGCGATTACTTGAAGGATACGCTCATCTTTTTGAGAAAAGTAAATGCTATTAATTTGTTTGTTAACATGGCCATCTGTCACAAATACCCCAAGCACCCAGGCCGTTTCATGTGTCCATATTTTAAAGAAGTCTTCATTGACCTTGTTTTTTCTTGGCTGACCCGAGTATTGTTCTCTATTCATCGGTATTTTGTGTTTATAGAGCACAATACGAATTGCTTGCTCAGCTATGCCGATGACGGGTTCCATCTTCTTATAAGGTATACCACTTTTATAAAGGCGAATGATATCTTCATCCGTGATGCCAGAATTTCTTGGCATCACTTTCTCTTCCTTCCGTTGAAATTTTTCTGTTTTAAGGTAAAAAGTGCGGAAAATCCCTGTGAGGAACAAATGTTCTTTCTAGTGTAATATATACCCATATAGAGAGTTTATAAACAAAAAGATGGGAAAATCGATTGTTTTACTTCTAAAGCCCACTTTATTATTACAGAAATTAATAAAGTGTATTTCCTTCAAAGGAACACTTGTTCCCTGTGCGGAAAAATAGCACTTTAACTATGATAATGGTGATTAATCACTATAAATGCTATAAAATTTTTCGTTTATTGATAAAAAACAGCAGTTCAAACTAAACACTCAGTTTGAACTGCTGTTTTTTTAGTATAGCGATTGCATACGTACGGTAACCTAATGTATTATAAGGAGGTTTTATACATGAATCGTTAAGTTAAGCAATATAAGAAAGGTATTTGTTCCCTTTCATATTTTTATAGACCTCTTTTGCTTCTTTTTCCGACTCGAATTCAAACATCCTAATTCGTACTTCCAGGTAAAGAGTAATAATCCACATATAGATTGCCTCCCGGTTAATTAAGCAAGCTTAACATTTTTCATAGACGTCAATGATCATTTTCAAGTAGATCTATTCATACAACTACGTAGATCGTAGTAATCCTCCCTTCTCCGGTCGCTAGAGTGCTGTCTTTCCCTTCCTATAGGGGAAAACATGCAAAATCATTGTATGCTCGTGAACAGCCTGCTATGCCTTCTTTTTGAAATCAAAAATCTCTATTTCCCCATGTTAGCTAGGAAATAGAGATTTTACTCAGTGTTCATATTTACTATTAGCCTGTTTTTGTATTAATTGGCTAGTTCCTTATAAGCCAGTACCTTCAGCGCTAGCAATTCCTCTTCTGTTAATTTACCTTCGATGTCGCTAAGTAATTGCTGTTTTTCTTCCGCCGTGAGGCCACTTTGCGCTTTGGATTGAAGTTCTTGCAGTTCACTAATATTGAATTTCTTAATTAAGACCTTCACAGCTTGCTCTTTCGTTTCAAACGGTAACGTGCTGCTGTCTACATTTTTTCCTTCTTCAATAAATGCCTGTAATTGCGGATTATTCTTGATCTCTTGTTTAATATTTTCAAGTTTACCACTATCATTGAGCTCTACCGCCACTTGATCCATGACTTGGTCTGCGATGAATTTGGTACCGAAATGATAAACTAAAAACGCTGCAATAGCGATAGTGATGATTGTCCCCAAAAGCACTTTAATAAATTTCAACTAGGTTCTTCCTTTCTTTACAGTCTAAAGCGATTACGAACTATGACGTCACCTTTTATAGATAAGTTGCGTATCAATACATTTTCTGGCGGTGAAAAACGTGGTTTTTTGATTAATACTCGTAATTCTTCATTCGCACAGACTGCGACATCAAAGTGTATGTGGAGTTTTCCATCCTACTAACTCGTAATTCATCGCAATGATCGCTGATAAAATGTTATAGGAACTGGCTAACTGGAAGGTCAAGGTTGATGGTTGCATGGCGTAACATTGATACATAAGCGCGAGCTTTCGTTGAAAATGGGCGCATCAAGACTGCGACTTGTAAAGATTTGCTGGATAAAGCACCTTCTTCATGACTGCCAATGAGCTTTACATCAGGTGCGATTGGCCAAGATAATCGGGATTAGTGGCAACACAACTAAGTCCAGCTATGTTGAATGTCAGTCCTTCGTGTTTAATAGTCTTGCGCACCACACCTGCGTAGCTGACCAGTCTCCCATTTGATTTGTTATCAATTTCATATCACTCGCCCAGAAGCGTTCTTGGCATCGTCTAACGTACCAATTACTAACCCTCTTAAGCACTTGCCGTTCTTATGTCACCTTTAGCTCAATGAGTGCTGTCTAACTTCGTCTAGACAGTGAAATTCCAATGGAGTTTGACTATATAGACGAAGTGGTGTTATATTCGTTTAAGTAGACAAATCAATGTGCGAATTAACCAGCCATTTACTACAAATCAGTTGAGAGGAGATTTATATGACTTACCCAGTTTCTGTTTTTATTATGGATGTAAGCAATTCTTCTAAAGGAGACATTGGCGGTGAACTAAGTAAGTATCTTCATCGTGTAGAAAAAAGAATAGCTGACTGGACGAAGGATACCACAACGACTCAAGTCGTCCATCGTTCTGGTGATGAGATTGTGGTCGTCAGTAGTGGCTATGCAACAGCTTACACACTCGCCTTTTACATTAGTCAAATATGGGCATTCAAAGACCATAAACCCTATTTTGGCCTCTCTTTTGGTGAACTTCAAGAAGACATCAATGCTCTCGATATCGAGACTTGGATTCATCCTTTCATGAAGCAAGCGAGATATGCCAACGATACGCTCAAACAACAAAAGCAAAAAAGGGACCAATTTAATTTTGAGTTAACTGATTTTTTACATGTAAGCTCCTCTGAAGGCTATCACCCCTTTAGAAGTCAATTTGAGATCTTATTAAATATGATTTTAAAATTACAACAAGATCAAATAAATGAACAAACAGCTATTCAGTCACTTGTCTGTTCTTTGTTACTTGTCCTTGACCAACAAAATAGAATAAGTCATTGTCTTGGTCGGTCTGCATCCACTATTTCAAGCCATTTAAAAAAAGGGAATTATGAATCTATTACAAGTGCATTTAATGATGTTGTCAAAGTATTGAATTCCTTGCAACCAGAAAGCGAACATGCTCAACAAGTCATCAACAATCAACTGCAACAGAATATCAAGCGAAGTGTGAGCGCTAATCTTCATGAGTATTTTTCAATTGATTAGAAATGGAGGGAGAAAAGATGATAGTCTTATTGCTACTCCTTGCACATTTAGTAGCTGACTTTTGGCTACAAACGGATGCCATGGTGAAAAACAAGATGAAGAATTTAAAGAAGCATATGCTCCACCATCTACTAACAACTGGTCTAATACTTGTAATCATCTGGGGCTATTCTCATCACTTTACGAATATATTCAGCTATCTCCTATTCCCCTTAGCCTTTATTGTCATGTCGCATCTAGTGATTGATATATTGAAAATAAAGCTGTTGGACACCATCAAAGCAAAAGACAGTAACAGTTTAAAAAAGTTATGGTTTTTCCTAGTAGATCAGCTATTACATATTACGATGTTGCTTATTACCTGTATGATTTTCTTTCATATGACCGCACCAAAGATAGTGACCCGATTACTACAATTGCTCAGTGAGGAAAATGAAATCGGCAGTTTAGGCGTGCTCAATACATTTCTTTTTATTGTCATTCTTTTTATTTTGGCTACAAGTGTGAGTGGTCACATTATAAATTTATTGGTAGGCTCGCTACCTTCAGAATTCGCAAATTTCGAAGGGAAATTTACGCTTAATAATCAATTAACGGAAGAAAAATCTAGTCATCCGTCTAAGATTGATAGTCATTTCACTGAGCAATACCATTACCTTACCTATTCCAATCCCCTACCTTCACGTGGAAAGTTAATTGGCTACGTAGAAAGATTACTAGTAATTTCATTAACGATTGTAGGTGCTTATCCATCGATTGCTTTCATTATTGCGGCAAAGTCGATTGCGCGTTTCAAACAATTAGATGATCGTAATTGGGCTGAATACTTCTTATTGGGAACTTTAGCTTCCATATTGTTAGGATTAGTGCTTGGTTTATTGGCAAAAAAGATCATCATGTAGGTAAGTCGAAAGCAACACCTCTTAACAAAATGAGAAGTTGCTTACCACTCCCCCAGGCAACTTCTCATTTTGATGAAATAAATTGTTCTTCCATTTACGGCTTCGGATTAATCGACCACGACAAAGCAAACATCAGGAAGGTGAATAAAAATTGTGCACAGCTTTCACAGTCAGCGATATGTTGTTCAATGTCTTGCCTTGCCGTCGTATCTAGCATCCCATCTACATAACTCTACCAGCTGTTCTTGACAGGCCTTACAATTCATCGTTCCGCCCCTTTCAATTAGTTGTCTAAGTGCGATAAGGCCTCTATATAACAATCCAATAGGGCATTCATATCTTGCTTTTTGATCATTTTCAGTAAAATCGTAGTCGTCACAAACGCCAGTCTCCCTTTTCTATCTGTCTCTTTAGCAATTAGAGTTTTGAAGTCGATTAAAAGTTCCGTGGAAAACAAATTTCTTTTTTAAAATAAAGAAAACCATTCAATGGGTTAGCATTGAATGGCTATAGCAAGCATTTATTTTACATCGACAACGAATGTATACGAAGCTTCGCCGTTTGTCCATTTCGCAACGACTTCATAGATTGTACGGCCGCTTGTGGCTGGTAATGAGATCTGCGCCTCATCTTCAGCAACACCCTCCTGCTCACCATTCCATGTATAAACGCTTAGGTTAGGGCTTTGGTCAATCACAATTTTAGCTTTGCTGTCCGCTTCTATGACAATTGCTTCAAAGTCTTCTGCAATTTGTGTTGAGCCTGCGGTATCTGTTGTAGCCGTTTTGCTTCCTTTGGTCCACCTAAAGCCGCCTTTTGCCATTTCGTAGCGAGTGCCATCAATTTCAACAAATCCAGCTAGACTAGGCGGAAACGCATGATTGCTAAATTTGAATGCATGCAATGGGGGCTCCTCTGCCTCTAGAATTTCAATATGTAATGCTTTGCCTGTGCAGGCGATGATTCCAAGACGCCACCCTCTATCCACACGATAACCTCTTGTCCGACTTCATAGATGGTGCTGTCTCCTTGAACCGGCCATGAGAGCCAAATAAGTCCCTTGTCTGGATCATTCCACCGACATCCGCTTTCCCTCAATATCGACCTCAGTAATAATGCCTTTATAATCAGCTTGACCTTTAACCACATTATCCTTTGCATCACAACCTACCAAAATTAAGCAAATGAATATAACTAAGACTAGATGTCTTTTCATAGTATGCATTTCCCCCTTTAACTGGTTTGACGAGCACTTCTGATAAAAGTTACTGAATCATTCACAGCCGTTCGACATGTATCATAATCTCCGTGACATACTCTTCATTGCTGCTCACCGATATTTCATCCAATACATATTCCTCATACGTATAATCGGCAAGCTTTAAATTATGACGATGGATAAAATCCAGCATTTTTTCAAACGTTTCATGAATCAATTCCTCGCTTCCTTTATGGTAAGCCACCACATACAAGCCTTTTGGTTTTACATAACAGGCAATCTGCGGAGCTTGTTGTTCCATCCTCGTATAGAGATAAGAATAGTTTTCGTAGTCCCCCTGTTTGACTTGCTCTTTACTGACTATAGCTCCAATTGGATAACCTAGGTCCAGCTGATTATCTTTGATAAATTCGATAAATGTAGAAACCGATTTAAGGAACCCCTTATCCGAACAATCCAAAATGGAACTGCTAAGAAATAGCCGTTCCTCCTCTAGTTCTTGTAAGGTAATTTGCGAATCATCGATGGACAACGCACGCTCTGTTAACTCAATCTTTGTCTGAATAATTTTTTGGATACTGTTTAAATGATTAATTTTTATATCGATTTCTTGTGATTTATTCTTCAAAAGTTCAATAAGTTCTCCCGGGGTTTTATTTTTTAAAAATAGTTTAATGTCCTTTAATGGCATGCCAACTTCTTTTAATAGCTGAATAACGGAAAAAACATCAAACTGATGATATGAATAGTATCGATACCCTTTGTCGTTGGTAACTTCAGGGGAAAGTAGCCCGATTTCATCGTAATGGAATAATGTTTGCTTTTTTACATGACATAGCTTGGCGAATTCACCGGTTGTAAAATATTTATGCAGCGTTTGGCTCATTTGAGAGATCCTCCTTGACTATACGGTAACCGTATACTTTAGGATGTAATTGTACCATTACAAAACTCAATCGGTACAAAATAGAAGGGATTTGATAGTCATGGGTATTACCATTCATGACGTGACGCAAGACAACGAAGAGGAAATTTTAAGGTTAAGTGTGGCTGAATCACAAACGAATTTTATCGAAACAACAGAGCAATGTTTAGAGGAAGCTAAGGAATGCGCTTATTATAAACCTGTTGGCCTTTATGTAGACAACAAGTTAGTCGGCTTTGCGATGTATGGACGTTTTCCAGACGAACAAGAACAGAGTCGTGTATGGTTAGATCGCTTTCTGATTGACGCTAACTATCAAGGCATGGGCTTTGGAAAAATGATGTTGCAAGCATTAATTGACAAGTTGGTGGAAAAATATTCGTGTCCAAAGATCTATTTGAGTATTTATGAGGACAACCATTCCGCCATTTACTTGTATCAAAAATTCGGATTTCAGTTTAATGGCGAGTTTGACGTGAATAATGAGAAAGTTATGGTGAAAAATATATAGGTAATGCTAAAAAAGTGCTCGACCGATTAATGGACTGAGCACTTTTTTATTGACATGAATCTTGATTTTGATTGTCTATTTACACTAAGTGAAAATATCTCTATATCATAATAATCAATCATTCCACCCCGCTCATTCTATTTAAAACATGTTAGAAAGTTATAACATAATGAATTAAATAGTCTCCTTGTAGGATATTTAAATGTAACAACGGCTTGTGATCTCTATTTTTTGGTTGTATAATCAAACTGTATTTTATTCGGAAGGGACTGAACTATGCGTAGATATCAATATCTTTCACCCAACTACAAAAAAACAATGGAGGGAAAAGTATTGATGACAGAATTACACACAAAAAGATTATATTTACGTAAAATGAAAGCGACGGATGCGTCTAGTTTGTTTCACATTTGGTCTGACCCTGATGTTACTAAATTTATGAATGTCAGTAACTTTACAAATGAAAGACAAGCAATAGAGATGATTGAATTACTAGATGGACTCGCACGAGCTAACGAAGCTATCCGTTTTAGTATCATTGAAGTAGAATCGACTAAAATTATCGGTTCTTGCGGGTACAACTCCTTAGATTTCGAACATGCAAAAGCTGAAATTGGTTATGATCTTGCGAAAGTATTTTGGGGCAAAGGATATGCTGCAGAAGCTATCAATTCTTTGGTAGAGCATGCATTTACAACATTAGCGTTAAATAGAATAGAAGCAAAAGTACATCCTGAAAACGTGAATTCGATAAAGGTTTTACAGAAGTTAAACTTTATATTCGAGGGGACATTGAGGCAAGCTGAACGAGTGAATGGACAGTTTCATGACCTCAATATCTATTCAAAATTAAGGACTGATTGATTTTACCGGCCTATACTTACTGAAAGTATAGGTTTTTTGCTTGTTTATTGTAAGTCATACAATTAAACAGCAAAAAAAGAATCTCTATCTCCTCTGTTATCTAGGAAATAGAGATTCTACTCAGTGTTCATGCTTACCAATGCAACGCTCACATTCATACAGTGCTGACTCATGCTTCTCAATGATTTGTTTGCCACATTCTGTGCAATATTTCTCCGTATAGTGTTTGATCGCTTCCATAAGTAAACGCCTCCAATTTTTGTTGTGGTATGTTACTGTCAGTACTCAGTGCTCATGCCTGCCAATACAACGTTCGCATTCATATAATGCTGATTCATGCTTTTCAATGATTTGGTTTCCGCACTCCATGCAATGCTTTTCTGTCTGCTGTTTAATCTGTTCCATATCAATCGCCTCCAATTTTTAATAGTATCTTTCATTTATTGCGGTGGTGCTCAGTGTTCGTGTTTACCGATGCAACGCTCACATTCGTATAGTGCTGACTCGTGTTTCTCGATGATTTTGTTTCCGCATTCCGTACAATGCTTTTCCATATGATTCGTTGTCTGTTCCATAATCTTCATCTCCTTTTTGCTGTAAGTTCAATACTGTTTAGTAACAGATGAACTTCTTAATAACTACTATATAACAGATAGTCGTTATTGTTGCCGAAATCGGATGAAAAGGTTTATTTCAGGATGAAATGCATTATAGAGTGACGAAATAACGTAACATTCTGAATTCGTAGTTTAGAAATGATGAGAAATAGAAAAACGACATAGATCTGTATCATTCGTCTATGCCGTTTTGTATTTTTAGTCTATACTTTCTTCCCTTTCCAGCTTTTCTCTCAGAGCTACCTCCAGATATTCACTCATTGATAGGCTTTTTTTCTTAGCAATCCCCTGCAGTTCATCAAGTAGATGGTTTGGCAAATCAAACGTTGTTCGTCTATAGCCGCTAACGAGTGTCCACTGTCCCTCGCTCATCATGATGTCGCCTAATACAAGATATTTCTTGATAACTCCCTCTGTAAGCGCTTCAGGAATCGGTATTGGTATTGTGACGCTCCCGCTCTTGATTGATAAATCGATATGTGAATCTTGCTCGCGAATGCGAATATTTTCAATTCCCCACACATGGTATACAAAATCGAGAAACTCAAATGTGTCATGTGCATCTTTGGGTAATGAAAAGTCTGTGTAACCCCTTACACTGTGATTGGGTTGATGGATTGGATAAGCTGCTTCGTATTGAAAGATACTCATCCCATCTGCAAAAGGAATCCATGTCTGTGACGGTAAATAGAACCCCCACTCTTGGTTGCTGTTTCGCACGACGCGCATATCCTGGCCTTGCTGTGTGCGAAAACGTTGATAAATCGCGATATCAAATTTAGCGTCATAAAACTCCATGCGTGTGCCCCGGGAGGATGTGGTTCGTTCGATTTCTTGGCGAATCCATTCAGCAGTTTCAGCTGGAATGGAATAGATGGTGCGTTCATCCCCGACAGGCAGTTCATCGACAGGTAAATCGGTCTCTCGAATTAAAGCGTAAATACGTTGTGTCGCCACATTCAATTGCTTTGCCAGTTCAGAAGGTCGTAACCCTGTTGGCTGATGGCGTTTTCGTTCCTCTGCAAGCATATCAACTTCTTCCTTTTGATACCTCGCTTCCCGTATAAGACGATGTGGATCGTCGATTTTGATAATTTTCTTTTGTTTGGCGTAATGGTAGACGGTAGCTTTTGAAATACCGAGCAGTTCCGCAACTTCTTGTCTTGTGTACCAATCGTTCAATGAAATCACTCCTATTTTTAAAAATGAATAATAGTATAGGTGTTGATATTTGAAAATAAATTTAATAAAATATAGATTTTCTCAATGTAATATGAAATTTATATAAAGTGTTAACTATCTATTTTTCTAATAGTTATTTATTGATTACTAATTATATCATAAATAACAATCAATAAAATATACATTGGTGAGCATCTAAAAATGAATCTTATTATATTGAATAACGCTATATAAAATTGAATAGCTTATTAAATGCATATAAGAATAGAATCTATTACATTTCGTAATAGACTATACATAAACAAATGGATTGTTTTTTTATGTTCTATCAAAACTATGATAAAATGGATGTATAGAATGAAAATAATTGCATGACTATGGAATTCAATTGTATAAAAAAGAGTTGCGTTTATCATAATAAGAATTTATTAAAAGGATGATGCTAAATTGACATTCCCGATAATGGAACACAATAAATTTGAAATAATCGATTTGCAAAATGAATTACGAAAAACGGAAGGATTGCCAATTCTCCAAAAACGTTTGGATGAGGCGGAAAAAAATGGACAGGATGCTTTTCATGATTTTACGGATCCAGATATGATGAAATGGTTTCTTTATGAACGCCGTCATTTGAACCAAGAGAATGAGCGTACAGCGAGGACTGTTCGGGAGTATGAACGTGAGCTTGTGCTGTTCATTGAACAGCTTTTTACGTATAGTACGGACATTGACGTAGATGTTGCCTATATAATAGAAGGTTCTCTATTTAAATCCCTTCAATCGCGTCATTTGAGAAGGTATCAGGAGTGGTTAGCGACCGACAGTCCGCATGTGATTCGAAACGGGGCGTACTCACCCGCTACACTTGAACGAAAAACGACGATTCTCAAAGCTTTCTTTGCCTTTTTGCATAAGGTCGGCTATATTGAACAGCCGATTCATGAAGGGCTGCGAATTGCCTCGGTTCGCAAAGATGACCGCCCTAATCGTGATTTAGGGCCGATTGATGTTGTTACGCTACTGAATACGTTCCGTGACATGCAGCAACCGATTATGTTTGCGATTATTCATGTCCTGACAACGACGGGTATTCGGAATGAGGAGTTTTGTACGTTGCAAGTGAAAGATTTGAAGATAGATGCGATTCAAGGTGGCTATTATTTAGATGTATTAGGGAAAGGTAATAAGAGGCGGCATGTGCCGTTGAAAGAGAAAGTTGTCCAGAGCATTCGGCAGTTTCGCCAAGCACGAGGGCTGTTGCCGATTGAGCAAGCATTATTAGAAGCTCCACTCTTTACGACGAATACAGGGCGTGCCTATTCTCCTTCGTATTTATCACAATACGTAAAAAAAGAGATTACGAACTTAGGGCAGCTAAAGCTATCCAATCAAACAATGAAAATCACACCTCACGTCTTTCGCCATGCTTTTGCGATTATTTCCAAGCTGAATGGCGTAGATATTTACGACATCATGCGCTCGCTCGGTCATGAGAAAATTGAAACGACAATGATTTACCTGGAGAAAGTTTTCGAGAAAGAGCGTCATGCGATTCATTCGTGGAAATCAGAGGGGTTTGGGGAGTATATTTAGGGATGAAAAAGGTAGTATCTACGCCGTTGGAATGACGTAGGTACTACCTTTTTGCTTGAATCGAATGATTAGGTTTTGTGTTGCTTGCTAACTTCCAGTCTACCGTTTTAGATGCCCATTTTATATTTTGAAATTCCACTATCTTTCTCCCATGCTGCCATCGTCCTTTTCTCTTGTTGCAAAGGATTAGATGACTTTTCAAGTTGTTTCATTAGCATATCATGCGTAATGTCGATTAAATCGCCTGTTTCATTCGACTGCATACCTGCTTGCGCTTTTGTTTGCTTGGTTTCCATAATTAGAATTTTATCTCCATTGGCTTTTACAACATATTTACGTATATATCCCCCTTCGTTTCGTATTTCAAATCTAGCTTTATTGTTCTTTATGTCTTCTTTGTCCAACAGTAAATGTGAAAGGTTTTGCTCTTTTGCCTCTTCATTATGTAGCGGTTTGACATAGCCTATCGTTGCATTTATAGATTGAATCCTCATTGTCATTCCCTCCGTCTATTTAATCAATCCATTAGTCAAAAAAACTTTCCCATCATTTCCCTTTGAAAGATTAGCTATCCGAACAGCTTCCTTTACATCCGTTAAATCGAACTGCAATCCAGGTTCCATCAATTGCAATTTTTCATCGAGAATCAATTGGATGATAGTATGAAAAGTTTTTTGCCATGTCTCCACTGAAACACGTTGATTCCAATGACGTAGATGAAATAATTTCACATGAACATTTGCCTGATTTGAAATATCTGCCCAATTGATAGCTTCACCCGACAAAAGCCCAATTGTGATCAAAATCCCATTCGTCCGAACACAAAATGCTAACGCCGTACCTGCTGAACCGCCAATCGAATCGATGGCAGCCGTTGCCCCATAGCCATTGGTTAACTTCATAATAGCTTGATGCAATGGAGTTTCTGAAGTATTAATGACATGCGTGGCTCCGAGTTGCAGTAACTGCTCTGTATATGTATGATTTCGTGTCACAGCAATCAAGCGAAACCCGAGAATTTTTGCTAACTGTGCAAAAATCCGGCCAATCGCAGATCCACATGCATTGACGAGTAATGTATCGCCCCGTTTCAGCTTTAATTCTTCGGTACAGATAACCCATGCGGTTAACGGATTGATATAGAGTTGTGCTGCTGTATAATCATCGATTGTCTTTGGGACAGCAACAGCAAAATCAGCTGATACTGTTACGTGCTCTTGCCAAGTGCCTTCCCCACGCAGCGGCAGCACCCGTCGCCCTAAAAGTGCTTGTGAAACGCCTGGCCCTACATCTTCTACAATTCCAACACCTTCATAACCAGGAATCCCGGGTAAAGAAATCCGATGTGCATACGATCCCTTAATAGGGATTAAATCAGAAGGATTAATGGGACGCATCTTCATTTTTACAAGGACTTCGCCTTCCATAGGGGGAAGAATGATTTTATTCTCAACTTTTAACACATCCTCAGGCATTCCGAATTCATGAAATGTAATATATTTAGCCAATGAATTGTTCCCCCCATAATCCAAGACCACTCACTAGAAAGCGAACGATTATTTTAGAAATAAAACCATATGTTCTTCATCAAAATAAGTGTTATCCACCTTTAAAGCCCGCTTTTCCAGACCAAATACTTCAAAACCTAAAGAACTATATAATTTTTTGGCAGGTATATTTGTAGTGACGACTGTTAAATAAACTTGTTCTATACCTTCTATCCCATTTGCTGCGGCAATTGCTTCTAACATTAGCGATTTCCCAATTCTTAATCCACGTTGCTCAGGCGAAACATACATCGCTACGATCGTTGTGCGGTGTCGTAACTTTATTAATCGTTCTTTCACTAACGTAACAACTCCAACAAGCTGCGAATCGTTAAAAGCACCTAATGTAAGCGAATCATTTGATTGAAATCGCTGTCTATATTTTTCAATCGGATCATCTTTTTCTTCTGAATAACTTGAACCAAATGCTTCGGGGGTATTTTTCAAGCCTGCCAGTCGGAGCCTAAGATAGGCTTCCGCATCCAATGAGGTTAAGCGTCTGATTTGCATGGAAATACTCCTTTCAAATGCTACACCGTCTTAATAATATAGTGTAAATACTTCCGAACCTGTGTGATTCTCTCGGTTAAGGAGGCTGCGACAACTTGATAGAATTGTTCACTGTTATCCGTTTTATACAATGTGCGGACGGTTCTTCTTTCATCTGGCCAGTACCCTATCAACAAATCGGTTTCTTCCATTTCGTGTGCGATATTATATAAGTAGCCATTAGAAGGAGCCCAGCCAAACAAACTATTTAATTGGTCTTGAACCTCGGCCATATAGAAAGAGTCTCGCGTTAAACTCAGTCGTAGTGCGACAAAACGAACGACATCTTTGACAGACAATAATTTGGAGATGAACGGGCGAAAGTCTTCGTGTAAGGGCTCCACCTCAACTTGTGGTGGAAGACCGTTTTTCGTAAGAAAATAATAAAATCGATCAATGACTAGCGACACTTCATCAAAACGGAGTGCATAAATCCGCTCGTACTCTTGTAGACGTGCCCTACCCTGTTCAGAAATATGAAAGATTTTCTTGCGACCATCTGTTTGCGAGAATAGAAAACCATCTGTTTCTAGTGTATTGGCAGTACGCGCCACATACTCATAGGAAACCGATCTTCCTGGGAACTCTACATTGAATTGTTCATAGAGGGCTCTTGGGTAATTCGCTTGAACGGTAATCGTCCGTAACAAAAATAAAGAGAGTGCATCGCCGACACTAAAACCGACGGCTTGCTGAAACGAAGGTATCTTCATATCGCCACCCCTTAGACGTAATATTTAAAATAATCATATACCTCGTTTGTACATATGGCAATAAAAACGTTCGATTCCATATCCTTTTTCTTTTTGAAGTTATTGTTTGTCCTTACTTGAATAAAAGAACGGGTAAGGATAATGGATTATGGAAAATTATGAGGCGAGCATATTGTATTTTTATATGCACTAGCGAGGTTATAAGTATTTTTGTTATATACATATTATTTAAATGTTCAGACTACACTATTGTTATAAGTATAAAAATAGAAAACCTGTAAACGTAGAAAAGCACCTCACCTAGCCTCTGGTGAAGTGCTTTTGTTTCATTTGATTACTATAAAACTTGCTTATAATAAAATATCCCGCTTTTTCTCTCTTGCCCAAAGAACGATGATAAAGAGGAAACTACCGGCCGCCATCACACCATATCCCGTTGGAGCCAGCCACTGTGGATAGCCAATAGCGATGATATAACGCATTAATGGTCCCGCCATCAAGAGGATCATTCCAACAATAAATGGAATTTGGATGCCGATTAAAGCCATACTATTAGGTACAATGCTTGAAAACGACATCGCTAATAAACTAAATACAAAACCGATTACGTAAATCATAGCAACACAGAACAAGATATATTGAAAGAACGTCGGATCATACCATGATTCATTAGCGATAAAAGTGTTAATCGACACTCCAAAATACATAGACGTTTTATTAGATGAATAGATACCAAAATAGATGGTAAGCAAGGCCGTCATCACAATGAACGCCGAAATTAGACTAGCCAAGATTTTCGTCTTATAGAGGCTTCTGCCTATTTTCGCTGTGTATTGCAAAGCAAGTACTTGCCGCGAACGATCCCGTAAAATCATTGGTGAAATGACTATTACAACACTAAAAAGAACTGTGATGGCCACATTGCCAATGAAATCTTTGAAATTCATCATGACTACTTCCGGATAGACACCATATTTTTTTGCGGCAATTAATTCTTCCACACGCTGTTTTTGCTTGGCGTTAGCATATGGCAGGTCTTCTTTCCATTCATAAAATTCAATAATACGTCCCCTTTCTTGAAGCTCCCAAAACGTATTGACTTCCTTTTCCTCAAACATCAACTTACTATGAAGCGCACTCAGTTCTTTATTGTCTCGATCATAATTGATAAATTTTTCATACGTATCAAATTCTGCTAGTACAAACTCTTGCCTAGACTGTAAGTATTGATCGGCTTCCCTGACTTGCGCATCATATACTATTTTGAAATCAAGAAATTCTTCCTCATCCATCTGCGTCCCATATTTCTCAATCATTTCAATGCCTATATTGTAGGAATCGAGTGCTGGCCTACCGTTAGGAAAGTACTCGATATGAAACTGTATCAGAAAAAAGTAGAGCACACTATTGACCAAAACAAGTAACAGCAATATTTTCCACGTCAAGATTTTCTTTAGTTCATTCCATAAAATCCGCATCGCTTTCTCCCCTTACTGAATATCCTCTTTGTTGAACCATTTCAATGAAAAAACACAACATACAATCGTGATCATCGTCCAGTAGACAATTGTCATCCATTCAAAGTTTTTAAACATGACGAGACCACTGCTTCCCATGAACGATGTGGGAATATTCATGACAAGCACTGATAAATTATAACTTGTGATAAATAGTAAACTAGAAGATGTCGGCATGAAGCTAGGTATCAGCCAGGCCAGGATGAAAAAGGTAGCCATACTAATAGCCGCGATATAGCTATTTTTAACAAATATCGTTAATGTAAAGGTTAACCCTGAAAATAACAACATAGCGATGTAAACAATGACAATCACACCAACGATAAATAGGCCGACTGATAAGTCCCACCATGCTACATTCGGGAAATTATACTCCCAATTGAAAGCGCTACTGATGGCGCTCCCCCATAGATGGGTATAATCGAAAATAGTGAAATAGGTGCTCAATGTGACAACTAGTAAAAAAGTTGTTAGCAATGCCGCCGTCATAACCGAAGCCCCAAGCTTATCCTTCATCAGGCGTCTGCCTCTCGTCGTGCCGTATGTAACAAGATGCGTTCTGTTTTCAAATTCATAATTCGTAATCAGTGCGGTTGACAGGATAATGAGGATCAATGCTTCTATGGCAATGTGTAAGAATACGGTTTTAAACAGAAAACTGTGCATGAAGTAAGCTTTCCCCGCAAAAAACCATTCTTTATGTTCCCCATTGTGTTTCATTTCCTCAAAACGCTGTGAAAACTTATCGTATTCTCGTAGAAGTATCTTCTCTGCGTTGCCGCTTAGGCCATATCTCGCTATATCGCTTGCCGCAACTTGTTTTAAATCAATATCCGCATAGTTCTTGTCGATGTCATTTGCCATGCCAAAGTACATTTCCTTTAGTTGCAATTGTTCGATGAACTGCCAATCATCTCTGCTATATAGCTCACGCTCTTCATACGGCAATTGTTCAATAAAATCATAGACACTGTTGGATTGTTGTCCTGTTAGTTCTTCTAATTGTGCAAGGTCAGCTTGCAGGTCCTTCTCAAATTGTTGCAACGACCCATCCGTAATATACCTGCCATATTTTTCGACTAATTGATTGGCAACCTTTAGTTCGTCTTTGAAATGAGAACCGCCGACAATTATAAAAATGTTAAAGGCCGTAAATAGTAGGAGCAGCCCGATAAGAATAGGCGACGTCAACGCCTTTTTGCATTCATGCCCGACGATGCGCATGCCCATCACCCTTCCGCCTGCATATCATCTCGGTATTCATAGAGAAAAACATCTTCTAGCTGTGGAGCAAGTGATAACCAGTTCGACTCGGCTTCTCCCTTATGGATGAAACGGATCACCATGGAGCCTTGATGCTGCTTCTCCGATAGCAACACATACTGTTTTCGATACATTTCTAGCTGCTCATAAGGAATCGTCGTTTCAAAGACACGCCCATCTAGTGTTGCACAAATTGATTCAACGGAATCTTTATAGAGTAGCCGTTGGTTTTTAATCATAATAATTTCATTCGCAATCGTTTCAACATCTGACACGATATGTGTGGAGACAATGACCAGTCGTTCTCTTGCCAGCTCTGTGAGTAAATGGCGAAAGCGTGCACGTTCTTTAGGATCAAGCCCTGCTGTGGGCTCGTCCAAAATGAGGATTTTTGGATCATTTAACAGTGACTGTGCAATACCGACACGTTGAATCATCCCTCCTGAAAATTTCTTCATTTTTTTAGTAGCCACTTCACTCAATGCTACTTTTACCAATAAATCATCAATCTTCAGCAAAGCTTCTTTTTTCCCAATGCCCTTTAACGCAGCTAAATAAAGTAAATATTGCTTCGGCGAGTAATTTTTATAGTAGCCAAACTGCTGTGGTAAATAGCCTAGCAACGAACGATATTCCTCATCCATCGCAACGATATTTTTTCCGTTATAGAGAATTTCTCCTTTGCTTGGCGAAATCAATGTCGCCAACATCTTGATCAAAGTTGTTTTACCCGCACCATTCGGGGCAAGTAGCCCATATAGTCCATTTGTGAACTCCAAATTGATATTTTGGAGTGCAGTAAACTCCCCATATTGCTTGCTAATATCTTTAACGATAATCATCTTAAAACGCTCCTTCCGTTTGTTTAAAGTGCATTAATTTTTCGAGATATTTTAAATAGCTGTAGAGGGTACCAACAAGGACAATCCCATAAATAAATAGTGGTAGTGTGACAAGCATATGGGTATATATCATATAGTTCGAGAAACGTAATAGCAGATTTCCAGCAATCCAGCCAAAGAAAATGCTCACTGCGCCAACTGTTGAACGACGCTTCATCATGCCGTATAAAAAAAGGATGGAAAATATGAACAGCGACGTAATGGAAATCATAAACGCCCGTATAAATTGAATATCTTCATACCAAAAAATGAGCAGAGCAATGATGATTGAATTGACGATAATGGAAATCGCGCTAAATACCAACATCCTGAATGCAATGATTTGATAGACATTATATTTACAGGACATCTCAACTTCAAAAGTGGCATTCCTCACTTTATTGACATAGGTGAAGGCTGAAAAACTCACAAATAGAATCGGTGACAGCAGAAAGATCAATCCGTATAGCTCCTGTACATCCAATCGTTCAGGTACAGCTAGTAGGAATATCATCACGTATGCCATAAGCGCTATACAGATGACATACATGAGCTCTAGCCGATCTGCAAACAAGTGCTTGAGGCCAACTTGCTGCACCATCGACTTTAAATAGGATGGGAACGATTCTTTTCGCTGAACACCTGCAGCGACAATTTTGTCAATTTCCAATTGAATTGTACGTTCATCTGGCATTGGGATTTGAAATTTCTCTTTAGTCATCATGCATCGTCTCCATTCCTTTTCGGATTTTTTTCAATGCCCCATAGTATTTCGTTTTCACCGTTGATTGTGGAATTGCTTCGATGTCCGCGATTTCCTGAAACGTGTAGTCCCCGAATAATTTAAGGCGGACGATTTGCTGTGAACTGGCATCCAGTTCATTAATAAGTGTTGTTGCTCTTTCCACATCGTCTTTGTACTCTAGTGAGATTGTCATATCATAGTCGTCTTCAAAATCATAATCTTCAATGGGCTGGACAAGCTGTGTATCTTTATAGCCTTTCGATCGGAAATAATCGATGAGCCGATTCGATGCTAACTTGTACAACCACGTCCGAAATGATGCTTTTTTACTGTCATAACTCTGAATCGACTTTAAGACACTGATAAAAATCTCCTGCGTAAGATCCAGTGATAACTCTTGATGAAGTGTCTGCTTGTACATAAAGACATAGATTTCCTTGTAATATTTCGCAACAAGCTGATTTGCCGCCTCTTCACTACCATTTTTCTTTATTTGGCGTATCCAACGCTTATCATTTTCCATAGTTCACCACATGCTTCCCTGATGTTCTTTATTGCTCTATGTATATATTCGTAAGTTAGCTGAAAATAGTTTGAAATAAGTTGAAGAATTTTTTCAAAGTCTCTTATTCTCGTCATTATAGCCATAAAAAATACACTGCCCGTGACAAGCAGTGTACAGTAGTTGGTTATTATTCAACAAATTACTTTACATAATATTATTATCTTTCGCTTATTTCTGTCTACAATGTTTACATACCTGAATAGTTGTACGAGTATCCGTTTTAACGTTGTACAATAATTTGACTCCGGTTCGGTTGCATAGTGGGCAACTGCCCCGCCCATTCGATGGAAGCTTATGCAATACTTTTCCACGGTTTCTTTTCGCCATCGTCCATCACCCCTAAAGTACGATTTTCCTTCTTCCTTTAGTAGATGTTGGTTTAGTAAAAAGATTGCTGGGGAGATGTAGTTTATTTTGTGGGAAATAGACGGTTAAACATGATGTATCCTATAAGACTATTTATGAATCATTTCCCGGAAAATAATGTTTGATAATTCAGATACCCAGTGGGGATAAAGTTAGTTAAGTCCTTCAACAAGATCCTTCATCGTTGCTTCATCCATCGGTCCAATAATTTGTTGGCCAATCTTGCCATCTGTTCCAAGCATGTAAGTGGTTGGATACGCCATAATTCGGTAGGCTTTCTCCACATTGCCATCTATATCAAGTGGAATCGGAAATGTTAACCCATAGGCATCGATAAAGTGCTGAACCCCCTTCAATCCTTTACGCTCTGCCGCTGTCAAATTCACTGCGATAATTTCAACATTCGCTGATTCCTTATATTCTTTATAGTACTTCTGCATAAAAGGCATTTCCACCTCACACCACGTACACCAGGACGTCCAAAAGTTTACTATCACTTTTGTTCCTTTTAAATCAGATAACTTGATTACCTCTCCTGAAGTAGTTGTTAACTCAAAATCAGGTGGCGTGTCTCCAATGCCTAATCCCGGCACTTCCACTAAGGAAGCAGAATTGATGGCTGGCAGACTATCTGTTGATTTCTGTTCACTATTCGATTTCACCATAAGAACAATCATCGTGCCAATTAAGAAAGCTGCTACACTGAGCCCAACCGTTTTTCTAATCACCGATATCCCTCCATCCTAAACGCTTGTACCAAATTCACTACATCCAGTCTACATAATCTCTTCCTTATATTCCAATTCAAATTAGAATATAAGGAAATAATAATATTATGTAAACTTAAATATGAATAATCTCTCTCTATTCCATACTATCGCGCTCCTTTCTCGAATACGCTGAAAGAGATGACAATAGAAGGAGCGAAGTTTATGCAAATTCATGTGACACATCCTGGAGAAACCTTATGGTTAATCGCCCAGCGATATGGCGTCACCGTGACGCAAATTGTTACAGCAAACAAGTTGGAAAACCCAAATCGATTAGTACCAGGGATGGCCCTTGTTGTTCCAACAGCTTCCGGGATCCACATTGTTCAACCCGGTGAGAACCTATCAGAAATTGCGCAACGTTACGGGACGACGATTCAAGCAATCACACAAGCCAATCAACTACAAGATCCAGATATGATTGCAGTTGGTATGCGTTTGACCATCCCTGTTCAGAAGCCGGTTATCGATGTCAATGCGTATACCATTAACACTGGAGAAACGGGTGCAAGAGAAATTCAGGAAGTCGGGCAATACTTAACGTATTGGATGCCTTTCGCTTATAGCATACAAGAAGATGGTGGGCTGACTCCCGTCGACGACACAACGATGCTACAAGCTGCCGCGGCTGAAAAGATTGTACCTGTGCTTTGTATCACGAACTTTAGTTCCACAGAAACGGGGTCGCAATTGGCTCATAATATCCTAGCAAGTACAGATATTCAGGATCAATTATTAACGAATATCATAAAGGTTATGAAAGAAAAAGGCTATCGAGGAATTAATGTTGACTTTGAAAATGTGCTACCCGCTGACCGAGAAAACTATAATCAGTTTTTGCAACGAGCGGTTGATCGATTGCATCCTGAAGGCTATTTTGTTTCAAGCGCCCTCGCGCCTAAAGTAAGTAGTGAACAACAAGGGCTATTGTATGAAGCGCATGACTATGAGGCACAAGGGAAGATTGTAGACTTTGTGGTGTTGATGACCTATGAATGGGGCTATCGATTCGGTCCACCACAAGCCATTTCGCCGCTAAATGAGATAAAACGTGTGCTCGATTACGCTGTAACCGTTATTCCAAGAGATAAGATTTTCTTTGGTTTTCAAATTTACGCACGTGACTGGCTTCTTCCCCATGTTCAAGGACAGGAGGCAGAGACCTTTAGTCAACAGGAAGCCATACGCCGGGCTATTCAATACGGAGCGGTGATCCAGTATGATCCAATCGCTCAATCCCCTTTCTATCGCTATACAGATGCACAAGGGCGTCAGCACGAAGTATGGTTTGAAGATGCTCGCAGTGCCCAAGCCAAGTTTACGATGGTAAAAGACTATCACTTGCGTGGCATAAGTTATTGGGTACTTGGCTATCCATTCCCACAAAACTGGTTATTGTTAGAAGACAACTTTACCATTCGGAAAATTGTGTAAAACTATTGTCGGTACAGTCATTCAAATGTATACTACTATAAATTGAATCATCGAACTACACATTCTATTTTTATTTGGAGGAGATTGTCATAAAAACGATTGGTCTTATTGGTGGAATGAGCTGGGAATCATCGGCAACCTATTATCGAATTGTGAATGAAGAAGTAAAAAATAAATTGGGCGGATTGCATTCAGCCAAATGTCTTTTATATAGCGTAGATTTCGAGGAAATTGAACGTTATCAGATAGCAGGCGATTGGGAACGCGCTGGTGTAGTGCTTGGGGATGCAGCGTGGTCTTTGGAAAAGGCGGGCGCTGAAATGATTGTCCTTTGCACCAATACGATGCATAAAGTGATTGGATACATCGAAGAGCGAGTCACTTTGCCCATTTTACATATCGCAGATGCAACAGCTACGCAAATTCAACAAGCAGAAATCCAGACGGTTGGATTACTTGGAACCAAATATACGATGGAACAAGATTTTTATAAATCACGCATTGCCTCTAGGGGCATTAATGTGTTAATTCCCAGTCAAGAGGACCGAGAAGTTGTCAATCAAGTAATCTTTGAAGAATTATGTTTAGGTAATATTCAGCAAGACTCTAAGGAATACTACAAAAAAGTTATTCAAAGACTAGTGGATGAAGGTGCTGAAGGCATCATATTAGGCTGTACCGAAATCGGCTTATTGATCGAGCAAGAAGATTCAGCAGTTCCATTGTTCGATACAACGGTTATCCATGCTGTTGAGGCGGTTAATCGAGCTTTGACAGAATGATCTAGAACTGCGTAACCATTCTCAGGGACGTTACACTCAAGGGATGATTAGTTTTAGCATAATGCATACTTAGCCGTGGCCAAATATGGAGTGATATCGAGAATAAAATCCAAATTCAAAAGCCCAGCTTCTCCGCAATTAAGCAGAGAAAATGGGCTTTTTGATTTTTCCAGAATGCTAATTTAATTATTTTGCTCAAGGCATTGATAAACTGCCATCATATCGCGTTTATTTAGCTCACGAATACGATTGAAGATGGATATATCAGCAACTGTCTCCGTGTATAGGGTCTCAACGACAACATCACTTACTTTACCAGTGAGCCATGTTTCTACTGATATGCCTTCAATAACTTCCTGAAGTCCTTCCTCATTGATACCACTTGCATTGCAACTCACACAAGGGATTGTTAATTTCAAGACACCGTCATGTAGATTATCTTCCGTAATGACTTTCTTGCCTTTACAGAATGGACATGGATGACTTTTTTTCACTTTATTAATTTGGGTAATAATTTTTTTATAGCCAAAAGCTTCATAAACATACGTTAGTTTTTTGTATTTGCCATTGGTGAAATACTGATCAATGATCGTTTCCCTTGTTTCAGTGATTTTGTCAAAATCACAGATGGTAACCTGGTTATTCGCGCTAATGGATTCCATATTGCTGCTAATTGCGTCCCAGAATGGTAAAGCATTTTGTAGCACCATTTCATAACCAACAAAGCTTGCTTGCTCTAATTCAAACATTTTCAGTGCGACTTGTGTTGTTCTAGGTAGTAAAGAGACATCTTCTGTTAATATCATATCGCCGCCTACAATCGATTTCAGTTTGACGAGTGCAGGTATATCACCTACTGTGTTCAATACTTGGTCAATTGGCTGATTGATGATATCACGAATATCTGTGTCGCCAAATTTCAGCCGTTTATGGTGGTTTAACACAGTCCCTTCACAAACTGGGCACGTCATCATCTCTTTAGAAGCTTTTATTTGCTCTTTAATCGCTGATTTCGAGACGAATATATACATACCGACGATGGTATTAAAACCGACCCATGTTCGACGCGCCTTACTTTTTTTATCATAAAATGACTGGTCAAAATAGCCGTACCAAAATGTATGCTTTTCTTCATCAGACATGTCATTATAGCTTTTCGTCAAGTCATGCCCAAGCTCATTTTTAATTTCTTCAAATAGAAATTCTAACTTGGCATATTGATAAAATTTTAATACGTCCATTACGTCTGGATGGAATAGGCCATCCCAAAACGGCAGATTTTTGTCTTGAATGACAACCTCTTTATCAAATATTTCGATTGCTAGACGTCCTGCGCATGATGGACAATGATTGTCCTTCGAATAGAAATCAAAGCTTTTTGTATCTTTATTGGTCGGATGCGCCGCCACGAGATGATTGATAAGGCCGCCCATTTCATAAAGAAAACTATATTGGCTATACAAGTGCCTTTCAAGATCAATGGCAACGACGGGGGCAATGGTATCAGATTCGTATTCTCCATAAATCAAACGGGCCATTGAGGATAAGCTTTTTAAGATGCCACCCTTATAAATGTTTTCTGCATTCTTAAAGTAATCGATATGATTTTCTTGTAAGTAATGAATGCCATTTTGCTGCTTAAGTGTGGACGAAATAGGCAATGGCAGCGCGAGTACTTCCTCATTTCTAGCCTCATAATAGTCATGATGGCTGACAACATCGAGATGTGTGACAGGTTCATTCTTTCTTTTACCAAAATCAATAATGAAATCTGAGCTTTCCATCATGTAGGCGTTATGTTCAATCATTATGATTGAAACAGATGCATCTTGTAGAATACCCCTTATGCTATCAATAAATTGATTTAAAATGTTTTGCGATAAACCTTTTGATGGTTCGTCAAAAATGAATAGTGTATGAGGTTTTCTTGAATTCGTGAACAGTTCAGAGACTAAATGCACACATTGAAATTCACCTGTCGATAATGTCTGCGTTTTTCTATTTAACGTTAAATAACCGAGTCCCAGTTTGATCAATAAGCTCAAGCGCTTATAAGCGATATCTTCATTGGGCAGTTCATCAATAATATCCTCAATCGAGCGCTCGAAAACATCATCAATCTCTTCACTGTATTTGTTGAGACTCCTTTTAATATCAAGAAACGTTGCAACGGTTGAGCGGCTCGTAATCGATTGGTTTCGGTCCTGCCCTACCATAACGAGTTTATCTTTTGGATAACGCTTCAGAAAATCGTCGGCAATACACATATTAACAAGCGTAGATTTACCACACCCAGACTCTCCCGTGACAGTGACGAGTCTGTTTTTAGGAATTATTATTTCAGCCATTTGGATCGTACGGCAATAGAGATCATGAAATTGATAGTAGTCTGTTGGTGTTTCCTCATTCCGTTCCAAGTATACAGGTTGTGGACGTGGCGATTCATCTACAATTTTCCCACCATATTTCCCGCTACCTGGTCCAAAAAATACTTGCTCATCCGTTAAATCCAGCACCGTGTCAGAATGATCGATGAGCCAAATTTGATTTTTATAGCCCAATTGTTTAATTTCTTCTAAGATTTTTAAGAGGGTTTGGTGATCAAGCCCCACGGAGATTTCATCGATGATAATTACTGTGTTTTCACTTGTTGCCATGAATTCTGCCAAGTACAGTCGTGTTAGTTCTCCACCTGATAATGTACCCATAATGCGATTTAATGTTAAGTAACCAACATTCATATTGATGATATTTTGGAGAATCTGTTGTTTTCCTTCACTAATATGTAAAACTTCTGCAAGTGAAAGAATCGATTCAATGCTCAAATTGTTAATATCGGAAATTGTATGTGGTTGATCCCATAATTCCATTGTATATTGCTCAATTTCTGGATTATAGCGTTTACCCCCACACTTTTTACACTCCACATTTTTGGTCGTACCGCGTCCTTTACAACCTGAACACCAGCCTAATTCATTATTAAATGAAAACGATTCTGGCGAGAGATGGAATTTCTCGGCAAGACAAATACGAATATCTGTAAAGACGCCTGTGTGTGTGCCAATTGTTGAACGCGGATTGGAGGAGATAGATGATCTTCCTAGAAAAAGCACTAAAGGCATCTCTTCCATCTTGATAGCACTGAAATTCGTTTCCATAATATTGGGGAATAAATACTGATATTCAGCCTTTGGCAATAAGGAAACGAGACGCTTTTTAGATTCTTCACCAATCGTCTGACAAAAAGTTGTTTTACCAGAACCAGACAAGCCCGCAATGCCTAACGACTGATTTGCTGGTAGTGCAGCATCTAATTTGTTAATATTGTTCGCAATTAATTGATTGATTTTCATTGTGATATCCTTTCTCTTTTCTCTATTTAGAATCGCCATGTTTAATAAAGATAAAAATGACGCTTCCCATGTTTCAGAAAAGCGCCCGATGATAAGAAATCCGTTTGAAGATAACCCTTATCATTATACCACACGTACGTTCTTTAATTCCTATTTACTAAAAAATTATTTCGATACGGTAAATCGCAACCTCCACAATTCCCTGATTAAAAACCCATCTATTCACCAACACTATAGAGGACAAATCTATTACACTTGAAAGGGGTCCTCTACTTGAAACAGCTACAGCAAAAGCAAATTGATCCAGCACCAATCGAGCAGCAATTCCAAACGCAGAAAAAGTTAGCACTTCAAACAATGCAGCAAGCTGTACACACGTTACAACAGAGTAAGACGATAAATGACCTGCAAGCTGTGCAACAAGCGCAACAGCAACTTCAACAGGCCTCACAGCTTATGAATCAAATGCAAGGCATCGCAGTCACCGAGTCGACGACAGCCATTCAGCAACAACTCGAACAAGTTCGACAACAAATCGAGCAAGCAGCACAAACACTCCAGCTTATTCAATCATTAAACAGCGCGAATAATAGCTTTAAAAAAGGGTGAAAAACCCGTCATCAGCGGAGTTCAATTCGTCGATGACGGGCTTTTCTATTCTTCACAAGAGAAGGGGGTACTTCAAAGTACTAAAGGGGCGAAGTCTGATCTTTTTTCATCCGCAAAACACTTTTTACAGCGTCTTTTATTTCCTGATAGCCTGTACATCTACAGAGATTCGATGCAAGCCATTCATCGATAAGCGCAGCATCGGCATCCGGGTGTTGTTCAACAAGTGCATGACAGTTGGTGATAAACCCAGATGTACAATAACCGCATTGTATCGCCCAGTTATCTACGAAAGCCTGTTGCAACGGTGAATCCAGTAGTCCTTCATTCGTTGTAATCGACTGATGGACCGTTTCAATCGTTAAAGACAAACACGAGTGCATGGGTTGACCGTCAATGATGACTGTACAAGCCCCGCAATCGCCATTTTCACATGCTGGTTTTGCGGCGGTTAGCCCGAGTTGTTCGCGCAGTGTATGCAACAATGTATCAGCGGATCGGATAGTCGCATCGTGCGTTTTGCCATTGACATGAAGTTGGACCAGTTTTTTCGATTTGTCGTTCGACATAATCATATAGTTCCCTCCAAGGCTTCGAGTGTGTCAGTTAACACATTTTTCAAAACAAATTTGCGGTATTCTGCTGACGCATGAATATCTTGGACAACTGGTGCCGGGAGATGATGAATGACCTGCTCGATTCTCTCTTCCTTTGCCGTGGAAACATCATTTAGTATCTTTTCGATTGCATCCAATCTAAATGGAAATTCGCACACCCCACTAAAAGCAGTTCGAATATGCTGATCTTTTACCAATGCCGCCACCGTAACAATCGGGTATCCGATTGTTGAGATTCTCGTTCGCTTGATACTACTGAATGGCAAGTTGACATAGGAGTGGTCGACATGGATTTGGACAAGAAACTCGCCCTCACCTAGTCCCTCGTTCAGAAGCTGTTTTAATGGAAGAACCCTCTCTTTTTCCTTCCCCGCAATTTTCGCATGTGCATCGGCTAATAAAAAAGGTAAAATCCCTTCCCGATACATGAAATGACTATTGAGATTACCACCAATTGTGATTTTATTGCGGGACGTATGATCCGCTATTCGTTTAACCGTCTCGCTCAATAATGGGAATAGCTTTGATTCCACAATAGTCGTTAGTGTAACGGCTGCTCCAATAATCAGCTCATCTCCGACAATCTTCAACGCTGTACATTCAGGAATTCCTTTTATATCAATTACCACATCGGCTGTCTTTTTATTTGTCCGAGCAAATGTAATAAATTCCGTACCACCCGAATAAAAAATCGCTTGTTTTCCAGATTGATATGCCGGCTGATACGTGTCAACTGCTTCACGAATTGTAGAAGGCTTATAATACTCAAAGTCGAACGCAATCATTTGCCGCACTCCTTCTTCGTTTGCCATATAAATTCTGGTGTGAGGGGCAAATGGTTTAGTTCCACTTGTGCTGCCCTCGATAATCCATTCGCAAGTGCCGCCCCAACACCAATCACACCATATTCCCCAATGCCACGCGCTCCATAAGGTCCATCGACGGCTGGTGTTTCAACAAAATCAACGAGATACTCTATAGGCTGTTCGCCAAACCGTAGCATTTGATAATTTCTTAAATCGGCATTTTGCACAATGCCCTTTACATCAAATATAAACGTTTCACTACTAGCTAAACTCAAGCCCATGTACATCCCCCCACGCATTTGCTGGGTGGCTGTTGTCGGGTTTATAATCGTGCCTCCATCTAGCACGGTAACTGCTTTCAATAGCTGATACGTACAATCTCTTTCGTTATACGCAATCTCGACTGCTTGCGCCCCAACAGACCACCAGGGCCCCGGGTTGCCGAATCCTGTTTCTTTATCCAACGGAGTCAAATGCCGCTGCGTATGTTTGCCGACACCGACAACTTGCCCACCAACGGTATGCCCATTTGGATAGGTGTAGCCTAAAGCAATAGCTTGAAGAGTGACTCCAAATTGTGGGTTCGCTTTGACAAAAGCACGGCCGTCTGCAACATCTATATCATCCTCTGCACATTGTAAGACAATAGCTGCTGTTTTCTTCAATTGACGGATGGCATCTTCCGCCGCAGCAAGCACCGCACGTCCCGCCAAAAAGGTTGTGCTACTTGCTACAGTACGCCATTGATGGGGATCGTATTGCGTATTCACTTCCATCTTGACATGGATATTCTTCATATCCATTTTCAACTTTTCCGCAACGATTTGCGCAAGCACCGTTTTGGCACCTTGACCTAGTTCAATTGCTGCGCAGTTGAGATTAAGAGAACCATCTGCTTCGAATGTAAGAATCGCGCCTGCTTGGGCATTTGTTGCTGTTGATGATGTTTTCCAAAATAAACTGATCCCTTTATAGCTGCCTTCATCTGTATCCCATTCAATTAATTCTTGCGCCCTTGTAAGGCATTTTGCCGCATCGCCAACTGTATTTGCGGTAAGAACCGTTTGGGTCGGTGTTGTGTCGCCGGGTTTAATGGCATTCATGAGCCGCAATTGGATGGGATCCATCTGTAACTGCTTGGCTAATTTGTCCATCGTTCTTTCAACGGCAAACGTCAGCTCTGGATGGCCATAGCCCCTTAGTGACGTCGCATACGGATGATTGGTGTACATGCAATACGCATCGCACCAGACATTTGGTACATTATAGGGACCCGTGCAATCGACCGCCATCGCCCTTGTAATCCCAGCAGCTTGATCCGTATACGCCCCAGAGTCAACAAGGAACGTATATTGACCCGCAAGTAATTTACCCTCTTTCGTCACCCCGAGTTTAATGGTGGCATCGAGCCCAATATGACAAGGTGCAGTAATCAAATCTTCTTCACGCTCATACTGTAATTTCACCTTTTTTCCACCGACTGCTTTCGAGGCTAAATAGGCAAGCGGCTCTAACTGAACTGTTCCTTTCCCGCCAAATGCACCACCAACAATGGGCACATGCACAATGATATTACCCACTTCAATATTGAAGAACTGATTCAATACTTTTTTGATAGTGTAAGGAGATTGCGTGCAGGAATGGACGGTTACTTTGCCAGCAGAATTGATTTCCACCTGCGTGCTCCGAGTTTCTAATGCCGCATGATCTGACAGATTGAAAGCATATGTTGCGGTTATTGTTTCTGCACAGCTTGCCCAGACCTTGGCAAAATCTCCTTTTCGAATTTTATTATGACTACCGATATTCGTCCCGGGTACAGGATAGACGTCTGTAATAATTTTCGTATAGTCACCCGAATTGTCATGGACTAACGGCGCATCTGTTTGAAAAGCCTGTTGAACAGAATTCACAACAGGTAACGATTCATACATAACTTTTACTTTACTGGCGGCAAGTTTACCTTGGTGTCCATGATCTGCTACGACAATAGCGATAGGTTCTCCGAAATAACGCACCTTTTTAAATGCTAGAGGCGGTCTGTCGGCAAGAAGCGGGCCAATATGAAAAGGGAAAACATCTCCAGTGATAATTGCGCGCACACCAGGTACTTTCCAAGCCTCTGAGGTGTCGACAGATGTAATGTTGGCATGTGCCTCTGTACTCGTTACAAGTTTGGCGTGTAGGATGCCGGTACCGACTAAATCGCCAACATATTTGACATTCCCCGTCGCCTTGTCAAGTGTATCAATCCGCGTAACACGCTGGCCAACAGTTGTTCGTGTTGTATGATCCATTCATGAACACCTCCTATTTTTAACGTGCCACAATAATCATCGTCTCTTCTTCTACTTCATGTGCGGCAGCATCCATAATCTTTTCTAACGTTAAACTCATTTTCTGCAAGTGTTTGATATCCTCTACTATAAAAACAGGTGCGCCGCCACTTTGAATAGTTTCCGGCTTGACCGTAATAACAGCCACAATTTCGGCATGCTGATTGCCCAATACATATCCATCCTTCCATTGTTGGTCAATGATGAGAGATTGAAATGCCATCCTTATTTATCACGCTAACTTCTTTATGACATTTCGAAAAGTGTAACCCAGAGTTTAACCAAGGCAGCAACAGATTATAATGAACACAATCATTTCAGCATGTTTACTCTCCCCTCTTTGACATTCACTACATAAAGTAGGATAAACAACAAACAGAAAGGAGAACGCTCATGCATTATTTCCACCCTCTATGGATAGCTGGGGAAAGCTCATCTTCTGTACGTACGAATGCATCTGTTCAATCACAAACGAACTCAAGGTCGGAAAGTCCATTTCCTTCTGTAAATACGCAACAGCTCCATACATCTGCCGAGAAGATGCTAGACATTACAAAGCAGGCACAGTTCGTCATCAATCGAATTGTAGATTCGCAAAGTTTCGCGTATGAGTTGATGGATGCCTCCCAATTATCCAATCAAAAGAAAGTCGATGAATTAATTAAATCAACGGGGGTTACGAGTAAAGTGAAGACCAAATTTACGCCAAGCGGTATTCATATTGAATTTGATAATGCTGAAAAACTGGGTGATTGTTGTAAATTACAAATTTCCTTACGTTGGTAACGGATTTTCGACCCTGCTATTTCCCTTTATCCGCTTCTTCAGGCAAGCGAATTGCGCTATCCAATACCGGTACTTTTTCTAATACTGCTTGGATTTGGGCAAAATCTTTTTCCCTAGGTAAAAAAAACAGCGCAATTCGGCCGTCTGCCATATCTCTTTTCGACAGAGGAATTAACGCTGGTTCACCGGAATCGAGATAACAGCCCAGAACTGTGGCAACATGATGGAGCATCGCTTGCCGCTGCCCAAGATAGGATAATGTGACAATGCTGTTTTCATTTTTCGGAATGACAATGGCGCCAACTGCCTTTTCGGTAATGATTTTTCTCGTATCCTCCAATCCGACGTTTTTAATCAGGATATCTCCTACAAAGAGTGTTGGTCCCTCAAAACGAATATCTGCTTCCGTGACATCAGCAATTGCATGCAACAGCTTGCCTGACATCTTAAACTTCACAATGATAAGCATGACAATTCCCCCTATAACCCCTAGCCAAATAGAATAGACAGAACACAGAGTTGTCACCAATGCTGTAAACATCACTAAATAATTGCGACTTTCGAATGCTTGCGCCATCCCTTCAATAAATGGCGCTCCACGTTTCACAAGCTCGTTCGTATCGATTTTTTCAAGGGAATCCCTTTCCATTTTCCTGATTTCGCGAAACTGTGTCGCGGCGAGTCCAAGAAAAGTCACTGCGGCCCAATCAGATTCTAAAACGGAAGGAATGGCGACCGCGCCGATAAAAGCTGCAATGAACCCAAGAGAAAGATGAATAATTCGACCTGTCGGATACGTTGGGTATTGTCGAAAATCGGTACGTAACAATTGTGTTCGTGCCACAAAGCCAAAAATGATTCCCATTACGACGGGAAGTAAATAACTATCCATCACAACGACTCCTTCAAATATGTTCTATCACCTCTTTCACATGTTAACCATCATGAGAGCTGATTATAATGACAGTCTTCATTTCACAAAACGAATAGAATAGCAAGCAAATGGTGAGAGTTGGAACAATGAAATGGAGTGAAATAGTTGCAAACGATTCAACAAATGATTGAAACGATATTGAATGACAATCGACCAGTTGTCCTCGCGATGATTGTGCATGTGGAAGGTTCAGCTTATCGAAAAGAAGGATCCTGGATGATAATTCAAGAGGATGGAACACGGTTAGGGGTCATCAGTGGCGGCTGTCTTGAAAGCGATTTACAAATGCGCTCACAAGAATTGTTCGAAACAGGCAAAGTAGAAATCGTTCAGTATGATTTAAGTGACATAGATGATGTCGGTTGGGGGCGTGGTGCAGGATGTAATGGGATTGTTTCAGTACTAATACGGGACGTTGATCAAACATTTCGTTTTTTTCTTAACCAATTACACAAAAACTTACTGGTTAAAGAACCCATTGTATTCATCCAATCTATGAACGATTTTAACGACTATGGAGCTATCATGCAGGGAGGTAATCGCTATGGCAGCTTGGAAAATGAAGTACCAATTGCAATAGATGGAACAGCCGCTTTTCAACAGCAAGCAGGGCAAAAAATCATCCATGATAAAAATATGTATGTGCAATTCATCTGGCCTAAACCAGTCCTTTATATCATTGGTGCCGGAGCGGATGCGCGGCCACTTGCACGTCTTGCCCAGGATGTCGGCTATTCAGTCCATTTGCTAGACTGGCGCCAATCATTGTGCAGCGAAGAGCATTTTCCAACGGCTGCGTCTATTCGTATTGGAGACATTGCGCAGGCAATCGATACAATTGCATTCAACGAGTTGGATGCCGTTGTCATTATGACGCATGATTTTCAAAAGGATTTACAAATCATGCAACGACTACGTACAATTCCCCTGCTGTATCTTGGGATTTTAGGATCAAAAAAAAGAACGGAACGATTACTTGGCGGAGAAATTCTCAAGGGGATGCATTCGCCTATTGGGTTGCCCATCGGAGCAGACGGACCTGAGGAAATTGCTATTAGTATTGTTGCGGAACTAATCGCTGTGAGACGGGGGAAAATGCTATGAAAATCGCGGGGATTTATCTAGCTGCTGGCAATAGTAGCCGAATGGGAAGTCATAAGCTGAATCTACCTATTGGGACAATGACATTGGGAAGTTTGGGCCTGGAAACAGCTATACAATCATCACTTGATACAATATATATTATTACGAAAGGGGTAGATGATTTAGCATGGCTACCAATTGATATGAAGATGAACGCTAAGTGTACTATCTTACCTTGCTCCACCGCTTACAAAGGCCAGTCCGAATCATTAAAATGCGGCATTCAACAGGCACAAGCCGATCATATGGAAGCCGTCATCGTCATGCTAGCAGACCAGCCTTTCATCACTAGCCAAATGCTTGAAGAAATGATGACATGCATGAAGAGCAACCCGACATGCACGTTTGTTGCGACATCAGTCGATAAGGTCACTATGCCGCCCGTTTTACTATCGTCC
This sequence comes from Sporosarcina sp. FSL K6-1522, assembly GCF_038622445.1. Classification (GTDB taxonomy): domain Bacteria; phylum Bacillota; class Bacilli; order Bacillales_A; family Planococcaceae; genus Sporosarcina. The sequence continues at coordinate 2,873,357 of NZ_CP152019.1, forward strand.
TCCATGTATGCAGACCTTCTTACCCTACAGGGAGATGTTGGAGCGAAAAGCCTTTTACAAGGGAAGTTTCTTCGCAAGGGAACAATCTTGCCCTGCGCCGATAAACGGCTAATTTTCGATATCGATACGCAAGAAGACTATCAGTCATTGCTCGCGTATCAAGAAGAAACGAACTGATTGTCGGTGCACAATCAGTTCGTCACAGTAATTCTTCCATTATCGGTTCTCAGCTTGATTAAATTTTCACCTTTTCCGAACATCACAAGTTTGTTTTCCTGTCCAAACAGTTCGACTCGGCCATTATCCGACTTCGCATCAATAGTCGCATTTTTAGGTTCCATTTCTGTTTGTATCTCAATTTTACCGTTATCCGTTTCTAAATCGATTGGCCGATCTAAGATGTTTGTAATGAGAGAAATCCGCCCATTGTCTGTCTTCGCCTCTATTTTCCCTTCAACGTCTTCGAGAAGGATGCGGCCATTATCCGTTTTCACACGAACGACTGTTGCATCTATCTGCTTCAATTCAACCTTGCCATTGTCTGTCTCTAGGACAAGATCCCCTGCTTGAAGATTTTCGACCTTAATGCGCCCGTTATCGGTTTCAGCTTGAATTTGCTCATAGTGCTTTTCTGGAATGCTCACAGTTAACGTTATATTCAAGGTAGAGAGCCCTAGGTGAATGAAACCCTTATGCTTCTCTTTAAACTGAACCGCTAGTGTATCCCCTTTGACTTCTGCCTCGAATAGATACTTCGCTTTTTTCTTTGTTGTTCCAGTGTACGCCACCGTCACTTCTGAATCTTTGCTAGGCACAATTTCGATGGCAGCATTGTCTGCCATCACTTCAACTGCTGTAAATGAATGATCCTCAATCACTTTTTTATCCGCGCTCTTTTCAAATGTATCTCTTGGTTTAAAAATTAGCGTAATCGCGCCGCCAACGACTACTATCAGGAGCACAACCATAAAGGTCTTACTTCTAAAAAACATCTGCAGTTTTCCCACCTCTCATTGTAATAAGCGTAGCCGATAAGCATTCATCGCCGTTTCACCTAGTTGATCTAGCAGATTGTAATTGGCAAATGCACCGACGATGGCACCGAAGCCGGGTATTAGTTGAAACATCTTGACCAAATCGATATGATCTCGATACTCCTGTTGAAAATCCTGCCAATCCATATCAGCTATAAGCTGTTTCTGTAGCTCCCAATTTTCAATAATATGCAACGTTTCTTTTCGGGTCGTCTCACTGGAAAAGGCTAATTGAAACACATGCAAGATAAAAAGGCGCTCTTCATATTCATTCGTATCAAAGCCATAGACCGCAGCTGCCTCGAATAGAAATTTCATTTTAATGGATAACAGTAACGGGAAATCAGCTAGTCCCAGCATAATCCCGCCAGCACCTGTTCCTGCTCCCTCAATGACAGCTGTTTTTCGGAAAATCGCAAGTTTCTCCTTGAACAACTCATCTCGCTCATAAAGGCTAAGCCCTATTGCCTGCTGCTTTTTTGTCGTCACATTTGAACCGACAAGCGTTGCTTTCACCATGCTTTTGATACTTTCTGTTAGCGCTTTATGTACTTTTTCTGGGATAAGGCCATTCACCTTTGTTTGTGCTTTTTTAGATGTGCGCTCAATAAGTCCGGGCCGTCTTGTCATTTTACGTTTCCAGTATATCAACTCATCTTGCACCTTCGCTGTATAATCAACCATCTCGTCACACCCTTTACTTACACTTAGTATAAACAATGATTAGCTTCATCAAAATGGACTTGAGTAGTGATTCCACCTCAGCCTTCAGACGTAGTTTTCCATTTTCTGAACATCAACCACAAACAGAGGAACATGATAAAGGCGGCAACATCGAGTGACAAGATATACCAAGGATATGCCCCTAAGTAATCAAGCAGACTCCCATTTAAAGGTTTCTCTCTTAAAAACATATAATTTCCGTTAAACAACATATTTGCGGTAAAAATTATCGGTAGCAATCCATTTAAAATAACTATCGTCGTAAGCACACCTTTAAAAGTGGGCCGATAGGCTTTCACCCATGTAAAATATAAAGCCGTTAAAATAATGCCGATATGCGTATAGAAGAAATGAATATATCTAAAATGCGGAAACCCAAGATCAAGAACAAGCGTCGCAATCGCTTGAATGGCCCCGCCAATCCCCGCGAAGAACACAAAATTATACAAATGCGGGTTCCCCGTCCATAGCAGTAAAATGGCTGCGATTAAACTGATACTACATAATTCTAACGGGAACGAATCGCTCAATCCCCATCTACCAATTCCAATTAGCCAAACGTGATAGAGAAGCTCCATCACTAGCAGAGACAAGGCAAAAAGACGCTCACACTTCGATGATACAGCTCCTTTTTTTCTAGAAATGAATACAAGTAACATTAACAGGCACAATACTGCTATTTGTCACTAGATGTGTTGTTGAAAACAGTATGAAAGAAGGCTCGTTATCGTCCACCATCCTCAATCCCCCAATTACCCATGTTATATGGACAATACTCATTCAACAAGTCATCCTTATCTATTTTATATGCTTTGCCTGATTCTAGATAGTCTATAAAGAACAGGGTAACGTCTTGCTGACCAATATCAAACTTCTGCCAGAGGAGTTGATAAAACAGAATATGAATAAGCACTTGTAAATAGTTTAAAATCGGGGTATGATTTAGTTAACCAATGGTCAAAAAGGAGCGAGACAATGTCTTCTCATAAACCGGCATCTCAAGAGTTAACAAAAGAGATGATTGTACAACAAGCTCGTACCTTATTCGTTGAAAAAGGTTTTCATGATGTTTCTATGCGAAGCATCGCTAAGCAAGTTGGCTGTACACATGGTGCACTTTATTACCATTTCAAAAATAAAGTAGAGTTGTTCGGTGCAATTGTAGAAGTCGATTTTTCTGCCCTAAACAACCTTTTACAAGATACTGTTCAAGGTGCTGAAGAGAACATCAAAAAGCTTAAAAATGTATTTCTTAGCTTTATCGAATTTGGATTGAATAATCAAAGTCAATATGAATTCATGTTTGTCGCAAGGTATGCTGAGGTAGATAGTTTGTCGCAGGAGGCAGCCTTCCTTAGTTATCAAAAGTTTGCCGAGTCCGTGCAAACTTTATCGACGAAAAAACTTGAGATTAAAGATGTATGGTCCGCATTTTTAGCACTACATGGGTTTGTTGCCCACCATCGTGGATTCGTTACGAACTTTGAGGAAGCGAAAGTGTCGGCTGAATCGCATGTTGATTTTATCTTAAAAGGGTTGTCTAGCTAAGTGGATACTCTATATCTTACGTCGATATAGAGTGTCACACTATTTTTTTAACGAGTATTGACCAGTGGTTAACAAGGGAGGAGAAAATGTTTATGAAGAAAGCATTAGTGTTAGGCGCCTCAGGTGGGATGGGGTATGCATTGGTGAGAGAACTGGTTTCACGAGGAGTCGATGTTGTCGCCTTTGCTAGAGGTGAAGAGAAGTTGAGGGCACTTTTTGAACAGGAACCGGGCGTTATGATTTATGCAGGTGATGTATTAATAAAATCTGAGGTATCACAGGCAGCCCAAGGAGTCGATATCATTTTTCACGCTGTAAACTTCCCCTATCCTGTCTGGAGTGTCACGCATCCTTCGTGTATGGACATTCTGATTGGTGTCGCTGAAGCGCAGCATGCAAAAATTGCGCTTGTGGATAATATATATGCATATGGAGCGCAACATAAAGGCAAAGTCACAGAAGCTTCAATAAAGGAGCCGCATACGAAAAAGGGAAAGATTCGCTTAGCGATGGAGCAAAAATTGAAAGCTAGTCATATCCCTTCCTTGATTGTTCACTTCCCTGATTTTTATGGCCCTTATGCTGGAAATACAATGCTCCATGAAACATTCAAAAATGTCGTTCAACATAAAACAGCTAATTTCGTTGGTAGCACCCATGTAGGGAGAGAGTTTTTATACACGTTCGATGGTGCAAAGGCAATGGTGGAGCTTGCTTTGCGTGAAGATACTTACAATCAAAATTGGAACATCCCTGCCGTCCATCCGATTACGGGTGAAGAGCTGATTGCGATTTTACGTGAGGATGCAGCATATACTAAGTCTGTAAGATCCATATCAAAATCAATGATTCGTTTCATTGGCCTATTTCAACCTTTTATGAGAGAAATGGTGGAAATGATGTATTTAACAGAAGCACCTATTGTGTTAAGTGGAGATAAATATGAATCTAAAATAGGCCCGTTACCAAGAACATCATATAGGGAAGGAATAAAGGAAACATTGATCGCTCTCAGTAATTATTAGAAATAGGTTGGGGGTAATTTTATGGCTGATGATAAAAGATATGAATCTGCTAAGAAAAAGGTTCAAGCGTTGAAGGACTTTTACATTCACTTACTTGTATATATCCTTGTCAATGCAGGGTTAATTTTCATTAATTTACTATACTCCCAAGGGGGCATTTGGTTTATTTATCCTCTTTTAGGATGGGGAATTGGCATTGTAGTACACGGCTTTTCTGTCTTTGGCAGTAGCCTATTTTTCGGGGAAGATTGGGAAAAGCGGCAAATCGATAAGTATATGAATAAGAAATAAAAATTTTATTAAATCTGGATGAATGAAATTCAGGGTTCTGGAACAAATCCAGGTTATTCTGGAACCTGAATTTCACACCCAAATACCCCTGTTACTCCGTATAGTTAACAGGTAGAAACACATCATCGCGCAGACTACTCCTGGCGATGATGTGCCTGTGAAAGCTTATTCATTCAAAGGAATATCAATTTCTACCTTGCCATCCAAATACAGCGGATAGCTTCCAATATACAGACGAATTGGATTCACTGCATGATTAAAATCAAAGGTAGATATTGCTTTAGTATAAGATTCTTCTCTGCTCAAATGCGCTTCAATTAAATTTTGGCTAAGATCGGTGCCCTCTTGGTCCGCTATATTAGCCAATAGCCCATAATCACCGGTTGGATAAGTGACTTCTAATGTATTGCCCGATAGCACTTGAACATCGATATCTAGTTCGCTCGGCACATACAGCACCTTCTGTTGCTCAAAATCTACCTCGATATAATCCGAGCCTTTTGGTAATGCTTCAATTTTGTCCATTACTAACGTTAATTTTTTCGGCTGTCTGAAGTAATTACTTTCCATCGAGATGGTTACCTCGCCATTACGTAAATGGCCAGATCCCCTGCTCCCCATTGGTCGCCCCCACTCTTCCCCATTTTCATCTATCAATCGAACCGATATGAAATGTAGTAATTGCATGGTATTTTGTTCATCCGCAACGAGTTGAATTTTTGCACGTAATGGCGAGATTTTAAGCTCTTTAATGTGAACTTGTTGACCATCGACCATAACAGATTTGTTCAGTTCATATATTTTCGTCGGTTCAATCGGTTTGGTAAGTGTGAACGGTACAGCGAACATTGTCTCTTCTGTATCACTTAACTCCAAATTAAATTCAAAGGTCGTGTTATCATAGGATAAATCTTCAGTAGCCATAACTTCAACTTTATCTTCCCACACAGTTCTTTTACCCGATTGTGAGACGGTATAGGAATCTACAACCCCAAATGGACTACCTTGTTGGGACACCGTTAAATTAGTGATATGTGTGCCGGAAAGATCTAAGGGAGATTCAAGCTTATAATAGATTGTCATACCCGATTGATCTGCTACTGCTCCCCGCAACGTCAAGGTATAATCGCCCTTTGTGACGACAATTCCTAGTTCATCATAATAATGATTTTCGACAACGTCACTGATTCCTTTATCGTAAATGATCATCTTTACGATAGAAGCAAACCCTGGCACTTTGGCAACTGCTTGTGCAAATACGGGAGATACACGAATTGAAGTGGCAAACAGTAATAGTAAGATAGCGGCTACACCGACAACTGCATATAGACGGCGCTTTCTTTTCCTTATTAGTCGGTGCTGATACACGGCCTTCATACGTGCTTGCTGTAAGGCTTTTTTCGGGATTTCAACGGTTTCCAATTCCTCCGTTAACTTCTGCAAATCCTGCTCGTTCAAATTCGTCATTTACAGTCCCTCCTTTCCAATAAGTACACGTAATCTTGTTAACGTCGTGTGCAACCTTGATTTTACGGTACCTTCAGGAATTTGTTTCAGCTGTGCAATATCTGCATTCTTCATATCTTGAAAATATTTCAAGTAAATCAGCTCCTGTTGTTCGGCAGGTAATCCCGCGATGATATCCGCCATTTCAAATGGCTGGTGATCCGTTGATGCTAGTTCTACCTCGTGATTGTAGACAAATCGCTGTTGTTTCTTTTTCATATCTAAACAAATATTGATCATCATTCGGACAAGCCATGTTGCTATGTATATTGGTTCTTGGACCGTATAAATCTTTTTCAAAGCCCGATACGTCAGCTCTTGCATAGCTTCAATGGCATCATGCTCATTTTTCAAATACGCATAGGCCGTGCGATAGAGCGTGTCCTCATGCCGTGCCAACAGCTCCACTAACGCTTGTTCATCCCCCGCAATCGCCCGTTTCGCCAACTCCATATCCTCACCCCCTGTTATCTATTAGACTGTTCACTATGACAAATCGTTCATTTTATTTTTACAATAAAAAACGAGTTGCACTAAAATTAGTGAACCCGTTGCCTAATCAATGCTAACTCTCTAACAAAATATCAAAACATCCCTTGCGAAATAAACTCTAAAAAGCTAGTTCTCTTAAAGCATCTTGCACATTCCGTCTAGGATTCAAGGATTGAATGATTTCTTCCGTTATAGTAACCCCTTCATAAACTTGTTGAACAACATCTACTGGCAATACTTTGTCGTAATAATTTTCCGCCCATTCCACATATACTTCTGGTGTCGTTAAAATCGTCCTTAGTAAAAAGGCGGAACCATCTTCAGCACCTATTGGGATTTGTACATCCCCCATTCTCCACTCCATATCACAGGTTTCATGCCAAATACAAAAGGTGACATCATCTCTTTCCAATGCCTCGTCCTCAAGGTATGCTAGCAATGAAGCAGGTGTAGTATCGTAAATACCAGGAAACACCTCGTACTCTTCTCTGGCATGCGGACTTAGTGCAGATTCATGATCAAAACCTTTTAGAATCACGCCCTCCGGAGCAAATAATACAACCAAGTTATCTCCAGCTCCGTTATCAATTGTGGCAAGTGAAATGTTTTCTCCCCATTGTGAATCAAATTGATAAGTCCGAAGCCAATCTTCCTCACATAAGATTACATCCAATGTAGCCAGGTGCATCAAATTCTTTTTTAGGGCATCTGGTTCAGCTAATTTTTTCATAATCTTCCTCTTTTCTCATTCGTATCATACTTACTACGGACATAATTGCAAATAATAAGGAAAACAAAATAAAAATTGCGGTAAATGATATGCGATTATTCTTAAAATGAAAACATTCATATGCGGCAAAAGCTGAGTAGCTGGCAAGAGTAAACAACAATACAGTAGCTAGCATTTTAACTTCGTAAAACTATACACAATATCAACGAGTATCACCATGACAATAAACACAATCCCATGAAATATTGCTGTCTGAAGTTCAATAAGTTCTTGAAACTCGGCATCTAACCACTCGATTTCTTGCATCCAAGTTGGTGGATTATTTTTATATGCAAGCAAGAGTGTTACTAAAGTCAAAGCGTAAGAAGCAAATTTTAGACCAATGGAAAACTTTGAATTCATGTGAACACCTCAATTTATGCTTTTAAATAGATTGCGGCAAATGATATTTATACATCTCTAACGCGTCTATATGTTCCTCTAACACAGTCATTGTTATAGGAAGTGGTTTCACATAAATAAATGGATAGTCCTTTTCATCAAATTCCTCTTGAATAGCAAAAGCCAATTTTTCTTCATCAATTGAAAATTGAGCGTCAATTCCTGTTTTGTTTCCCCTGGCATCTAATCGAATCCATTTTTGCAACGTTTCAAGATAAATAGCATTTAATGCATGAATGCTGTATCCTTTTTCAGGTGTATCAAATAACATCAATCGTTGATAGCAAAAACCCGTAGCTATGCCTTGCGAACGCAATAACGCAGCCAATAAATTCGACTTTGCATAGCAAATCCCTTCCTGATAAGTTAGGACATCAGAAGCTTTGCAAGTCACACGTGTACTTTGAATATCCCATGAATGAGCGATGTCATCACGAACAAATACAAAAGCGACTTTTACCTTTTCCATCTCTGTTTGGGCTACGTTGAACAATTTGTTTATGGTTGCTGTAATAATAGGATGCGTATAATCAACTTCAGCAGTTTCAAGTAAATAATCATCCAATCGATCAGATTCATATTGTAGTTGCATACTCTCAGTCCCCCTACTTCAATTACCTAATTATGTATATCTAAAGAGTAGTATACATGTTCAATAATTATTTTTCATTAATTCTTACAACTTTAAATGATATTAAAGGAATCGCCGCTCTATTTATCGAATAAGGGTATCTATATGGAAGTTATTCACATATACGATCACTTAGCATGAATAATATAAAAGGAGGTTTTCACATGCGTAACTCATTAGTTCTTTCTAGGTTATTGTGGACTGCAGGCTTATTTGGATTGCTACTGATCGGTGTTAAATTGGAGATAATGATTAAACAGTCCTTTGAAATATCATTTACGGTACTGCCACTATTTTGGTTTCAGGCAATAGCTCCTTTGCTATTGGGGGTGTACACTTCCCTACTCTTTGTAACAATAAAATCATTTAGGCTCCAGCTTCCTTTATTGCTATGCGTGACGCTTCCCTGTCTCCTTATTTCATTCTATATGCCTATCGCATTCATGATTGTTTCTGCAATGTCATCTTCTCCAGAAAATTTTAGTGTACCAATCCCTTTTTGGATGTTGACAATCAATTCCTTTGGGATTGTTCCAGTTGTAGCTGGGTTAACACTTGTCATGAGTCTATTTGGAACTCCCGGCAACCAGAGCAACAATTTTGATGTGCAAGAGACGCCCCCCTCCATTCAAGATGATTTAGAAAAACAATTTTCCTGACTCTATAGTAACGATAACTAAACACGCCCACTGTGAGAACTTTCTTGTTCACAGTGGGCGTGTTTAATGTTTATATTAACGGGTAATTCTTGCTGACCTTTGCGTAAAATCCATCTCCGGATAATACGCATCTTTTACTAATAGATTTGGTCCTAAACAATTCACTACTGGACAGTGACAACCAATCGTCTTCGCGAGTGGACGGTCCAACCAGCGATCAAGCATTTGTGGTAATGAATCTGTTTGAATATTACCCATTGGTGGCGTATCGCCGAAGTCTGTGACGATGACATCGCCTGTGAAAATATTGACATTCAAACGGGAACGGCCATCAGGATCATTGCGTACCGAGACGTTTTTACTAGCGTGAATTCGTTTTAATAATGCTAAATCTTCTTCATTATCGCTACATGGATAAAACGGTAGCGTACCAAATAGCATCCAAACGTCTTCATCACGCGTGTCTAGCAGTTCGTGAATGGCTTTTCGCGTTTCATCCAATGACAATACTTCAAGCTGTGATGCGAAATCGCTTGGGTACATCGGGTGCACTTCGTGCCGCGCACACTTCATTTCTTCAATAATTTGTCGATGAATATGTGCCAAATATGGCAGCGTTCGTTTATTCAACATCGTTTCCGCTGACACCATAACACCAGCCTCAGCTAACGCCCGACTGTTGTCAATCATGCGCTGGAATTGCTCAGCACGGCGTTCCCGTGGTGGTTTCCGATCCATATTGGCAAAGCCACCGTCAACAAAATCATCGACTGTTCCCCAGTTATGCGAAATATGTAAGACGTCCAAATAGGGTGCGATAGCCATATAACGATCTAATGGCATTGTTAAGTTCGAATTCATTTGCGTGCGCACGCCACGCGCATGGGCGTATTTCAGCAAAGGTAGGACATAGTTTTCAACCGATTTTTTAGAAAACATCGGCTCGCCGCCCGTAATACTGATGGTCCGTAAATGTGGAATTTCATCCAGACGGGTCGTAAGCAAGTCGATTGGTAAAGCGTCCGGATCTTTATGCTCCAGCATATAACCAACTGCACAATGTTCACAACGCATATTACATAAATACGTCGTTGTGAATTCAATGCTCGATAACGTTAATTTACCATGTTCTTGTACATCCAAATACGCTTCCCATGGATCATGTGACGGTGTCATATTTTTTAATTGTACTGCACTGTTTTTCATTTTATAACAAGCTCCTAAATATAAAGTAAGATACTAAAATAGTATGCACGTCTCTTTGTACTTTCGCAAGTAGATAGCAAAATCCCCATCCAGGAACAGAACGCCTAGATGGGGGAATATATGTGTTAGACAGCTGGATTATTCGAAAATTGACTGTTGTACAAATCGGCGTAAAAGCCTTTTTCCTTTAACAGCTCATGATGTGTTCCTTGTTCAATGACTTTCCCTTGATCCATCACGATGATCAAATCGGCATCTCGAATCGTTGACAAACGGTGTGCGATCACGAAGCTCGTTCGTCCTTCCATTAGACGATTCATTGCTTGTTGTATTAACAATTCCGTCCGTGTATCAACACTTGAGGTTGCTTCATCTAAAATCATAATCGGCGGATTCGCAAGAACAGCACGCGCGATGGTAATTAACTGCTTTTGCCCTTGTGAAATGTTAGACGCTTCCTCATTTAAGACTGTGTCATAGCCCTCTGGCAAAGTCCGAATAAAGTAATCCGCATGGGCGGTTTTCGCTGCGGCAAAGACTTCTTCATCTGTTGCACCCTCTTTACCGAATGCGATGTTGTCTTTAATCGTGCCATTAAAGAGCCATGTATCTTGCAATACCATGCCGAAAGTCGTTCGCAGGTCTTCCCGTGACATTTCTCGTGTATCGAGCCCGTCAATCGTAATCTTCCCGCCATTTAGTTCATAAAAACGCATTAATAAATTGATTAAGGTTGTTTTTCCAGCACCAGTTGGCCCTACAATAGCGACCGTTTGACCTGGCGCTACATCGATATTCATGTCTGTAATCAACAAGTCTTCGCCATAACCAAAGTCAACGTGATCAAATGCCACTGCGCCTTCTGCACGTGGTAACGTCGCCGTCGTCACTTCTTTGACTTCTTCTTCCTCATCAAGCAATTCAAAGACACGTTCTGCGGCGGCAACGGTTGACTGGATAACATTTGCGATATTGGCCGTTTGCATAATCGGCTGCGTAAATTGGCGTGTATACGTAATGAACGCTTGAATATCCCCGATTGAAATGGCACGTTGTGTCACCAAGATCCCCCCAACAACACAGATCACGACATAACTTAAGTTGCCTATCAACGACATCATCGGCATAATAATTCCCGAAATAAATTGTGCTTTTCGGCCCGCATCATAGAGCTTGTCGTTCACATCATCAAATTCAGCGACCGACTTCTGCTCATGACCAAAAGCTTTCACAACTTGATGTCCGGTATACATCTCTTCAATATGACTGTTCAACTGACCAAGCGTCCGTTGTTGGTCGGCAAAGTGTTTTTGTGATCGTTTCAAAATCGGTCGAATGCCAAACATAGATAACGGCAAACTGACGAGCGCAATGAGTGTTAAGATCGGACTGATAAATAACATCATTGCAAGAATCCCAACAATCGTTACAATCGAAGTGATAAATTGCGTCAAACTTTGTTGCAATGTACTGCCAATTGTATCGATATCATTGGTGACCCGACTTAACGTTTCACCCACAGGGCGACCATCGAAATATTTGAGCGGCAGATTCTTTAACTTCCCGTTGACGTCTTCTCGTAAATCATAAACCGTTTTTTGTGCCACACTCGACATAATATATTGTTGAATATAGCTAAATAAACTACTGACAACATAGAGCCCACCTAGTAACAGGAGTAAGTTACCGATTGCATGAAAATCAATTGCTGCGCCAGGCATACCTGAAAACTTTCCATAGGCCCCCTCAAATAATTCTGTGATGGCGTTCCCCATAATTTTAGGGCCAACAATTGAAAAGACCGTACTTAAAATGGCAGCGACAAATACAGCGATCAAATGGTTTCGACGCGGTTTTAAATAGCCGATAAGACGTCGTAACGTCCCTTTAAAATTCTTGGCTTTTTGTCCAGCCATCATCATATTCCCACCGCCGCCAGGTCCCATTGGGGCGCCACCTTGAGGTCTTGAATGTTTGTGTTCACTCATGCGCTTTCCTCCTCTGAGAGCTGTGATGCAACGATTTCACGATAGACATGATTCGTTTCCAACAATTCTGCATGCGTACCGATACCCGCAATAGCCCCATTTTCTAAGACGATAATTTGATCGGCATCGATCACTGTGCTAACGCGCTGCGCGACGATGACAACAGTTGCTTCCTTCGTTTCTTCCTTTAATGCAGCGCGCAATTGAGCATCTGTTTTATAATCGAGTGCGGAAAAACTGTCATCGAAAATATATAGATCCGGTTTTCGAACTAATGCACGTGCAATAGACAGACGTTGCTTTTGTCCACCTGAAAGGTTCGATCCACCTTGTGAAATCACGGAGTCATAGCCATCTTTCATTTGGATGATAAAATCTTCTGCTTGTGCAATGCGAGCCGCATGTTCGATTTCGGCTTGCGTAGCATTTTCCTTACCAAAACGAATATTGTCCACAATTGTACCCGTAAATAGCAATGCTTTTTGTGGCACAAACCCGATCTTTGACCGCACTTCTTGTTGGGAGGATTCACGAATATCGACACCATTGACACGAATGGTCCCCGCAGATACTTCATAAAATCGTGGGATTAAGTTAATGAGTGTCGATTTCCCGGCGCCTGTTCCGCCGATAATGGCCGTTACTTCACCCGATTTCGCGGTGAAATTGATAGCCGATAATGCAGATTCCTCAGCACCTGGATAGCTAAACGACACATTGTCAAATTCCAGTGTGCCAAGCTCTTTATCTGCTTTTTGCGTTCCTTCATCTAAAAATGTTGGTTGCAAGGCGAGCACTTCATTAATCCGATTGGCTGACACAGCAGCCCGTGGAATCATAACAAACATCATTGATGCCATGACAAGCGCAAACATGATTTGCATGACGTATTGAATAAAGGCCATCAAATCACCGATTTGCATGCCACCATTATCAATACGAATGCCGCCGAACCAAATGATACCTACAACGGTCAAGTTCATGACGAGCATCATAACAGGCATTAAAATTGCCATGATTTTATTGACCTTGATGGAGACATCGGTCAAGTCTTTATTCGCTTTCTCCAGACGGACTTGCTCTTGTTTCTCACGGTTAAAAGCACGAATGACACGGATTCCCGTTAAGTTTTCCCGTAACACTAAATTCAAACGATCCAGTCGCTGTTGCACTTGTTGGAAAAGCGGAACTCCTTTATACAGAATGAAAAGCACAGAGGCGATTAAAATCGGCATAGCAGCAACGATAATTAACGACAATTTTGCATCTTTTGATACCGCCATAATAATTCCCCCGACCAACATAATCGGTGCACTCACGACCATACGCAGTAGCATAATGACGACCTGCTGGACTTGTGTAATGTCATTTGTCGTACGGGTAATCAATGAAGCTGTTCCAATTTTCTCGAAATCTTGCAATGAAAATTGCTCTACATGATTAAACACCTTTCGGCGAATGTCCCGCCCAAGCCCCATTGCTGCTTTTGAAGAATAATAACTTGCGACAACAGAGGCAGTAGCTCCTAATGCTGCAACGAGTAACATGATACCACCGATTTTCCAAATATACGGGATATTTCCGACGACAACCCCTTTGTCAATGATATCTGCCATTAGTGTCGGCAAAAACAACTCGGACATAGATTGAATAAATATCAGTCCCAATATCGCGACAACGATCCATTTATAGACAACCAGATTTTTTAGTAATTTGATCATTTTCAGATTCTCCTTGTTCCCTAGTTTTCTGTAGATGAATGGTTAATGTTGTCCCTTCATTTTAACAACAACGTTCTCAGTGTTTATCTACATTATACGACTTTGTAAAGAAAGGAGCTTGTCGGAAAGACATTGAAGAGAGAAAAAACGCACCCGACCTACGCGGACGGATGCGCTGTACTTCATTGATATGTAATTTCATCTTCATCTTGATAACGGGCACCATCTTTCAGATGCACGATGGTTCGTAAAATAAGCGTTTGCGCCTCGGATTCAGCTTCCCATCGCTCATCAGGCACCATTTCAAAAGGAATCATCCACGTTTCCTTAGATTTGGTATCGCTCATGATTTCAATCGATTGTTTGGCAATTATCGCATCTCGCCCCGCCGTCTTTTTCAACAATGTGAGTTCGATATAATCGACAAGCTCCTCACTCTCTTCCCCTTCAATATAAACCGTGCCGGAAAGTGTGTCACCGAATGCAACATTGGAACCATCGACCATTGTATTCACAGTAATGGTTCCGTATTCAATTGTCGAATTAAACTGCTTCACCATGTCCTATTCCTCCGCTTCTTAATGATTCCCATCTTCATAATGCAGATTTTCATCGGCTACATATTTATTATACCTTAATGTAAACAATTTAAATAAGTGTGTGACACCAACTTTTAACAAGGCATAACCTGGGATTCCGAGTATAACGCCCGCCACTCCAAACAGTGAGCCAGCTGTCAATAATACAAAAATAATCGTGATGGGATGAATTTGCAAAGATTTCCCCATAATTTGTGGTGAGATAAACTTCCCTTCAATAAGCTGAACAATGGTCCAGACAACCGCTAACTTAATGAGCATGAGCGGTGATGTAACAATCGCAATAATAGCTGCTGGTGTAATGGCAATAAGTGGTCCAAGATAAGGAACGATGCTCGTAAACATTGCGAGAACACCGAGCAGCAGAGCATATTTCATCCCGATAATTAAAAAGCCTATGGACACCATAATCCCAATGCAAATCGCAACCAATATCTGCCCTTGAATATACGAACTGATTTGATTGTCCGCATCATGAAGAAGAGCGGTAGCATCTTTGCGCATACGAGGTGGAAGCATCTTCACAAAGGCACGCGGCAATTTTTCTCCGTCTTTGAGCAAATAGAACAGGATAAATGGGACTGTGACAATCGCAAGAATAAAGCCTGTAAATGCAGAGATGAACGATGTCAATCCGCTTGCAATTCCTCCTATTGTATCCGTGAAAAATTTACCGATATCCCCTTGCCCGGTTTCCAGAATCGTCATCACATTTATGTCTAAGCTTTCATAATAGGAAGCGAAAATGGAAGTGCGCAACAGCCCGTCGATTTGTAACACCAGTTGGCTAAAGTATGTCGGAAATTCTTCCACCAGATTATGAAACTGCGACTTTAAAAACGGTAAGACAAGAAAAACAAGTAACGTGATGATACCAATTGCGCCGACAAAGAGAATCAGAATTCCCCAAACACGTGGAATGCGTGCTTTTTCCAGCAAGCGCAAAATGGGACGTAGTAAATAATATGCGATGGTTGCCAGAATGACAGGTAGCACAACCGTCGAGAAAAAGACTGTAATCGGATAAAAAATGAAGGATACTCGATTGAAAACTAAGATGATTAAGCCAATCAATAAAATCGAGACCAGGACAAACAATGTGCTTCGTCCACCTAGAAATCGGATTACATTTGAGGTTGTGCCTTGTTCTTTTGATGATTTCATTCGAATTCCCTACTTCCCTCAAATTAGTACCTTACTCTAATTGCATGTTTAGAAATTGCGCAATTGCTTCTTTATTGCGCTCGGTATCTACTTCAATGACAGAGCCAGCGTGTGCATACGAATTGAAGGAATACGAACCTTCCACCGGCACAGTCATCGTTTCCACATCGGCCCCTTTTTTCAGCAATAAGGAGATAGCACGTGAAATCTCATCTTTGGCTGTTAAATCGGTCTTAATGTACCCAGATAGTGCACCTGCTAGCTTTGGCATATGTGCAATCATTTCAGGCTTCATCGCTTCTGTTTTCATGGCAGTAATTACTTCTTGTTGCCTTGCAACGCGTCCGAAATCTCCTTCTGCATCAGCACGAAAACGTGCGTAACCAAGCAATTCTTTACCATTTAACGACTGCTTGCCTGGCAATAACGTAACGCCAATTTTTTCGGACATTTCTTTTTTTACATCGACTTCAACACCACTGGGAAATGCGATATCGATAATTGATTCAAAGTTTTGGAAGTCCACGATGGCATAATGATGAATCGGAACACCAAACATCCCTGTCAATGTGTCCTTGGCGGTTTGCACGCCACCAAGATAATACGCTGTATTTAACTTATATGGCTTATAGCCCGGAATGTCTGCATAAATGTCACGCATGAATGAGATCACACGCATCGTCCCTTCATTCTTGTCCCAAGACAAGACCATCATCGTATCTGTCCGAGACCTACTGCTCCCATCATTATCTGCACCAAGTAGTAAATAATTTTCCACCGATGTGTATTTAGGATCAATCGCGTCCCCTTTGAATGCACCCGGCTCAATCATATTTTCTTTTGCTAGTGCTTTTCCTGCATGATATTGTGCATATGAATAGAGCCCTGCTCCGATAAAGCACAGTACAGCTATTGTAAAAACAACCCGGCCAATACGAAGTTTTTTCTTTCTTCTTCTTTTGGGAACAGGTCCTTCATAATGATCTTCCATTAACGAATTCCTCCAAAAAATAATCTCCCTATTAGGACGAACAGGAAGTCACTTAGTTGCATTTTGTTATTATACCATGACAATCCAGTCTAGATAAAATAATGGCATTCATGACATTTCCCTATGCCACTTACGCTTACTTTGCATATGCTACACAGATGTCCTCGCGAAAGGGGGTGTAAACTATGGGACGCGAATGTTATGGTGGTTCAAATAACTCATTTGCATTGATTGTTGTATTGTTCATTTTATTAATTATCATCGGCGCAAGCTTTATTTACTAATAAATATCCTAATAAAAAACAGCTAATCGAATAGCGACCGCTCACTGGTGCCCTCTGCAGTAAGAGTGCCTTATAAGGGCTCTTACTGCTTACGTATGAATACTATTCCCATGATTCTGCCTATGGTACAATCGGAGTAAGTAGATAATGAAAGGCGTTGTTCAATTTGAGTGAAATAACTATGGAAAAAGCCGCATTTGCTGGCGGTTGTTTCTGGTGCATGGTAAAACCCTTTAAAGAATGGGATGGTATTTATGACGTAGTATCTGGTTATATGGGTGGACATGTTGAAAATCCTACATATGAAGACGTTAAAAAAGGCGACACCGGTCATTTGGAGGTTGTCGAAATTACGTTCAATCCCACTGTTTTCCCTTATGAAAAATTGCTGGAGGTGTTTTGGCAACAAATTGATCCTACGGATGCAGAAGGACAATTCCAAGATCGCGGTCATTCGTATTCAACAGCCATTTTCTATTATTCAGATGAGCAGCAGAAAACGGCGGAACAGTCCAAGAAACAACTGGACACAAGTGGGATGTTCTCCAAACCAATCGTGACACCTATCCGTGCGGCTGAAACATTTTACCGTGCAGAAGAGTACCATCAAGACTATTATGTGAAAGAACAAGAACACTATGAAGAAGATCGTGCACGTTCCGGGCGGGATGAATTTATTGAAAGCCATTGGACATGATTCATTATAGTAAAGAAATGATTTTATAAAAAGTGCCTGATTCTCAACCTATTTTGCATAGGTTGAGAATCAGGCACTTTATATTATAAAGCGATTTTTCCATGATAAGCAACCTCATCTTCAAGCCATTCAATGGAAGTTTTGAATAATTCATTTTCAAATGTATAACTGGAAAACGTGTGATTTGCATGCTTAATATAATGGACGTTTGCAGATTCATGTCCCGACCTTTGGTGCAATGATGCCAAATAGCGAGCAGCGTGTTCTTTTGGAATATCTTCGTCCTCTTGCGCATGAATAATCAAAGCCGCCTCTTTAAAGAAGCGAATTGCTTCAAGCGGATGATGATTTTTCAAATCTGTTAAAAAGGTCTGACTCACGTAAAATCCGTGATAATCGACTTTCCCATTCACTGCTGCGTCTTCCACAGCTTGTTTCCCTAAAATAGTTGTAATATCCTCATACGGCTTGCCGACTGGCGACCATAAGATTAGCTTGCGAATGCGATCATCTGTTGCTGCCGTTAGGGAAGCGACTGCCCCACCAAGACTATGACCGATTAGAATGATATTATTTTCATCCACATGTGGCAAAGCTGATACATAATCGAGCACTGCCTGCACCTCGCCTAACTGACGTGTAACCGTCACATCTGCATAATCGCCATCACTTTCCCCGCAGCCACTAAAATCAAAACGAAACACCCCATAACCTTTCTCCGTAAACTGCCGTGCCGCCTTCACAAAAAGTCGATGTTCACCAACCTTATTGCCAATAAAGCCATGTAGTAAAATAATCAGTGGCACTTTCCCATGAACCGCTTTTTCAGGAAGATGTAGCGCACCTGAAAGAAATCCTGTATGTGCATAAACTGAAATCGCTGTATTTGTCATCGTAAACACCCTTTCAATGTTCATAATAAATTAAACATATCTAATTACTAGGTATTATACGTATGGAATATATATAAGTCAATAAACAAAAAATGTCTAGTTCAAAACAACTTGAAGTCGTTTTGAACTAGACATCTAGGATACTCCTCATTCTTTTTTATCGCCAATTAAAAATGTCAAAACCACCATCAGAACATACAGCCCCACCATAATGCTAAATGTATACGTATGATTCGCAGTCCAATCGTAAACCAGTGCTATGAGGAGCGGTAACAGTCCTCCCATAATGAATCCACCGGTTTGCATCATTGCGGTCCATGCCCCCGCTTCTTCAGCGGTTTCTGTCTCGTCAAGCGGCAATAGCAACGCCACTGGGAATAAACCCCCGAGCGGAATCCCCATTAGCACGGCCCCAATCCACATCAGTGAATGATTGCCTGTCCAGAACAACCCGAGCGACAGCATCCCAGCTAGTAGCATAAATAAGAGCCAAAATTTCCGTGCCGGGAATTGTTGCATCAGTTGCGGTAATAAGATATTTAGAAAAATCTGGATAGTAGTCATAATGCTAAGAAGCGTCCCCGCCTGTAATAGCGTCATGCCCGCTGCCATCGCAATGGGTGCAAGCCATGTAATGATTGAAAAGAAAGCCGATGACTGCAAGCCGAAAAAGAGTAAAAAGAGCCAGGCTTTTCGCGATTTCCACGGAGATTTCATCTTTTCCCGCTGATTTTTCACGACAACAGGAGGCAATTGTTGCACGGTTATTTGTGCTCTCATTGCAAACAACCACGCTACCAACCCAATCAGAGCCAGTACAGACCAAATGCTGAGTGCAAACAAGTATGATCCTGTAGCCTCAAAAAATACGGCCGTCAATCCCGCGCTGGTTGCCGAACCAACACCCATTCCGAATGAATAGACACCGATGATGGATGCGGCTCGATCAGGGAAATTTTGTTTAATCATTGCTGAAAGAAGTGGACCCATCACAGCAATCGCAATTCCAATAAGGAAGGCCGTACCAATGAGTACTGGAAAACCGGGGATAAAACCTCGCAAAGCAGTTACAATCCCAACGAGGAGAATCATTGTCAGCATCGTTCGATATAAGCCGTATTTCCGATTCAAAAACGGCGCTAACGTCGCGAATACGCCCATACAAATAACCGGAATCGCTGTCAGTAAACTGACTTGCGCATTAGATAGCGATAACTGCTCTCGAATGGTATCCAACATCGGTCCAATCGATGTAATCGCTGGTCGCATGTTAATGGATAATGCAAAAATAGTGAAAATCATAAGAACCGTATTTCTTCTATGTAGTTGTTTCGTCATGTATACAGTCCTTTCAGTGATAGTACTCGATTTTAAGTCTAACCTTAGGGAGAGGTCCTATTCCCCATTCAACAACTCATTAGCAACTTCATTTTTGCTATCTATTAGCCGTATTTTTCCCGCAATTCTCCTAGCCTCTTCATCACTCACGACCTTATCAGGAACACTGTTCAAGAATAATAAGTTTTCCAACTAGGAGATATCCTGCTCATTCGTTAGTTCCACAGCTTTTTTAGCGTGATACAAAGCGGATACATAGGCCCCTTCAATATGACATAATGGCTGGGATAACAGGAGATACGCCAAATCATGAAGCCTTGCACACTTATCTGCTGACAATGAAAGTGTAATTAGTGATTTCACTGTTATCAAAAGCAATTTCTAACAAATTGGCATGAAACGTATGAAAGTCCATATGCTTATATAAATCTTGTGCTTTATCAAAATCACCCGAGTTTATATACTTTTCTAGCCCCTGCATACTCTTCAGCTCCATGTCTTCTTTTGTGTATCTAAGAGAATGTACGTCCACTTCTACATTTATAGCATCTCGTTGTCATAGCCGCAATTTATATTAAATTAATTAATTATTTCATGCTATAATACTTACATATTTCACTTGAACAAATAAAAAATTCCCTGGTGAATGTTATGCGTTTGGGAAGTGATCTATGTAAAAGTAAGGAGGTGCGTTCAGTGGAATTATTAGCGCTTGTACCATTCCTATTAATGTTTGTGATTTATCTCGCAGTTATCGGCTTTACGATTTGGTTTGCAATCAGTTTGATTAATGTTAATAAGCAACGCAACGTATTGCTAAAAGAAATCTCAAACAAACTACGCGGGGACGAATTTAAGCCAAAAGAGGAGTGATGTGCGGTTATGAGTAATAATACAACACTCCCGAGCCTTGATACCGAGTCGAATGGGAAGCAATGCACTGGGCCTGGGCTTAGATTCACAGGAAAAAGGTTCAAAAACAATTTTTAATTGTTCTGAACCTTTCAGCCTACTAATATGTTAGCATTATAGACCTTGTCCCACAAATCGAGACAATCGTATAGATATGCAGCTTATTGGAAATAGGTGGTCTTTCTTTTATCATAAAATCTTGTAGATATGAACTTAGTGCTTGGCCTACTATACAACATACGCCGGCATCTTTCATTAGACATGTAGAATTACATGAAAGGGATGTCTAACTCCATAAGTTCCTTTTGGTTAAATGTTAAACCAGGCAGGGTGAAAGTTCCTGCATCGATTGCAAACGTATTAGCAATGACATTTGGACTTCCTGGATGAAAGATTCGAACTTCATAGTGGAATGCGGTAACGTTTTGACTTAAATTGACATGCCGGTTTGGTAAAAGTGTAACTAATTGATTGAGCAATACTACCGGTGCACCACTATTCCAGTTAATAACTTGTACTCTTACTTCAAAAGTTTCAGTCGGGTCAAAGTTTGCGACTTCGATATGAGCTGCTGTTTGATCAGCAACCGTATTTAACACACCTGTTGTTAAAACCATACGCTTGAATTTATGGTCTTGTCCACAACATTTAGGTTTTCGACATTCCCCAGATTGAATATGACGCATATGCTCACCTCCTTTACTATTTGTTATTACTAGTGTATTAACAACAGGAGAGAGTGTTTAGGCAATCGTATAGACATTCATGAAAAATAGTTTAGTTTAGTAGGAAAAGAAAAAACGCCCATTACGGAGCGTCTAAAGTAATTTTGCAAATCAATATTCAATCCTCTTTTTGAATGGCATTCATTCCCTCTAATAAAGTTTTCGCATCTGCATTCAAGTGATGTTTTACCTCTTCCCTCATCAATAGATCTGCATGATTTTTTATTGATAATTTTAGGCCTCTTACATCAAAATTCGAGGCATATGTATTAATGGCATAAATAATATTCAATTCTTTGCGATCCAATTGAATAAACTCTTTGTCCGTATTATTTGTTAAAAAATCTAGCAATGCTCTCGCATTTCCACGGAGAAGATGCTTGTTGTCATTTAGTAAAATGAGATTCTCCTCAATATACTGTCTAGCAGTAACCAAGTTCAGATCGTCGATGTTCTTGTTGATTTTGTATGCCAGCTCTTGAATATCCAATTTAAAATCTCCTTTAGCTTATTTAATAATATTGTTATCGGTCAATAAATATTTTTATTAAGCGTGTGGTGCTACGTCTCCCCATTTAACAATATTCGTCAAAGAAAGTAAATATCCTCTAATCCTGATTCGTTGTTTGGAAGGCGAGGACACTTTTCAAAAGAAACTCGATATAAAAACACTAAAAAATAATCAATGGGCTCATTATTTATTGAATTGAGGGCGTGAATTGGTGAGCTTTCATCATTTAGTCGCTCTGAATCCCGATAGAATAAGCTTTCTTGCTTCTAGGTTTTATTACGTGTATACGATTTTCACAATGCATTAAACATCCTAAATCTACTATAAACCCAGTCACTTCAACGGTTTAACGAGTTTTACATTTAATTCAATAACGCAATAAAAAGTATGGTTAAGCATGTTGTTGGGGCTACATCGGGGCTGTTTTGGGGCTAATAAAAAACGCTTGGTGGCATAATTTATTAATGGCTAGTGTTGCTATTGCAAAATACATTTATCCATTTTTTACGACCGCACATATAAATAGTTCAAGTTAAAATAATTGTAACAACCAACACTCAATCGAGCTGGTGGCTGTTTTTTTAATCTGTTTATAACTAAACAAAAAGGACCCACTTATCATTAGCAAGCCCTTCATGTCTAATTAATATTTTTTATAAGAATAAGTCAGAAAACCGTAACTCTCACTCAAATAATCATAATAAACTATGAGCGATCCTGCATCATAAACTTCTCCCGTATTAATCACGTGATTAATAATAGAGATAAATTGTTCATAACTAATTCCAAACCAACTAGCTCTCATCTCCAGATATTCCTTAAAATCTTGTTTTCCTTCATAACCGTAACTTCTTGGGTTAAGCGTAAAATAACCTTCACTAGTTTCAGAACCAATAACATTGTGACCATTCTTTTCTTGTAATTCCTTAACTAGCCTCTCCTGTTTCGTCTTATCCCATCCAATAGGTAGTTTAATATCATCAGGATGAGGAATGTTTGGTTTCCCGTGTTCTGGTTTTTCTGGGTCCGGGTTCGGTATAATTGGTTTAAACTTGTTATCAAGCAGACGTGCCATAAATACCGCAAAATGCTGTCTCGATAAAGTAACACTCGGTCTAAATGTACCATCATCATAACCAGTAGTAATGTTTTGTGATGCTAAAATACTTACATATTCTTTGTAACTACTCGTAGATGGTACATCCTTAAAACTAACATCTTTAGTCTTTTTTAATCCGTAACCCTCTGATAAAATCTTTGCCATCTGCCCTCGTGTTAATGAAGCTCCTGGGTCAAAGTATTTTGATCCATTTGATGCTGTCTTACCAGATATGATACCTAAACTGACTGCTTTAGCCACAATATCATACCCATAATCACCCGGCTTTAAATCTGTGAAGTTCGGATTTGGTGCAGTGAAATCTGTAATCCCTTTTTGGCGTAATATCATTGTGACAGCTTGTAAGCGAGTTAAATTATTTTCCGGTCTAAAAGTCCCGTCATAATAACCACGAATTATATCGCGATTAACAAGATATGTAATCTCCTCTTTATATCCAATTACATCCGTAAAACCTGCCGCACTCGTCTTGGTTATCCCAAGTCCTGTGAATACTAGCAATATAGCAAGTAACATTGGTAATATTCGCTTCATTTTCTATCATCCTCCTAATTATATCCTGCCTCCTTAAATAGTAAGGAATAGGAGTCGTAATGTCTAGATTTAAAATAAATAGTAGTAAATATATCCTGAAAAGCAACTTACTCAATTTATGAGTAGTAGTCTTTTGCAACAAAGTAGTCACCCAACTTAGCAGATGGTTGTTTTCTATTACCCCTGAATGCCGTACCATAGAAGTATTGGAGAATATTGGATGTATGGATTTGGAAAAAACTTTTATTTTTATCATACTTGCAGTAATTATGGGACTTGCTACATGCGGGCCGAAGATGAGAAAATCCCAAAAGAAGAACCTGAGAAAGTTGAAGCATCGGAACCAGAAGGGAAAGAAGAGCCTACACCCGAACCAGAATTAACCGAAGAAGAAAGAGCGGAAGCTGCTGAGAAACGAGCCACCGAGCAGGAAACAACGCGCAAGATAGATTCCACTGTCTTTGAATACGCAACAAAGATTGATGTGACAGATGCAATCGATCTAAACGACCACGTGATACTTATCCTCAATATGAACGAAAAAACACAGCCTGGAATGGCTACGCAACATGTCGTCAATCAAACGTATGATTTCGTACAGCAGGCAGATATAAAAGGCGCTAAAACAATTGGTATAAATATTAAGCAAAGCGAAAAGAAGATAGCGCAGTTCACCGTTCATATGGATAAATTTGTTCCTAACGATGATGAGCCAATGTATGACGCTGTAATTGCAACTTCCGAGATGGAATTTATGACGGATGAAGTAAAAGAGTTCGGGGAAACAATGGAATTCTTTTTTCTTGACTATCGCCTATACCGGTGTACGTAAAGGTGAAGCGATGGGGCTCCAATGGAAAGACATTAATTTCGAAAATAATACAATCACAATTGAAAGAACGAGAGATCATTATGGCGTACGTCCGCTTAAAACAAAAAACTCGTTTAGAACAATTGCTGTTGATGAAGTGGTTATAAAACAATCAGTATCCTATACACTGTGGTGTAAAAAAATACTGTTTACTTATGGTGAAAAGATATCTGATGAAACCTTTGTGTTTATCACAGATCATGGTGCTACCCCCACTTCAGGTGCTATTCGTTCTTTAAAAGGAATTCTTGAACGGACGGCCTTGCCAAAAATTACTTTTCACGGATTACGTTACACGCACTGTACTATCCTATTAAACCGTGGTCGCAATGTCGATGTGATCGCAGAGCGATTAGTGAATACACCAGAAATGGTTTATAATGTTTACGGACACGTTTTAAAGGAATCTGAACAAGAGTCTGTTACCTTGTTTAGTCAGAGCCTAGAAGCAAGTGGGGCTGATTTTGGGGCTAATTAGTAAACTGCCTCCTCTCCCCCCTGATAACATAAGCTTTCTTGCTTCTAGGTTTTATTACGTGTATAATAGGAGCATTGTGAATTTAGGGGGATTTTGAATGATAGCAGTCAGTAATGTAAGCCTTCAATTCGGCGATCGCAAGCTATTTGAAGATGTGAATATACAGTTCAATCCAGGCCAATGTTACGGTCTGATTGGTGCGAATGGTGCGGGGAAATCGACGTTCTTGAAGATTTTATCGGGCGAACTTGAGCCGCAATCTGGAAATGTCATTATGAACAAAGATGAGCGTCTTGCTGTGTTAAAACAGAACCACTTCGAATATGAGGAAAATGTCGTACTCGACACAGTCATTATGGGACATAAACGTCTTTATGACATTATGACGGAGAAAAACGCAATCTATATGAAAGAAGATTTCTCTGATGAAGACGGCATGCGTGCTGCTGAACTTGAAGGTGAGTTTGGTGATTTGAATGGTTGGGAAGCGGAATCAGAAGCAGCTATCCTTTTACAAGGACTGGGTCTGAAAGAAGAATTCCATCAAGTAACGATGGCTGAACTAACAGGTTCCGATAAAGTAAAAGTGCTTTTAGCACAGGCGCTATTTGGTAAGCCAGACGTTCTTCTTCTCGATGAGCCGACAAACCACTTAGACTTAAAAGCAATTCAGTGGCTTGAAGAATTCTTGATTAACTTTGATAATACAGTCATTGTTGTATCCCATGACCGCCACTTCTTAAACAAAGTGTGTACGCAAATTGCGGATCTCGACTTCTCGAAAATTCAAATCTATCCAGGGAACTACGATTTCTGGTATGAGTCTAGCCAATTAGCACTTAAGATGGCACAAGATCAAAATAAGAAAAAAGAAGAAAAAATTAAAGAACTACAAGCATTCGTTGCACGTTTCAGTGCGAATGCTTCGAAATCTAAACAAGCGACTTCTCGGAAAAAAACACTTGAAAAAATCGAGTTGGATGATATTAAACCATCATCACGTCGTTATCCATTTGTAAACTTCCAAATTGGACGTGAAATCGGTAATGATGTACTGACGATCCAAGATGTTTCTAAAACACAAGATGGCAAAGTCATGCTGAAAGATGCATCATTCACGATTGGAAAAGAAGACAAAGTCATTCTTCTTGGTAACCCACTTGCGAAAACAGCTCTTCTTGAAATTCTTGCTGAAGAGGCGCAACCAGATTCAGGCTCAATCAAATGGGGCGTAACAACATCACGTGCCTACTTCCCAATTGACAACAGTGAGTACTTCCAAGGTAGTGAACAATCGCTTGTAGAATGGCTACGCCAATATTCACCAGATGATCAAACAGAAACGTTCCTACGTGGTTTCCTAGGACGTATGTTGTTCTCAGGTGAAGAAGTAAACAAAAAGCCTTCTGTCCTCTCTGGTGGAGAAAAAGTTCGTTGTATGCTTTCTAAAATGATGCTGACAAGTGCTAACGTTCTTCTACTCGATGAGCCGATGAACCACTTGGACCTTGAATCGATTCAAGCGTTGAACAATGGTTTGATGGCATTTAAAGGCGCTATGATCTTTACATCCCATGACCAACAGTTCATTCAAACAGTAGCTAACCGAATCATTGAAATTCACGATGACGGTACAATTTTTGATAAAATGATGAACTACGACGAATATCTTGAGTGGAAAGACCAACAAGAAAAATAATTGTCATAAAAAAGCCGTTTCCCTTTATTACCGGGATACGGCTTTTTTCGTGTAACACGTATGCATGAAATACGTCTAATCGGGTAAAACAACTAAAAGGAGTGATTTTTATGAGAAAGCTGAATCTCTTCGTTTTATTGTTAGTTGCAGCTTTTTTAGTTGTAGGTTGTACCAAAAACGATTCGACTGCCTTAGATAACTCGGGGACTAAGAACAGTGGTAATAATGCTAATGGGAAAAATGACACAGTGGGTACAAAAACGGATGCTGAAATTTCGATGTTCGATTATTTTCTTCCCGACGGCTCCAAGGCGCATTTTCAAGGTGAAGGCAATGAATTTGCGGAGCTTGATATTGAAGTCGCCCAGCCATTCGAGAACTATGTCATCATTCACGAAAACAATGGTGGCTCGCTCGTTCGACACATATATAAAATTGATAGCCATACGATTTTTTTAATGGAAACAGGCATCATTGACACAAAA
The DNA here is from genome assembly GCF_038622445.1 of Sporosarcina sp. FSL K6-1522. GTDB lineage: Bacteria > Bacillota > Bacilli > Bacillales_A > Planococcaceae > Sporosarcina. The sequence continues at coordinate 2,900,653 of NZ_CP152019.1, forward strand.
CAAGACTTCCCTTCCCTTGAAGAACTAAATGCGCTGGAACCCATCAACATCTATCTAGAGGCACCATTTACCAAAGGTAAATCCTTTAACAATTGGACTATCGTCGATACAGATGTGACGCTCGAAACGCCTTATAAAGTATTTACCGATGTATTTGTAATTGAAATGAAAGAAAATGATATCGTGAATCGTAAATACTTTGCAGCTGGCTTTGGAGAGGTAAAACGTGAAGCGATTATGCAAACGGACGATGGAGAACTTCGTGTCACTTCTACATTAAAATTAGTCGATCAATAGAAAATCTTTCCCCTATTGACAGAATATAAAAATTCACCTATTAGAAAAAGTACTGACCTAGCCAATCACTTTTTTTAATAGGTGAATCACTTGGATTACACATATAGAGCCTTCGCCTTCATGTATTTAGATGGCGATAGGCTTCCCTTCGTTCATCAACAAAACACCATGGTACAATTGAAGGTCCTCATCACAGCCCTCGCAAAAAATCTTTTCTCGGTCAGACCAAAATGCATAAAAACATTCTTTTTTCATCATCTCATGATCATGATGATGCCGTAGCTTTTCAAGTAAGCCTCGCAGACATTCCGCTGCTTCTGTTACGTTATCGAATAGTTCGCGGGATTGGATGGTCTCTTCCCACCCCTCAAACATCCACCAAGGCTCATAATCTGCTTTCATATAAATGACTTCGAACATATCCCTACCCCCTTATGTCCCTCTAGGTGAATGTTCTCCATTTTAGCAAACTCTCAACAGATGTCCACTTTATTGCTTTCCCTATGATCACTTGCGCCCTGATTTTGAATCACGCTCGATTGACACCTATCAAATTCCGTGACAAAGCTAATTCAAATGATATGTCTCCCTTGCATTTATCGGGTATAATTGAACTAGCGATATGAAACCTTATTCGTTCTAAAACGTATAAGTATATAGTCAAAGGAGGCCTGAGCACACCATGAAAAGAATTAAACAATTTTTCACTCGTCATTTTATCTCCGCACCGATTGGTTTCGGGTCATGGCTTTATTTTACGCTTGGTACGAGCATGGGCTTTTTCACTGCGACAGGTCTAGTGATTGGAATTTACTTTGGAAGTGCATTGACTATTAAACAAATCCAATTGACATCCAACTTAAAAGAACTTGGCATGTCCCGTTCTGAATATAAACATATCAAAAGCCAGCTCACTAGCGCTAAAATGAAAATAAAGCGGCTCAATAGTTTATATGGACAGGTTCGATCCGTTCAGGCATTCAAGCAGTTACATGAGATGAACAGCTTGTCTCGTCGAATTCTTGGCATTGTACGGACAAACCCTCAAAAATTTTACCATGTTGAGAAATTTTTCTATGCTCACCTGGATTCCGCAGTTGAATTGACGTCGAAATATGCCTTACTTGTCAATCAACCTTTAAAAGATCAGGAAATTCGGATTGCTTTACAAGATACACGCGAAACACTTGGCGATGTCAATAAGCAGCTAGAACGGGATTTGCGTAGTGCGCTCGCTCCTGATATTCAACAGCTTCAATTAGAAATCGACTTTGTCGATGTGATTATGAATAAAGACAAACCGTTGCTTGAAATGAAAGGGGATTTAACCGATGACAGAAAATAATACGATAAAAACATTTGATGATCTACTCGATAATCCATTTGATTTACAAAAAGAACCCCTATTACCGAAAGAAATGCTAATGGAAAAGGAACCGAGCACGACTTCCGTTAAACTAATCGATCGCCTTTCCGTGGAGGAAAGAGAAAAAGCTCAGCAACTAGCTGCTCAAATTCCAGTAGGCAATTATGAAGCGATTCTTACCTACGGAGCCAACGCACAAGGCGAGCTCTCAAAGTTTTCACATCAGATGCTGGATCATGTACAAAGTAAGGACATTGGCCCTGTCGGAGATGTGTTAAAAGATCTGATGAATAAGCTTTCTGAAATTGACCCTGAGGATTTATCCGAAAAGAAAAAATCGGGTCTTAGTAAGTTATTTAGTAAAGCGACCCGCTCCATACAAGAAATGATGACGAAATATCAGAAGCTCAGCACGCAAATTGATCGAATCGGTGTCCAGCTGGAACATTCAAAACGCGGCCTTTTGGAAGATGTACAGATGCTCGATAATTTATATGAACAAAATAAGACCTACTTTCAAGCTTTGAATGTGTACATAGCGGCGGCTGAACTAAAGCGGGATGAGATTGCTGATGTCATTATCCCTGAAATGCGTAGACAGGCGGAATTGGCCAACGACCAGATGGCTATTCAAGATGTACATGATATGGCGCAGTTCCTTGACCGATTGGAAAAACGGTTATATGATTTGCAACTTTCACGTCAAATTACGATTCAAAGTGCACCACAGATTCGTATGATTCAGCAGACAAACCAAACACTTGCGGAAAAAATCCAAGCATCCATTATGACAGCAATTCCCCTTTGGAAAAATCAAATTGCCATTGCTTTAACATTAAATCGACAAATGAAAGCCGTTGAATCGCAAAAGCTCGTGACAAAAACAACGAATGATTTGTTGCTAAAAAACTCGGAAATGCTCAAAATCAATTCCATTGAAACAGCAAAAGAAAATGAGCGAGGCATTATTGAAATTGATACGTTGAAGAAGACGCAAGAAAATCTCATTCATACGATTGAAGAAACATTACTCATTCAAGCTGACGGTCGTGCAAAGCGTAAGGCAGCCGAGGTTGAAATTGGACGCATGGAAGAAGAATTGAAACAACGTTTGCTTGCAGTTCATGAAAAAGCACAAAACCGCCCTTTATAAGGCGGTTTTTGTGTGGTTATTTTTAAACTCCATCATACTACATACTTCGTATCTATCCTCATCATTTTACAAGGATAGATGTTTTTTTACAGATTACCCTATATTTCATAAATTCAGCTACAGTTTGGTGGTATATGATACGATTCTACAAATTGATAGACTGTTTTACAGATTTCCGCACGCTAACATCTATCTACACATAATATTACAGATTCCTCTGTCGTTTCGTCAAATTATCGGTGGTTTTACAGAGCTATTCCTATTTCCACAGCTTTTTCTGTCGGATTTTATATTTATTATAGAGTTTTACAAATTTCGCCGTGCGAACATGACAGGAAACACTTCATTATGCATTTCGAATGACAATCGCAAGCAACTTACGTAAAATCCTCAATGTCTGATCTGCAAAACCTTCTACTGAGTTGGATGAAGCAGTTTTATTGCCGAACATTGTAGAAAATAAGGCTTTCTGCTCTTCCGTTGGTTCTTCCGTAGATAAGAAAAGATGGATAACGGAAATGCCTTGCTTCTCTGTCTCCATCACGGCTTCGGCTGTGTCGAGAATACCGTTTCGATCATAGCCGAACGCGGAAGGCTCTCCGTCGGAAAAAACCAATAGAAACTTATGCTTCTCTTGTCTACCCGCGAGACGATTTGCCATCCAACGAATTGCGAAGCCATCACGATTATCCTCATTTGCATCAAATGATAAAATGGATGGACCGCTATCCTTATTGCGATCGCTGAACGTATGCATCAAGCCGAAAACATTTGGCTGCACTTCTTTCGAAGCATGATAAGCATCCTCATAATACGATGAAATTTCATGGCTAACACCGAGTTGACGCAGGACATCATGAAAGAGCAATACTGCCCGTTTCGTTTCATCTAACTTATCGAGCATTGAGGCAGAGCCATCCACTAGTAGACCGAACACTGCATCGAGATTAACAGATGGTGCATTTTTACGATAAAATGGTTTTGGTCGCTCATCGACAACGAGTGTTGTCAGCTTTGTTGATAAACGTCCTTTCATCAAACGCTCTCGTTTTGTATCCACTTTTAAATCAATGCGTTTTTTCATTTCCTCGACAAACGAACGAACATAAGGCTTTTGCTCTTCCCGCCAAAGTGTCAATTGCTGACGATTTTGTTGCTCATCAGTCGCTTCTATTCGCTGTTCTTCGTAAACAACATTGACATGCTCTTTACCGAACATTTTGCCTGCCTTCACCCGATTGTCACGTTTTTCGGCTTTGGCACTTTCCTCATCTGTCCATTGATCACTGTCATTGCCTTCGGAATCGCCAAAGCCCGTTTCTTCGATTTCAGCATCTTCATTGCCAGGTGTTGCATCATTGGCATCACTCTTGCCGGATCGGCCATGCTCTAGCTCATATTCAAGATGCACGCCAGATTCGCTTTCATTTTCACGATGCCAAGAACGAAAAACTTCTTCAATCGTTTCTTTTGGTTCCTCCTCGCCCTTTTCCGCATCTGCCATTCCTTTATGATAATGAAATACGGTATTGTCTTCCGTAATTGAATCTCCGACTGAATAGTATTGATGAACAAGATCTTTGTCAATAATGCCGTCAACAATCCCTATAATTCTTTCCGCAATGTACATATTATCCTGTGTCGTTTTAGCATCATAAGCATGCTGTAGCGCCGACTGAATGAACCCAATATCTATCTCTTCCCAGTCAATAGACGTCCCCGCAAACATGCCTTCATGGAGTGATATGAATAATTGGTTGATAAGCGCGTCTGCTACAAAACTTTTTTGCTTATTTGATGACAATGCATTGCGATGGAAAGAGACGTAGGCTTCCCTTCTAAGGTCAAATGCAGTAGCAGTCCCAGGTCTTTCTTTCACAATGGTATCCATCAGTCTAAATTCCTCTAGTAATAACAATAGTTCCGATGAAAATTTACGTAGAGGATGCGCTGCATAGGCCTGCGTGAAGGCTATCCATGCTCGCACATCAAAGCGCTTCCAATACCCTGCGGTCAATAAGTAAATGTCAGATAGCCGACCAGCATGTGTCACGTCTTCCGTTCGATGTCGCCAAAAGACACTCATCGAAACAATGCCTTCTTTCGGTTGAAACTCCAGTAATTTACGTTCTGTCAGTTCAAGAAATGGCGCATCTGCAAGTGCCCGCCCTAAGCGTTCATACAATAACAATGTGCGAGCATCGACCGCTTCATCATTAAATTGAATGAATCGACTCATCTTCACCATTATAATCGCCTCATTTCACCCATGTATCGACTAATTCCATAATCAAATCCCGTTCAATTTTGTCATCCAATTTTTCGGCAATTGCATATTGCACAGCCCGTCTCACTGGAATATGTTGCGATAGCCCCATTGCATCAAGCAAACTCCTAATTGACGCTGCTTCATCTGATAATAATCCGCTCATCACTTGCTTTTTCAAATCATTGCCTATTTGAAGAAACGTTTCAATGAGCTGTGTTGCTGCAGTTGGATAAGTAGCTGTCATAACAGACTTTAGCTGTTCACCCGTCAAGTACGGAACTGAAAAAGAGACAAAGCGATTTTTCAATGCTTCGTTCATTGGGGAGGTCCCTACATAGCCTTCGTTAATCGCGGAAATGACGGTGAAATCTTCATGCGCAAAAATGACCTCACCTGTAAAAGGATTTGTCAACATACGACGATGATCGAGAACGCTATGAAGAATAGGCAATGTTTCTGGCTTGGCCATATTAATTTCATCGATATAGAGAATATGCCCTTTTTTCATCGCTTGGATAACGGGCCCTTCCACAAATTCGATAACTGTTTGTCCTTCTTTACTAATAATCGTTTTGAAACCAAGTAGCGATTCAGCATCTAAATCGACTGAACAGTTGACGCTTTGCATCGGCTGCTGAAAATAATGTGAGATTGTTTGTGCTAGCTTCGTTTTCCCTGAACCGGATGGTCCTTTCAATAACACGGGATTTTTCAAGGCAATTCCAACAAGAACATCTTCCCATAAATAAGGATCGGGCGAGACATAACCCCCTTCTTGAATTAAGCGTTGAGCTTCTACATCATGTATTTTCTCTGAACGAAGAGCATGTACTTTTTCGACAATCGCATTCATTATATATATTCCTCCCGATCAAATTCTAATCAATTACGTCTCGGATTTAACTTGATTCAAGTTAAAAAAACCGATACACGAACGAGCGAGTATCGGGTCTACTTATTATTCAAAATATGTTTTATAATAGCCTCCAACTTTTCCGGTATTATCGATGACGAAAACGAATTCATCCGTCTCGTTTTTCACTTCATACGATTTACCAGGTGTCAGGACATTCGTTACAACATATTTTTCAGCATCTGCATGTTTACAAACGATTGTACGAATCGTCGGTACAGTTGTCCAATCTTTCACAGTCATTCCAATCAAGCCTCCTATATGAAAAGTAAATAAGGAAAAAAACGGCCCGCTTAGAAAAACGGGCCGATTGTGCACATTACGTTTGGTTGATTATGAACCAAGAAGAAGATCTTCTGGATTTTCAATCAATTCTTTTACCATTTTCAAGAATCCAACTGAGTCTTTACCATCGATGACACGGTGGTCATATGACAAAGCTACGTACATCATTGGACGGATTTCGATATTATCGCCAATCGCCACTGGACGTCGTTGGATTGTGTGCATACCCAAAATACCAACTTGTGTACCATTCATAATTGGTGTAGACATTAATGAACCGAATACCCCACCGTTTGTAATTGTGAATGAACCACCTGTCATGTCTGCGATTGTCAATTTGTTGTCGCGTGCTTTTTTAGCAAGCTCTACAATTGTTCCTTCGATTTCAGCGAAGTTTTTACGATCTGCATCAAGTACGTTTGGTACAACGAGTCCGCCATCTGTTGAAATCGCAACACCGATGTCATAGAAGTTCTTAAGAAGAATTTCATCGCCACTGATTTCAGCGTTCACATATGGATATTTTTTAAGTGCTGCAACGACAGCTTTCGTGAAGAATGACATGAAACCAAGACGCACGTCATTTTGCTCGAAGAATTGGTCTTTTTTACGTGAACGAAGAGCCATTACATTAGTCATGTCAATTTCGTTGAACGTTGTTAACATCGCTGTTGATTGTTTTACTTCCAGTAGACGCTTTGCAATCGTCTGGCGACGGCGAGTCATTTTCTCGCGAGTGATACGGCCGTCATCCGCTTGAGCTGCCGCTACAGTAGGTGCAGGAGCCGCTGCTGGCGCTTTTGGTGCTGTACCATGTGCTTCGACATCTTGAACACGAACGCGCCCCATTGGATCAACTGGAGAAACCGCTGCAAGGTCAATACCTTTTTCACGCGCTAATTTACGAGCTGCTGGACTTGCAATTGTGCGATCTGCAGTACCTTCGTCTGCAACAACAGCTTCTGGTGCCGCTACCGGAGTTGGAGCTGCTGCTTGCGCAGGAGTAGCAGCTGGTGCTCCTGCACTTGCGCCTACAGTTGCGATGACTTGACCAACCTCTACTGTATCACCTTCAGCCGCAAGATGTTGTTGAACAACTCCCGCTTCTTCTGAAATGACTTCAACGTTTACTTTATCTGTTTCAAGCTCAACGATGAATTCGCCTTTTTCAATGCTTTCTCCTGGTTGTTTTAACCAACGTGCAATTGTTCCTTCTGTAATCGATTCTGCTAATTCTGGTACGATGATTTCTGCCACAATAAATTCCTCCTCTAATCTACCGTTTATACGGTGAAAAGCTATCATTATCTCATGTTGTATGGATTCGTTATTTTTTTAGTGCCTCATCAAGAATACGGTTTTGTTCGATTTTATGCGATACGCCATCACCTTCGGATGGACTTGCACGATGAATACGTCCAACATAAGAAACATTTTTACCATTTGCCACTTCACGAATATAGGACTGTGCAAATGACCATGACCCCATGTTTTTCGGTTCTTCTTGTACCCAAACAAGGTCCTTTGCATTTGGGTAGCGAGCAATAATATCGCTTACTTTATCAGATGGGAATGGATACAGTTGCTCGACACGAACGATATGCAAGTGATCGAAGTCTGTACCATCTTTTACGCGCTCGGCAAGATCTATTGCCATTTTACCACTTGCGAATAGGATTTTTTCGACTTTATCTGTTTTCTTTCCTGTGCCAGGTTGTTCAAGTACTGTTTGGAAATGACCTTCTGCCAAGTCGTTTACGTCTGCACCTACAAGTGGGTGACGTAGAAGTGACTTCGGTGACACGATGACAAGTGGACGCATCGACTTATCACCAAGCATTTTCGCCTGTCTGCGAAGAATGTGGAAATAGTTTGCAGCACTTGAAAGATTAGCAACTGTCCAGTTATTTTCTGCACATAGTTGTAGGTAACGTTCAATTCTTGCACTCGAGTGCTCAGGTCCTTGTCCTTCATATGCGTGTGGTAATAGCATCACAAGTCCAGACTGTTGCCCCCATTTTGAGTAGCTTGCAGAGACAAACTGGTCAAACATTACTTGCGCCATGTTTGAGAAATCTCCGTATTGTGCTTCCCAAATCGACAATGCTTTTGGGTCTTCTAGGTTATAACCGAATTCATAACCAACAATACCTGCTTCTGTTAGTGGGCTGTTATAGGCAACGAAAGATGCTTTTGAGCCACTAATATGGTGTAACGGTACGAGTTCTTCGCCTGTCTTCTCGTCATGTAGGACAAGGTGACGATGTGCAAAAGTTCCACGCTGTACGTCCTGTCCCGTTAAACGGATTGGATTTCCATCTTGAAGGATTGTACCGAAGGCTAGCGTTTCCGCATGTGCCCAATCGATTTTCCCTTTGCCGTTGAATGGATCTTCACGGCGCTTCAAGATGCGTGACAGCTTGCCGAAAACATTAAAGCTTTCTGGATATGCAAGTAATTCTTCATTGATTTGGCGAAGGTTTGCTTCTTCCGAACCTGTTTCAAGATCTCTTGGATAACCGGCAAGTACTTCAGCAGGTGTTGCGTTGGAAACTGCCTCTGCTTGTGCAGATTGCTCTTTCACCTTGTCATAAGCAGCTTGCATCGTTGCAAATACAGTTGTATCCAGTGTCGTGACATCTTCTTCTGATAATACATTTGCAGTTGCGAGCTCCGCTCCATATAATTCACGCACAGTTGGATGTTCGTGGATTGTATGATACATAAGTGGGTTCGTTACAAGCGGTTCATCCATTTCATTATGACCATAACGGCGATAGCCAAGTAGGTCAATCAAAATGTCCTTGCCAAACTTTTGACGATACTCATACGCGAATGAAGCAGCCGCAATGACAGACTCAGGGCTATCTGCATTGACATGGAGTACAGGTACTTCGTAGCCCTTTGCGGGGTCAGAAGAGTAGTGCGTCGACCTTGAATCGTAATATTCTGTCGTAAAGCCAATCATATTGTTAGCGATGACATGGATAGAACCACCTGTCTTAAATCCACGTACACGGCTGTAGTTAAATGATTCAGGAACAATTCCTTGTCCTGGGAATGCGGCATCTCCGTGAATAAGAACTGCATAGGCAGCATTTGTATCTTGTTCAGGAACACCAGGTTTATCCGTGACTTCTTGTGCAGCTCTTGTTTGCCCTGTAATAACTGGATTAACAACTTCTAAGTGAGACGGGTTATATGCAAGGAAACGTTGCATACCTGTTTCACCTTTATACAATGCGCCCATATGATACTTTACATCGCCAAACCAACCGCGTGTCGTTTCAAGTGAACCGTCTGTTGGCAGGAAGGGATCTTCTGGAACGCCTGCAAACTGCGCAAACATCATTTCATAAGGTTTATTCAAAATATGTGTGAGGACGTTTAGACGACCACGGTGAGCCATCCCAATCAATACTTTTTTCATGTTTTCTTCTTCTGAACGGCGAACGAGTTCATCTAGGAAGACAACAAGCGTGTCTAAACCTTCGATAGAAAAACGCTTCGCTCCGACGAATGTACGATGGATAAACTTCTCGAACCCTTCAATTTTTGTCAGTCTTTCAAGCAGTGCTTTTTTATCATCTGCTGAAAGTTTAACAGATACTTCGCCATTCTCGATTTTCGATTGAATCCAGTTTCGTTCTGCTTCATCAATTACGTGGTCAAACTCATACGCAATTTTCCCTGTATACAACGTTTTCAAATAGTTGACTGCATCGAGTCCATGCTCTACGCTAGCCGGAACATTTTTGAAGAAAAGGGACGCAGGCATTGCTACCAAATCGCTTTCCGTCAATCCATAGTAGGAAGGTTCCAGACGTGTTGCATCTTTTGGACGATCGTTAAGCGGATAAATATCAGCTGCAAGATGTCCGTATGTACGGATAGCAGCCTGGAGCTGATAAGCAGCTAATACTTTACCAAAATCAGCTGGTGCAACTGTTTCGCTTGTTTGTGCTTGTTTTTCTACTGCTACTTCCGGAGCACCATAACGGCTGAATAGTTCAGCGAGCTCGGCGTCGACCGATTCAGGTGACGTTTTGAACAGTTCATACATTTCCATCACATACCCAAGGTTTGGACCCGAAAAAGCTGCATACGGGGAACGATGAGAGCCAACATTGTTCGACATGTAAAATAACCTCCACATTTGCCATTCGGCATTTTGTGTTATAATTTTTATCCTTATTAATATTACCATGCAAACTCTTTAACTTAAAGGTTTTAATACTATGTGTTCAATTTTCATGTTACTAAAAATACGTACAAATTCCAGTCAGTTGAAAGTTTTGCTTGCATGCATAATATTTTGTGCCCTGAACTACATTACAACTGATTTTTATTGATTGCAACCCATACAATCATAATTTTTTAAATAGTGCCTTGTCTATTCCAGCGAATTTCGGTATGACATAATCATTTTCACCATCTCTTCAGGTGTTTTTGAGCGTGGTGTTTTTTTCATATTCGCTAATAATTGAGCCTGATCTTGCATCAATGCAGCAAATGCTTCAGATATAGGTTGTCGATTGATGTCTTCTTCCTGTAATACATGTGCCAACCCAAGCGATTGAAAATGGGATGCATTCAAAATCTGATCTCCCCTACTTTTAGCAGCTGACAACGGGATGAGTAGCATGGGCTTATGCACCGCCAACAATTCAAAAATCGCATTTGACCCCGCTCTCGACACAGCAAAATCTGCCGCCGCGAGAAGATGTGGTAAGCCTTCCGTCACATATTCAAATTGGGTATAGCCAAGTGTACTTTCCAGCATTTCATCGATATTTCCTTTTCCACAAAGGTGAATCAGGTCGTAAGCTTGTAAAATCGTCGATAAATCAGCGCGAATGGCTTCGTTAAGTACGGCAGAGCCTTGACTCCCCCCCATCACTAGCAGAACAGGTTTATTGCCTGACAAACCGGCAATACGTAACCCTTCTTCTCGAATGCCATTAAAGAGCTCAGGTCGAATAATTGCACCTGAACAAGTAGCCTTTCCTTCTGGCACATAGTTCAACGTTTTTTCAAACACGGTGAATATATGCTTGGAAAATGGCAAGGCCAGTTTATTGGCAAGCCCTGGTGTGACGTCCGATTCATGGACAACAACAGGGATTTTCGCCATTTTCGCCGCTAAGACGACAGGGACCGAAACGAATCCACCCTTTGAAAAAATGATTTCAGGTTTAAGCTTTCGAATGATTGTATAGGCTTGGAGAACACCAGCTCCCACTTTAAATGGATCAGTAAAATTCTTCATAGAAAAATAACGACGCAATTTGCCACTTTGGATTGCATGATAGACGACCTCAGGATGACCATCCTCTATCAATTCTTTTTCAATGCCATCATGTGAGCCTATGTAATGGATCTCATATCCTTTTTCACTAAATACCGGGATAAGTGCTTCGTTCACAGATACGTGTCCTGCCGTTCCGCCTCCCGTTAATACAATAATCGGCCGTTTCATGGCCATCACCTCTACTATTCTTAAAAATAATTACGCATGTTGTCCGTACTTCATAGTCATTATAGCAAATGAACCGTGGTACAATAGTATTTAATTGTAGAATAAAGGATGATTTATTTGGAAAACACACTTTCACTAAGAAAAAAGCCCTTCAGATTGGCTACCATTGTGATGCCAATCCTCATTACCCAAGTCGCACTTTATATGATGACATTCTTTGATATTCTTATGACTGGGCGCTACGATACATACCATCTCGCAGGTGTCACGATCGGTTCTTCCTTTTGGGTCCCTGTCTATACAGGCCTATCGGGCATTCTGATGGGGCTTACGCCAATCATTGCGCAGCATATAGGCGCACGCCAACGTGACGAAGTACGCCCTTCCGTACAGCAAGGCCTTTACGTTTCGGTTGCACTCGCTGCTGTCGTCTTTGCCATCATTCTATTCGCCGTCAGGCCAATATTAGAAGTGATGCCGCTTGAGAAGGAAGTGCGTGTGGTCGCGGCTGAGTATTTGACTGGGATGAGCCTCGGTCTATTGCCATTGTTCGCCTACACTGTCATGCGGTCGTTTTTTGATGGGCTCGGTTCGACACGGGTGTCAATGTTCATTATTCTTTTATCTGCCCCCATTAATATCGTCCTCAATTATCTACTTATTTATGGACGTTTCGGTTTTCCAGAGCTTGGTGGGGCTGGAGCGGGGTATGCATCGGGCTTTACATATTGGATTGTCTTTTTCATCGCTTGTTTCGTAGCGTGGAAACGTAAACCTTTTGATACCTTCAATATCTTTCAAAAATGGGGAAAAATCTCCTTCAGAAGATGGAAAGAGATTTTGTTTATTGGTGTACCTATAGGTATTTCAATTTTTGTCGAAACGAGCATTTTTTCGGCTGTCACGTTGTTTATGAGTAACTATTCGACAGCAGTCATTTCAGCTCACCAAATTGCGCTAAACTTTACATCGTTGCTGTACATGATTCCGCTGAGCATTTCAATGGGCGCAACGATTCTTGTTGGCCAAGCCGTCGGGGCTGGTCAGATGCGTGATGCCAAACATTATAGTTATCTTGGGGTCGGGCTTGCCGTATTGTTCAGCTTCCTATCGATTACTATATTACTGTTGTTTAGAGAACCAATTGCTTCACTCTATACAACTGATATACAGATTATTGGATTGGCCATTCAGTTCTTTGTTTTTGCTGCGTTGTTCCAGTTATCGGATGCGATTCAAGCGCCTGTTCAAGGGGCGTTAAGGGGATATAAGGATGTCAATATGACGTTTGTCATGGCGATTGTATCGTATTGGGTGCTCGGTTTGCCGATTGGTTATTTGATGGCAACTTATACTGATTTAGGACCGTACGGTTACTGGATTGGTCTGATTGCCGGTCTGACAGTCGGAGCAATTACTCTAACCGTACGACTAATCTATATCCAAAAGAAAAAATTTAGTTAACCATCCCCCCGGTGATGAAGACTTTTAACATCGCGGGGGTTTTCACGTTGTCAATTTAGTATTCCGCTCCGCATCATCTTCACCTTCACTTTTACCTTAATCGGCAGTTGCGAAAATGTATCTCCCCAATCGCCTTGTTCCCATAGCTTGGGGTGAAATGCGCGTACTGGTTGTCCGAACCCCACTGCATCACTTTTAGCTTCTTGTAGTTTTTTAACCACTTCTGTAAAATTTTTTGTTAGTTCCTTGGATAGAAAATCTTCAACTTCCTTTTTGGTTTTCTTTTTGTTCAAGCTGTCGTGTGGAAATTCCTCTACGGAAACCTTCAATTGATAGGATGCATCTATTTGATTGTCTGAAATTTTCCAGTCTTTTTTTATCGTCATGATATTGATTGACAAGGGGCTTTCTTTTGCGCCTTCTTTCCATAAGAAATCAAGGCGTGCATACTTGCCCTTTTTCTTTTGGAGTAGCATTAATAGTGCCGATTCCTTTCGATCCAAAACTTCCCCTGTAAACTCCCTTTTAGCATTAAATAATGCGCTACCTGCGATTTCTGGTATACCACTTTCTTTTCCCATTTTAATATAAGGAAGAGCGAGGTCTATATCTTCGGCAAAAAGAATCGTACACACTTGTTGAAGATTGACTTCGGGAACTAATGTATATATGCCAGCTGTATCGATTAGTTGTGTATAAAAAGTTGAAATATCTTCCCCTTGGCCTGCAATTGGTTCGAAATAGGGAGCCAGTTCTCCTTCGACAATTGCCATATGCGCGCTAAGTCGATTGCGAGGGTCACGGTATAGCACATCGAGATAGGGATAGATGTCATTTTTAGCGGCATCATCTGCGATTAGTAGTACTTGAAGTTCGGCCACATCCAGCCCTTGAGAGGTATTTGTACTATTTTTTGCCCCTCGTGTACTAATCCCTTTGCCTGTTACAGTCGAATAACTGATAGAACCATCTTCAAAAACTGGAAAAGCAAATTGTGCCTCGTAATTTCCTGGTGTGCCTTCTATCCCCGCAAGCGAAACATTGGTTACTTCCCTATATTGCTTTTCATCCCAGCAGCCACTTAACAGCAAGACACAGATGAGTAGGATAAAACTCTTTGCCCTCATTTCTTTTTCCTCCTATTCAGCAAAATGACGACAGTTGGCACAACCAGTATGAAGAACAGATGGAAATAGATAAGTGAACCTTGAATCATATCTACACGCTCTTTTGACAGCAGCAAAAGTGGGAATACCATCAGTAAGATATGCAGAATAATTGTATTTCTTTTTCGGTGACCTTTTGCATGAAGCTGATGGACATAAATCGCTGAAAAGGCGAAAAGAGCAATCGTGATAATACTCCACATCATCCAAAAATAAATAAAAAATAAATCAAGTCTCTCCACAAATGATACCGATTGCGTTTTCAAAATATACATAATCGGTTCTGGAATCCTTTCTAGTTCAACTAAAGGATAATAGGCGAGCGTAAACAGAACCGAACTGAAAAAAAAGAACATCCAGATCGACTGGTAGATAAAGAGTGGGAGTCCTTTTATTTTTTGTTGTTGGTCAACATACATCCTGAAAAACAAGAATAGCTCAATGCCGATAAACGTAAACTGTGAAGTGAGTAAGCCCTTCATCAACTCTGAACGATCTAAAGTGCCTATGGGGAACAAATTTGTCCATACATAGTTCGGCCATGCGAGTAGCAAAATAACGTAAAATAACAGGATTAGTGGGACAAGGATCACACTTAAATTGATGACGGTTTCAGCACGGCTCAAGTTTGCGTAAAGAGATACTCCTACCATGATTGAAATGACAATAATCTGAGGTGTATCAGGAAATGCCCAAACCGCAAGTGTATAGTCAATATAAGAAATGAAAGAAACCAAAATCAGAATCCAATAACCTATATAAAGCCAAGACACTATTGGGCCGGGTTTAAAGTATTCATAATTTTTTTCATAGGCAAGCAACAGCACATAATGGAAGATGCCTACTCCGACAAACACAAGCCAAGCATCATGCCCTGTTGCATTGATAAATGGGGTTTGGAAAGAAAGAGAAACCGTACCCGTTTGCGCAATGAATAAAAATAAAAAAAATTGATTTCTTGATAATTTAAATGTCAACGTTCCCCACCTTCTTTATCTGCACCATGGGTAAACGTTTTTTGTTGCTTGCTCATACGGACAAACGGGATCCTAAAGAACACATCTTTGAATCTTGATGGGTCAAAAGGAACAATCGGCGTAAAATAGGGCTGTTTCAATGATGACAGATTCAAAAGATGGATAAAAAGAATGAGTGTTCCAATCGCCATACCAAAAAAACCGAATAATGCAGCCGCAATCATAAACGGAAAACGAATGAGGCGAATACTCATATTCATCTCCCAAGAAGGAACGACAAAACTTGAAATGGCTGTCATCGCTACGACAATGACCATAAAATTGGATACAAGACCTGCATCGACAATGGCATTTCCGATAACGAGACCCCCAACAATCCCTATGGTTTGCCCAATGGGCGTCGGAAGCCGAATAGCAGATTCCCGTATCAATTCGATAAATAATTCCAAAATAAGTGCTTCAAATATCGGGCGATACGGTATATCATTCACTGCCATCATGACCTGCTTCCCTAGTTCAACCGGTATGATTTCCGAATGGAAACTAACAACAGCAATATAAAATGCAGGCAAAAAAATAGCCGCAATAAAACTAATGAGACGGAGAAGTCGATAAAATGAACCGACGAGAACACGTCCATTATAATCATCCGGTGATTCATAAAAAGAAAAAAAGTTGACCGGTGCAATGAGTGCTGTTGGAGAACTGTTAGAAAAAACCGCAATTTTACCTTCTAGTAAATTTGCGACGACACGATCAGGACGTTCCGTATTCAAAAATTGTGGAAATGGCGACCAAACCGAGTCCTCTAAATAATCTTCAATTGGCCCTGTCCCCCACACTTTATCTAAACCGATATTTTCCAATCTCTTTTTCATTTCATTAACAACTTCTTCGTCCGCGATTGACTCAATATAGACGTAACTCACACGTGTATTTGTATCGCTTCCAAGATGAATGGATTTGACAACAAGGTCCGGAATAGCCAGATGCTTTCGCACAAGACCTATGTTCATATCCAGTGCTTCAACAAAGCCCTCATGTTGGCCGCGGATAACATGCTCATTGTCCGGTTCAGTGATACTGCGCACAGGTATTTTTGGAATTGTTATTTTTAATAATAAATTTGTATAAGGAAACACAACAGCCACAGAACCTGTCACAACGCTGTCAATCAATGTCGGAACAGAAAAGGCATGAACAGTCGATGCGGCTGTATCTCCCCATTTTACTAGACCTTCACTTGCTCGATTGCGAATGAGTTCAAGCTCTTTGTTAACTAACGCCGCCTCGTTCATCACAGAAAAGTAACAGATAACTGCCGGATTGTCTTGCCACTCTATTTCTTCAACAACCAGATCTACTGAATTATGAAATGTTTTTTTTATGTATAAAATTAGGCCGTCAACCGACTTCACATCATCCATACCATTCACCTCTCGTGAAGAGTATGCGTTGTACGGGAACGTTTTAAACGTTTTCTCATCGTTGATAACCGTTGCAAATAAATGTACGCACATCATATTCCTTTTCATCAAACCCATTCGTAGCCATTTGCGACATACAAAAAAAGCTGCCCCTCCACTGGATTATTGCCAGCGGAAAAGACAGCCCTTCACTATTTCTTACTTTTGAATAAACTGCTGTGTCCAATAGTTACCGTTTTGGTCATAGCCAATACCGATATGCGTATAGCCAGGTGTTAAAATATTTTCTCTATGCCCTGGTGATGCCATCCAGCCTTTTACAACTTCTTCGGCTGTACGTTGACCCATTGCAATATTTTCAGCCGCTGCTTTGTAAGTCACGCCATTTGCTTTCATTTGATCGAATGGTGAGCCGTATGTCGGACTCGTATGTGAAAAGTAATTTTTTGAAGCCATATCTGCTGATTTTTGACGTGCAGACTTCATCAAATTAGCATCCGTTTGCAGTGGTTTAAGACCTGCTTTTTGTCTTTCAGCATTCGTTAAGTCAAGAACCGCTTTTTCAATTGCTGAAATAGAAGCATCTTGCGGTGTTTCAACAGGCTTTTCTACCGGTGTTTCCGGTGTTGGCTTCGGTGCCGGTGTTGGCGTAGAAGGTTTTTCTACGGGTTTATCCGTTTCCGGTGCTGGCGTAGAAGGCTTTTCCACAGGCTGGTCTGGTGCCGGTGTTGGAGCCTCTGTATGCTGTCCATAATACTTTTTCCAGTAGCTATGGTAGTGGTGCGTCTTGTTGGAGTGCTGACCTCCCCAAACATAACACTTAACGGCTTGTGCTTGTTGCACCTGCACATTATTCGTTGAATATGAAGCTTCTACACTATTGTTGTTCGGCAGTAAGAGCGCCGAACCGAGCATGAGTACTGCAATCGATTTTTTCATCTCATTACTCCTCCCTTCGCAATCTATCATAACGTGTGGGAGATTCAGAATAACGGTGATTCCTTCCAGTGTATCCAGTTCTATGATAAATGCCTGTTTAATAGACATCATCTACTTATAGAATGGGTATATTTGGTCAACTCTCTTTATATTTCATCCAAAAAGGGGTTGACGCTATCATAATTAATGGATTCAAGTCCCTCCCCAATGATGACCAAGCGGGGCTCCATTTTGACATATTCAGGTAGCCAATTGACCATGCCATATGCATATTGAAATAAAAAAGGATTCTTCGAACCTGTGATTGGGACATAACCTTTCATTCTATAAACGGTGTCTGGTAATGTTTTCACCCATTCTTCAAACGTTTCCTGATCTACACTTTTGGTGAATGTTATAAGCTTTGAAGAAAGCGGTAGCCCTTTTCCGGAAATAATCGGTTGTTGCTCCTCTTTTTTCGGTGCACTCAACACTTTTTCGATGAACGAAAACGCGACCTTTGCACCAGTTGTTTGAATAATAGGCGCTGTGCTATTGAAGTGAGAAAGCTCCATCGTTACGGTTGCTAGCTCTTCCTCTGTCAATAAATCCGCTTTATTTGCCAATAAAACATGAGCATGGCGAATTTGTTCCATAAATAATGCACGAATTTGCGGTGACAGCTTGTCACGTTCAAGCCATCGTCTAGAATCGGCCACTGTAACGATTCCTTTAATCTTCAGTCGGTCGGCGAATAACGGCGAATAGACAGCGTCAAGCGCTTCCACAGGATGCGCTGCGCCCGTTGTTTCAATTAAAATGACATCTATCTCATCATTCTCTTCCAGCAGTCCTTGAAGCTGTGCCTCTGTCTTCTCAGCCCCCGTACAACAAATACAGCCTTCTAGAAGCTCTTTGAGTGGTATGTCTCCTTCTCCTTCGACGGCATTTGAGTCAAATGGTAGTGCCCCAAATTCATTCATCAAGACAGCTGGTTTTTTCCCTTGCTCTTTTAATTGTTCAATTGTGTGTAGTAACAACGAGGTTTTCCCACTGCCAAGAAACCCGCTGAATAAATAAACATCTATCATGTGTAAGCCCTCCGATTCTTAACAATGAAAAAGCGCCCATCCGGATTATAGGACTGGACGCTTTTCTGTTAGTTTGCTATTTTTTCAAGCAAGACTTCTTTTGCTTTTAGTAGTTGTGGATCTTCATCTTGGATTTTCGTCCGTAATTTGTTCATCAAACCTAACGTTGTATCTCCAATAAGAATACCCGTCGGCTCGAGTGCTAAATCTTGTTGTAGCTTTTTAACAGCTTGTGCTGTTTGCTTATCGAACGCACCATCGATTTCACCAGGATTGTAGCCAACCGCTTCAAGCATTTCTTCTGCAGATTTAATAGCAGGTGTGAGCATACCTTCCTTCATCTCCGTAGCTGGGTCGAGGAATGGTAGCATCGCATACGATGGATACGGTACAGGGATATCAGGTTCAATCCCTTTCTTATGAATCCAATTGCCGTTCGGCGTAAGCCACTTCGCAGTAGTTAGCTTCAAATTAGAGCCGTCCGGAAGATCCATCGGTGTTTGGACAGTTCCTTTACCAAATGTCTTTACACCAACAAGCGGAATACCCGCAGACTCTTTTAATGCTCCTGCCAGTATTTCAGATGCTGACGCACTGCCATCATCAATGACAAGCGCTACAGGAACAGTGACTTTTCGATTGCCTTCAGCTGTATATACTTCAGGTTTTTGACCTTTTACTTCATATTGGAATAGATTTTTCCCATTCTCTACGAAAAGATCTGAAATTTGCATTGCCTTGTCCAATCTCCCACCAGGGTTTTGTCGCACATCGACGATTAAGCCTTTCATACCTTGGGCTTCCATCTCATCTAAAGCAAGTAGTAGCTCATCATACGTCCCATCTGAAAAACTTGTAATATGGATATGGGCAATGTCACCTTCTAGCATCTCTGTATAAACAGTCTCGACAGGAATAACATCCCGCACAATTTTCATATCAACAGGTTCAGTTGCTTCCCCACGTTTAATGGATAACGTAACCGTTGTGCCCTTTTCCCCGCGAATAAGTAACACTGCTTCTGATGAAGAAAGACCTTGGATACTTTCACCATCTACCGCAACGATTAAATCATTCGCTAAGATGCCCGCTTTCTCCGCTGGAGAGTTCTTAATAGGAGAAACGACTTTAATGAAGCCATTCTGTTCTTGAATTTCGGCACCAATCCCTTCAAAACTCGAAGCAATGCTGTCGTTCAATTGACGCGCCTCACTTTGATTCAAATAATCTGTATAGGGATCACCAAGTGCATCGATCATGCCATTAATCGCACCATCAATGATTGCTGTTTCATCAATATCTTCATAGTAATTTGCTTTCATTTCATCATACGCATCGTACAGCTTTTTAAATTCCTTACGGTCTATTGCTGTTTTTTGTGGATTGACTACTTCCACCACTTTATCTTCGCCCGTTGTTAACACAAAGAACGTTATGGCAGCTGTAACTAAGACGAGACCAAATACAAGCATAACGAAGGAGAACGGTTTTAAATTAATCGACCGTTTTGCCGGTGGTTGATGTCCCGATCCGTTCCCTTGCTCAAGGTCGGTGTTTTCTTTTTCTTCCATCTTATTTCCCACTTTCCACTCTCCTATATTCGCCGGAGGCTTTATCTTTGTTCAGCGGGCATTTGAATACCCGCTGAACAGTAAAAAAATCGTATTCATCCTAACACCTATAAAGGTGGGAGTCTTCCGCTGAATAAAGATAAGAGTTCGTTCAGAAAAGGACCGCTATATATTGCGGGCGGTCCATCGTCTATTACGATTATTCTTGAATTGCTGCTTCAAGCGCTACTTCAATCATTTCGTTAAATGTTGTTTGGCGCTCTTCTGATGATGTTGCTTCCCCTGTTAGGATATGATCGCTAACAGTGAGAATCGCTAGTGCTTGACGACCAAATTTCGCTGCAAGCGTGTACAGTGCGGCTGCTTCCATTTCAACTGCCAGCACACCATATTGTGCCCATTTTTCATGCTGTGCATGTTCGTTATAGAAGACATCTTCAGTAAAGACATTCCCAACTTTTAAATTGAGGCCTTTTTTCACTCCAGCATTGTAGGCTTTCAATAGTAGGTCAAAATTAGCAGTTGGCGCATAGCTAACACCGTCAAAAATAAGCTCATTCATTTTTGAATTGGTAGAAGCACTTTGTGCAATAATGACATCACGTACGTGAACGTCATTCTGAATGGCACCGCAAGTCCCAACACGAATCAGTTTTTGCACATCGTATTCCTGCATCAATTCTGTCACATAAATCGAGATGGATGGGACACCCATACCTGTGCCTTGTACGGAAATACGCTTGCCTTTGTAAGTACCTGTATAGCCAAACATGTTACGAACTTCGTTGTACTGTGTGACATCTTCTAAAAATGTTTCGGCAATATATTTTGCACGGAGAGGATCTCCCGGTAGCAAAATCGTATCGGCTATGTCACCTTTTTTTGCATTGATATGTATACTCATATCGGATAGCCTCGCTTTCAAATAATCTTTTTCCATCATACATTCAAACAAACCATTATGCAATGAAGACGCGGATCTCTCGTTAACGGAAACGCTCCTCATACAGCTTGTACAACTCATCAAAAATGACAGATGGCATTTCTGGTTCTGCTTTTTCCTCTATATATCGTGATAGCGGATCAAAGTCTTTCTCCTCTTTCGGAAAACTGGAATCATTGAACATACTTTCCGCAAAAGTCGATAGCAAATCATCTTTTATTCCGCCTCGAAATGACAAGACAAAACGGTAAAAGGATCTATCCATGTACTTATCTCCCATCCTTACAATTTGCTACTGAACTGGCCGTATCCTTCTTCTTCAAGACGATCAGCGGGAATGAAACGAAGGGCGGCAGAATTGATGCAGTAGCGCAGTCCATTTTCACCAGGTCCATCTGGAAATACATGTCCAAGATGTGAGTCTGCTGCTTTACTACGTACTTCCGTTCTTCGCATACCATGACTCGTATCAAAGTGCTCTGTCACTTCTTCTGTATCGAGTGGTTGGGTGAAACTTGGCCACCCACAGCCCGCATTGAATTTATCCGCCGAGCTAAATAAAGGTTTTCCAGAGACAATATCTACATAAATACCTTTTTCAAAATGATTGTCGTACACATTTTGGAAAGGGGGCTCTGTACCGTTTTCCTGTGTGACGTAATATTGCATATCCGTCAACGTCTTTTTCAAATCCTCTTTCATGCTTCGTCACCCCAATTATCAGATTTAAACTGTTCACGACCTGAACCAACTGCATAACGATTGTAATGTGTAGGATTTTTCATATAGTAGTTTTGATGCCCTTCTTCTGCTGCGAAAAATGGCTTACTTGGCAGAATGTCTGTCGCAATGGGCTTATTGAATTTATCTGAAGCTTCTAGCTCTGACTTAGATTGCTCGGCCATTTGCTGTTGCTCAACATTATGGTAGTAAATTGCGGTCTGATAAGATTCGCCACGGTCAAAAAACTGTCCACCTGTATCCGTTGGATCAATCTGACGCCAAAAAATGTCTAGCAATTGACGATAGGAAATCACTTCATCGTCAAAAGTAATTTCCACGGCTTCTCGATGTCCCGTCGTGTTTGTACAAACAAGCTCATAGGACGGATGTTCAACATCACCACCCGTATAACCGGAAAGCACAGAAAGAACGCCCTCATAACGATCAAACGGTTTTACCATGCACCAAAAACAACCACCTGCAAAAGTCGCTAAAGATTTCGCCATCGTCCTGTCTCCTTTACTCTTTCGGAATAATGATTTCCAAAATAATTTCATTCTCCTCCAAATTGAAGGTCTTCGCTCGTACTTGTAAATCATCTGAAATAGCGATTTTCGAAAGGTCGATGAACAACTCTTCCTCCTTTGGACGGACAATCATCCAAGGTGGGAGCTTTACAGAATCTCTCAAGATTTTCAAAACGGTAGAGGGTGGAATATTCAATTGTCCTACTTCCATAGACGATTGTTTTAAGATTAAGTTTCCATCTTCTCGTACAATGGGATCAAAGTGCATAATGACAGGAAGTGTATAAGAAAATACCGTCATTTCGGAAAAAAGCGTGACATCTTTGCCAACTTCCATTTTTACAGGCAGGGGCTCGCCTTTCATCGCTTTTTTTATATACGTATTTGCAATGCCTTCAAAATCTTCCTTCGTCGCCTCAACCTCCAAGACATAGTCAGAGCCATCCAACACTTTTGCATCAGGCAAAGGCTCTGACGAAGCAGGGGAGCCGATTAAAAAAATGAGGTATGCAACTGCAGCTACAATTAGTCCCGCAAGGGCGAAAAAGCTTAATTTCCATCGATTCATGCGTCTTCATCTCCTACATATCCAATTTCCCGTCCGATAGTTGTAGCAAATTACATTCCCCAATTTTTTCAAGGAAACGATCCGCCATTGATTCATAACCTTTCGCGTTCGGATGAAAGAAATCGGTGTGGTACACCATATTCGCATTCGAATCGAACAAATCGGCTACAGGAACGAAGCATGACTTGCCATCTAGCACCGAACGAACTTCGATGGCCTCATTCCAATCAGTAATAATGTCTTCAAATTCATTGACTTCATCAGACACAATCGAAAATGGATTATACAAGCCTGCTACGACAATAATCGCATCACCATTTAGCGCTCGAATTGTACTGAACACCTCATCGAGCCGATTTTCAAATTTCCCAAGTTCAATGTAAAAAGCCTCTTTTTTCATATTAAAAATGTCTTTCTTCACGACCTTCATGACATCATTACCACCGATTGTCAGCAAGATGACATCTGCCTTTTTAACTGCTGCCTGAATGGAGGAATCTTCAAGCTGATCGAGTAGCTGGTCACTTCTTCGCCCACGCTTCGCCAAATTCCTCGCATCAACGTCAACGACGCCCTTCCATTCAATCATTTCTTCAGAAACTCGACCAAAATAACCGCCTTTTTTCTGCTCATCTCCAACCCCTTGCGTCAGTGAATCACCAAGACCAACTACTTGGAGCCTTTTGGGAATAAAGTAGCCTGGAACATCCCATTCCGAAAACGCGATGTCTTCACGTTTTGCCAACGAATCTGTCGTTTTCGTGAACGGCGCACTACAGCCCGTTACGAACAGTGAGAAGGTGATCATCAACATGAAAAATCTTCTCATACGAATAGTTCCCCTTTTCTCTAGTCAAATACGTCTGCCACAAAATACATGTCGGGTATCAGTCTGTATAGTACATGAAGCCAATTGCCCCTTCACCTGTGTGCGTACTAATAATCGGCGTAGTAAATGTCAAGTTGACATTTTGAATACCTGTCTCTTCAATCAGCTTCTTCAAAGGCTCTCCCATTGCGAGCCCATTAGCATGGGAAATTCCTACGCCACGAACAATTTTCCCAGCAGTTTCTTCCTTGAACGCCTTGAATAGTTGCGATACAACTTGTTTATGGCTTCTTGCTTTACCGATTGGTGTATACACGCCATCCTGTAACGTCGCAATCGGTTTAATGTTCAACAAGGAACCTAGCATTGCTTTCCCTTTGCCGATTCGTCCGCCTTTTACTAAGTTGTCTAGCACGTCTACGACGACGAACAATGACGTTTTTTTACGTACAACTTGTAAGCGTTCAACAATTTCTTCAACGGTCTTTCCTTGCCTAGCCATTTCTAAAGCTTCTACAACTTGGAACGTCAATGCCTGCGAAATATACATCGAATCGATTACTGTTACCTTTGAATCTGTCATATCTGCTGCTGTTTGGGCAGACTTTACTGTTCCGCTCATGCCGCCTGTCATATGTATCGAAATAATTTCGCTGCCATCTGCACCAAGTTTGTCGTATAACTCTTTAAAAACGCCGGCTGCTGGTTGCGAACTTTTAGGTAGTTGGGCTGAATGTCTCATTTTCTCTATAAATGTGTTAGGTTGTATATCCACGCCATCAATATACGTTTCTCCATCTATTTGGATAGTTAATGGAACGACATGAAGACCATATTTTTCACACTCTTCCTTCTGCAAATCAACTGTTGAATCTGTAACTATATGAATCTTTTTCATCATTTGTGCTCCTCTCTCGTAGTGGACACTCCTATTTAAATTCAGGAGGTCTCTAGCATTGATTGCTGCATTCGATTTACAAAAAATCGCCAAAGAGAATTGTCGTTCCTTATTCCTTATGTGCAGACAGTCACATCTTATGCCAATAAAGTTGCATCGTTTAACAAACCAAATGCCTGTATGTAAGAACATGTTTATATTGCTTAGAGTGAAAGCAATGCTTGCCGAATCTGTTCTTCCGCAAGATCTACTAGTTGCGGCCTTTTCAAGTCCTTTACCGTCTCCGCACCAATGGGTGGTAAGATAACCACTTGCACATGTGCAGGACGAATCTTGTTATTGTTCTTTTCCATAATTGCGGACGTCCCATGAATAGCAATAGGGACAATCGGCACACCTGCATCCTGTGCGATTTTTGCAAAACCAGGTTTAAATGGTTGCATTCCCGCTCCTTTACTGCGTGTACCTTCCGGGAAAATAATAATCGAATGCCCTTGTTGTAATTTATCGGCAGAGTCAGATAAGACCTTCATTGCACCTCTTCGATCCATTCTATCGATAAACACACAATTCATATGCTCCATCCACTCATTAATAATTGGCAGTTTCTTTACTTCAATCTTAGAAATGAAGCCAAACGGTTTCGGTAGTGTAGAAATGAGCACGGGAATATCAAAATTGCCTTCATGGTTGCAAATAAGTAAGACAGGGCCTTTTGGTAAATGTTCGGCCCCTGTCATTGTAATTGTACTTTTTGTTCGCTTCATAATACCCGCCGCCCACTTTTTAGGTACTTCATCAACGATGGCATCTCGCTCATCAGGCGTCAGCTCGGGATTCAACTTTTTTACTTGACTAAGTTTTCGTAACGTAAATGGTAAATACCCAAATAGATAGGAAAATGTCCGAATCGTATTATACATATTAGTTTGCAGCGTTCCTTTCATAAATAAGGAATGAATAAGGAACACCCTCTTCGGTAACATGTTGTTCAGAAGTCGATACACATTGCCATTCATCTTGATATGTCGGGAAAAATGTATCGCCGTCAAATGCTCGATCAATTGCTGTAATATACAAGCGATCTGCGATATCAATTGCCAAACGGAAGATTTCTGCGCCACCAATAATCATGACCTCATCTGCATAATCTTTTGCCTTCGCTATCGCCTCTTCTAAATTGTGTACAACGACAGCCCCTTCGGCTGTATAAGCCTCATTGCGCGTTACAATGATACTGAGCCTGCCAGGTAACGGTCGGCCGATGGAGTCATAAGTTTTGCGCCCCATCACCATCGCCTTACCCATCGAGATTTTTTTAAAATAAGCAAGGTCTTCTGGTATATGCCAAGGTAATTCGTTATTTACACCAATGACCCGATTCGGATCATGTGCTACAAGTAATGAAATCATTAAAATCTTCCTTTCAAAATCCGCGACATCCGCCGGAGGCTTAACTTAAAGCTAAATCAAGTTAAACCTGCTAGAGCAGGTCGTACAAGTATTCATTTATACTGCAATTGGCGCTGAAATTCTTGGATGAGGGTCGTAATTTTCGACCTCAATATCCGCCATTTCTAAATCAAAAATGGATTTCCCTTCAATATTCAATTTCAATGATGGTAGCTTTTTAGGTTCACGTGTCAGCTGCTCATTGACTTGTTCAATATGATTGGAGTAAATATGCGCATCGCCTAGCGTATGCACAAATTCACCGACACCGAGTCCACATTCATGGGCGATTAAATGCACAAGTAATGCATACGAAGCAATGTTAAATGGCACCCCAAGGAATATATCGGCACTGCGCTGGTAGAGCTGACAAGATAATTTGCCATCTGCTACATAAAATTGGAACAGTGCGTGACACGGTGGCAATGCCATATCTTCTACTTCAGACGGATTCCAAGCCGTTACAATATGGCGTCTAGAATCAGGATTCCGTTTAATGCCGTCGATGAGATTAGCAATCTGATCAATCGAGCCCTCGCCTGTTGACCAAGAGCGCCATTGTTTACCGTAAACAGGGCCTAAATCAGCATATTTTGCTGCAAAAGCTTCATCTTCTACTACTCGTTTTTTAAATGCGTCCATTTCAACCTTGTAAATAGCTGCAAAAGCTTCGTCCGTTGCAGCACGCCGTCCAAAATCAGTCATATCTGGTCCCTGGTATTCAGGACTTGTCACCCACTGTTCAAACGCCCACTCATCCCAAATTGGATTACGATCTTCAATCAGCGTTTTGACATTCGTATCGCCCTTCAAAAACCATAGCAATTCAGACGTGATTAATCGGAACGCTGTCTTTTTCGTTGTCATGAGTGGAAACCCT